>DEDT01000029.1:122886-125074 GCA_002350105.1 Selenomonadaceae bacterium UBA2897 | reverse complement strand
ATCGGCAGCTACATCGCCATCGGGGCGCTGCTGCACATCGCCGAAGATGCCGTCTGCGGCAACGTCCCGATCGTCACGCCGAACCGCAAGCACGGCATCAAGCTCTTCGCCGTCGGCAGCGTTTTCGAGTATCTCTTCGCCATCGCCATCGTACTTGCGTGCTACGCGGGGCGCGTATGCGCGGGCGTGGGCGGATGAAATTTGGACAACCATTTTGCAAAGGAGCGATATTCATGCGACCCATTCCTCATCCCGGTCGGCCGGGCAAGATCCTGCGCCTGCTCGCGGAGAAGTATCCGACGAAGGAGGCGGTCATGAGCCGCCTGATCTATCTGCAGGGGCAGCTCGTGCTGCCGAAGGGCGTCGAGCATTTCATGAGCGACCTGCATGGCGAGTACGCGGCATTCTACCATATCCTCAACAACTGTTCGGGCGTCATCCGCGAGAAAGTCGATTATGTCTTCGGCGCGCGGATGTCGAAGGAGGAAAAGGCGGAGTTCTGCACGCTGATTTACTACCCGAAAGAAAAAATCGAGCAGATGATGGCGGCGCGGCGGGCGACGCCCGCGTGGTATCGCGAGAATATCGCACGCTGCCTCGCGCTCGCGCGCCTCATGAGCTGGAAATATCCGGCTTCGCGCCTGCCGGGGCTCATTCCCGCGCGGCTGCGTCCCGTGCTCGTCGAGCTGCTCGCGACGCGGCCCGAGGCGGACGCCGCGCAGCTCGCGTATCAGCAGCGGCTGCTCGCGAGCATCGTGCAGGCCGATGCGGGCGCGGAGTTCCTCGAGGATTTCGCGTCGCTCGTGAAGCGGCTCGCCGTCGCGGAATTCCATTTCGTCGGCGATTTCTTTGACCGCGGCGGGCGGCCCGACGCCATCCTCGACCGCGTCATGGCACTGCCCGAGGTCGACATCGAATGGGGCAACCACGATGTGCTCTGGATGGGCGCGGCGCTCGGCAGTCCGGCCTGCATCGCGACGGTCGTGCGCAATTCCCTGCGCTATGACAATGTGGACGTGCTCGAACGCGGCTACGGCATCAGCCTGCGGCCGCTCGTGACATTCGCGCAGCATCTCTATCCCGACGAAGCGCCGATCCGCGCGGCCGAGCGCGCCGCGACGATTCTGCTCTTCAAAGTCGAGGGCGCGCTGATTGAACGCAATCCCGACCTCGGCATGGCAAATCGCCGCCTGCTGCACTGCATCGACTTCCGCAACGTCTGCGCCGTGCTGCCGAGCGGCCGCTACGAGCTCCGCAAGGCGTATTTCCCGACGATTGACGAGGACGCGGCCGACCCGTATGTGCTGACGCTGGAGGAACGCGAGATATTGGGCGGCCTTGTAACATCGTTCACGGAAAGCCCGGCGCTCCGGCGCCATGTCGATTTCCTCTACCGCAAGGGCAGTCTCTACCTCGTGCGCAACGGCAACCTGCTGTTCCACGGCTGCGTGCCGCTGACAGAGGACGGCGCGTTTCGCGAGATTACGTACGATGGCAAAAAATATGCCGGACGCGCCTGGCTTGATTTCTGTGACCAGATGGCGCGCGCGGCATATCTCTATCATGAGCAGGAAGCGCTCGACTTCATGTATTTTCTCTGGTGCGGGCGGCTCTCGCCGCTCTCGGGCCGCGAAGTGCGGACGTTCGAGCGCACGTTCCTCGCCGACAAAACGACGTGGGAGGAACCAGCGGATCCGTATTACCGCCTGCTTGACGACGAGGAGACCTGCGAGCGCGTGCTGAAAGAATTCGGCCTCTCGCCGAAGAAGGGGCACATCATCAACGGCCATGTGCCCGTGAAGGTCAAGAAAGGCGAATCGCCCGTCAAGGCGGGCGGCCGCGCCATCATCATCGACGGCGGCTTCTGCAAGGCGTATCACGAAAAGACCGGCATCTCGGGCTTCACACTGATTTCGAACTCCCGCGGCCTGCGCCTGCTCGCGCACCAGAAAATCGCCGATGTCCGCACAGCGCTTGCAGACAACGGCGACATCGAATCCGTCTCCGAAACTGTCGAGCTCGCGACCATCCATACGACCGTCGGCGACACCGACAAAGGACGAGCTATGCAGGAAGAAATCACGGATTTGTACAACCTGCTGCTCGCGTATCAGAATGGCGTGTTAAAACCGCAAGCGTAGCTTTGAGATAGCCTCCCTCTCAGAGGGAGGGGGACCGCGAAGCGGTG
>DEDT01000029.1:119941-122769 GCA_002350105.1 Selenomonadaceae bacterium UBA2897 | reverse complement strand
CAGCCCCCTCTGAGAAGGGGCCTGGATTTACTGGGGATCGCGAACTTAATGAGACATTGTTTCTGCTTGTTTACGCCCCCGGCGCCATCAGCGCGCACGGCACGTGCACGGTGCATTTCCCGCAGACCTCGCTGCCGACGCTGTTGCTTCCTGTCCCGTCCTCGTTCGTATACGAGCTGCCGAAGTCCTGATAGGCTTCGGCATTTTTCTTCAGAATGGCAAAGCATTTGTGCCGGTCGTAATGCCCGATGCCATCCGACGCCGTCAGCGCCGCCGTCGGGCAGCGGCGCAGGCAGGCGCCGCACTTGCCGTTCTTCTTGTAGAGGCAGTATTCCGTTTCGAGCGGCTGGCCCGGCGTGATGTCGAGGTCGGTCACGACTGTCGTATAGCGGCCGCAGCCGCCGGAGCGCGTGATCAGCATGTTGTTGATGCCGAACGTGCCGAGCCCCGCGAGATACGCGAAATGACGATGCGACCAATGGCTCACGAGCTTCTCGCGGTCGAACGTCGAAGCCGCCTGCGCAACGGCGGCGCGGACGCCGTGCCCCGCAAGCAGCGCGATGAGGTCGTCATTCATGGTACCAAACATCGCATTCGTGTCCTCGTATGCCTTTGCCCACTGCGCCGAGGCGAGGCCCGCGCAGGAATTCGTCTCGGCGAGCTCCTTCGAGAACGGCACGAAGACGACGAGCACGGTCTTTGCGCCCGGCAGCACATCCTCTGGCATTGCGTGTTCGGGGATGCGCTCGCGGACTTTGGCGAGCAGGGGATGATGCGCGTCGGCAAAGCCAGCAAGCGGTGCGCGCCAGATCGGCGCGATGCCGTGCGCGGCGCGGTAGTCTTCGAGGAATGATGCAATATGCGCTTCGAGCGCTTCTTTCGTGATGGTCGTTGCCATGATGGATGCCCTCCATGTGTTTTCATTCAGCTCTTCATTTCTTTTCTTTTTTATACCACGATGCTGGACAAAGCGGAAGAACGAAGGTAGGATATGGGTATCACGAAAGCTGATGGAAAGAAGGAACGACGATGGATGACATCCGCCTCCGCACGTTGCTCGCGGCCGTGCGGCTCGGGAGCTTCAGCAAGGCGGCGGCCGAGCTCCATACGACGCAGTCCGCCGTCTCGCAGACGATGCGCCGCCTCGAGGACGAGCTCGGCTGCGCGCTGCTCACGCGCACGCATGCGGGCGTCGCACTGACGGACGAAGGCCGCGCCCTGCTGCCCGCCCTGCTCGCGGCCGACGCCGCGCTCGCGCGCGTGAAGGAAGAAGCTGCCGACCTTCGGCGCGGGCAGGAACCCCCGATTGCCATCGGCGCGTTCTCGAGCATCTCGAACACCTGCCTGCCGCGTTTTCTGAAGGGCTATCAAACCGCGCATCCGCGCGTCCGATACCGCATTTTCATCGGCACGGACATCCTCTCCGAATGGCTGCTCGCTGGCAAGATTGACATCGCGCTCGGCGATGAAATGCGGCTCGGCAACTTCGGTTTCACGCCGCTCGCCGATGACCGCTATTTCGCCGTCGTCCCGCGCGGCAGCATCCCCGAAGAAAAGAGCACGCTCACGCAGGACGAGCTTGCCCATCTGCCGCTCCTCATGGCTCCGCGCAACGCTCTCGGCGAACATCTCGAGGCTCAGGCCGACAGCCAGACCATCATCGACTGCGACGACGACTCCACGCTCCTCTCCATGGCCGCTGCCGGCCTCGGCGCGACCGCCATGCCAGCTCTCAGTCTCAAAAGCCTCCATCCCCTCCCTGAAAGCGTCCGCATCCTCCCGCTCGTCCCCGAGACCAAACGCGTCCTCGGCTATGCGACGCGAAAAGAGATAGCGCCGCAGATGCAGGCGTTCGGGGCGTATTTGAAAGAGGTGTGGGGATGACCCCTTTTTATCGTTTCTTCATCGTGCATTGTGTATTGCGAAAATCGGCGGTATAATAAGAATATGAAGACCATATTTCAAGATCGCCCCATCGAATGGGACGATGAGAAGAATGAAATCAATGTGCGGAAGCATGGAATCAGCTTCGAGACGGCGGCCTATGTTTTTGCAGACGAGAATCGCATCGAGCTTTACGACGAACTTCATAGTGATGAGGAAGACCGGTATCAGGTCATCGGCCGTGTCGGGAAAGTGCTCTTTGTGATTTATACGGAACGTGGCGAGGCTGTCCGGTTGATTTCTGCACGTTACGCGACCGCAAAGGAGAGGAGGGTTTATTATGGCAATTCATAGAGTATTCATTCATGAAGGGCAGAAACCGCCAGCGTCTGCGATTGCAGAGGCGGAACGCGCATCGCGTATGCCTATCAATTTTGAAGATGCGCCGGAAATGACGGAAGAACAACTGGCAAAGGCTGCTGCCATCGCCCGTGCAAGGCGTGCGGCCCGCCGAAAAAGCAATCTGACCATCCGCATGCCGCAAGAGACGATTGACAAAGCCAAAGACCTCCTCGGTGATGGCTATACCGGCGTGTTGCGCCGCCTCATCACGAAGGCAATCAATCATCCAGAACTGCTGAAAGACTGTCTTTGACGTGGAATCCCCCAGCTTGCAGGCTAAAGCATTGCAAAGCTGAAAATCGCCGCTGCACGGATGAGGCAGCGGCGATTTTTTGTGCGGTTTCCAATCGTGAAGGGAATCAGTGAACGGCGTATTTCTTCGCGAACGCCTCGACCGGAATCGGCGGGGAGAACAGGAAGCCCTGCAGGTAGTCGCAGTCGGCTTTGAGCAGGTGGTCTTTCTGGAATTCGGTTTCGACGCCCTCGGCGACAATCTGCATGCCGAGGGTCTTTCCCATGTGGATGACGTGGTCGACGATGAC
>DEDT01000029.1:64772-119870 GCA_002350105.1 Selenomonadaceae bacterium UBA2897 | reverse complement strand
TTGGCGCGGATGTTGCGCAGCGTGTTGAGCGACGAATACCCTTTGCCGAAGTCGTCGATTTCCACATGGAAGCCCGCGTCAATGATGTCATCGACCATCTTGCTCTGCGAGACGACGGCCGATTCCGTGATTTCGACGCGCAGTTTCTCCATCGGCAGGTCATATTTCTCGATGAGCTCCTGCAGCGTTTTTGCGACGTCAAGATAGAGGAAGTCTTTCGGCGAGACGTTGATGGAGAGCGCGAGGTCTGAAAATGCCGTGCCTTCCCAGCTCTTGAGCAGCTGGACGGTCTTTTCCCAGACGAAGCGGTCGAGCTGGGCAATCTGCCCCGATTCTTCGAAGCATGGGATGAAGGCGCCCGGCGAGACGATGGAGCCGTCGCTCTTGATCCAGCGCACGAGCACCTCGGCGGCCGCGAGCTTTTCCTTGCGGTCGAGCTGCGGCTGGAGGTAGAGGTGGAACTCGTCCTGCGCCAGCGCGTCCGTAAAGCGGTTGACCATTTCCTGCTTGTTGATGGCCGTCTCCCAGAGCTTCTTCGTGTAGTGCGCGCTGCCGATGTTGTAGTCGTTTTCGATTTCCTTGCGCGCCATGTCGGCGCGGTCGATCATGATGGCGACGGGGAGGTTCCGGTCGACGACGGCGTAGATGCCCGCATGGATGTGGAGTGGGATGTCGTCTTCCTCGATGACGAAGAGCGCTTCGTCGAGGAATTCCTGCAGGCGTGCTTCGAGCGTCTCGTCCGTCGGTTCGAACACGGCGAAATGGTCGCCGAAGAGCCGCGCAATCAGAGCCCCGGTGTGGCACTTCTGGCGGATGGATTCCGCGACGGAGACGAGCACCTCGTCGCCTTTTTTCATGCTGTAGAGGTCGTTGATCATGTGGAATTTGCGCAGGTTGATGGAGACCATCGTGAAATCGGTGTCCGGCTGCGCGGCGAGCTCGGCGCGGACAGCGCGCGAGAAGCCCTCTTTGTTGAACAGTCCCGTCAGCGTGTCGTGCTGGTTCAGGAAGTCGGCGTTGTCGTTGTCCTTTTCGGGGATGTCAGCGACCTCGGCCGGCGTCGCTTCGCGCCAGTCGATGAGTTCGAGCGATGCGACGAGCGTTGTCGCCGCATCGACATGCAGGTTCACGGGCCGCGATGTGATTTCGAAGAGCTGGCGGTTCCGGAGCTCCTGCTTTCGTCGCTCCTTGTCCGTATGGCAGGCCTGATAGCTGATGCAGTTGCTGCATCGGTGGTTCGAGCCCCAGACGGCATGGCACGGCCGGCCGTACTGGCAGGAGCCCTCCCCGATATCGAGTTCCCGGCACTCGTCCGGATCGACGATGCGCGCGAGCTTGTGTTCTTTCCGATAGGCATCGAGCAGGTCGGCTGCCTGCTGCAGTGTCAGATCCATAGCCTCCATGATGACCATCCCATTCCTTCCCGGTTTATCATCCTAGATACACATTCTGTTTCCATCCCACTTTAAGCTTATTATACAACGTTTCCTGGGGAAATGGGGCTTCTTGTCTGAAAATCATTCCAGCAGCTTCTGGAGTTCCATCCAGTCGGGCTTCTTCGCTGCCTTGCAGACGGCTTCGTAATGCTCTTTTTCGCTGGCCGGCGGTTCTTTGCCTGCAAGGTCTTCGAGCACGAACTGGACGCTGTCGTAGTCGAACGTGGCCGCGAGCTCTTTGAGGGCTTCATAGGCTTCCTGGAGCTCTTCGGCGGTCATCGGTTCTTTGGTGCTTCCGTCGTCTGTGGCTTCGCCTTCAGCAGCGGCCGATGGCAGGACGGGCTTCAGCACGTCTTCGCACTGGGCGTAGAGCTCGAAGAGGCGCGGCGTGTCCTGCTGGATTTTTGCAGCATCTTCGGCGTTGCCTGCCTGTTCGAGCGCGGCGGCGAGGTCTGAGAGTTCCCTCGCGCCGATGATGCGCGCCGAGCTCTTGAGCGCGTGGACGCGGATGGTGTAGTTCTTCCAGTCTTTTGCGTCAAAGAATTGCCGGATCGTCGCGGCGTTTTCCTCGTAGGCTTCGGCGAAGAGCCGCAGCGTTTCGAGGTAGTCTTCGGGCGAGCCACAGTTCGTGAGGCCGCTCTTCGTGTCGAGGAGCGTTTGCGTTCGGAGCCATTCGGGCAGTGATTTGGCGTCTGCCGTGTCCTCGGCTTTTGCATCTTCTACCGTGACCTCCTGCACCTTTTCGGGCGGGAGGTATTTTTTGAGCATGCTTTCGAGCTTGTGGCTGTCGATCGGCTTTGTCAGGTAGTCGGTGAAGCCCGCCGCGATGTATTCCTCGCGCGCGCCGGAAATGGCGTTCGCCGTCAGCGCGATGACGGGGATATCATTGCAGAGGTGCTTCGTCTCCTTCATGTGCTGCAGCGTCTCGATGCCGTCCATTTCGGGCATGCGATGGTCGAGGAAGATCATATCATAGGCTTTCTTCTTGACCATTTCGAGTGCGACGGCACCCGAGAGCGCGGAATCGATGTGGATCTCCGTGCGCTTGAGGAGTCCACAGAATACTTTGATGTTCATTTCGACATCGTCGACGACGAGCACGTCGGCCGTCGGCGCCTTCAGCAGCGCGCCTTCGCTTTCGGCTGGCACGAGGCGGCGCACCTGGTTTTCGAAATCGCCGAGCTCCGCCCAGTCGACGACATCCTGCTCGACTTCGAAGGCGAACGTCGAGCCTTCGCCATAGACGCTCTCGACTTCGAGGCGGCTGTGCATCATGGAGAGCAGCCGCTGCGTGATGTTCATGCCGAGGCCCGTGCCCTCAATCGTCGCGTTGCGGGCTTCCTCGATACGCTGGAACGCCTGTCCGAGCTTTGGCAGGTCTTCCGGCTTGATGCCGATGCCCGTGTCTTTGACAGAGAAGCGCAGCACGACCTTCTGGTCCGAGAGCTTGCGGTAGGTGACGGCGAGCGTCACGCTGCCCTGCCGCGTATACTTGACGGCGTTCGTCAGGATGTTCATCGCGACCTGCTTCAGCCGCACCTCGTCGCCGTAGAGCACGGAGGGGAGCCCGGGGTCGGCCTGCAGGATGAATTGCAAATGTTTTTTCTGCGCGCGGACTTCCGTCATGTTCACGAGATCATTGAGCAGGGAGGCGAGGCCGTATTCGACGGGCACGAGCTTCATCTTGCCCGCCTCGATTTTCGAGAAGTCGAGGATGTCGTTGACGAGGCCTAAAAGGTGCAGCGCCGAGCCGCGCAGGTCCTCGGCGTAGCCTGTGATGGCGGGCTCTTTGCTCTCGCGCAGGATCATCTCATCCATGCCGATGATGGCGTTGATCGGCGTGCGGATCTCGTGCGACATATTCGAAAGGAAAAGGCTCTTGGCCCGGTTGGCCTGATCGGCCTGCGCCTTCGCTTCTTCGGCGTGCGCACGCGCTTCATCGGCCTGCTCCCGTGCACGCTGCGCGGCATCGAGGGCCTGCTCCGTCTCCGCCTGCCCCAGGAGCAGGAGCTGTGTTTCGCGGACGAAGAGGTAGATGAGGGTGAGCACGACGAACAGTACGAACAGCGCATAGCCGTGGCGCAGGAAGCCGGCGATATCCTCGACCGGCTTCACGAGCGCCGTGCTTTCGATGAAACCGACGAGGTAGAGGTCGGGACGGATTTCCGCGAGCGCGACGAAGGCGTTCGTATCGTGGTCGCCGACACCGTGGACGACGATGGCATGCTGGTCGAGCTCCTGCATCATCGTTTCGGGGCGGTCGCTCTTCAGGAAGACATCAAAGCGCGCCTGGTTCTTTTCGCTGAGGGAATGGCTCGGCCGGCTGATGGTGCGGAGATTGCGGCTGACAATCCAGAACGTCGCGCCTTCTATGTCCTGCGCGTTCAGGAGCTCCGGCGTGATGCTGTTGGGATCCGATTTGCAGTAGAGGATGGCGCTTACGTTGCCGTTCGCCGTGTCGTGGAGGGGCGCGGCGATGAGATAGGCCGTGCCCGCGTCGTTGACGATGAGCTGCGGCTGTCCGTGCTGGACACGCACGAAGCCCGGGAAGGTCGCGAGGGACACGTCATCGTCATCGCTGCCGGCGAGGCGCGTGCCGTCAAAGCGCAGGATGCCGACGGTGCCATTGAGGTCCTGCTGGATCAGCTGGAGGAAAAAATCCCGGTTCTCCGGATGGGCTTCGATGGCTTTGCCGTATTCCTCCAGCCAGTGCAGACGGCGGTTGATGATCTCGTTGTCCATCTGCGACATCATGGTGATGTTCTGCCCGAGCTGGTCCTCCATGTACTCGTGCAGCATAAGGTTCAGCTGGTACTGGATGCTGTGACCGATGAAAGCGAAGCAGCAGAGCGCGCAGACGAGCAGGGCGACCAGGCGGCGCTGCTCCGGGGAAAAGAGATACGTTTTGAGGAGCTTGCGCAGACGGTCATTCATAGAGGCTCACCCCCTCGACCAGCCAATCCATCTCCTGCCGGAGTGTTATATCGTCGATGTATTCTCCCGCACGGCAGCGGACATGGCCCTCGTTGTCACGGATGTCGCCGGAAAATGGCTCGAAGCCGTTTTTCAGGGCCTCCTCGGCCTGCGCGACCCGGGCGCGTTCCCCGGCCGTGACTGCAGGCGACGTGATGGTGAGCGTCATCGCGGCCTCGTTGACGTCGAACCAGTAGAAGGCCCGCGGGTTGGACTTCCGCGCATTGTCCTTGATGAGCGTGGACCAGACTTTCTGCCAGTCGATGACGGTGCGCGCGAGGAGGTGCGGGTCATCCGGGAGCTCGTCGTAGCAGGCGAGGCCATAGATGCCGTTCTTGACGGCATATGCCGCCACGGCATCATTGACCCGGTGCGACGCGAGGACGTCGACATGCGCGTCCCGGATCATGCGGCCCGCTAGGCGCCGCGCATCTTCATCCGTGCCCCCGAGGAGGGGCTGGAACGCCGCGAGCACATGGGCAGTGGGATTGACATGCCGTACGCCGAGCGCGAAGGCGTCGAGCTCCTGCACGTTGTCCGGCGTGCGGTCATAGCTGATGAAGCCGATGTACCCCGTCTGCGTCTTCAGCCCCGCGAGAATGCCCTGGAGGTAGCGCAGCTGGTAGATGCGCACGAAATACGTGCGCACGTTTCCTGCGTAGTTCGAGGGAATGATGGTATAGAAATTGGTGTCGGGATATTTCTGCCCCGCCGCCTGGAACAGTCCGCCGTAGCCGTAGGTTGCCGTCACGATGAGGTTCGCGCCCTTGGCGTGCAGCCGGTCGATGGCCTCCATGCCGGTGGGGCTGTCGGGGACGTCCTGCTCGATGAGGTATTCCGCGCCCATGGCGTTCGCCGCATCGGTGAGCCCCTGGCATGCGATGCGGTACCAGGGCTCGGACGCCTGCTGATCGGGCAGGATGATGCCAATCCGGACAGGACGCTGCGGCTCGACTTCCGTCGTGAAAAAGAGATGCGCGTAAGCGAGGAGGGCGGCGAGGGCGGCGAGGAGGATGAGATGGGGCAGCGAGCGCTTCCAGTTCCATTTCATAGGCAAACCTCCGTCGATGCTCTATGTTTTATGTCCGATGGTTGATGTCCGCTGGTTAATCGTCAATATGCGGTGTCCGCTGTCCGAGGCTCAATCGTGCAATTTGTCGTACAGCTGCTTCGTGAAGAAATTGCCGACACTCTCCACGAGTTTGTCGCGGCCCGAGGACTTCAGGATGTAGCCCTCGGGCTTCAGCGCGAGCACCTGCATGACGCTGTCGCGGTCGCCCTTGCCCGTGAGGAAGATGACGGGAATCTGGGCGGTCTTCGGTTCGCTCCGCAGCATCTCCAGCACCTTCGGCCCGCTGGTCACGGGCATCTCGTAGTCCAGCAGGATGAGGTCCGGCTGCTTGTCGGCCACGTACATGAGCGCCTGTGCGCCGCTGGTGACGATGGTCACGCGGTACTGGCGCATGAGCCAGTTACGCACGGTCTTGAGGAAAGTCTCGTCATCATCGACGATGAGGACGTGCTTCAGGCGGCCCTGGGTCGCGTTGACATCCATGAGATACGCGAGGCGCTCGAGCAGGGCGCCCGTGTCCACAGGGCGCTCGAAGGTGGCCGAGATGAGCGGCGCGGGGATATACTCCTCCACACTTTGGATGTCCACTGGATTGCCGAGCAGGATGAGGAGCTTGTCCTGCTCCGCTGTGGGTATCCCAGGCAGCAGGAAAATTATGCTGGCAGATGCACGGCTATCGGTGCAGCTTGCGCTCAATGCGCAGGGAGATGCCTGTAAGGTGTTTTTTATTGCGCGCATAGCGGATTTATGATATACTTTAGGGAGGACTAAAGTATAGGAAGGTGTTGGTGCGCTGCATGATTAAGCTGCAGACCAAGAATCTGCGACCGGGCATGGTGCCGGTGCAGAGTGTTTATAATGCCAAGGGCGCCAGCTATCTGGTCAAGGGTATCCCTCTGACAGAGCAATATATCCAGCGCCTGCGCCAGCTCGGCATCCGCGAGCTCTACGTGACCTCGACGATGCCAGAGCTTCTCATTAAGTTGCCAGAAGACGTCTTGCAGGAGGAGACACGGCACATGGCCGTAGACCATGTGTATCAGCTGTTTGAGAGCTTCCAGCAGCAGCAGCTCATGGATATCGAACCGGTGGAGCGGGCAGCTGATGCCATCGTCGGAGATCTGATTCTCCGACGCAAGAATTTGGTGCAGCTGAATGATATTCGTACCTATGATATGTACACGTTTTCTCACAGCGTGAACGTGGCCGTGCTGTCGGCTATCATCGGCACGCTGTGCAACCTGGATACGAGGCGCATGCACCAGCTGACCCTGGGGGCGCTGTTGCACGATCTGGGCAAGACCCGTGTGCCGCAGGGCATCCTGAACAAGCAGGGGCGCCTTACCAAGGAAGAGTTCGACATCATCCGTCAGCATCCGCGCTGGGGCAGCGAGATGATCCTCAGCATGAAGATGCCGGGCACGGCCATGTTTGCCATCTGCGCGCGCCAGCATCACGAGCACATGGATGGCCGCGGCTATCCCTACGGCATCGAGGGGACGCAGATTCACCTCTTCGGCCGCATTTCGGCCATCGCCGATGTCTACGATGCCCTGACGAGCGTGCGCCCATACAAGAAGCCGTATCCGCCGCATGTGGCGTATAACATCATGATCAACTGCTCACCGGGGCAGTTCGACCGTGACCTGCTGACGCTGTTCTTCGCGAACGTCGCGCTCTATCCGGTGGGCACGGTGCTGCAGCTCACGAGCGGCTACTGCATCGTGAAGGAAGTCACGTTCGGGCAGACCGGCAGGCCGCGTGTCATCCTGTTCAGCGATGCGGAGGGGCGTCGCTGTCCGCCGCGCGAGATCGATCTGTACCACGAGCCCGGTGAGAAAATTGAAAAGGTAATCACGGGGGCAGAGCTGCTGCACTATATCAACGAAAAGGACTTCGATCCGGCATCCCTGCTGGCCGAGGACTGAGGCACCCGCCTTGCCGGCGGTTGGATCTTCTGCCGCCAGGCCACGTAAAAAGCATAAACATACGAAAAAGACAGCTTCCGGGTAAAGAAGCTGTCTTTTTCGTATGCCTGGTTTTATTTTTTGTGATGCTTGAGGAAGTGCTCGATGCGGGTGAGCGCTTCGGAGATCTTGTCGATGGAGGTGGCATAAGAGCAACGGACGTGGCCCTCGCCGCAGGCGCCGAAGGCGGTGCCGGGGACGAGGGCGACGTGCTCGGTCTGCAGCAACTGCTCGGCGAATTCGTCGGAGGTGTAGCCCGAGCTCGTGATGTCCGGGAAGATGTAGAACGCACCTTTCGGTTCGAAGCAGGTTAGGCCGAGCTTCGTGAGGCCGTCGTAGATGAGGCGGCGGCGGCGGTCGTATTCGTGCAGCATCTTCAGACGTGCCTTCTCGCCGTGGCGCAGCGCCTCGATGGCACCGACCTGGGCCGTGACCGGCGCGCAGAGCATCGTGTACTGGTGAATCTTCGTCATGGCCGCGATGATGGCCGGGTTGCCCATGGCGTAGCCGATGCGCCAGCCCGTCATCGCGTAGGCCTTCGAGAAGCCGTTTAAGAGCACCGTGCGCTCCTGCATGCGCGGCATGGCGGCGAAGCAGGCGTGCGGCTCGTCGCCGTAGGTGAGCGCGCCGTAGATTTCGTCGGAAATCACGATGAGGTCATGCTGCTCGGCAAAGTCGGCGATTTGCTCGAAATCCTGGCGCGTCATGATGGCGCCCGTCGGGTTGTTCGGGTAGCCGATGAGCAGGACTTTCGTCTTCGGCGTGACGTATTGCTCCAGCTCGGCGGCCGTGATGCGGAATTCGTTCTCGAGCTTCGCAGGCACGGCCACGGGCACGCCGCCCGCGAGCGTCGTGCAGGCCGCGTAGGAGACGTAGCAGGGCTCGGGGATGAGCACCTCGTCGCCCGGCTCCAGCAGGGCGCGCATCGCGAGGTCCATGGCCTCGCTGACGCCGACGGTCACGAGGATGTCGGTATCCGGTGCATAGTGCAGGTCGTACTCGCGCGCATACATGTTCGCGATCTCCTGGCGCAGCTCGATGAGGCCGCGGTTCGCCGTGTAGGAGGTGTAGCCCTGCTCGAGGCCGTAGATGCAGGATTCGCGGATGGGCCAGGGCGTCACGAAGTCCGGCTCGCCGACGCCGAGGGAGATGACGTCTTCCATCTTGGCGGCGATGTCGAAGAACTTGCGGATGCCCGAAGGGGCGATGGACCGGACCGAGGTGGAGAGACGCTCGTTCCAATCGATGGATGTTTCTGCCATCAGGGGGACACCACCAATCTGCGGTCGCGTTCCTCATCGTGGATGATGACGCCGTCTTTTTTGTACGGTTTCAGCATGAAATGGCTGCGCGTCGCTGTGACGCCATCGATGGTGGAGAGGCGCTTGGCGACGAAGTTTGCGACTTCGCGCAGGGATTTGCCCTCGATGATGACCATGAGGTCGAAGCTGCCGCTCATGAGGTAGACCGTGCGCACCTCGTCGAAGCGGTAGATGCGCTCGGCGATGGCGTCAAAGCCGACTTCGCGCTCCGGCGTGAGGTTGACCTCGATCATGGCCGTTACGTGGTCGTCGCCGAATTTTTCCCAGTCGATCAGCGTATTGTAGGCGAGAATGACCTTGTCTTTCTCCAGTTTCTTGATATCCTGCTCGACTTCGTATTCGCTCTTCTTGAGGATGGGGGCCAGCTCGCTTACCGGGCGGCGGGCATCCTGCTCCAGGAGCTCCAGGAGTTCACGCATAAAAGTTCCCCCTTATGATGAGATAAATTACTGTTCCATACTTTAAAGGTAGCATAAATATACGCGCAAAAGCAAGCAAAAGCGCGGGAATTTTGCGAAAAAAGCAAAATTTCTTTTGCCCGCAGCAAAAAGGACAACTGACTACGGCGAAAAAGAAGTCTGTACGTCTTGCATATACGCGTCTTTTTCGCTACAATAGGGAGTAAAGTCATCAGACGAATTCCCTGCGGCACGCAGGTGGAAAGGCTAGGTAAGGCATATGTTTATTGGTACGATCGAGACTCTGGAGAGCTCGCATGTAGAGTATCCGGCGGCGATCCGTCAGGCACTGGAGTATCTGCGCGCGCATGACTTCACGCAGATGGCGGATGGCGCATACGAAGTGGCACCGGGCATCAAGGCCAACGTGCAGCGCTACCAGACGAAGCCGGTGGCCGAGTGCCGCCCGGAGGCGCACGAGAAGTACGTCGATATCCAGTACATCGTCGAGGGCGAGGAGTACATGGGCTGGTGCCCGCTGAGCCCGGATCTCATGGTCTCCGAGGCCTATGATGCAGGGAAGGACGTGGGCTTTTACGAGAAGCTCGTCCCGGACAGCGACATCGTGCTGACGCCGGGCGGCTTTGCCGTGCTCTATCCCGAGGACGTTCATCGCCCAAAAGGAGCCGTGGATGACGAGCCGGTGCAGGTCACGAAAGTCGTCGTCAAGGTTCCCGTCGACCAATTATAAGATCATGACAGGCATGACTGTGAGGAAAAGACAGTCATGCCTGTTTATGTATATTTTTAAGCTTATGTAAATCCACTGGTTTTGGAGGCAAAGGTACGCATGACAGTAAGAAGAATTTTCGTCGAGAAACGTCAGGGCTTTTTCGATATCCCGGCGCAACAGCTGAAGGACGACCTCATCGAGACGTTCCGGCTCACGGGGCTCACGGCGGTACGCATCATCAACCGCTACGATATCGAGGGGCTCAGCGATGCGGAGTATGCACAGGTGAAGTCCGTCGTCTTCTCGGAGCCGACCGTAGATGTCGTCTATGAGGAGAAACTGCCACACTTCGCGAACTCCCGTGCCTTTGCCGTGGAGTATCTGCCGGGGCAGTTCGACCAGCGCGCGGACTCGGCGGCCCAGTGCGTGCAGCTCGTGACGCAGAAGGAGCGTCCGCAGATCGTGACGGCGCGTGTCGTCGTCATCGTGGGCGATGTGAGCCACGAGGATTTCGATAAAATCAAGGCTTACTGCATCAACCCGGTGGAGAGTCGCGAGGCCTCCATGGAGAAGCCGGAGTCGCTGGATATCGCCTACAAGGAGCCTGAGGACGTGGCGGTGCTGGAGTATTTCAACACGCTTGACGAGGCCGGCCTGCACGCCTTCATGGACAAGTGCGGTTTCGCGATGAGCTTCGAGGACCTGAAGTTCTGCCAGAGCTATTTCCGCGATACGGAGCGCCGCGCCCCGACGATTACGGAGCTGCGCGTCATCGATACCTACTGGTCCGACCATTGCCGTCACACGACGTTCACGACGGCCATCGATATGGTGGACATCGAGGAGGGCTATTTCTCCCCCGCGCTCACGGCGGCCTACAAGCAGTATCTCGCCGATCGCGAGAACGTCTACGGCAGCCAGCAGCGTGAGGTCACGCTCATGGACCTCGCGGTCATCGGCATGAAGGCGCTGCGCCGTCAGGGCAAGCTCAAGGATCTCGACCAGTCCGAGGAAATCAACGCCTGCAGCATCGTCGTGAACGTCGATGTGAATGGCAAGGATGAGAAATGGCTCGTCATGTTCAAGAACGAGACGCATAACCATCCGACGGAAATCGAGCCGTTCGGCGGCGCGGCGACCTGCCTCGGCGGTGCCATCCGCGATCCGCTGTCCGGCCGTTCTTACGTCTATCAGGCCATGCGCGTGACCGGTGCCGCTGACCCGCGCCGTCCCTTCAAGGAGACGTTGCCGGGCAAGCTGCCGCAGAAGAAGATCACGCTGGGGGCGGCCGCGGGCTACAGCGCCTACGGCAACCAGATCGGCCTCGCCACGGGCCAGGTGCGCGAGGTCTACCACGAGGGCTACATGGCCAAACGCATGGAGATCGGCGCGGTCATCGCGGCGGCGCCGCAGGTCAACGTCGTGCGTGAGCGTCCGCAGCCGGGCGATGTCATCGTGCTGCTCGGCGGGCGCACGGGCCGCGACGGCATCGGCGGCGCGACGGGTTCCTCCAAGGAACATACGGAGGAGTCCATCCATACCTGCGGCGCTGAGGTGCAGAAAGGCAATCCGCCGACCGAGCGCAAGATCCAGCGCCTGTTCCGCAACCCGAAAGTCAGCCGCATGATCAAGCGCTGTAACGACTTCGGCGCGGGCGGTGTGGCCGTGGCCATCGGCGAGCTGGCCGACGGCCTCATCATCAACCTCAATGCCATCAAGAAGAAGTATGCAGGCCTCGACGGTACGGAGCTCGCGATCTCCGAGTCGCAGGAGCGCATGGCCGTCGTGCTCGACCCGAAGGATATGCAGGCCTTCCAGCAGTACGCGGAGGCTGAGAACCTCGAGTCGACGCAGGTCGCTGTGGTCACGCAGGAGCCGCGCCTCGTCATGAACTGGCGCGGGCAGTCCATCGTGCAGATGAACCGTGCCTTCCTCGATACGAACGGCGTGCGCCAGCATGTCATGGCCACGATCAGGCAGCCGGACGACAAGCACCGCTATCTGCATGAGGTACCGGCGAAGGTCGCGGCAAAGAAGGGCGACTTCAGCGCCGCCTGGCTGGAGAATCTCAAGGATCTCAACGTCTGCAGCCAGAAGGGGCTCGCCGAGCGTTTCGATTCGACCATCGGCGGCAACACCGTGCTCATGCCCTTTGGTGGTCGCCGGCAGATGACGCCGGCCGAGGGCATGGTCGCGAAGATCCCGGTGCAGCATGCCGAGACGAATACGGCTACGGCCATGACCTTTGGTCTCGATCCGGACTGCATGACCTGGAGTCCGTTCCATGGCTCTGTCTATGCGGTCGTGGCCGCCGCGGCCAAAATGGTCGCCCTGGGCGGCCATGCGGAGAGCATCCGCCTCACGTTCCAGGAGTATTTCGAGAGCATGGGCAAGGACCCGGCGCATTGGGGCAAGCCGTTCGCGGCCCTGCTCGGCGCCCTTTGGGCACAGCACGCGCTGGAGATTCCGGCCATCGGCGGCAAGGATTCCATGTCCGGCACCTTCGAGAACATCCACGTGCCGCCGACGCTGGCCGCCTTCGCTGTCGACGTCATGCAGGCGGACCACGCCGTCTCGCCGGAGTTCAAGTATGCGGGCAACAAGGTATGGCTCGTGCCCTGCCCGAAGGATGATCAGGATCTGCCGGTGTTCAAGCGCCTGCGCCTGAACTTCAGCAAGATCGAGGCCATGACCGCGAAGCGTCAGGCCTTCGCGGCGCAGAGCGTGGGCGTTGGCGGTGTCGCAGCGGCCATCACGAAGATGACGCTCGGCAACAACATCGGCTTCAGATTTACCAAGTTCATGAATGCGCAGGCACTCTACACGCCGGACTACGGTGCCATCATCCTCGAGGTTGCGCCGAACGCGAAGATGAATGAACTGCTCGCGGGCACGGGTGCCTATGAGCTGGGCGAGACGAGCGACGTGCCGAGCATCGTGCTCGACAATGACGTCGTGACGCTGGCGGAGGCCGAGGCGGCCTACACCACGCCTTTGGAGAAGATCTTCCCGACGCAGGTGAAGCAGCCGTCACGCCAGCGCGTGAGCTGGGGTCCCTACACGAAGGGCAACTACCTGGCTGGCCGCGTAGCGCCCGTGGCGAAGCCGCGCGTCTTCATCCCCGTATTCCCCGGCACGAACTGCGAGTACGATTCCGCGCGGGCCTGGGAGCGCGCAGGCGCCGAGACGCAGACGCTGGTCGTGCGCAACCTCACGCCGCAGGCTGTCGAGGAGACGGTGGAGGCCATCGTCAAAGGCATCCGCGCCGCCAACATCATCATGCTCCCGGGCGGTTTCTCCGGCGGTGACGAGCCGGACGGCTCCGGCAAGTTCATCGCGGCCATGTTCCGCAATCCGCGTATCGCGGAGGAGGTCATGCGCCTGCTGCAGCGCCGCGACGGCCTCATGCTCGGCATCTGCAACGGTTTTCAGGCGCTCATCAAGCTCGGCCTCGTGCCCTACGGCGAGATCCGCAATCTCACGGAGGAAGCGCCGACGCTTACGCACAATACGCTGGGCCGCCACGTCTCCTGCATGGTGCGCACGAAGGTGGCTTCGAATCTCTCGCCGTGGTTCAACAACGTACAGGTCGGCGACGTGCACACGATTGCTGTCTCCCATGGCGAGGGCCGATTTGCCGCCTCGCCGGAGATGGTGGCGAAGCTGCGCCAGCGCGGCCAGATCGCCACGCAGTACGTCGACGAGCAGGGACAGCCGACGCTGGCCCTGCCGTGGAACCCGAACGGCTCCGTCAACGCCATCGAGGGCATCACGAGCCCCGATGGCCGCGTGCTGGGCAAGATGGGCCACAGCGAGCGCATCGGCGCCAACGTGGCGCGCAACATCCCGGGCGAGAAAGACCAGCAGCTCTTCGAAGCCGGCGTGAAGTACTACAAGTAAGCCAATCACATAAACTAGAGAAAACAGGCAGTCGAAAAATTTTCGGCAGCCTGTTTTTTTTGCAGGAAATTAAAAGGAGAGAGGCTAATATATAAGAGTTAAGAAAAGGAAGTGGAGGGTGAGATATTGGTTGGAATTGTTATCGTATCCCATAGCCAGAAGCTGGCGGAGGGCGTCGTGGAGCTCGCGCAGATGATGGCGACGGATGTGGATATCGTAGCGGCAGGTGGCCTCGAAGGTGGTCTTGGCACGAGCTATGCGCGCATCCAGCACGCCGTGGAAGAAGTGAACGGCGCGGATGGTGCCATTGTGCTCGTCGATATGGGCAGTGCCGTGATGACGGCGGAGCTCGTGCTGGAGAAGATGCACGATGATCATCTGCTGCTCGTCGATGCGCCGCTCGTAGAGGGCGCGGTGCTGGCCGCTGTGGCCGCAGCGCAGGGCAAGAACGTGCAGGAAGTGGCCAAAGCTGCAGAATCGGCACGCCAGATGTGCAAATGTGAGTGAATCACAGGGCCGCTTTGACATCTTTGCTATAATGGGAATAGATTTATTTTCGTTATGTCAGGAGGCTTGATGATCATCGATTTCCATGCACTTTCCCAGGCGGACAAACCGCTGGTGGATCGTTATTTCCATAGCCGTTATTACGAGAACGCGCATTTTACCTTTACGAACCTCTTCATGTGGCGCGAGCCGTTCCAGCTGCAGCTGGCGGAGGAGGATGGCGTGCTCTATATGCGCTGCGAGGTGGAGGGCAAGGTCTGGTTCCTGCAGCCCTTCGGTCCGGAGGAGAAGTTTGCAGCGTCCGTGCAATGCGTCGTGGACTGGTGCCGTGAGCATGGCCACGCCGTGCAATTCATGGGGCTGGAGAAAGCTTTTGCCACGCGCCTGAGCGAGCTCCCGGAGTATTCTTTCGTGGTAAAGGGAAACCGCGACGAAGAGGACTATGTCTATCTGACGGATAAGCTGGCCACGCTATCGGGGCGCAAGCTGCATGCGAAGAAAAATCACCTCAATGCGTTTCACAAGCTCTACCCGCAGGCGGAGTACCTGCCCATCACGGAGGACATCATCCCTGCTTGCAAGCAGGAGCTCGACAACTGGTATGCGCTGCGCGTCTCCACGACGGAGCAGCATAATCCCTTCATCGCGGCGGAGCGGCAGGGCATCCGCGAGGTCTTCGATAACTATGCTTTTTTCGGCGTTGAGGGCGGTGCCATTCGTCTCGACGGACGTATCATCGCGTTCACCTTTGGCGAAAAACTCAACGACGATACGGTCGTCGTGCATGTGGAAAAGGCGGACCCGAACCTGCGCGGCGCCTTCACGGCCATCAACCAGAACTATATCGCCAATACCTGGCAGGGGCGCGTAACCTATGTGAACCGCGAGGAGGACATGGGCCTGCCCGGTCTGCGCCACGCGAAGGAATCGTATAAGCCCGTGAAGATGATCGAGAAGTTTACGGCGAAACTCGCTGAGTAAATAACAGGTCACGATAATCATTAAAGGAAAGGTGATTTAGACTTTTGCAGCAGGCACTAGAGCGAAGCATCGACTTTGCAGATCAGGAAGAAGCATACGCACTCCTCGGGGAGCATGATGCGTATCTGCAGCTCCTGCGGGAATCCTTTGGCTGCCAGTTCCATAGCCGTGGCGGCACGCTCACGATCATGGGGGAAGCGGGCGAAGTGACGCCAGCCACGCAGCTCATGCAGGAGCTGCAGTATCTCTACAGGCAGGGCACGCGCATCACGACGCACGAGGTGCGCTACGGTATCCGGCTCGTGCGCGAGGGCCGGGCAGGTGACCTGCACGGTCTCTTCGGCGATACGATTCTCGTCACGGCGCGTGGGCGCCAGGTGCGGCCGAAGACCCTCGGCCAGCGCCGCTACCTCGAGCAGATCCGCCATCACGATATCACCTTCGGCATCGGGCCGGCGGGCACGGGCAAGACGTATCTGGCCGTGGTCATGGCGGTGGCTGCCATGCGCAATAAGGAGGTGCGCCGCCTGGTGCTCACGCGCCCGGCCGTCGAGGCGGGGGAGCGCCTCGGTTTCCTGCCCGGTGACCTGCAGGACAAGGTCGATCCCTATCTGCGCCCTCTCTACGATGCGCTGGAGGATGTGCTGGGGCTCGATACCTACCGCAAATTCATGGCGAAGGGGCTCATCGAGATTGCGCCGCTTGCCTACATGCGCGGCCGCACGCTGGAGGATGCCTTCGTGATTCTCGATGAGGCGCAGAATACGACGGGCAAGCAGATGAAAATGTTCCTCACGCGTCTCGGCTTCGGCTCGAAGATGGTGGTGACGGGTGACCTCGGGCAGGTTGATCTGCCGCGCGGCGTCTCCTCCGGCCTGCGCGAGGCGGCGGAGATCCTGCAGGATGTCCCCGGCATCGCCGTCACGCGCCTCGCCCCCACGGATGTCGTGCGCCACGATGTGGTCACGCGTATCGTAGAAGCGTACGGTAAGTGGGAGGAGCGCAAAAAGCGCGAGGCTGAGTGCTGACTGGTACGAAAAAGAGAGGCGGACGGACGCCGTCGGGACGGGGGTGTCCCTGCGACTCCGCTCCACAAACGACCCGCCACGGGGGCTGACGGTATCGCTCAAACTACTGTTCGGGCAAGCCACGAACGAGCATTCATCGAGGCCGTTGCCAACGTTTAGCGGGCGGGCCGCCGGCTGCGCCGGTTGCAGTGTTCCGCTCCGCTGCAGGCCCCCCCGTCCCGCCGGCTGGTTTGCCTCGTACTTGAAGGTAAGCAAGGGCGGCGGGAGGCCATGAGCGCTTCGCTGCATGGCTTTGTTGATAGAGCAACTTTCAAAAAGGACATAAATGCATGAACGTAATTATTAGTAATTATCCTGAAGATCTGACTTTCCCGCAGGAGATTATCGACAATGTCACGACGGCGGCGGAGACGGTCGGCAAGCTGTACGGCGTGGAGAACGGCGAGGTCAGCGTGACGCTCACGAATAATGAATATATTCATCAGCTGAACAAGCAGTACCGCGGCATCGACCGCCCGACGGATGTGCTTTCCTTTGCTCTCAATGAGAGCGAGGAGCCGGAGATCGAGGACGGGCCGGATGTGAACGTGCTCGGCGACCTCATCATTTCCGTAGAGCGCGCACAGGAGCAGGCCGCGGATTACGGGCACAGCGTGCGCCGCGAGGTGGCCTTCCTCACCGTGCATGGTATGCTTCACCTGCTCGGCTATGACCACATGGAGGAGGCTGACCGCCTGGAGATGGAGGCGGAGCAGCGCTTCGTGATGGAGAAACTCGGTATCCCCAGAGAGTAAGAAGGAGAAAAATGCATGGCAGAGAAACATAAATCCGGCTTCATCGCCGTTATCGGTCGGCCAAACGTCGGCAAATCGACCCTCATCAACACGCTCATCGGGCAGAAGATCGCCATCATGAGCGACAAGCCGCAGACGACGCGCAACCGCATCCTCTGCATCCTCACGCAGCCCGATGCCCAGATTATCTTCCTCGACACGCCGGGCATACACAAGCCGCGCCACAAGCTCGGCGAGTACATGGTCAAGGCGGCCGAAGGCACGCTCAAGGAAGTCGACGCCATCCTCTTCGTCGTCGATGCCACGCAAAAGATGGGCCCGGGCGAATACTACATTCTCGAACGCCTGCAAGCCACGCGCCGTCCGGTCATCCTCGTCGTCAACAAGCTCGACCTCATCGAAAAGGAAGAAGCACTGCCCATCATCTCCCACTACACGGAGAAATACCCCTTCGCCGGTGTCGTACCCATCTCGGCCAAGGAAGAGGTCAATCTCGACAGCCTGCTGACGGAAATCAAAAAGTACCTGCCCGAAGGCCCGCAATACTACCCCGAGGACATGGTCACCGACCAGCCCGAGCGACTCATCGTCGCCGAGCTCATCCGCGAAAAGGTTCTCCAGCTCACGCGCGACGAAGTCCCGCACGCCATCGCCGTGGAAACGGAAGAAATGAAGACCCGCGATAACAGCGATGTCTACATTCGTGCCACCATCTACGTCGAGCGCGACTCCCAAAAGGGCATCGTCATCGGCGCGAAAGGTGCCATGCTCAAGCAGATCGGTGCCCTAGCCCGCACCGACATCGAGACCCTGCTCGGCAACCGAGTCTACCTCGACCTGTGGGTGAAAGTGAAGAAAGACTGGCGCGACCGCGAGGGCGTCCTCAAGAACTTCGGCTTTGGCAGGGAAGAGTAGGCCGGAGAGTTGGGAGTTGGGAGTTGAGAGTAATTTCCTGGCTCGCAACGTAGCGATGGCTTCAGCCGAGCGGCCGGGGGGAGTGCCTGCATGGAGCGTTGGAAATTTCCGTGAAGAAAGAAAAATTTTTCTACATGAATCCTCGAAAAAACAGTTTCGTTCAAGCGAAGCGCGTTTAACTGTTTTTTGAGGATGAATTAGGAGAAAAATTTTTCTTTTAGGAAATTTTCTCAGCGGAATGCAGGCACTCCCCTCGGCCGCGGTTCGTATCAGTGAGGTGAAATACATGTCCAATCATAAACATCATAAACACTCGCTCTCGTACCGCGTCTCCCGCCGCTTCATCAACGGCCTGATGCTGCTCGTGCCGCTCGCCATTACGGTCTTTGTCATCGAGGAACTGTTGCACTTCACGGAGGGCGTGCTCGGGCGGCACCTGCCATTCTACTTCCCCGGTCTTGGCCTCATCACGGTCCTCGGTTGCATCTACCTCGTGGGCTGGCTCTCCTCCTACTGGGTCATGCGCCGTGCCATTCATTACGGCGAGCTGCTCCTCGACAAAATCCCTATCGTCAAGTTCATCTACTCCAGCGTCAAGGACCTCTCGCAGGCTGTCTTCAACACGAACAGCATGTTCGATCAGGTCGTGCTCGTGCCCTTTCACCAATCCAAGGCCCTTGGCTTCGTCATGGCTGACGTGCCGCCCGCCCTGCAGGATAAGCTCGGCGACGACTACGTCTGCGTCTTCGTGCCCTGGAGCCTCAACATGACCTCGGGCACGAACCTCTTCGTGCGCAAGCAGGACGTCATCTACGTCGACATCAGCAGTAAATCGGCGCTGCAGTACATGCTCACGGCCGGCGCCGTCATGCCGGAGCGCCAGCACACAGCCGCACCGACAACTGTCGTCAATCCAGACGTCGCTCAGGTGCTGGCCAGGGAGCCTCAGGCGGAGAAAAAGGAGGGGCAGCGCTGATGGCCCTCTATGCGACGGACGCCGTCGTCCTCGGCGCGCGCAGCTGGGGCGAGGCAGACAAGATCATGACGTTCTTCACCAAAGAGCGCGGCCTCGTGCGGGCGACGGCCTTCGGTTGCCGCCGGCCCCGCAGTCCTTTGGCCGGGGCGATGCAGATGTTCAGCGAGCTGGAACTGCAGCTCGCCGAGGGCAGGCGTCTCGACACTGTACGCACGGCCACGACCAAGCGCCATTACAAGAAGCTCGGCGAAGACCTCAGCTGCATGGCTTACGGAGCCTTTGTGGCGGAATTTCTGCGCGGCTGCCTGGCGGACGGGCAGCCGGAGCCCGCGATGTACGCGCGCCTGCTGGAGATTCTCGCGGCTTTCGAGCAACGCAACCCGCGCGTGACGGCGCTCGCGGCCGTCTATCAGCTGCTGGAGTTCACGGGCCTGCAGATGCACTACGAGCGCTGCGTCCACTGCGCGAAGCACATCGAGGGCGACGCTTATTTCGCGCAAAACGAGGGGGGCGCGCTCTGTCCCGCCTGCTTTCGGGATATGCAGGCTTATCAGGAGAGGCAAGACCGGCAGAGAAGCGGGCAGAGCGGCGCGGCCTATGGCGCTGCTCTGCCTTTCCCCGCGGGCGTGCGCCAGCTCATCGTGCGCCTGCGCGACCTCGACTGGCAGGACCCGCAGCAGCTGCGCATCCGCAGCGCGGACCTCGTGGCGGCGGAGAACATCATGCTCGCCTATCTGCCCACCATCCTCGGCCAGCCGCTGAAGTCGCTGGCCTTTATACAACAGGTAACTGCCTAGGGACAGAGGTTGACGATAAGCGGCCTTACCGCTATAATGAGCTTAAGCTGTAAACAGTACCGCCTGCGGCTGGCAGGCGGTTTTTTTATCCGGGATCATCTAGGAGGAAGAAGTATGGAGAGGTACAACCCGCAGGCAATCGAGCAGAAATGGCAGAAGAAGTGGGAGCAGGAGTCCGTCTACAAGACGGAGGCGGACCCGAAGCGGCCGAAGTATTACGCGCTGGAGATGTTCCCTTATCCCTCGGGCAATCTGCACATGGGCCACGTGCGTAACTACTCCATCGGCGACGTCATGGCCCGTTACAAGACCATGGAAGGCTTCAACGTCCTGCATCCGATGGGTTTTGACTCCTTCGGCATGCCAGCTGAGAACGCAGCCATCAAACACGGTGTCAAGCCGGCGGACTGGACGCTCTCCAATATTGCGAATATGGAGCGCCAGCAGAAATCCATGGGCCTCTCCTACGACTGGGATCGCGAGGTTGTGACCTGCAAGCCCGAATACTATAAGTGGACGCAGTGGCTCTTCGAGCTCTTCTACAAGCGCGGCCTGGCCTATAAGAAGGAGGCCAGCGTCAACTGGTGCGATACCTGCGGTACGGTGCTCGCGAATGAGCAGGTCATCGACGGCAAATGCTGGCGCTGCGACTCCAACGTGCACAAGAAAGACCTCTCCCAGTGGTTCCTGAAGATCACGGACTACGCCGATGTGCTGCTCAAGGATCTCGACAAGCTGCCGGGCTGGCCGGAGCGCGTCAAGACGATGCAGCGCAACTGGATCGGCCGCAGCGAAGGTCTCGAATTCTCCTTTGACATCCCGAGTATGAATGACAAGGTCACGGTCTACACGACGCGCCCCGATACGGCCTATGGCGTGACCTTCCTCGCCCTTGCCGCCGAGCATCCGCTGGTGGCGAAGATCTGCGAGACGAGCGACAAGAAGGCTGAGATCGAGGCTTTCGTGCAGGAGGTGCGCAACCAGAGCGATATCGAGCGCACGTCCAGCGAGTCGGAGAAAAAAGGCATCAACACAGGCGTGACCTGCGTGAACCCATTCAATGGCAAGACCGTGCAGATCTGGGTCACGAACTACGTGCTCGCCGACTACGGCACGGGTGCAGTCATGGGCGTGCCGAGTGGTGACCAGCGCGACTGGATGTTCGCGAAGAAATATGATATCCCGATGATTCTCACCATCGAGCCGAAGGATCATCACCTCGACCTCGCCACGATGACCGAGGCCTACACGGAGAAGGACGGCGTGCTCGTCAACTCTGCAGAGTTCACGGGGATGGAGATGCACAAAGCCATGGCAGGCATCATGGACAAGGCCGAAAAAGAGGGCTTTGGCAAACGCCATGTCAACTACCGTCTGCGCGACTGGCTCATTTCCCGCCAGCGTTACTGGGGCGCGCCGATTCCGGTCATCAACTGCCCGCATTGCGGCGAAGTGCTCGTGCCGGAGAAGGATCTGCCCGTGATGCTGCCGGAGAACGTCTCCTTCGAGCAGGGTTCGGTTTCGCCGCTGGCCCAGTGCGAGGAATTCGTGCATTGCAAGTGCCCAAAGTGCGGTGCCGATGCGACGCGCGAGACGGATACGATGGATACCTTCATCTGCTCGTCCTGGTACTTCCTGCGCTACACGGATCCGCGTAATGCGGAGGCACCGTTTGCCAGGGACAAGGTGAACTACTGGGCACCGGTCGATCAGTATATCGGCGGCATCGAGCACGCCATCCTGCATCTCCTGTATTCCCGCTTCTTTACCAAGGTGCTGCATGATGCGGGTCTCGTGGGCTTCGACGAGCCGTTCCACAACCTGCTCACGCAGGGCATGGTGCTGAAGGATGGCTCCAAGATGTCGAAGTCGAAGGGCAACGTCGTCTCGCCGGAGGAAATCATCAACAAGTACGGCGCCGACACGGCCCGTCTCTTCATCCTCTTTGCGGCACCGGTCGACCGTGACCTCGAGTGGAGTGATCAGGGCGTCGAGGGCTCCTACCGTTTCCTCGGTCGTGTATGGCGTATCCTCAGCCATTTTGAGGAAGCCATCAAGGTGGGCAAGGACAGTTATGATATCAGCGCACTTACAGAAGAGGAGAAAGGACTGCGCCGCATCCTGCACGTGACCATCAGGAAGGTCACGGAGGATGTGCGCGACCGCTTCATGTTCAACACGGCTATCTCCAGCATCATGGAGCTCGTGAACGCCTTCTACGGTTTCCAGGATAAGGCGATCAACGACGACCTCGTGCGCGAGGTCGCGAAGAACCTGCTGCTCCTGCTGGCGCCGTTTGCGCCGCACATCACGGAGGAGCTCTGGAGCCAGCTCTTCGCCGAGGGCAGCGTGCATCAGCAGCATTGGCCGAAGTACGATGAGCAGGCTCTGCAGCAGGATGAGATCGAGATCGTGCTGCAGGTCAACGGCAAGGTGCGCGGCAAGCTCAGCATCGATGCGGGACTCGACCGCGAGGCTATGCAGCAGGCCGTGCTCGCGACGCCGCGGGCGCAGGAGCTCACGGCGGGCAAGACCATCGTCAAGGTCATCGCCGTGCCGAAGAAGCTCGTCAACATCGTGGTCAAGGGTTAATACAACTTGTCATATGAGAATGGACGGCAGTCAATGCCGTCTATTTTTGTATACATGATTTTGGTCGAATTTATGGGTAATTTCCTTGATTGTAGAAACTATTTCCTGTAAAATAAGAGACAGATGGAATACAAGGAGTGTAAAGAGCAGGCGGATGAACCTGCCCCTGGGAAGGATGACCAAAATTGCTGAAAGCCTATGCTATTGAAGACCTTAAGCCGGGCATGGTCGTGGGCCGTGATGTCATGGACCACAATGGCGAGCCCCTGATCAATGTCGGCGCGGTGTTGACGAATGAGATGATATTCGACCTGCTCGACCGACCAATTTTTTCCATTTATATCGATGAAGACGCAGACGATATGGCAGCGATCAGCATACCGGCGCGCGACCATCTGCTCGACGACAGCTATGTGACGGAATATGCGGGTCTCTACGACCAGGTCGTCGTGCTGTTCGAGCAGCTGCGCGCAGGGGCGCCGCTCGATGTGCAGGCCGTGACGGCGGCCATGGAGCCGCTGCAGCATAAGGGGCTTTGCAAGGGCGTCAAGGCGGTTTCCCAGATTCACAACATGAAGCGCTCGGGCGATTACCTCGTGCATCATTGCCTGCATGTAGCCATCCTGGCCGGTCTCATGGGCAATCGTGAGAAGTGGCCGAAAGATAAGATCTACGATATCATGCTGGCCGGCCTGCTCATCGATTGCGGCAAGACGCGCATTGCGCCGGAGATTCTCAATAAGCAGGGCAAGCTGACGGATGAGGAGTTCGCCGAGATACGCCAGCATCCGGTCTATGGTTATGAGCTGATCAAGGAGAGTTCGCTGGGCAGCAAGCGCGATATCCTCATGGGGGTGCTGCAGCATCATGAGCGCAGCGATGGGTCGGGGTATCCCTACGGCTCGGTGCAGGATGAGATTTCCGTCATGGGGCGCATCCTGGGTATCCTCGATATTTACGATGCGATGGCGGCGGATAAGAGCTATGCCAAGCGCAAGTCGCCCTTCGACATTTTCGCGATTATCTACGATGATATTCTGGCGGGCAAGCTGGATCCGACGTATGGCGTGAAGTTCATCCGTCATTTGTGCCAGGATCTGAACGGTAACTGGGTGGCGCTCTCCAACGGCGAGAAGGGGCGCATCGTCTACATCGATCCGAGCCGCGTGTCCAGCATGCCAATCGTGCAGACGGCACATGGCAAGTTCGTCGATCTGAATACGGTCAGGGATGTGCGCATCGAGGCGATTCTGACCGCGGATGAGGCGATGGAGGATTGAAAGAAGCAAATCGACAGTAGGTTTTTACGGCAGTTCGGACGAAGGATGGGAGCTCTGTGCTGAGTTGAGCGGTTGTTCGGATGTGCTGAGTTAAGCGGTTGGTCGACCGCAGAAGGGCTTCTCTGTGCTACGCTGAGAAAATTTCCTAAAAGAAAAATTTTTCTCCTAATTCATCCTCAAAAAACAGTTAAACGCGCTTCGTTTGAACGAAACTGTTTTTTCGAGGATTCATGTAGAAAAATTTTTCTTTCTTCACGGAAATTTCCAACGCTTCGCACAGAGAAGCCCTTCTGCTGGCTTGTGGCTGGATAGGGGGAGGGTGTCCTCGCAGATGTCGAGGTCGTGATTATGTTTGTCGATTAGCAATACGGTTTGCACAGGGGATAGAAAACAATATGCGTTTAGCTTCAGATGTGGATATTCATTTTATGCAGCTGGCTTTGGTAGAGGCAGAAAAGGCGGCGGATATGGGGGAGGTGCCGGTGGGGGCCTTGATCGTGGATGCGGCGGGGGAGGTCGTGGCGCGGGGGTGCAATTTGCGCGAGACGCGGCATGATGTGACGGCGCATGCGGAGATGGTGGCTTTGCGGGAGGCTAACGCGAGGCTGGGGCGCTGGCGGCTGGAGGGGTGCGTGCTTTATGTGACGCTGGAGCCTTGCCCGATGTGTGCGGGAGCCATCGTGCAGAGTCGGCTGGATCGCCTGGTCTATGGTGCGCCGGATTTCCGCATGGGCGGGTGTGAGTCGCTGCTGAATATTCCGGGGCAGCCGCGGCTGAATCCGCGTACCAGGGTGACGGCAGGTGTGCTGGAGGAGGAGTGCCGCGCGGTACTGCAGGCGTTCTTTCGGGCACGCAGGTAATGCAGAGAGAAAAAGATGCTCCGTTGGGTCAGGGCGTGACGCAGCGGAGCATCTTTTTTTAACGGGTGAGGTTGCGGCCGAAGAAATGGCAGAGGTCCTCGATGTAATCACGGCGGACCAGCTGCATCAGCCAGCCGTGGGGAATGGCTTTGATGCCGTAGCGCATGCCGGCGAGTGCGCCGGCCACAGCGCCGTTGGAGTCGGTCTTGCCGCCCAGGTTGACGGCGCGGGTGACGCAGTTGCGGTAATTTTCGGTGTGGAGCAGGCACCAGACGGCTGTTTCCAGTGTGTCGATGACGTAGCCGCTATGACCGATGTCTTCGGGGGCGAGGTCGTAGAAGGCCTGTACGGAGCTGCTGCGTTCAAAATGCCAAAGCTCGTCGTGGTAAGGTTCTTTTTGCCAGTAGTAGTCGTGGAAGCGCTGATTGGCATCCGTGAGGGCTTCCAGGGGCTTGGCTCCGTCCAGCAGGTTCAGGCCAAGGAGCACGAGCAGCACGCAGGCCATTTTTGCCCGTGGATGACGATGTGTGAGGGCGGAGACGTTCTGGATGAGATTCAGGTCGTGCTCGTTGATGTCCGTGCCGTGGCGGCCGTAGAGGTAGAGCGTCAGCGGCGTGATGCGGACGAGGGAGCCGTTGCCGTTGTTCTGTTCGGCGACGCCGCCGGCTTGCAGGGCCGGTGCGTGATGCCGATATTTTTCCAGCGCTTTTTTCGTCGTGGCTCCGATGCCAAAGGCGTGGCCGGCGGGGGTGAAGGCTCCATCGTCGGCCCAGTGCTGGAAGGTGTGCAGCAGGTCGTCGAAATCGATGGTGTCCGTGCGGGCGATGCTGTCCATCGTGGCCAGGCAGAGGCTCGTGTCATCGGACCAGGTTCCGGGGGGCATGCCGTGTACACCGTAGCCCAGCATAGCACTGACGGCATGCCGCTCTAGATATGCCTCATCTTTGCCTTCCACAGGTACACCGAGGGCATCACCGGCAGCCAGTCCCAGTATGGTTCCTTCTATTTGCTGAATGGTCAGCATATTTATCACTCCATTTGTATGAATCCTGTTTTTACATAATTAATCATAATCATTTCTTATGATTACATGATTTATATTTCCATTATACTACAAAATTAACCAAAAAGATAATAAAACTTACCATGCAAAATAGAAATAATAAAAAATAACGGGAACCGACGATAAAATACGAACATGGGGAATTGTTGACAACGATAAATATTTCTCATAGAATGGACAAAACAAACATAGCTTTCCGGCTATCAATATATCATGGTTATGATGAAAGGACCGGCGCACTGCCGGTCTGGATGAGGTGAGATTACATGCGGATATTGGTGACGGGTGGAGCCGGCTTTATCGGCTCGCATCTGGTACGGCTGCTCATGGCCGAGGGGCATGCCGTGACGGTGCTGGATAATTTCTCGACGGGTGATCGGTCACATCTGCCGGAGGCGGGTTTCGACCTATGGGCCATGGATGTGCGCGCGGAAGAGGCACGCATCAGGATACTGTCGGTGCCCTTCGATGGCATTGTGCATCTGGCGGCGCAGACGATGGTGGATTCGTCCATCCGTGATCCTCTCCTCGATGCGCAGCAGAATGTCATGGGTTCTGTGAATGTGCTGGAGGCCGCACGGCGCACGGGGGCGCGTGTTGTCTTCGCCTCGACGGCAGCGGCCTATGGCGATGTGCAGGAGGCAGATCTGCCGGTCAAAGAGGTGCAGCCGCTCGCGCCGCTTTCCTTCTACGGTCTCACGAAGGTGACGGTGGAGCGCTATCTCGCGCTCTATCACCGCCTCTATGGCCTCGATTATGTGGTGTTGCGCTTTGCGAACGTCTATGGCGAGCGTCAGGGCGACAAGGGCGAGGGCGGTGTCATTTCCATCTTCTGCAAGCGCGTGGCCAGGGGACTGCCCATTACGATTTTTGGCGATGGCAAGCAGACGCGCGACTTCGTCTATGCGGGCGATATCGCCCGCGGCATCTATGCCGCACTTAGGACGGAGCATAAGAATTGCGTCTACAACCTCAGCACGCAGACGGAGACGAGCCTGCAGACCCTGGTGGCCGATATCGCGGAGGCGGCGGGCCACGAGCTGAAGCCCGCATACGCCGAAGCGCGTACGGGCGATATCTATCGCTCCATGCTCGCCAACGGCGAGGCAAGGGCAGGGCTGGGCTGGCAGCCGGAAATGCCCTTGAAGGAAGGCCTGATGCGGACCTACCGCTATTTCCGTGAATTAAGGAAACATTGATTCATAAAGAGCATACGATCAGGGAGTCACTGCATGGGCAGCGGCTCTTTTTTACGTAGAAATAATTTTTTGCGCAGGGTTGCGGGAAGGATTTTTCCTGTTTGTTATGGAATTATAGAGCTATGTGAAATAGAATTTTATCACTCCGTGGCACAAAGGAGATGATGCGCGGTGGCGGAACATGAGCCGATGGTGGAAGTATTCATCTACGAGACGCGGCAGTTCCTGGAGCAGATGGAGCAGATGGCGCTCACGAGCGAGCAGGAGGGAAGCTTCGCGCCCGATGATGTCAATGAGATTTTCCGGGCCATGCATACGATCAAGGGCTCGGCGGCGATGATGATGCTCGATGAGATCTCGAAGCTGGCGCACGCCGTGGAGGATATCTTTTTCTACATCCGCGAGCTGCACCCGCAGAAGGTCGATGTGTCGGCTATCACGGATATCGTGCTGACGGCAGTCGATTTCATGAACGGCGAGATCGATAAGCTCGATGCGGGGGAGACGCCGGATGATTCCAGCGAGGGGATGCGCCAGCATACGCATGATTTCCTGCGGCAGATGAAAATCGACAACGGCGATGATCCCGATGTCGACCTGCGCAAGGCTAAACCTGCGCAGGCCAAAGCCGCTGGAACACCTGCTGCGCCGACGCCGGCACCAAAGCCGCAGCAGTATTTCATCCCTGCGGCCAGGCCGGCTCCGGCCGAGGGCGAAAAACTCCATATCTATGCCGCGACGCTGCATTTCGAGGCGGACTGCGGCATGGAGGAGGTGCGCGCTTTCGCGCTGCTGAACCGCATGAAGGACGTCTCGCCCGAGTATCATTACCTGCCGGAGAAAATCCTCGAGGATCTGCAGGCCGTTGAGACCATCAGGGATGTGGGCCTCCGCATCTGGTTCCAGACGGACATGGCGGCAGAGGCGGCAAAGGCTTTTCTCGATGAGACGAGTTTCGTTGACAAGCTGGAATTCAAGGAACTGGCGAGCACGGCGGAGTGCGAGTACTGGCCAACGCCGCAGCAGCAGGCGGTTATCGAGGCGGAGGCGGCGCCTGTCGTCCCGCCGCCCCCTGAGCAGAAGCCGCGTCCTGCGCCGCCTAAGGCGAGGTCGCACGCGGCTGCAGAGCATGAGTCGCAGATGATTTCCGTGCGTGTCGACAAGCTCGACCGCCTCATGGACCTCGTGGGGGAGCTCGTGATCGCGGAGGCCATGGTGACGCAGAATCCCGACCTGGCGGGGATGGAATTGGCCAACTTTGCCAAGGCGGCACGCCAGCTGCACAAGCTCAACGAGGAACTGCAGGATGGCGTGATGGCGCTCAGGATGGTGCCCATCAGCGACACGTTCAAGAAGATGAACCGCATCGTGCGCGACATGACCAAGAATCTCGGCAAGAAGGCGAAGCTCGTACTCATCGGGGAGGATACCGAGGTCGATAAGAACATCGCCGAGCATATCGGCGATCCGCTCATGCACATCGTGCGCAACTCGATGGATCATGGCATCGAGCTGCCCGAAGAGCGCAAGGCGGCGGGCAAGGCCGAGCAGGGCACAATCACGCTCTCGGCGCAGAACGAAGGTGGCGAGGTCGTGATCCAGATCCGTGACGATGGCGGCGGTATGAATCGCGAGAAAATCATGGGCAAGGCCCGGGAGAAGGGCCTGCTTACGAAGCCGGAGGAGGAATACACGGACCAGGAGGTGTACGGCTTCATCTTCGCGGCGGGTTTCTCGACCAACGATGAGGTCACGCAGTATTCGGGGCGTGGCGTCGGCATGGATGTCGTCGTCTCGAATATCCACGGCCTCGGCGGTTCGGTCACGGTCGACAGTGAGGAGGGCAAGGGGACGGTCACGACCATCCGCATCCCGCTGACGCTCGCCATCGTTGACGCGATGGTGCTGCGCGTGGGTCAGTCGCGCTACACGCTGCCCATCCGCTACATCCGGCGCTCGTTCCGCCCGGCGGAGGGGTAGGTGTTCCTCGATGCGGAGGGACGCGAGATGGTCATGGAGGCAGGGCGCTGCTGCCCTGTGCTGCGCCTCGCGCGGCTCTACGGCATCGAGGGTGCGCAGGAAGACCTGACGCAGGCCATCCTGCTGCGTGTCGAAGCGGACGGCAAGCCGTTCCTGCTCGCGGCGGATGAGCTGCTGGGGGTGCAGCAGATCGTCGTGAAGCCCGTGCCGAAGTACATCCGCAGTATGACCGCGAAGACGGGCCTCACGGGCTGCACGCTCCTCGGCGATGGCGGCATCAGCCTCATCATTGATCCGGAGAAGACGGTGCGTCTGATCTACGCGTAACTTTTTTGGAGGGGGGAAATACTTTGGCAGAGGAAGTACAGGCGGAAGAAGATACGCAAAAGGACAAATACCTGACGTTCACGCTGGAAGACGAGCTCTATGGCATCGATATCCGCGTCGTCATCGAAATCATCGGCATCCTGCCGATCACGGCAGTGCCGGAGGTGCCGCCCTACGTCAAGGGCATCATCAACCTGCGGGGCAAGATCATCCCCGTCGTCGATATGCGCATGCGGTTCCACCGTGAGCCGCGGGCGTACACGGACCGCACCTGTGTCATCGTCATCGAGGCGGATGGCGTGCTCGTCGGTCTGATCATCGATGGTGTCAGCGAGGTACGCGATATCCCCGAGAGCGAGGTCGTACCGCCGCCGAAGCTCAGGGCGGCGCAGAACCAATACATCAAGGGGGTCGGCCGTCTGCCTGGCGGTAAGGTCGCGTTGCTTCTGGATTGGCAGAAGCTCTTCTCCAGTGAGGATACGGAGTTGCTCGGCACGATGGCCGGGGACGCAGATGAAGCGAAAGCAACTGAGGCACCTGAGCAGGGCGCAGGGAACGGAGGGAAAGAGCAATGAACGGGATCAAAGATATCAGGATCGGGGCAAAACTCGTCGCTCTCGTGGCACTCATGGGGGTGCTGCTGCTGAGTTCGGCTTTCCTCATGGGAAGCACGGTGTCCCGCATCAATGAGAATTACCAGCGCATCAACAAGTACGATACGCAGGCGGCATTCGATGCCGTGCAGGCGGGACAGGCCTTCAGCGAGGCCCGTGGCAGCCTCACGCGTTACCTGTTCCGCGTAGACCCGGCGGAGCGCCAGAAGATCGCAGAGGAGATGGCGGCGCAGGATAAAGCGCACGGATGAAGCCATCGCGGCCATCCAGCCGGTTGTCACGAGCGATGCGGCCAAGGCGGCGATGGACAAGCTGCAGAAAGACCTCAGCGCCTACCGCACGGCCCGCACGGCGCTCATGCAGGCACAGACGCAGCCGGGGAGCCCCGTCGATAACCTGCCGCAGCTGAAGCCCGTGCACGATCTCGGCGGCACGCTCTCGGAGGATTTCGCGAAAATCGAGCAGATCGGCATGGACGGCGCCAAACAGGAGACGGCGGGGAGGTTCCGTTTCGATACGTCCATGTCGTCGGCGCGCTTTGCGCAGCCTCAGCCAGGCCCCTCCATCAGGAAGCCGCAGTTGCCGCCCGCAGCGGCGAAGAAGCGCCCGCAGAAGATCGCGCTGACGGAAGAAGAAGGGTTTGGTAAATATTGAGCCCCGAGACCTTTCAGGGGTACGCGGCCATCGTCGCGCGGGAGTTCGGCATCCAGCTGCCGCCCGCCAAGCAGGCACTGCTGGAGTCGCGGCTCTACCGCCTGCTCCGGGAGGATGGCCCGGCCGCGGCCTATGGCACGGCGGAGAACTTTCTGCGGGCGCTGCGGCAGGACGCGACGGGGAGGCTCCTCAGTATACTCTCCGAGGCCATCACGACGCATCATACGTTCTTTCTGCGTGAGGCGGACCACTTCGCCTTTTACCGCGATGAGGTGCTTCCGTATCTGGAACGCACGATTCGCGACGGCGATATCCGCACCTGGTGCGCAGCCTGTTCGACGGGGCAGGAGTCGTATACGCTCGCGATGCTGCTGGAGGACTATTTTGCCCTCAGGGGGAGTGGCTGGGAAAAGACACTGCTGGCGACGGATCTCGCGCGCGACGTGCTGGCGTTTGCCCGCGAGGGTATCTATCCGTCCCCTACGGTAAAGGATTTGCCTGAGACGTGGCGACGCAGCTATTTTCATGCGGTGGATGCGGGACACGTACAGGTCGTCGATGCGATCCGGCGGCAGGTGCTCTATCGCCCGTTCAACCTCATGACGCCGGCGTTCCCGTTCCGCCGCCCGTTCCACGTCATCTTTTGCCGCAATGTGATGATTTATTTCGATGCGCCGACGCGTCGGCAGCTCGTGCAGAAGTTCGCTGATTTTCTCGAGCCGGGCGGTTTTCTCTTCAGCGGTCATTCCGAGGTCATCGACCGGCAGGCGGCACCTTTCTTTGCCTATGTGATGCCGTCCGTCTACCGGAAAAGGGCAGATGCATAGACTCGTTTCCTGAAGATTCATAGAGAAAAGTGGAGGGATACCATGCAACCGGTTCGCGTCCTGCTCGTCGACGACGCGCTGCTCTTCCGTACCCTGCTCGCGCAGGAACTGCCCAAATTCCTGCCGCCTGGCAGTCAGCTGGCGACGGCGGGTGACCCCTTTGAGGCACGGGACCAGATCCTGGCTTTTGCCCCTGATGTCATGGTGCTCGACGTCGAAATGCCGCGCATGGATGGCATCGAGTTCCTGCATCGCCTGCTCGTGCAGTATGACCAGCCAACGCTCGTGCTGACGGGAGATGCGCGCTACGAGCCCCTGGCGCGGGAGGCAGGGGCATGGGATTTCATGCAGAAGCCTGCGGGCGGCTGCTCCCAGAAGGTATTCTGTGCGGAGCTCGCCCGGCGCATCCTGCGTATCGCGGCGCAGGCGGCGGGTGTTCCCTCTGCCTTGCCGGCGGCCGGCGCTCAGGCGGGCAAGCTTGCACTCATCGCGCTGGGGGCCTCGACGGGTGGCACCGAGGCACTGGCTCGTGTGATCAGGAGCCTCGTGCCGCCGTTGCCGCCCATCGTCATCGTGCAGCATATCCCGCCCGGCTTTTCGCGTCTCTTTGCCCAGCGGCTCGACCGCGAATCCCTGCTGGCAGCGAAGGAAGCACAGGAGGGAGACCGGCTCATGCCCGACCATATCTACGTGGCACCCGGAGACCAGCATTTGCGCGTGCGTGCAGGCGGCGGACTTTTTGCCAGCTGTGCGCGCGGGCCGCTCGTCAATGGCCACTGTCCTTCCGTCGATGTGCTGTTTGAGTCCGTGGCTGCAAATGTCAAAAATCGTGCCCTCGGCGTCATTTTTACCGGCATGGGGGCCGACGGAGCCGAGGGTCTGCGGCGCATGCGTGAGGCGGGCGCGCATACCATCGGGCAGGATGAAAAGAGCTGCGTCGTCTACGGCATGCCCCGCGCGGCCTATGAGCTCGGTGCCGTCGAGCGCCAGCTGCCGCTGGATGCGATTGCGGGGGCTATCCTCGCGGCGGCACATGCCTGAGCGCTGCGGGGATTATCATCAGAGGTGAGTGTTATGCCAGTGAAAAAGGAACGCGTGTCCTTCGAGGTACTGCAGGGGCTTCTGGGCAGTATCGGCGATGGCGTCATCCTGACGGATCAGGATGAGCAGATTACCTACATCAACCCGGCGGCCCGGCATATCCTCGGCTGTGAGGGCCAGGATGTCCGCGGCCTGCTCTGCATGGAGGTCTGCCCCCTCGTGCGGCTCAGCACGGGTAAGCCCTATCACGACCCACTGCGGCAGGCCATGACGGGCTGCGCCTCCGTCGGCCTTTCCCGCAATATTGGCATCTACCGCGCGGGACGTCCCGTCTATCTCTCGGCGACCTGCTCGCCCATCATGCATATCGATGGGCGCGTCACGGGATGCTCCGTCATCCTGCGCGACGTCACGCGCATGCGCCGCATGGAGGAGAAAGTCAAGCGCGACCGCACCTATACGCGGGCGGTATTCGCGGCGGCGAAGGTCGGTCTCTGCGTGCTCGATGTGCGTGCGGCCATCCTCGATATGAACGAGTCGGCGGAGGAGATCCTCCAGCGCGAGACGCGGGAGAGCCGTGGCATGCAGTTCGGCGACGCGTTCCGCTGCGAGAACAGCTTCGAGAGCGGGTGCGGCCGCGGGCACCTCTGCGTGCGTTGTCCCGTGCGCCAGAACCTGGAGCAGGCCATCGCGGATGAGAACTTTACGAGCGAGTTCACGGTCACGATGCATCGCATGGGAGGCCTTCAGCCCCTCTGGCTGCATGTTTTTCTTTCCCAGACCCCCGGCGAGCACACGCGGAAGATCGTCCTCTTGCTCATCGACGTCTCGGCGCGCCAGCAGCGCGAGCAGGCCCTCGACGAAGCCCGGCAGCGGGCCGAGGATGCGAGTCATGCCAAGGGGGAATTCCTCGCGAACATGAGTCATGAAATCCGCACGCCGATCAACGGTATGAACGGCATGATCGACCTCGCGCTGCGTACGGAGCTCACGGGCGAGCAAAAGGAATACCTCACGAATGCCAAGCAGTGTTCGTCGGACCTCCTGCGTATCGTCAGTGATATCCTTGACTTCGCGAAGCTCGATAGCGGTCACATGCAGGTGGAAAATATCGGCTATGACCTGCATGAAACGCTCACGAGTGTCTGTACCATCTACGCGAAACTCGCCACGCGTAAGGGACTCACGTTCACGCCGCCGGATCTCACGCTGCTGCCGCGCTACGCCATGGGCGATGCCCTGCGCCTGCGCCAGATTCTCAACAATCTACTGAACAATGCGCTGAAGTTCACGCAGCACGGCGGTATCACGGTCAAGGCGGCACCCGGTGAGCAGGGAACAAGCCGCACGCTGGAGATCACCGTGCGCGACACGGGCATCGGCATTCCCGAGGAGGCTCAGAAAAAGCTCTTCCAGCCCTTTCAGCAGGTCGATGGCTCGACGACGCGGCGCTTCGGCGGTACGGGACTGGGGCTCGCCATCGTGCACGAGCTCGTGCACCGCATGGGCGGTGGTATCGACCTCTATTCCGTGCCGGGGCGCGGCAGTGCTTTCTCGTTCTGGCTGCCGCTCGTGGTGACAACGGCGGCCGAGACGCCAAGGGGGCGGCAGACCGTATTTATGCGGCCGGAGCACGACGCCGCACGGGAGGAAGAGCCGGTCATCCCGGAGGTCAGGGAGGAGGACATCAGCGACCTGCTGGCCTATTGCGAGCAGAAGCTGACAGGAGAACCGGCGGCCGCGCCAAGGAAGAAAGCAGATGAGCAGACTGGTAATGGAGGAAAGCATATATGAAGATCCTGATAGCCGAAGATGACCGCGTCAGCCGGGCATTCTTTCAAAAATTCATGTCAGCGTATGGTACGTGCGACATCGCCGTGGATGGGATGGAGGCACTCGATCTCTATATGGATGCCGTTAAGGCGAAAACGCCCTACGAGCTCCTGTGCCTCGATATCATGATGCCCCGCGTCGATGGGCTGAAGGTGCTGAAGGTCGTGCGCGCCATGGAGGAACAGCATCAGCTGCCCCGCGCCAAGATCATCATGATGACGGCACTGGCCGATGTGGAATACGTCGATGAGGCCTTCGCGCTCGGCTGCGATGCCTACGCCTCGAAGCCCGTCGACACGGCGAAGGTCGAGCAGGTTATGCAGAACCTCGGCCTGCTGCAAAAGTAAAATCAGGGAGGCATTCGCATGAAGGAATATGCGACAATACGGGAGCGCACGGAGGCACTGGAGGATCAGATCCTCTCGCCGCTTGCCGCGAAGAGCCGGGAGGCACGGCGGGAGCATCCGATGGAGGAGTGCCCGTTCCGCACGAAGTTCCAGCGGGACCGCGACCGCATCCTGCACGCGAAGTGCTTCCGTCGGCTCAAGCACAAGACGCAGGTCTATATCACCTCGGGCGACCATTACCGCACGCGTATGACGCACAGCCTCGAGGTCGCGCAGATTTCACGCACGATCGCGCGCGGCCTGCGGCTGAACGAAGACCTCACGGAGGCCATTGCGCTGGGGCACGACGTGGGCCATACGCCTTTCGGCCATTCGGGCGAGGCCGTGATGCAGGATCTCACGGGGCATTTCCGCCACAATGAGCAGAGTCTGCGCGTGGTGAAATACCTCGAAAAGCAAGGCAAAGGACTGAACCTCACCGAAGAGACCATGGACGGCATCCTGAATCATTCGGGAAAAGGGCGCGCGAAGACCCTGGAGGGGCGTATCGTGCATACGGCCGACCGCATCGCCTACCTGAGCCACGACTACGACGACAGCCTGCGCGCGGGACTTTTAGAGCGCGACGGTCTGCCGACGGAGGTTTTCGAGACGCTGGGCTACGACACCTCACAGATGATTACGACGATGGTGGCGGATATGATCGAAGCTTCGGCGGGCACGGGCGACATCCGCCAGTCGCCGGAGGTCAGGGCGGCCATGGATACCTTCCGGCAGTTCATGTTCCAGCACATCTACCTCTCGGACGTACTGGCGCACGAGAGGGCGCAGGCATCTTTCGTGCTGCGCAGTCTCTACGAGCACTTCCGGGATCATTTCCTTGAGCTGCCGGAGCACTTCGTGCGACAGGAGGAGCGCTGGAGTCGTGAGCAGATTCTCACCGATTATATCGCAGGCCTAACGGACAGCTATGCGCTGCAGCTGTTCAACAAGATCTTTCTGCCGCCCTTGTGGACCTTGCGTGAACGCTGAGCAGGAGCTTTCCTCTTGACATTTTGAATTCTTTGTGATAAAAAAGAAGGGTTTGACCTCGTTGCGTCGAATTGAGTAAAAAGGCACGAAAGCATCCGTCTTGCCGGGAACATGAGCAAGTATACGAAAATGGAGCAATTTTTTTTTCTTCTGTCGGGCAGGGATTTGCTTTTGTGTGGCGAATAAAAATAAAGTATCGGCTATGTAACCGATATCAGTGATGGAGGTGGGCAGCGCGATGCACAGTGAGGCCATGGATGCCTTTGTGGCACAGGTGGACGCACAGACGGACATCCTGCAGGTCGTGCAGAGCTATGTCCCCATGAAACGGCGGGGAAACCGTTATTGGGGCTGCTGCCCCTTTCATCATGAAAAGACGCCATCGTTCTCCGTTGTGCCGGATAAAGGCTTTTTCTACTGCTTTGGCTGTCATGCAGGCGGCAATGCGTTCAAGTTCCTCTCGCTGATCGAGAATATCACCTATTTCGACGCCATCCGCATGCAGGCAGAGAAGCTGGGCATCCCCATGCCCGCCCGGGAACGCACGCCGGAGCAGGAAGCCCGCGATCGTCAGTTCGCCAATCTGCGGCAGGTCAACAAGATGGCCCGGGATTACTTCCACAATTGTCTCACCCTGACCCGTTACGGTCAGCCGGGACTCGCGTATTTCGCGGGACGCGGCATCAGCAAGGAGACCATCGAGGAGTTTTCTCTGGGCTTTGCGCCCGATGCCTGGGATATGTTGAGCCGGGCCTTCCAGAAAAGGGAAGTGCCCGCAGAAGTCCTGCTGGCAGCGGGCCTCTCTGCGCAGCGGCGGCAGGGAAACGGCCTCTACGACCGTTTCCGTAACCGCGTGATCATTCCCATCGCGGATATCCGCGGGCGCGTTGTCGGCTTCGGCGGGCGTGTGCTCGACGACAGCAAGCCAAAGTACCTCAATACACCTGAGACCATCCTCTTCAACAAGCGGAAACTGCTTTTCGGACTCGATCGCAGCCATCGCGCCATTCAGGACGCGGGCTATGCCATCGTGGTCGAAGGATACATGGATGCGATCTCCGTGTTCGGGGCGGGCGTGCAGAACGTTGTGGCGACGCTGGGGACGGCCTTTACGCAGGAACATGCGCGGCTGCTGCTGCAGTACGCACAGCGGATCTATTTCTGCTACGACAGCGATGCGGCGGGACAGAAGGCCACGCTACGGGCTCTGTCCATCGTGCAGCGCACGGGCGCGGAGGTGCGCGTCATCGTCGTGCCGGATGGCAAGGACCCGGATGAGTACATCCGCAAGCACGGTGCGGAGGCCTTTCGCAAGCTCGCGGAAAAGGCGCAGGATCTCTACAGCTATATGCTGCAGCATGCGCTGAGGGAATTTGACGCGGGCACGCCGGATGGCCGCAGTCGCATCACGCAGGCGATGGCACCCGTCATCGCCGATGCGGCCAACACCATGCAGCGGCAGGATTACGAGAAAAGGCTCGCCCAGGCACTGCTCGTCGATGAGGGCACGCTGAAGGACAACCTGAAGCGCGCCGTGCGCGAGGCGCCGCCAGAAGAGACGATGCCCGCCGTCGCACCGGTGCGGCAGGCTGTGCACCGGGCGGACTCCGCCGAGCAGAAGGCGGGGCGCTGTATCATCCGCCGCGTCTGGCAGCAGCCGGAGCTCCTGGAGGGCCTGGCTGATGATCTGCCGGATGAGGCTATCGCCGATACGGTGCAAAAGGAGATTCTTAGCTATCTGCGCCAGCAGGCAGCGGCGGGCAAGCCCTTTGATGCGGCACGTGCGGCCGCGGAGCTGTCGGGCGAAGCCGGCGATGACCTGACGCTGGCGCTCACGGAGGACACGGACCCGGATCACCCCGAGCATGAGGTGCGGGCCTATGAGGATTCCGTGACGCTGCTGAGGCGGCGCTATCTCGAGCGCCTGCGCGCCGCGCACAGCCGTGCGGCGCAGGCTGCGAGCGAGGCGGGTGATGCCGCGAAGGCTATGCAGGAGCTCGCCGAGGTGCGCACGCTCATGCAGCTCATTGAGGCCACGCAGGAAGCGTGACCATGACAAGGTTTGGGAAAATATTACAGCTGATGACAGCTGTTTGTGTAGGATAACATGGGGCGGGGGCCCCACGGGAGGCAATCGGAATGGCTGATAAGAAGAGTACCCAGGCGGCGGAGCAGGGCGATAAACTGCTCCATGATCTCGTCGCCCGTGGCAAGAAGAACGGCGGTACGCTGACCTACGGTGAGCTGGTGGATGACCTGCAAGCCGTCGATCTCACGCCGGATCAGATCGACGCCATGTACGACATGTTCAGCAAGAAGGGCATCGAGATCGTCGACGACACGAAACCGAACGACGATGGCGATGACGGCGAGAAGGAAGAGGAGGAGGAAATCGACCTCTCCGTACCGGAGGGCGTGAGTATCGATGATCCGGTGCGCATGTACCTCAAGGAAATCGGCCGCGTGCCCCTGCTGACCGCCGAGGAGGAAGTCAGCCTTGCCAAGCGCATGGCGGAGGGGGATATGGAGGCCCAGAAGAAGCTCGCCGAGGCGAATCTGCGCCTCGTCGTCTCCATCGCGAAGCGTTATGTTGGCCGCGGCATGCTGTTCCTCGACCTCATTCAGGAGGGCAATCTCGGCCTCATCAAGGCCGTGGAGAAGTTCGACTATACGAAGGGCTACAAGTTCTCCACCTATGCGACGTGGTGGATTCGCCAGGCCATCACGCGTGCCATTGCCGATCAGGCGCGCACCATCCGCATCCCGGTGCACATGGTCGAGACCATCAACAAGCTCATCCGCGTCTCCCGTCAGCTCCTGCAGCAGCTTGGCCGCGAGCCGAAGCCGGAGGAGATCGCCAAGGAAATGGATATCTCCGTCGACCGCGTGCGCGAAATCATGAAGATCGCGCAGGAGCCGGTCTCGCTGGAGACGCCAATCGGCGAGGAGGAGGACTCCCATCTCGGCGATTTCATCGAGGATCAGGATGCGTTGGCTCCGGCCGATGCGGCTTCGTTCATGTTGCTGAAGGAGCAGCTGGAGGAAGTGCTCGATACGCTGACGGAGCGCGAGGAGAAGGTTCTGCGCCTTCGCTTCGGCCTCGACGATGGGCGTGCACGCACGCTGGAGGAAGTCGGCCAGAATTTCGGCGTCACGCGTGAGCGCATCCGCCAGATCGAGGCCAAGGCCCTGCGCAAGCTCCGCCATCCGAGTCGCAGCAAAAAACTGAAGGACTTTCTCGACTAATTGGTAAAAAGGGTTGACAGATCACGCCTTACCCTTTATAATAATATCTGTTGTTGAGATTCCTCGATAGCTCAGCCGGTAGAGCACCTGACTGTTAATCAGGCTGTCGCAGGTTCGAATCCTGCTCGAGGAGCCAGTAAATTACAGAGGCGTAACGCGTGTTACGTCTCTTTTTGTTTTTTGAGACATTATCCCAAAGCAGAAGAGGAGGGGTAATATGATAAAGCTCGACAATCGCCTGCAGGCTGTGGCGGACTTTGTGCCCGATGGGCAGCCGGCGGCCGATATCGGCACGGATCATGGCTATCTCGCGGCGGCGCTCGTCGAGAGCGGCCGCGTGCCGCACGTGATCGCCAGCGACCTCAACGCCGGCCCCTGCGATGCCGCGCGACATACCGTGGCCCAGCAGGCCATGCAGGACCAGATCGAGGTGCGGCAGGGCAGCGGTCTCGCGCCCTTCGCCCCCGGTGAAGTCGCGACGGCCTGCATCGCGGGCATGGGCGGGCAGCTCATGATCGAGATCCTCGAGGCGCTGCCACTGGTCACGAAGAGCCTGCAGACCCTTGTGCTGCAGCCCATGAATGCGGCACCGCAGCTCCGTCACTGGCTCTATCGCCACAGCTGGCACATCGCGGACGAAGCGCTGGTCGTGGCGGACGGCCGTCTCTACGAAGTCATCCAGGCCGTGCACGGCCGCCGCAAGCTGCCCGAGCCGGTGCTTCTCGCCATCGGCCCTGTGCTTTGGGAAAAGAAGCCCCCCGAGCTGCGTCATCACATCGAGTCGCTGCTCTTCGCAGAGAAACGTGCCAAGAGCGGCATGGAAAAGAGCCCGCGGGCGATGAAAGGCAAGAAGTACAAGGAAACGTGCCGGCATATCGAGGAGCTGGAGCAGCACCTGAGCTGGTGAGGAGGAAAAAGAACTATGTCGATATTGGTAGAGGACGTCATGCGGGCGATGGAGCACCTCGCGCCGCTGCCATTGGCGGAGGAGTGGGACAACCCCGGTCTGCAGGTCGGCGACCCGGTGGCGGAGGTGCGCGGTATCCTCACCTGTCTCGATGTGAGTGAGGCAGCCATCGCCGAGGCGGAGCAGGTGGGCGCGAACCTCATCGTGAGCCATCATCCACTCATCTTTCATGCGCAGAAAAGCGTGCGCGCAGATAATCCCCTCGGCCGGATGATGCTTCAGCTCATCGGCAAGGGCATCGCGGTCTACAGTGCCCATACGAACCTCGACATCGCGGTGGGCGGCGTCAATGACGTGCTCGCCGAGGCCGTTGGCCTGCGCAAGCTCTCGGCCTTTGTCATTACGCAGCAGGACGAAAACGGCCATGTGGAAAGCCTCGGCCGCGTCGGCACGCTGCCTGCGCCCATGACTATTCAGGACTTCGCCGCGCAGGTTCGAGCCGGTCTGCCCTGCGATCACCTGCGCTATGTCGACGCCGGCCCGCGCCCCGTGCGCAAGGTCGCACTCTGCAGTGGCAGCGGTGCCGAATTCATCGAGCGCGCGGCCAGGCTCGGTGCGGACTGCTACCTCACCGGCGACGTCCGCTACCACGACGCCCAACACGCGGCCGCCCTCGGCATCCACCTCATCGACGCCGGCCACTTCGCCACAGAATACCCCATCGCCCACGCCCTCGCGGAGTACCTGCACCAAGAACTGCCGGATGTCAGAGTTTATGAGGATAAAGTGGCGAGGGATTTTTTCCAGACGCTTTGACGGTGGATACGAGGGGCAGGCGGCGGAGGGGCGCTTACCGCCCCTGTCGGCGGTCGTTTGCCTCGAACCAAAAGGAGTGTACATTTTGCTAGCACAATCGGTTGTACGGAAGCACCTGCAGCGCTATCTGCAGATTACTTTGGGCTGCCTCGTCACGTGCCTGGGCTTCAACCTGTTCCTCATCCCGGCGCACCTGCTCACGGGCGGCCTCAGCGGTCTCGCCCTCATCGTCTACTACCTCACGGGCCTGCCCGTCGGCATGCAGAACCTCGTCTACAACCTGCCGATTATCTACCTCGCGTACCGTGTCTTCGGCCGCCTCTACGCCTGGGATACCATCGTGGGCACGGTCGTGCTCTCCGTCATTCTCGATGCCACGCACTTCATGGTCGCCTGGCAGGTGGCGGAGGATCCCATGCTCTGCGCCATATTCGGCGGCGTGCTCGCGGGCATCGGCTTCGGCCTCGTCTTTCGTGCCAACGCGAACACGGGCGGCCTCGACGTCGTCGCCGCCGTGGTCAAGAAATACTACGCGCTCGACGTGGGCACGGTCGTCTTCGTGCTCAACTTTATCATCGTCATGAGCTCCGCCTTCATGTTCACGCTGCAGGAAGCACTCTTCACGCTCGTGGCTATCTACGTGACGGCCGAACTCACGAATCGCGTGACGGCCGGCCTCAACCGCGAAAAATCCGTCATGGTCATCTCGCCGCAGGCGCAGATCATCAGCCGCGAACTCATGCAGGAAATCGGTCACGGCACAACCTTCCTCGACGGCCGCGGCGGTTTTGCCGGCGAGCGCAAGGACATCCTCTTCATGGTCGTGCGCCTCACGCAGGTCAGCCGCGTCAAGACCATCGTCAACCACTTCGACCCGCAGGCCTTCATGATCGTCTCCGACACCTCCGAAGTCAGAGGCAAGGGCTTTACCCTCGCCTGCGAAAGCTACGAATCCGCCCGCGCCAAGTGGGAGGAGGAGCAGGCGCAAGCGCAGGAAAGGCAAAAAAATACTCCCCAGCAAAGATGAGGAGTATTTTGCCGCAAACGTAGCCGACAACGGCGATAAGCAAAAGTGAAGCGTTGGAAATTTGCGTAAAGCAGGAAAAATTTTCTCAGCGTAACGTTGCTTATCGCCGTTGTCGGCGGTCGTTTATCTCGAATCATATATCCCAGTGCAGATTATCCGGGTTCGGCGTGGCGCGGTCCACTGCGTTGAGAATCCACGACGCATTGTCGTGCGTCGCGGCGAAAGCCTTTTCGAGGCCGTCCTTGTACTGCTCCGGGATCTCCATCGCATGCAGCGCCATGTGCATGTAGTCTTTCGCCACGAGCGTGACGCCGCGCTCGGCTGCGAGCATCGCCTTGAAACGGTAGCCGTAGTAGAGATAGCTGTTGTGCTCGATGGGGATATCCTGGTAGGCCGCGATGCGCTCATCCACCTCGGACTCGGCATCCTTCGTCATATCCATGGCATGCATGAGGTTCCAGCGGTCGCCCCAGAGCTCGCCGCGCAGGATGTATTTGTAGAGGAAATCTGTGGACTCCGCGAGCTCGATGGCGGCATCGATATGCTTCAGCGCCTCGTCCTTCTGGCCGAGTTCCCGCTCCAGCGAGCTCAGGCGCTGCAGGGCGAAGACCTTCTCCTCGACATCCTCGGGCTGTTCCTCATCTACCTCCTGTTCCACGACGCTCCTGAAAAGCTCCAGTGCCTCATCCTGCTTGTCGATGCCCTGCATCGCGAGGAAGTGGGCGAGGCGGGCGCGGGCGTGCCAGTTATCCATGCCGCCGATGAAGAGCTTCTCGGGCGGCCGTGCGGGCGAATCAAGTACGAGATGAACGAGCTTGTGGAAAGTGTCCTGTGTCATAGAGTCCTCCTACATAAAGAAAGCAATGTACTTTTGTACATTGCTTTAGCAACACAAACGTGTTATAATGCCATTTATGGAGAGGCCACCATAACGGTAGGCGGTTGGGGAGGGAGCCAATGATAAAGTGAGGTCGCCCAGATAGCCGTAGATTTTTTGTTTCATCGAGGAGATAAACCGCAGGCGTAGCGGTTGCTACGCCGAGATTTATCGACGAAGAGGAAGCGAAAAAGATGCGGCGAGATGGGTGAGCGATTCTTATCATTGGCTCCCTTGGCCTTGCGGAAAGGCGAAATACCTTTGAAACGAGGTGATCCCCGTGGAGCAATTGATCGTAGTTCTACTACTGATTCTTTGTATCCTCATTGTTGTAAAGCAGTAACCGCCATAGCCAGCTAAACTTACGCGGTTACACTATCCGTAGTGTTAACTAACGAGCGAGGCTGCCCAACCGTCTATCGGTGGTCTCTTCCTATAGCTCTATTATACTACGTTCGGAGCTCTGGTGCAATAAAGGAGCCTGTTTATGTTTCGTTGGGGAATTTTTCTTTTTCTGCTGAATTTCCTGCCCATCGCGTGGCTGAATCTGCATACGTATGGGATGACGCAGCCCGGCGTGTTGACGGTTGACGCGATCTTCGTGTTGACGGGCGCGATGCTTGCTGCCTGGCTGCTTTGGCTTGTGCCCTGGCGCGCCCTGCGGCGGGGGCTCTTTGGTCTCGTCGTGGGCGTTTCGTGCCTGCTCTTTGCCCTGGAGCTCTTCACGATCATCGAGTATCAGACGCTCGTGGGCGCGGGCATCGTCACGGCTATCCTGCAGACGAATCCGCGCGAGGCGAGGGAGTATCTGCAGATGTACGTGGGCTGGCGCGGTATGGGGGTTATCCTGGGAATCTGCCTGCTGTTTGTGCTTCTGCGGTATTTCTGGCGGCGGGGGCACGGTTGGCGCTGGCGGAGGCTTTGGCGAAGCCGGGGCTGGCGCTGGCTGCCGCTGCAGGTCGTGAGCTGGCCGCGTGACTGGTATACGCCCCTGCGGCGCCGTACTTTGTCACGCTGGCAGGGGATGACGTGCCCGCGCTGGTACCACTGGCCGCGCTGGCAGCGTTGGCTGCCCGTGCCGCTGCTGCTCGTCTTTGCCGTGAGCGGCTGGTCACTTTGGACAGAGTGGCACAGCTTCGTGATCAATGACAGCCTCGACATCCCCATCGTGCGCGTAGCGCGGGCGGCAGATACGGCCGTGACGAATATCCGTGCCTTTGACAAGCTGGCGGCACAGGCGGCCACAGACGTGGAAATTACGCGAAATGAAAGCGATGTACCATATGTGGCCTTCATCATCGGCGAATCGACTTCGCGCAGCCGCATGCATCTCTACGGCTATCCGCTGGCGAACACGCCGAACCTCGATGCGCTGGCGGCCAAGGGCGAGCTCGCGGTCTTTCGCGATACGATTGCGCCAGCGACCGCGACGGTGGCGGTGCTGCGGCGCCTGCTGACCTTTGCGGATCTGGAGTCGGATAAGCCGTGGTACGAGCATCATAACTTCATCGACGTAATGAAGGCGGCGGGCTACCGCACCTGGTGGCTCTCGAATCAGGAGAGCTCGGGGATCTGGGGCAATGTAGCCCAGCTCTTTGCGAGCCGCGCCGATGAGAAGCACTTCACGCAGCTGCGCGAGTCCCACGAGGATAACGGCACGCTGGACGAGCAGCTTTTCTCGCTGCTCGACGAGGCGATGGCCCGGCCGGCGATGAAGAATTTCTATGTGCTGCACCTCATGGGCGGGCATGGCCTCTACTACATGCGCTATCCCTATATCTTTACGAGGTTTACGCCGGCGGATGTACCGCCGCCGCAGGACCAGCTGGATGACAAGGAAAAGCTGGAAGTGGCGCAGTACGAGAATGCCATCTACTACAACGACTTCGTGGTGAGCTCGCTCATCGGCAAGTTCGCCGACAAGGAGGCGCTCGTCATCTACATCCCCGATCACGGCGAAGACCTCTACGACAATGGCCGCCATTTCTCGGGGCATGTGGAGGAGCATCCGACGAAGGCCACCTGCGAGGTGCCGCTTCTCATCTGGGCGTCGCCCGCCTACCGCGCGCACCATCCGGAGAAGTGGCAGGCCATCTGCGCTGCGACTCAGCGTCCCTATATGACGGACGACCTGTTGCATACGCTCCTCGATCTGCTCGATATCCGTACGCCGGAGTACGATCCGGCCAAGAGCGTCATCAATCCCGCCTTCGACGCCACGCGCCGGCGCATCGTGCACGGCATCGACTACGATGCAGAGCTAAAATGAAATGGATAAAGTTTTTGTAAAAAAGTGTTGACAAGAGCACACGGTTGCTCTATAATAGTATTCGTCGTTGAGAGATATGAAACGGCAACAACTGAATCGGGGGCGTAGCTCAGCTGGGAGAGCGCTTGAATGGCATTCAAGAGGTCAGGGGTTCGATCCCCCTCGTCTCCACCATTGGAAATCTTAAAGACTGCGAAAGCGGTCTTTTTTTATTACTGGTTTGTGTGGAATATACATTTGTTTTATAATACAAAAAGACTGGACACAGCCATGTCCAGTCTAAAAATTGAATACAGGAGGTGATACCTTTGGATTTAGAAACGTCAAAGTTCAAATTGCACGTTTCTAGCAAGTTTGTTCTAGCTTTTGCCAGCGCTCTGAGTATGCTTGCAGGAATCTGCAGGTAGACCGTCGAACTGCATTCGACCCGAAGCGCTCTGTTAACGGCAGGGCGCTTTTGGTTTGCTTTACAGCCCTATTATACAATGCTCCATTTCTATCGTCAAGTTGAGACTTCAGATGCCAAGCTCGATATTCTTGATGGTGGTGGTGAGCTCCTGCATGTGCTCCTGCGTCTTCGCGTTGATGGCATGCAGGGAACGGATGGAGTCGGCAGAACGCTGGATGTGGGTGATGCCCTCGTTCAGGTTCTTGTGCAGGTCCTTCATCTCCGTGGCGAAGTGCTCGTCGAAGGCGCTGATCTTTTCCTCGAAGGTGTGGTTATCGGCGAGGATGGTGTCGATCTCGTTGACATCGTTCAGCAGCACGCGGATGGCGGCATCGGAGGTGGCGAGACTGCTCTGCGTGTTCTCGGAGAGTTTGCGGACCTCCTGGGCGACGACGGAGAAGCCGCGGCCTGCCTCGCCGGCGCGGGCGGCCTCGATGGCGGCGTTCAGCGCGAGCAGGTTCGTCTGGGCCGCGATTTCGTTGATCATCTTCATCACGTCGTTGATCTTCTGCGTATTCTGCGAGAGCATATCGAGCTTCGGCGTAATTTCGCCGTTGCGCGAGATGAGTTGGTCGAAGAGGCCGGTCTGCTCATCGATGCCGCCCGCGAGTTTCTTGATGGAGTTCTGGATAACCTCGACGTCGTCGGACATGTGCGTGATGGTCTCGACGATGGCCGGCATCTTCTGCTGGTAATCCTCGAACATCTTGATGACGCTGTCCTTGAGGTGCTCTGTATGTTCCTGGCGATCGATGATGCGTTGCAGGAAGAAGGCACGGCAGTCCGCATAGATGCGCGCGAATTTGTCCAGATAGGCATCGTGAAAGGCCGTGCCGACAGGGGCGTTATAGAAGGCAATGGCCGTCAGCGTCTCGTTGACGTGCAGGCCTGCAATCTCGCCGAAGCTGGAGAAGCCGGCCACGGGGATGTTGCGGAAGACGTCGACGTGCTTGATCTCCTCGGGGTAGCCGAGGCGGCGCAGGATGCAGTCATTGAGGATGCCGCCAATGGGTTCGGGCTTGCCCTGACGGAAGCTCTGCAGGTCGCGCTCGATGGTCTGGGTGAGCGGCTGGCGCTTCATGAGGTAGAGTGTCTCACCCGCGACGACATCGCAGAAAAATTTCACGCAGTCGTTGGCTTCGTCGATGCCGGAAATCGTGCGGATGAAGTATTCGTTATCGATGCGCGTGGCAAAGGTGTACTCCTGCATCTTCGCGTTGATTTCATCGACGCTCTGTACGTGGAAGTAGTTCTTCAGGGCCTCGATGAAGGGTACGTCGTCGCCCGTCTGCGGGTCGATGACGGTCTTGACATAACGCAGGGCCGTGTTGGCGCGGCTGATCTTGAAGCTGTCGCCTGTCGGCTCGGCGGCCTGCGTCTTCAGGATGCCGTAGCGGTAATCTTTGGCGAGGCGCACGAGCGTGATGACGGCGTGGTCCTCGCGGCACTGCTCGCCGTCGAAGATGTAGGTGTGCTGGAAGTCCATCTTGCCGCCCGCGCTGCCGCCGATGAAGGGGCAGGGGAACTTGCCGCTGTCGTAGAGTGCCTGCAGCACGAACGTCTCACAGCCGGATACGCCGTCGACGTAGACGAGGGCGAAGGTGTGGTTCACGCTGATGCGGAACGGGACTTTCGCGCGCTCGATGGTGGCGCGCATCTCGGCCACGCGATCGGCGACGCTCATCTCGACCTCGCCGGCGCGCAAATCGCCGTCCGGGAGCGGCAGGGTGATCGTGGCGATGTCCTCGATCATGCGGTGCGAGAAGGCCTGCAGCAGCACGCGGCCGCGGTTCTCCGGCGCCTCGCAGTAGATGGTGTTCTGCCCCGGCTGGCGGCAGAGCTCACCCGAGGTCGTCATGAGGATGACCTTGCAGTTGGCGGGCGCGAGCTTCTTCAGCGAGGCGGAGACCGTGTGCATATCGAGGTCCGGCGAGACGAAGCCGAGGATCAGGGCCGCGCTCTGCGGCAGCTCGCAGAGGTCGCGCATGTGGCTGGCGTCGAGCTCATTCGCGTGCAGATAGGCCGTCTTGACATCGGGCTGGCTCACCTTGGCCGCATTCGTCCGCTTGATGCTACTGGCCGGGCTCGGTACCTGCGCGGGCTGGGGAGCCGGGGCAGCGGCAGCTTTCCTGGCGGAGAAGAAATTAAACATGAAAAACACCTCACACATCAGGTTACATTTCGAAAAAAACAAGGAAAAATATTCAATCACTACGGTTAGAATTCGCGTTCAAGACGGGAAATCCTGCCAGCAAAGGAAAGAAAATAAAATATGCACAAATATATTTATGAAGGGAACAGAATCGCCATCCGATCGGATGATGTCGATATAAACACATATATCCATCTATTTTAAGAGGATAAAGTTTACAAAATGGATTGACAATATGAATGTTTTACGTAATAATGTATACACGTTAAGGAGAATCAGGTAAAGGAGAGCTGACTATGGGCATGACGATGAGCGAAAAGATTCTGGCACGGCACGCGGGACGCAGCGAGGTGCAGGCGGGGAAACTGGTGACCTGTACCCTCGATATGGTACTCGCCAACGACATCACGGCGCCACCGGCCATCAAGATATTCCGCGGGCTGGAGCGGCCTGTCTTCGATGCGGCGAAGATCGCGCTGGTGCCGGATCATTTTCAGCCGTCCAAGGATATCCAGTCGGCGGAGCTCGCGAAGTGCGTGCGCGACTTCGCGCGCGAGCATAACATCGTCAATTATTTCGAGCAGGGGCGCGTGGGCATCGAGCACGTGATCCTGCCGGAATTCGGCCTCGTGGCCCCGGGGAGGCTGACCATCGGCGCGGATTCGCATACCTGTACCTACGGCGCGCTGAACGGCTTCGCGACAGGCGTAGGCTCTACGGACCTCGGCGTGGCCATGGCGACGGGCAAGGCCTGGTTCAAGGTACCAGCAGCCATTGAGGTCGTGCTGACGGGCGAGAAGCCCGCCGATATCACGGGCAAGGACGTGATTCTCGAGCTCATCGGGCGCATCGGCGTGGCGGGCGCACGCTACCAGTCGCTGGAGTTCGCTGGCGAGGGCGTGGCTTCGCTTTCGATGACCGACCGCCTGACCATCGCGAACATGGCTATTGAGGCCGGCGCGAAAAACGGCATCTTCCCCTGTGATAAAGTCACGGAAGCATATGTGACGGGCCGCGTCAAGGGCGATTTCGAGCCCGTGGCGGCGGATAAGGATGCCTCCTACGTGCGCCGGGTGGAAATCGACCTCAGCGCGCTGCGTCCTGTCGTGGCCTTCCCGCATCTGCCGGGCAACACGCACCGCGTGGAAGATATCAAGGAGCCCATCGCCATCGATCAGGTCATCATCGGTTCCTGCACCAATGGGCGGTTGGAGGACCTCGCCATCGCGGCGGCGGTTTTCAAAGGCCGAAAGGTGGCAGAGCGCGTGCGCTGCATCGTGATTCCCGGCAGTCAGGCCGTCTATCGCGAGGCCATGCACCGCGGCTATATCGATACGTTTCTCGATGCCAACTGTGTCGTTTCCTGTCCGACCTGCGGGCCGTGCCTCGGCGGCTATATGGGCATCATGGCGGCTGGCGAGCGCTGCGTCTCCACGACGAACCGCAACTTCCGCGGCCGCATGGGCCACGTGAACAGCGAGGTATATCTCGCAGGCCCACAGACTGCCGCCGCGAGCGCCATATTGGGGCGTATTGCGGAGCCCAAAGATGTAGAGAAGAGTTGGGAGTGAAGAGTTGAGATAAGCAGGGAACCGCATTTGAAGGAGCATAAGCGACGCGCAAATGTGTGTGAGTCGCTTAGTCAGGTCGCCGTCAGGCGAGCCTGACATCCATATAGGAGGCAATTTTATGCAGTATGAAGGTAAAGTCTGGCGCTATGGCGATAATATCGATACGGATGTGATTATCCCCGCGCGTTATTTGAATACGTTCGAGCCCAAAGAGCTTGCGAAGCATTGCATGGTGGATATCGATGAGAGCTTCGCCGCGAACGTGCAGGAAGGCGATATCATGGTGGGCGGCGAGAACTTCGGTTGTGGCTCGTCGCGTGAGCATGCGCCGGTGGCCATCAAGGCCTCGGGCGTGCCTGTGGTCATCGCCGCGAGCTTCGCGCGCATCTTCTACCGCAACGGCATCAACATCGGCCTGCCGCTCTTAGAGCTGGGCGATGAGGTGAAGAAGATCAAGGCCGGTGACCGCCTGCGCGTGGATGTGGGGACGGGCACGGTCGAGGATCTCACGACGGGCGCGGTCTTTCACGCGCCGCCGCTGCCGGGCTTCGTGCAGGATATCGCGAAGGCGGGCGGGCTAGTGGCCTACGTTAAGCAGGGAGCCGCATTGTAAGGAGCGTGAGCGACGCGACAATGCGTGCGAGTCGCTTAGTCAAGTCGCCGACAGGCGAGCTTGACATCCTTTTAGGAGGTTTAATATGGCATATAAAATCGTGGTGATTCCCGGCGATGGCATCGGCAAGGAGATTACGGATGCGGCGGTGAAGGTGCTGCAGGCGGCGGATAAGAAGTTTGGCCTGGATTTGCAGTATACCTATAAGGATGCAGGCGGCACGGCCTATGACAAGTACGGCAAGCCGCTGCCGGAGGAGACGCTGGCGGCGTGCCGCGAGGCAGATGCAGTGCTCTTCGGTGCCGTGGGCGGCGATAAGTGGGATCATGTAGATCCCGCGCTGCGCCCGGAGAAGGCGATTCTCGGTCTGCGCAAGGGCCTTGGCCTCTACGCGAACCTGCGTCCCGTGAGGATCGAGGAGGCACTGGTCGATTATTCGCCACTGAAGCCGGAACTGGCCCGGGGCGTCGATCTCGTCATTGTGCGTGAGCTCGTGGGCGGTATCTATTTCGGCGACCGCTGCGAGAGCGAGACATATCATGGCGTGGAGCGGGCGTGGGATCTCGAGAATTATTCCGTGCCTGAGGTGGAGCGCATCACGAAGCTGGCCTTCGAGACGGCGCGCCTGCGCCGCGGCAGGGTGACGTCGGTGGATAAGGCAAATGTACTCGCGACGTCGCGGCTGTGGCGCCGCACGACGGAGAAGGTGCATGCGGGCTATCCGGAGGTGGAGCTGCAGCATCTCTACGTGGATAATTGCGCGATGCAGCTGGCGATTCATCCGGCGCAGTTCGATGTCATTGTGACGGGCAACCTCTTCGGTGATATCCTTTCCGATGAGGCGGCCGTGGTGGGAGGCTCCATCGGCATGCTGCCTTCGGCGAGCATCGGTGAGCAGACGAGCCTCTACGAGCCGATCCATGGCAGCGCACCCGATATCGCGGGGCAGGGCATCGCGAACCCCATGGGCACGATTCTCTCGGCAGCCATGCTGTTGCGGTATTCGCTGCATGAGGTGGAGGCGGCGGATGCCATCGAGGTGGCGGTGCGGCAGACGCTCGCGGATGGGGTGCGCACGGCGGATCTTTGGAAGGAGGGGTTCCGCAAGGTCAGCACCGACGAGGCGGCCAGTGCGGTAGCGGAATGCGTGTAATGTGCAGGATTCGTTCGAGGCGGTCGTCCGCGGCTGAGGGCGGTCAGCAACGTTCCGCTGAGAAAATTTGCTACAGGAAAAATTTTCCCAGGAATTACTCCTGAAAAAGTAGTGCACGTTGTGTACGGCTTGTTACCCAATCGGCTAACGCCTCTTGGACAAGCCAGTAAAACGCGCTACGCTTAAACGAAACTACTTTTTCGAGGGCTCTGGTAGGGAAATTTTTTCCTGCTTAACGCAAATTTCCAACGCTTCACTTATGCTGACTGCCCTCAGCCGCTGCTGTCGAAACATGGATCGGATCTTCGTTAGGGGGGGGCGACGGCTGCCCTTGCTCCTTATGGTAGTAGCAATTACGGTGATTGATGCAAATAGGCAGTGCGCAAAATGAGATGCGCACTGCCTGTTTTTCGTGGGTAAGCCTTATTTCTTTAGTTCTGCGGTGGTGATGGAGGCGATGTTGGTGTATTTGCCGTCGGTGGAGTTGTGGAGGTGGAGCTGGCCGGCTTTGAGGGCCTGGGCGGCAGCTTTGTACGGCGCGCTGGTGCGGTCGTAACCGGTGGTTTGCCAGTCGTTGACGGGCTTGATGTCGAGCTGGCCTTTTTTCACTTCACGGATGTAGCGGATGCTCATGTTGCGGATGGTGCCGGCGTCTTCTCCGTAGGCTTTGAGGGAGGTCCAGAGCTGCGGGCAGGCCTTGGCGATGTCGGTTACGCCGGTATCCGGATGGTCATTTTCGTTGTCTACGCCCATGTGCATGATGCCGATGAGGGCATCGGTTTTACCGGCGAGGGCAGCGATAGCTTTTTGTGTTTCGGGTACCGGATCCTTGACCTGTACGCCTTTCAGGTGATCGGAGTCCTTCTCGAATTCCTGAATCATGGGCGTGTCCATGCCGATGAGGCCGATGCGGATGCCACCAGTCCTGACGATGGTATAGGCGGGCAGGAAGCGGCGGCCGTTATCCCAGTATACGTTGCCGCATAGGGCGTGGCCCTTGAACTGCTTTACGACGTGTTGCAGGACATCGAGGCCAAAGTTGAATTCGTGGTTGCCCATGGTCCAGACGTCGTAACCCATCTGGTTCATGGCTACGACCATCGGCTGTTGCGGCGAGGTGTTGAACTGCTCGACGCTGTTGTCCTGTATGGCATCGCCGGCGTCGACGAGGATGGTGTGCGGATTTTCCGCGCGGATGGCCCGGATGGCGGTGCTGAGCTGGGCCAGGCTGCCGGAGCGGTCCTCCGTATCGGTGGCATAGTCCCAGGGCACGAAGCGGCCGTGCACGTCGGAGGTGCCGAGAATGGTGACGGTGACGTGGTCATTGGCTGCCGGTGCGGCCATGACGAGGGCGGCATCGAATGAGCAGGCTGCAGCGGCGAGACAGCCTGCGGCGAGCATTTTCTGCCAGAGATTTTGCATAGAGTTTCTTCCTTTCTGTTTTATCCCAAACAATACAAAGCTCTAATTCAACGAAACTCGTTTTTTTCCTGCCTTGAAAAATGAACTTTGCGATATTTAATTTAAGATAGTGCAGATTTATCGATTCGAGGAAGGATTTTGTATGGAAAGTCGCGAAGATAAGGACATAGGTTATGTTTATCAGGGTTATGCTTATGCCTGAGGGGAAATCAGGCGTCGGAGTTTGGGAGGAATGTTCGATGAAAATTCGACAGAAATTTTTCCTGCTGGCTGGTGTGACGGGTGTGATCCTCGTCGTGATGTCGGTGGTGGGCTATTATATGGCCTACAGCAATTTGGAACAGAGTGTGGAGAGCGATCTTTCGACGAATATCAGCGCGGATGCGCAGCATCTGGATGGCTGGATCAGCTCGAAGACGAGCTATGCGCAGGGCGCAGCGGCATTGATGACAGAGTTCAATGGGCGTGTGCCCGCGAGCGATATGCAGGCCATGCTGCGCATGGTGGCGGGCGATCCGGATATCGTGGGCCTCGTGAATGCGACGGAGACGGGCACGTTCATGTCGGGCAAGAAGGATAATACGGGCAAGGTGGATCCGCAGTCGCGCGGCTGGTACAAGGATGCGAAGGCTGCGGGCAAGATGATCTTTACCGAGGTCTATAAGGATAAGACCAACGGCAAGCTCGTGGTGACGGCGGCGGTGCCGTACAAGGGCAAGGATGGCCAGTTCGCCGGCGCCATCTGCGAGGATATCGAGCTGGGCACGCTGGAGAAGGCGGCACAGGATATCAGCTACCATGGCGAGGGCAAGGGCATCATCATCAGCCCGAAGGGCAGTGTCCTGGCGTCCACGAATCCTGAGGAGAGCATGCAGCCGGTCAGCGATACGACGCTGAGCAGCCATTTCGATACGATGAAGGCGCAGGGAAAGGGCTTCTTCTCCCTGAGTACGCCGGAGGGCGAGAAGGTCTTTGCCTATTATACGGTGCCGACGACGGGCTGGATCATGGGCCTGTCCGTGCCGAAGGATGTGGTATTCGCTTCGCTGGCCAAACTGAAGTGGACGTATGGCATCATCACGTTGCTGGGTCTGGCGCTGGCCCTGGCGGCTTCGCTGAAGTTTGCGGCAGATATCTCGTCGCGGCTGGAGCTCGTGCGCGCCCATGCCGATGAGTTTGCCAAGGGCAACCTGAGCCAGGAGAATATCCTCGTTGATTCCTCGGATGAGCTGGGCGATCTCGCGCAGTCTTTCAACATGATGGGCGAGAAGCTGCGCAAGCTGATTCGCGGCATCGCGTCCACGTCGGAGCAGGTTGCAGCGGCGTCGGAGGAGCTCACGGCCAATGCACAGCAGTCGGCGGAGGTGTCCACGCATGTGGCCACGACCATCGGCGAAGTTTCCGAGAATATGGATAAGCAGGTGACGAGCGTCGATACGGCCATGGGTGAGGTGGACAAGGTATACAGCAACATCGCGCAGGTGACGGATCGCACGAAGGAGATCGGCACGACGTCGGCACAGACGACAGAGGCGGCCCGGCAGGGCGCTTCGCTCATGGATAATGCGCTGTCGCGCATGGAGGGTATCGAGCATTCCGTGACGGCGTCGGCCGATGTGGTGAAGAAGCTGGGCGAGAGCTCGCAGCAGATTGGTGAGATCATCGCGTCGATCACGGCCATCGCCGACCAGACGAACCTCTTAGCGCTGAATGCGGCCATCGAGGCGGCGCGTGCGGGCGAGCATGGGCGCGGCTTCGCGGTCGTGGCCGATGAGGTGCGCAAGCTGGCCGAGCAGTCCCTGCAGTCGGCCGAGGAGATTCGCGACCGCATTTCCGTCATCCAGCAGGATACGGATGCGGCGGTGAGCTCCATGGAGAGCGGCACGCAGGAGGTGCAGGCCGGTACGCAGGCCATCCGCGAGGTGAGCACGCATTTCCAGAGTATCCTGAGCCAGGTCGATGAGATGAGCGGGAAGATGACGGGCATCCAGCAGTCCGTGAAGACGCTGGAGGCCGGTGCCGGCCGCATCGTGAAGGCGGTGGATGATATCCAGACGCTGAGCAAGACGACGGAGCAGAGCACGCAGAGCATTTCGGCCGCGACGGAGGAGCAGAGCGCTTCCAACGAGGAGATCGCGGCGGCGTCGCAGACGCTGGCGAAGATGGCGGCGGATCTGCAGACAGCTGTGAGCCAGTTCAAATTGTAAGCTTGAGGGCGTTCGAGGCAATACTCGGAGCCGGGACAGGTAAACAACGCTTCACTGAGATATTTTGCTAAAAGAAAATTTTCCCCAATGAATTAACCATGAAAAAAGACTGCACGTTGTGTACGGCTTGTTACCCAATCGGCTAACGCCTCTTGGACAAGCCAGTAAAACGCGCTTCGCTTAAACGAAAGTCTTTTTTCATGCTGGTTTGATAGGGAAAAATTTTCTTTCTTTACGCAAAATATCAACGTTACGCTTATGTTTACCTGTCCCGGTTCCTTACATTTGTGGAAAAATCCGAGTGTTAATTTTCAGAAAATAACAGGAAGAAAGTGAAGGGAGGTCGAATTATAGATGTAGTTGAAAAATTCTATGTAGAGAGGGGTTCGGTAAGATGGGTACAGAGAAACATATTGGTCTGGTGGCAGGGGATGCGTGGCTGGAGCCGTATGAGGATGCGATCCGCGGGCGACACGACCATGCGGTGTGGAAAATCGGGCAGCTGACGGGCGGCAAGGGCAGCTTGTCGGATTTCGCGAACGGGCATCAATACTACGGCCTGCATCGGACGAAGGACGGCTGGGTGTTCCGCGAGTGGGCGCCACATGCGCTGGATATCTTCCTCATCGGCGATTTCAACGGCTGGAAGGAGCAGCAGCATTACCGCTGCCAGAAGGTCGGGGATTCGGGCAATTGGGAGCTGAAGCTGCCGGCCGATGCCATGAAGCATGGTGATCTCTACAAGATGAAGGTGAAGTGGTCGGGCGGCGAGGGCGAGCGCATCCCGGCGTGGTGCCAGCGCGTCGTGCAGGATGAGCAGACAAAGATTTTCTCGGCGCAGGTCTGGGCGCCGGAGAAGCCCTATGCCTGGCATAAGCAGAAATTCCATCCGAACCGCGACCCGCTGCTCATCTATGAGTGCCATGTCGGCATGGCGGGGGA
>DEDT01000029.1:31427-64630 GCA_002350105.1 Selenomonadaceae bacterium UBA2897 | reverse complement strand
GCGGCGAGCTCGCGTTTCGGCACGCCGGAGGAGCTGAAGGAGCTCGTGGATACGGCGCATAGCATGGGCATCGCGGTCATCATGGACCTCGTGCACAGCCATGCGGCGCGCAACGAGGCCGAGGGACTCGGCAACCTCGCGGGCGATCCGAACCAGTATTTCTATCCGGGCGACCGGCACGATCATCCGGCGTGGGACAGCCTTTGCTTCGATTATGGCAAGGACGATGTGATTCATTTCCTGCTGTCGAATTGCAAATACTGGCTGGAGGAGTACCATTTCGATGGTTTCCGCTTCGACGGCGTGACCTCGATGCTCTATTACAGCCATGGCCTCGGCGAGGATTTCAACGGTTACGGCGATTATTTCAATGGCCATCAGGACGACAACGCCATCTGCTACCTCACGCTGGCGAACGTGCTCATCCATGAGGTGAATCCGGAGGCCATCACGATCGCTGAGGATGTCAGCGGCATGCCGGGGCTGGCGGCGCCCTTCGAGGACGGCGGCTACGGCTTCGATTACCGCCTCGCGATGAACATTCCCGACTATTGGATCAAGCTCATCAAGGAGAAAAAGGATGAGGACTGGCATCCTTCGGGTATCTGGTGGGAGCTCACGAACCGCCGCGCGGGCGAGCGCACGATTTCCTATTGCGAGAGTCATGACCAGGCTCTGGTGGGCGATAAGACGATCATCTTCCGCCTCATCGATGCCGATATGTATTGGCATTTCCGCAAGGGCGACGAGAACGGCGCCGTGACGCGCGGCATTGCGCTGCACAAGATGATCCGCCTCGCCACGGCTTCGACGATGAATGGCGGCTACCTGAACTTCATGGGCAACGAGTTCGGCCATCCCGAGTGGATCGATTTCCCACGCGATGGTAACGGCTGGAGTTATAAGTATGCGCGGCGGCAGTGGCACCTCGTCGATGACAAGAGCCTCTGCTACCACTGGCTTGGCGATTTCGATCAGGCGATGCTGCAGGTGCTCAAGAGCGTGCCCGCCATCGAGACGCTGCCCGTGCAGGAGGTCTGGCACGACGACGGCGATCAGGTGCTGGCCTATAAGCGCGGCAAGCTCGTGTTCGTCTTTAACTTCTCGCCGACGAAGTCCTTCCCGGACTACGGTTTCCTCGTGCCCGAGGGACAGTACGAGGTCGTGCTCAACAGCGATGCCGAGGCCTTCGGCGGTAACGGCTTCGCCGATGACAGCGTCGTGCATGCGACGGTGCCTGATCCGCTCTACGCCAGGGATGGCAAGGGCTGGCTGAAGCTCTATATCCCCGCGCGCAGCGCCGTGGTCCTGCAGCGCAAGTAACAAGTAAGAAGAAAAAATAAGTAGTAATCCTTATTCCCCAGTGGCAAAGCTGCCGGGGAATTTTTTGTGCGGAGGGGAGCGTGGACCTGCCGCCAGGGCAGGTGAGGCGCGCCGGGAGCGGTTCTGATACGGGACATTTTCTGCTTCGGCGAATGTCTTTGTGTTTTGTCTTTATTTATGCTATCATAGAAAGCTGTAGGAATAGCAATGCCATCAGGCTGGTTTGGAGGTTTTCTTTTGGCAGCGATAACGTATGAGTTGGTGCGGCAGGATGAGACGACGGGAGCCCGCGCGGGGATTATCCATACCCCGCACGGGAGCTTCCTTACGCCTATTTTCATGCCCGTGGGCACGCAGGCGTCCGTCAAGGGCGTCTCGCCGGATGAGCTGAAGGATCTGGGGGCGGGCATCATCCTGTCCAATACCTATCACCTCTTCCTGCGCCCCGGCATGGAGCTCATCAAGGAGGCCGGCGGCCTGCATAAGTTCATGCATTGGGATCGCGCCATTCTCACGGACAGCGGCGGCTTCCAGGTCTTTTCCCTGGGCCAGCTGCGCAAGATCACGGAGGAGGGTGTGACCTTCCGTTCGCATATCGACGGTTCGAAGAAGTTCCTCTCGCCGGAGGTATCGATGCAGGTGCAGATGTGCCTCGGTTCCGATATCGTCATGGCCTTCGATGAGTGCGTGCCTTATCCTGCTGACTACGACTACGCGAAGCAGTCCACGGAGCGCACGTTGCGCTGGGCGAAGCGCTGCCAGCAGACGATGACGGCCCCGAATCAGGGCCTCTTCGGCATCGTGCAGGGCGGCATGTACAAGGACTTGCGCAAATGGCACGCGGCGGAGCTCGTGGATATGGACTTCCCGGGCTACGCCGTGGGCGGCCTTTCCGTGGGCGAGCCAAAGGAGCTCATGCTGGAGATGCTCGATTACACGACGCATCTGCTGCCCACGAACAAGCCGCGCTATCTCATGGGCGTCGGCACGCCGGACTATCTCGTCGAGGGTGTGGCCCGCGGCATCGACATGTTCGACTGCGTCTACCCGACACGCGTGGCGCGCAACGGCATGGCCATGACCTGGCACGGCCGCCTCGTGATGAAGAACCTCGCCTACGAGCACGACCATAGCGTGCTGGAGGAGGGCTGTGGCTGCTATGCCTGCCGCAACGGCTACACGCGGGCCTATATCCGCCACCTCGTGCGTGCGGGCGAGATCTTTGGCCTGCGCTTGCTTTCGCTGCACAACCTCTGGTTCCTGGAGGAGTTCACGCGCCGCATGAGGCAGAGCATCATCGATGGCACGTTCAGCCAGTTCCGCAGCGCGTTTCTTGCGAACTACGATCCGCATGCAACCACGGCAAAATGAAATGCGTGTCCTCCATACAGGGACACGGCCTTGCCGGATGCAGATAAAAAGGAATCCCTGTGATTCCGCAGGTGACGGGCTGGTGTCCGTCCAGAGAGAAGGAGTGTTGACAAAAATGAGTCAGGAGATGACAGCTTCGCTGGCCACCTGGGGCCCCATCGTGGTCATGGTGGTTATTTTCTATTTCCTGCTGTACCGCCCGCAGAAAAAGCAGCAGCAGCAGCGCAAGGCGATGCTCGATGCGCTGCAGGTGGGCAACCGCGTGATGACGATCGGCGGCATCTACGGCACGATCGAGGGCATGGATGACAAGGTCGTCCGCCTGAAGATCGCCGATCGCACGACCATCGAGGTCGCCCGCGCCTCCATCAATGCAAACATAACGGCCAGCGAAACGTCCGAGCACTAATTCGCGGCTGTCTTCAGCTGCAAAGGAGGCAGCATCATGACGGTAAAAGAGCAGAAAAAAGCCTTGCGCGCCAAGCTTATGGCCTGGCGCGAGCATCTGACGCCCGCCTTCCGCCAGGAGGCCAGCCGGAAACTTTTGGCGCGCCTGTATGCGGAGCCCGCATTCCAGCAGGCTAAAGTGGTCTTTGCCTACGCCTCGATGGCGGAGGAAGTCCAGCTCGACGACCTGCTGAAGACCTGCCTTACCCAGGGGAAACGGGTCTGCATCCCCGACATCGTCAGCAAGGGCGTGATGGTGGCGGTGGAGCTCCACGATATGGCTGACCTGGAGACGGGGAAGTTCGGTATCCGCAGCCTGCACAGCGATGTGGTGTCCGTGGTATCCCCCGAGGATATCGACCTCGTCATCGTGCCCGGCGCCGCCTTCACGCCCGCGGGCGCGCGCCTGGGCCTCGGCGGCGGCTATTACGATCGCTACCTGCCGAAGCTTACGAGGGCACGCCGCGTGGCACTGATTTTCGACGGGCAGGTTGTCGATCAGGTCCCCGTGGAGGAGCATGACCAGTTCGTGGATGAACTGGTCACGGAGCAGCGCAGCATCGTCTGCCAGCATTGAGCAGCCATCGTTATATTGCTTTTACCCAAATACCAGAATCCATTAGAAAGGGTTGAATTTCTTGCGAAAAGATAGTCTTTTCAAACTCATCGTTTGCATCGTGGCTATCATCGGTATCTTCCTCGTCGGCGTCAAGCCGCTGGCGTTCTCCATCCGGCAGGGCCTGGACCTGCAGGGCGGCACGCACGTCGTGCTGGAGGCTGAGGATACGGATGTAGCCAAGGTCAACGATGATGCCATGAACCGCGTGGTAACCATCATGGAGAAGCGCGTCAACTCCCTCGGCCTCACGGAGCCGATCATCCAGCGTGAGGGCGAGCGCCGCGTCATCATCGAGTTGCCGGGCGTCAAGGACCCGGATGCAGCCATCAAGACCATCGGTAAGACGGCTGTGCTCGAGTTCAAGGACGAGGAGGGCAACACGGTCCTCACCGGTGAGGACCTGAAGGATGCACAGGCGGCGACGAACCAGCAGAACGGACAGAACGTCGTCAACCTCGAGTTCACCGATGAGGGCGCGAAGAAGTTCGCCGACCTCACGACGAAGAACGTCGGCCGCACCATCGCCATCCTGCTCGATGGCGAGACGCTGACGGCACCGAACGTGCGCGAGCCGATCCTCGGCGGCAAGGCCGAGATTTCCGGCCAAAAGTCGCTGGAGGAGGCCCAGAACCTCGCTATCGTGCTGCGTTCCGGTGCCCTGCCGGTCAAGGTCAACATCATCGAGACGCGCACGGTCGGCCCGTCCCTCGGCCAGGATTCCAAGGATAAATCGGAGTTCGCCTTCGCTGTCGGCCTCGGCGCCGTCCTGCTGTTCATGGTGGCCTTCTATCGCCTGTCCGGCTTCATCGCCGATATCGCGCTCATGGCTTACACGATGATGCTGCTGGGCCTGCTGTATCTGCTCGATGCGACACTGACCCTGCCGGGCGTCGCCGGTATCATCCTGTCCATCGGTATGGCCGTCGATGCGAACGTGCTTATTTTCGAGCATTTCAAAGAGGAATACCAGATTCAGGGCAAGACGCTGCGGCAGGCCATGAATTCGGGCTTCAAGCGCGCATTCACGACCATCTTCGACTCCAACGTCACGACGCTCATCGCGGCGGCCGTGCTGTTCTTCCTCGGCACGGGCACGATTCGCGGCTTCGCCATTACGCTGGGCCTTGGTACGCTTCTCTCCATGTTCACGGCCATCACGGTTTCGCAGTACCTGCTGAAACTCATGATTGCATCGAAGATTTTCGAGAATCCGAATGCCTACGGCGCGAATGGCTATATGCTCTGGAAGAAAGAGGACTTGCTGCCGGCAGGCGGCAAGCCGGCGGCGCAGAAGGAGGGTAAGTAATGAATAAATTCGATATTGCGGGTCATCGCAAGATCTGGTTCCTTCTTTCCCTCTGCGTGATTATCCCGGGTATTATCCTGCTCGCCACGCGCGGGCTGAACTTCGGCATCGACTTCACGGGCGGCAGCATCATCGATCTGCAGTTCGAGCAGCCGGTGACGATTCAGCAGGTGCGCGACAGCCTCACGAAATATGACCTCGGCGGCAGCACCATCCAGCTCGAGGGCGCCTCGGGCACGGCTACGGATGCCAGCAGCTCGCAGAACGTCATGGTGCGCACCGTGGCGCTGGAGGAAGACCAGCGCATGGAGATCATGGATACGCTCAAGGCGGACTGCGGCGACTTCCAGGTGCTGCGTCAGGAGAAGGTCGGCGCGACCATCGGCGGCGAGCTGATCACGAACGCCATTCTCGCCCTGGTCGTATCCTGGGCCCTGATTATCCTCTACGTCGCCTACCGCTTCGAGTGGCGTTTCGGCGTGGCGGCGGTGCTGGCCCTCGTGCATGATATCCTCGTCGTGCTCGCGGTCTTCGCCTTCACGCAGCGCCAGGTGGACTCCTCGTTCATCGCGGCCCTGCTGACCATCGTCGGTTATTCCATCAACGATACCATCGTTATCTTCGACCGTATTCGCGAGAACATGCGCCTGCATTTCCGCCGCGGCGGCGATATCAACCAGCTCGTGAACACCTCCGTTTACCAGACGCTCACGCGTTCTTTGTACACGGTATTTACGGTGTTGTTCACCACAGCCGCACTCTTCTTCTTCGGCGGCGAGACGACGAAGGATTTCGCCTTTGCCCTGCTCATCGGTTTCGGCAGCGGCGCTTATTCCTCCATCTTCATCGCCAGCCCGATCTGGATCATGCTGCGCAAGCACAGCGACGACCAGCACAAGGCTCCGGCCAAGGCTGCCGAGGCATAAGCACAATACCCGGAATAAAAATTTTTTCAGGCTTTGTCACTGCGTGGCAGAGCCTTTTTGACGCCTTTTTCTTGTGGATAACTCTGTTGATAAACATGTGGATATCCTGTGAACAAAATGTGAATAAGTCATTTAGGTGACGCAATAACGTCGGTATAGCGCCGCAATAGTGTCATAAAAGAGGGAATATTGTCACGAAAAATTCCCGCAGGCCTTGTGTGGCGCGGGCTGCGGGACGCCTAATACCAATACCAAGATAAAATACCAATACCAATACAGTAGAGTTAGAGGCGGGCAGGATGATCGTAGCGAAGTGATCAGTGGGAGATGCTGGCGGCGTCTGCGCCTTCCACTATGGCACAGGCTGCCATGTTGTTTCTACCAGTCCGGTCGTGTATAATGGGACAAGGAAGTTTGTTCTGCGGGCTGCGGTGAGAAATGCGGCTGGCAGGGGAAGAAGGATGAAAGTGAAGATTATCGCAGGGCTGGGCAATCCCGGCCGGGAATATGCACAGACGAAACATAATGTGGGCTTCATGCTCGTGGACGCATTGGCAGAGCATCTGGGCGCAACGGACTGGCGCGAAAAGAGCGAGGCGCTGGTGGCGGAGGCGCGCATCGGCGTGGAGAAGGTACTGCTCGTGAAGCCACAGACCTACATGAACGAAAGCGGCCGCGCGGTGGGCCCCCTTATGCAATTCTACAAGCTCGCGCCCGAGGACCTCATCGTCTGCCATGACGATATGGACATTCCCTGCGGCACGATCCGCATCCGCAAAAAGGGGAGTGCGGGCGGCCACAACGGCATCAAGTCCATCCTCGCCCATGTGGGGGACGAGCACTTCACGCGGGTGCGCGTCGGCATCGGGCGGCCGGCGCCGGGCTGGACCGTCGTCAACCATGTGCTCGCACCGTTCTCTGCCGAGGATGCGCCGAAAATTCAGGAGGCTATCAAGTACCTGCTGCCGGCTATTGCGTGCATCGTGCAGGATGGTACGGATATGGCGATGAACAAGTTCAACCCGAAGAAGCATAAGAAGACAGAATAAGAGCAGACCCTTTCAGTCACCCTGCGGGTGACAGCTCTCCCAACGGGGAGAGCCACGCCGCTGCGCGGCTATCGCAAAGAGCGGCAGTTGTCGGCAAAGCCGACTGAGGGGCCTTTGCCAGAAAAGGAGAAACGCTATGGCGAAGTTCGATGAGCGCATTACGGCAGTCTACGCGGACGAGGACGGCAATATCCTCGACGCGGCGGGACTCGGGGGCATGGGGCGCACGGGGCGCGAGAATGTGCCGCTGACGCCAGATGACCTTATCCCGCTGCCTGAGACGGCGGACCTCATGCTGCTGCCGGACCATCAGGCCGTGGGACGCACGGCTGAGGGTGAGGTGCTGCCCATCGCAGGTCTCGCGGTGGCGGCCATCCTGCCCGCAGGCTACACGCGCCTCTACCTGCCGGCCTATGTGCGTGACGAGGGGGCAGAGCGTCTGCCGCTCTACGGCTACACGGCGGTGGTCGTCTATCACGACGAGCTCTGCTGCGCGGCCGTCTACACGGACGAGAATGACAAATGGGACCCCGCGCATTACAATACGCCGGAGCTCAAAAAGCTTGTCAAGCGCACGAAGAAGGATCTGCCGGGCAACCGCCTCGTGGAGCACCTCGGGCACTGCTCGCTCACGTGGCATTGCTGCACGGCGCAGAATCTGTTCTATCGTCGCTGGGAGTGCGGCATCCCCGTGTCACCGGTATGCAACGCGAACTGCTTCGGCTGCATTTCGCTGCAGCCGGCGGAGTGCTGCCCCTCGCCGCAGTCGCGCATCACCTTCCGCCCTACGCCGGAAGAAGTGGCGGAGATCGGCGTCTATCACCTGTCGGTGGCGCCGGACGGTATCGTTAGCTTCGGCCAGGGGTGTGAGGGCGAGCCGTCGCTGGCCGCGGACACGATTGCGGCGGGCATCCGGCTCATCCGCGAGCAGACCAGCAAGGGCCAGATCAACATGAACTCCAATGCGGGCTGGACGGATGGCATCAAAAAGATTGTCGATGCGGGCCTCGACTCCATCCGCGTTTCCATCATCAGCGCGCGCCCCGATGGCTACGACGCCTACTATCGTGCGAACTATCACCTCGAAGACGTCAAGGCTTCCATCCGCTACGCCCTCGACCACGGCGTCTACGTCTCGCTGAATCTGCTCTATTTCCCTGGCTACAACGACCGCGAGGAGGAGCTTAAAGCCTGGCAGGAATTCTTCCGCGAGCTGCCGGTGCAGATGATCCAGGTGCGCAACCTGAACCTCGACCCCGATGCCTTTCTCGATATCATGCCGGAGGCCAAAGGCGCGTGCGTGGGCACAAAAAAATTCCTCGCGACTTTGCACGAGGAATTTCCGCAGCTGGTCATCGGCAGCTTCAGTCACTATGTAGAGGACTGATTCAATCGATGGTGAAGGTCTTCTTGTTGATGGCCTCGGGGAGTTTCGGCAGGACGACGTGCAGCACGCCATCCTCGAGGCTCACGCGTACCTTCTCCGCATCGATGCCGTCGATCTCGAACGTGCGCTCGAAGCTGCCCGTGCGGCGTTCGCGGCAGAGAAATTTCACCTCGTAGTCCGGCTCGGAACGCTCCGCCTTGATGCGCAGGTACTTCTCATCATCATAGGAAACCGTGAGCTGGTCTTTCTTGAAGCCCGGCAGCTCGGCGAAGACCTCGTAGGCCGTCTCCGTATCGACGACGTCGACGCGGAAGGGGAACAGCGCGCCGCTTACGCGGCCCACGGGATTGCAGGAGAGGTCCGCAGCCGTCTCCAGCGCGTTCTCCAGCATTTCGCGGCCCTTGTTGGCATTGGTGCGGAAATTGAAAGGAATTGCACGAAACATCACAATCGCCTCCTAAACGATAGCAATAAAGGATAATCAATATTTATACTTCTATTATAGAAGGCAAAGGGCAAAAAAGCAAGTATTCCTTGCGATGACAGACTCCACGTTCGAAAATAAAAAATATGTTACCCTCGATTGAAGAGCAGCAGCAATTGCCGCCTCATATCCCAAAGCAGTCGCCCTGTGCACGAATGTGCGGGCGGCTGCTTTTGCTTTAATTTTAGCGGACGCAGCAAGGGGCGTATAGTGCAAACGCTACAGAATGCCGTCATTCCTGTACCCTTTTCTTTGCCAATGGCAGGTAGTATAATAAAGGCGTTATGTGGCATTTTTGACAGCTGGTAAAGGGGAAAAACCTGATGACAAAGACACAGTTTGATGCGCGCAACATCACGATGATGATGGATTTCTACGAGATGACCATGGCCAATGGCTATTTCCTCGGTGGCGATCAGGAGACGCTGGCGGCGTTCGATGTCTTTTACCGCGCGAATCCGGATGAGGGCGGTTTCGCCATCTTCGCGGGGCTGGAGCAGGTGATCGAGTACGTCGAGAACATGCGTTTCACGGCGGAGGATGTCGAGTATTTCCGCCGGCAGGGCATCTTCTCGGAGGAATTCCTGCAGTATCTCGCGGATTTCCATTTCCACGGTGATATCTATGCGCTGCCCGAGGGTACGGTCATGTACCCGAATGAGCCGATTCTCACGGTCGTGGCACCGCTCATCGATGCGCAGCTCGTGGAGACGGCCATCCTCGCGGAGATCAACCACCAGTCACTGATTGCGACGAAGGCGCGCCGTATCTGCCGTGCGGCGGATGGCCGTGCCGTGAGCGATTTCGGCGCACGCCGTGCACACAACATGGATGCGGCGACGTACGGCGCACGGGCGGCCTACATCGGCGGCGTCGTGGGCACGGCGACCTGCACGGCGGGCGAGATGTTCGGCATCCCCATTTCGGGCACGATGGCGCACAGCTGGGTCATGTACTACGGTGACGAGTACGAAGCCTTCAAGCATTACGCCGAAGTCTACCCCGACGCGACGGTGCTGCTCGTCGATACGTATGACGTGCTGCACTCGGGCATCCCCAATGCCATCCGCGTGGCGCACGAGGTGCTGGAACCCATGGGCAAGCGCCTTGCGGGTATCCGCATCGACTCGGGCGATCTCGCGTACCTCTCGAAGAAAGTGCGCAAGATGCTTGACGCAGCGGATCTCAGGGGTTGCAAGATCGTGGTCTCGAACAGCCTCGACGAGTTCACGGTGACGTCGCTCCTGAATCAGGGCGCGTGCATCGACGCCTTCGGCATCGGCGAGCGCCTGATCACGGCGAAGTCGGAGCCGGTATTCGGCGCCGTCTACAAGCTGGCCGCCGTGGGCAAGGATGGCGAATTCCAGCCGCGCATCAAGGTGTCGGAGAACGTGGAGAAAATCACGAACCCAGGTCTCAAGGATGTCTATCGTGTCTACGATGAGGATGGCCATGCGGTGGCCGATCTGCTGGCGGTCTGTGGTGAGCCCGTCGACATGAGCAAGCCGTTCCGCTATGTCGACCCCGTGAAGCCGTGGAAGAACCGAAGCTTCGAGCATGTCACCTGCAAGAACCTGCGCAAGCTCTACGTGCGGCAGGGCAAGCGCACAGAAAGCTTGCCGAAGCTCAGCGAGATTCGCGACTATGTGAAGCAACAGCTCGACCACGAAATCTGGGAGGAGGAGCAGCGTTTCGAGAACCCGCATAAGCATTATCTCGATATGACGCCGGCCTATTACGAGCTGAAGATGGATCTGCTCTCGAAAACGAGGGAGGCGCATGCCTGATGTTGACGGGAACGACGAAAAATCTCGGCGTCATGGGCTGGCCCATCGCGCATTCCCTCTCGCCGGTCATCCAGATGGCGGCCATCGAGGCAGCGGGCCTCGACTACGCCTATATCGCGCTGCCCGTGAAGCCCGGGGAGCTGCCGCAGGCGGTGGCGGGACTGAAGGCCCTGCAGTTCCGCGGCTGGAATGTCACGATTCCGCACAAGCAGGCCATCATGCCGCTGCTGGACGATATTGACGAGGCGGCGCGCACCATCGGTGCCGTGAATACGGTGGTCAACGATGGCGGCCATTTGACGGGATACAATACGGACTGCGTCGGGGCCATCATGGGCCTGCAGCAGGCGGGCTTTGATGTGCAGGGCAAAAAAGTCGTCATGCTGGGTGGTGGCGGCGCGGCGCGCGCGGTCATCTGGGGACTGCTGCAGCACGGCGCGTCCCGCGTGACCATCGGTGCGCGCAACCCCGCGAAGATTGCGCCGCTCGCCAAAGACTTTGCGGCCTATGGCGCAGTCGTGACGGCTGAGTGGCATAGCGAGCTTTTTCAGCAGGCGCTGGGCGAGGCTGACCTGCTCATCAATACGACGCCTTTGGGGATGGCCCCGAAGGTGGATGCGGCACCGCCCGTCGACTGGCAGGCGGTACTGCCCACTGCCTTTGTCTATGACATTATCTACACGCCGGAGGAAACGCTCTTCCTGCGGCAGGCGCGTGAGCACGGCCACCGGACGCTGAATGGTGAATATATGCTGGCCGGTCAGGGAGCGGCTTCGCTGTATTACTGGACCGGTGTCCAGCCGGATTTGCAGGTCATGCAGCAGGCGCTGCATCGGGCTTTGCTGTTGGAATAACGGTTTTTATTGCGCGAAGGGCGCGGGAGGTTTACTCTCGTGCCCTTTTTGTGTATAATGTTACAAGTGAAGATATTATTTTATGAATTTTAACTAAGCAGGAGGTCGTTTAGCATCATGACAGGCGATGCGCTGCGTCAGGAACGCGAAAAACAGAATCTCACCATTAAGGATATAGAGAAAGGCACGAGTATCCGTGCCCTTTATATAGAGAGTATTGAAAAAGGCGAATTCGATAAACTGCCGGGCGAGGCCTACACGAAGGGCTTTATCCGCAGCTATGCGAATTTCCTCAAGCTGGACGCCAATGCATTGGTGAAGCAGTACATGCAGGAGAATAATCCGGAGAAGCTTGCGGCCCAGGAACAGGTCAAAGCCGATGAAGAGAAGGCGCGGGCGGCGCAGCAGACGGTGGAGCGTGAGGCACCGCAGCCGCGCCAGCCGGCACCGCAGCCGCGCCAGCCGGCACCGCGACGCAAACAGAGTTACGGCAGCAGTTTCTCCACGGGGGCGGACTTCGAGCAGCGGGTCAATGCGGCGCATCGCCGCCAGAACATGCTGCTGGCGCTCGTCGTCGTGATCGTCGTGGGCGCGGGGGCGTTCTTCCTGCTGAGCAGTGATGATCAGCAGGCACCGGCACCGCAGGCCCCAAAGACGCAGCAGGCGGCTAAGCCCGCGCCGCAGGAGCAGGCCCCGGCAGCCGCGCCGGAGAAGAAGTCCGAGGGCGTCGAGGTCAGGGCCGAGTTCTCGAACCGTTGCTGGACGTCCGTCAAGGCCGATGGCAAGACCATCTATGAGGGCACCATCGAGAAGGGCAAGAGCATGGAGTGGAAGGCTGATGACAAGATGGTCATCACTTTCGGCGATGCCGGTGCCGCTTCCGTGACGGTAAATGGCAAGGACATGGGCAAGGTCGGCAAGACCGGCCAGGTCGAGGAAAAGACGTTTACGAAGGATAATTGATGCAAGCATTTCTACCCATCAGCCGGGAGGATATGGCCGCGCGGGGCTGGGAGCAGCTGGACTTTGTCTTTATCTCCGGCGATGCCTATGTGGATCATCCGAGTTTTGGCCCGGCCATCATCTGCCGCGTGCTGGAGGCGCACGGCTATAAAGTGGGTATCATCCCCCAGCCTGACTGGCATTCAACCCGGGACTTCAATCGTCTGGGTAAGCCCCGGCTGGGGTTTCTTGTTTCTGCCGGCAATATGGACTCGATGCTGAATAAGTATACGGCGGCGCGCAAGGTGCGCCACGATGATGCTTATTCGCCGGGCGGGCGCGCGGGCTGTCGCCCTGAGCGGGCGACCATCGTCTATTGCAACCGCCTGCGGGAGCTCTATCCGGACGTACCCATCATCCTCGGCGGCATCGAGGCCAGCCTGCGCCGCTTCGCGCACTACGATTACTGGTCGAATGAGGTGCGCCGCTCCATCCTCGTGGACAGCATGGCGGATTTGCTTATCTTCGGCATGGGGGAGCGGGCCATCGTCGAGATCGCGGCGAATCTGCAGCAGGGCGTGGCCGTGGAGAACATCCAGGACGTGCAGGGCACCTGCTACCGTGTGCCGAATTTCGACTATGTTTGGGACTACGAGGCACTGCCGTCGTATCAGGCAGTGAAGACGAGCAAAGAACAGTTCGCGGCCGCGTTTAAGCTGGAATATCTGGAGCAGGACCCCATCCGCGGGCGGCGGCTCGCCCAGCAGAACGACGAGTGGTGCGTGGTGCAGAACAAGCCATCCATGCCCCTCGATGAGGCGGGCATGGACGCCATCTACGACCTGCCCTATATGCGCACCTACCATCCGATCTACGAAAAGGACGGCGGCGTGCCGGCCATCCGCGAGGTGCAGTTCAGCCTCGTGAGCCATCGCGGCTGTTTTGGCGGCTGCAACTTCTGCGCGATTATCTCGCATGAAGGGCGCATCATCCAGCGCCGCAGCCACCGCTCCATCCTGCGCGAGGCGAAAATCCTCACGCAAATGCCGGGCTTCAAGGGCTATATCCACGATGTGGGCGGGCCCACGGCGAACTTCCGGCGCACGTCCTGCGACGGACAGCTGGAGCGCGGCACCTGCCGCGGCAAGCCATGCCTGTCGCCGATTCCCTGCCGCAACCTCGTGGCGGACCACAGCGACTACATCCAGCTGCTGAGGGAGCTCAGGGCCCTGCCGGGCGTGAAGAAGGTCTTCGTGCGCTCGGGCATCCGCTTCGATTACCTGATGCTGGCTCATGATGATTTCCTCGAGGAACTTTGCAAATATCACGTGAGCGGTCAGCTGAAGATCGCGCCCGAGCACATCACGGACCGCGTGACGCATTGCATGGGCAAGTCGGACCGCGCGGTCTACCTTTCCTTCGTGAAGAGGTTCCAGCGCATCAACGAGAAGCTGGGCAAGAAGCAGTACCTCGTGCCGTACTTCATGTCGAGCCATCCGGGCTGCGAGCTCAGCGACGCCGTGGAGCTGGCGGAGTTCATCCGCGACATGGGTTACCATCCGCAGCAGGTGCAGGACTTCATCCCGACGCCGGGCACGCTCTCAACCTGCATGTGGTACACTGGGCTCGACCCGCTCACGGGCGAGAAGGTCTGGTGTGCCAAGAGCTATGAGGAAAAACTCATGCAGCGGGCGCTCATGCAGTTCTGGCTGCCGAAGAACCAGCCCATCGTGCGTAAGGCACTGCGGCTGGCGCACCGCGAGGATCTGATCGGCTACGGGCCCAAATGCCTCGTAAGGCCGGAGAAGCATACTGCATCGGGCACGCACGCTGCGCAGGGGAAGCAGCCGGCAAAGGCGAAGCCCGGCGTACATAGAAACGCAAAGGCAAAGAAAAAACAGCCGCCACAAGGAAAGCAGCGGCGGCAGCAAAGGAGGCCCAAAGCATGAATTGTCCCTATTGCAAGCATCCGGACAGCCGCGTGGTGGACACGCGCGCCGCAGAGGACGGTGCGACCATCCGCCGCCGCCGCGAGTGCCCGGCCTGCGGCCGCCGTTTCACGACGTATGAGGTCATCGAGAAGCTGCCGCTCATGGTGGTCAAGCATGATGGCCGCCGCGAGCCCTTCAAGCGGGAGAAGATTCTGCAGGGCCTCATCCGTTCGTGCCAGAAGCGCAATATCTCGATGGAAAGGCTCAATGCGCTGGTGAATGAAGTCGAGCGCGAGATTCGCAATACGATGGTCCAGGAAGTGCCTTCGTCGGATATTGGCGAGCTCGTGATGAAGAAGCTGAAGACTTTCGATGGCGTGGCGTATATCCGCTTCGCCTCTGTCTACCGCAAGTTCGACGACATCGGCAATTTTCTGGAGGAACTCAAGGACTTGCAGCAGACTAAAGAGCAGGAAGAAAAGAAACGCTGAGCGGGGAGGGATTGCGTGGACTGGGCATTGCGGAAAAAGCTGCAGCAGCGGCTGGCGGCTGAGCAGGGTTACTATATCTTCCCTGCGGGCACGCGGACCCGCTGCGCGCTTGTCTACCCGAATTCCTACTACGTCGGCATGTCGAACCTCGGCCTGCATGTCATCTATGATCTGCTGAACCGGCGCGGCGATGTCGCCTGCGAGCGGGCCTTCCAGCCGGATAGGCAGGAGCAGGCGCGCTACGAGGCGACGGGCACCCCCGTGATGACGGTGGAGACGCAGACGCCTCTCTATGAGTTCCCGCTGCTGGCCTTCGTGCTCTCCTTCGAGATGGACTACTTCAACCTCCTGGCGATGCTCAGCCAGAGCAAGATCAAATTGCGGGCGGCGGAGCGCGGTGAGCGCGACCCGCTCGTGATCGCGGGCGGGCCCTGCGCGACGTTCAATCCGGAGCCGCTGGCCGCCGTGGTGGATGCCTTCATCATCGGCGAGGGCGAAGTCGTCATGCCGGCGCTCATGGATACGTACCAGCAGGCGTTGCGCGACGGCGCGGACAAGGAGACGCTGCTGCATCGCCTCGCGCAGGTGCCGGGCGTCTACGTGCCCTCGCTCTATCAGGTGTCCTACCATGAGGATGGCACGGTGGCGGAGGTCCTGCCAACGGCTGATGATGTACCGGCCGTCGTGCATCGGCAGTACGTGAAGGATCTCGACCAGTGGCCCGCGCATACCGTCGTGGTGACGGACGATACGGAGTTCAACTTCTACCTCATCGAGACGGCGCGCGGCTGCGGCCGCCACTGCCGCTTCTGCATGGCGGGCTATTGCTTCCGCGTGCCGCGCAACCGCTCGCTAGCCGTGGTGGAGCAGGAGGTGCGCGAGGCGAAGCAGTACGGCAAGAAAGTCGGCCTCATGGGCGCGGCCATCTCGGACTATCCCGAGGTCGACGAGCTCTGCCGCTTTATCCTCGGCGAGGGACTCACGATGTCCGTGGCCTCGTTCCGCGCGGACTCCGTGACGTCGGAGCTCGTGGATTCCCTTGCGCAGAGCGGCCTGCGCACGCTGACGCTGGCTCCGGAGGCGGGCACCTCACGCATGCGCTCCGTGATCAACAAGGGCATCGAGGAGGAACATCTCTTTCACTCCATCGATCTCGGCGTCGCGGCGGGCATCAGGAATTTCCGCCTCTACATCATGGTCGGCCTGCCCTATGAGCGCGAGGAGGATATCGACGGCATCATCGACCTCGCGAACCGCGTCAAGGATTACATGGAGGGCAAGGGAAGTAAGGGCACGCTGACGCTCTCCGTGAACCCGTTCATCCCCAAGCCCTTCACGCCGTTCCAGTGGTTGCCCATGGGCGAGCGCAAGCTGGTGACGAAGCAGCTGAAAAGGCTGGAACAGTCACTGCGCAAGCGCAAGCACATGATCGTCAACATCGAGTCGCCGAAGGAAGCCTACATCCAGGGCGTGATCGCGCGTGGCGACCGGCGCGTGGGCGAGGCGCTGTTGCGCGCCCATGAAATGGGCGGCAGCAAGGCGTTCAAGCGGGCCATGAAGGAGCTGAAGCTCGACCCGGCATTCTATCTCTACCGCGAGCGCCCGCTCAGCGAGGTCTTCCCATGGGATCACCTCGACATGGGTTTCATGAAGACATATATCCGCGACGAACTGCAGAAGGCGGCGGCCATGAAGCCGACGTTGCGCTGCTTCCCTGGCTGTCATCGCTGCGGCGTCTGTTGAATTCGTAAAGATAAGGAGGATGGCCATGAGCTATGTGCTGGACCATTTGCAAAAGAATATCTGGCGGGGACGCTTCGATTCGTTCCCCGAAGACGTGGCAATACATGGTATCTCGGCGCGCTTGGGCGGCGCGAGCACGGGGAAATATGACTCGTTGAACCTCGGCCTGCATGTGCAGGATGATGCCGATAGGGTCTGGGAAAACCGGCGGCGTTTCCTCGCGGCCATCGGCCTGAATGCGCAGCAGCTCGTGACGCCCGAGCAGGTGCATGGCATCCACGTGGCGCGCGTGGGAAAAGATGAGTCTGGCCGCGGCGCGAAGGAGTACGGCGACTGCATCCCGCAGACGGATGCGCTGATCACGAATGAGCCGGGGTTGCCGCTGCTGCTCTGCTTCGCTGATTGCACGCCCATCCTTTTCGTCGACACGGAGAAGCGCGCCGTGGGCATCGCCCATGCGGGCTGGAAGGGCACGGTGGGGCGCATCGCGCAGGCGACTGTGCTCAGGATGGAACAGGAGTTCGACACAGACCCCACGGACTTGCTCGTGGGCATCGGCCCCGCCATCGGCCCCTGTTGCTACGAGGTGGGAGAGAATGTGGCCGCGAAGTTCGCGGCGGCTTTCCCCGGCCATGAGCAGGAGATTATCCATGAGCAGGATGGCAAGCCGCATGTGGATCTCTGGCAGGCCAACATGCAGGCGCTGCTCGATGCGGGCGTGCCGCGGGCGAATATTGACCGCGCCGACACCTGCACGGCCTGCCAGCACAAGTGGTATTTTTCCTATCGTGCGGATGGCGGCCGTACGGGACGACTCGGCGCCGTGATTGCGCTGCGTTGATATTGCTCGTTAATTCCAGGAGATGTGTGCATCATGATAGCAGAAAATTTCCATCAGGTCATGGCTGAGATCGAGGCGGCGAAGGCGCGCCGCACGCGCGTGCTCAAGGATGCGCCCGTGCAGCTCGTGGCCGTTACGAAGAACCACGATGTGGCGGCCATGCGCGAGGCCATCGATGCCGGGGCGACGGATGTGGGTGAGAACCGCATCCAGGAGGCCATGGGCAAATACGATGTGCTGGACCGCGACGTGACCTGGCACCTCATCGGCCACCTGCAGACGAACAAGGCCAAATACGCGGTGAAGTATTTCAGCCTCATCCATTCGGTGGATACGCCGCATCTGGCCCGTGCGCTGGATAAGGAAGCCGGCAAGCTGGGCAAGGTGCAGGACGTGCTCGTGCAGGTCAACCTCGCGAAAGAGGCGAGCAAGTCGGGCGTCTACAAGGAAGACCTGCGGCCAATGCTGGAGCTCGTGGACAGCCTGCCGCATCTGCATCTCGTGGGTCTCATGTGCATCGCGCCGAACTATGAGGATGTGGAGGCGTGCCGACCGCTGTTCCATGAAATGTATGAAATTTTCCAAAAGGTAAAGGAGATTCCCCTGCCCGCGTCGAATATAAAATATTTATCAATGGGTATGACCCATGATTATCGTATTGCAGTGGAAGAAGGGGCTAATATCGTACGAGTGGGCACGGCCATATTTGGTCCGCGGCAATATTGAGGAGTGGCAGGAATGAGCGTTATCGATAAAATTTGCGGCAAGATCGGCCTCGTGGACAGCGAGGAGGAGCGCAAGCTGGCCGAAGAAGAGGCCAGACTGGATGATCTGGAACGTCAGGAAGCAGAGGAACGAGAGGCAGCGAAGAGGCATATGCAGGAGAACAAGGAGCACCACAACGTCGTGAATTTCCATCCATCGCAGAACAGCAATAACAGCAAGGAAAATGTGGTCACGAACTACAAGATGAAGGTCGTCGTCATCGAGCCGAAGAACTTCGACGATTCCCCGCTCGTGGCCAACAACCTGCGGGAGCGCAAGCCGGTCGTGATCAACTTTGAGCACACGGATCCCGCAGACGTCAACCGCATCATCGATTTCGCCATGGGCACGACCTATGCGCTCGATGGCGATATCAAGAAGGTCGGTCATAACGTCTATCTCTGCGCGCCCAGCAACGTCAATGTTTCCTATACGGAAAAGGAAAAGAAGTTCGCGTCCGATCTGGACTGGCTGAAGAAAGAGGATTAAAGGAAACAAGGATGCTTTAAACAGCGTTTCCTTAAAGCAGGCAGGAGGAAAAGCCCATGGAGGATTTAACCGTTGGCTTTATCGGCGGCGGTGCGATGGCCGAGGCCCTGACAGCAGGCATTACCGGTCAGCAGGTCGTGAAGCCCGACAATATCTATATTTCCGATCACAAGCAGTCGCGCTGCGAGGCACTGCGCAATCAGTATGGCGTCAACGCCATGGTGGGTGCGGAGAGCTTCGCGGCGGAGATGGATGTGCTCGTGCTGGCCATCAAGCCACAGGTCGCGCAGGCGGCCATGGATGAGGTGAAGGGGCTTGTGCGGCCGGGCACCATCGTGGTGTCCATCGTCGCCGGGCTGACGCTCTCTGCATTGGAGCAGAATTTCCCGGGACAGCCCGTGGTGCGCGTGATGCCGAATACGCCGCTGGCCGTCGGTGCGGGCATGTCCGCTTACGCCTGCGGCAAGCGCACGACGAAGGGGGATGCCTCGGTCGTGCAGGAACTGTTGTCGGCAGCTGGCGAGGCCGTGCAGGTCCAGGAAGCGGCGATGGATGCCGTGACGGGCCTCTCGGGCAGCGGCCCGGCCTATGGCTTCCTGATGATCGATGCGCTCTCCGACGGCGGCGTGGCTGCCGGGCTGAAGCGCGATGTGGCCACGAAGCTCGCGGCACAGACGCTGCTCGGCGCGGCGAAGATGGTGCTCGCGACGGGCAAGCATCCCGATGTGCTGCGCGATCAGGTGACGAGCCCGGCCGGTACGACGATTGCGGGCGTGCGTGTGCTGGAGCAGCAGGGCCTGCGCGGCGCGCTTATCGACGCGGTGCTGGCCGCCACGGAAAAATCCAGGGAGCTGGGGAAGAAATAACTTATGGCAAGTGAACAAAGAGAAAAATTAATTCGTTTCTATAAAGGCACGGAAGGCGAGGAGACTGTCGTCAAACTGGCCGATGCGGCCGAAGCCGTGCTGCGCTCGCAGAAGTTCCGCCTCAGCGGCTTCCTCGACCCTTTCGGGCAGGAAATCGCCGAGACCGTGGCTGCAAACTACGAGCGCCTGCGCGTGGACTTCGACGGCGGCTACACCGGCGCGGAGCGCCAGCGCGCGATGTTCGTGCACGAGGACTTCCCCGGCACGCCACCGGGCTTCGATATCGCCTGCGTCGAGGCGCACTGGAACGGGCAGTTCGCCCGCCTCAGCCACCGCGATGTGCTGGGCTCGCTCATGAGTCTCGGCATCGAGCGCGACCGGCTGGGCGACCTGCTCGTGACGAACGACAGCGTGAAGATCCTCTGCGATCGCAATCTGGCCGACTATCTGCTGCAGAATCTCCTGCGCATCGGCGCCGTCGGCGTCGAGGTGCAGGAAACAGGTCTCGATACGATTGCGCCGAAGGAGGAACGCTGCAAGGAGATCCGCGCGACCGTGGCCTCGCTGCGCGTCGATGCTATCGCGGCCTCGGGCTTCGGCTGCTCGCGCAGCCGCGCGGCCAGTGATATCGCGGCGGATAAGATGAAGCTGAACTGGCAGCCCGTGAAGAGCGCTTCGCGCACGATCAAGGAGGGCGATGTGCTTTCGCTGCGCGGCCGGGGAAGGCTGGAGGTCGCCGAGGTGCGCGGCCAGACGAAGAAGGGGCGCACGGTTGTCGTGCTCAAACGCTACTTGTGAGGCAGGCCTTCTTCGCTTACCGATTTACGAAATTTAGAAAATCTACGGAATTTTACCAATGGGACAGGGTGACATCATGCTTACACCAATGGATATTCACAACAAGGAATTCAAGCGGAGTTTCCGCGGCTACAACGAGGATGAAATCGACGATTTCCTCGATCAGGTCGTGAACGACTACGAGCGGCTCTATCGCGAGAACGAGCGTCTGAAGAATGAGGTGGCGCAACAGAAGGAGAGCCTCGCGCAGTACCAGAAGCTGGAGAAGAACCTCAAGGATACGTTGCTCGTCGCGCAGAAGACGGCGGAGGAAGTCACGACCAACGCCAGGGAGAACGCGGAGCAGCAGCTCGCAAACGCGGCGAAGGAATGCCAGAACATGCGCCGCGAGACGGAGTTGAGCGCCGAGAAGGTCAAGGCGGAGACGGATGCAAAAATCAAGGAGAAAATTGCCTCGGCTACGGACCAGCTGCATGCGATCATCTCGGAGTATGACCGCCTGTCCCATGAAAAGGGGAAGTTCCTGCAGCGTATGCAGCGCATGCTGGAAGACGAGCTCGATACGGTCAAGGGCAATATCGAGCATCTGCCGCATCATATGACGCCGCAGCCCGCCCCGCAGGCCCAGCCGGCACCGCAGACGGAGCCGCCGGCCGCTAAAGCGGACAGCCAGAAAGCGGCTGCGCAGGCGCCAGCCAGCGATGACGACCAGGCCAAAGGCCTGCGCGAGGCGGTCAGGAAGAACGGCCAGCAGGCCGGTGGCGCACAGCATGCACCGCAGGAGGGCTGAACGCGTGGCGGCCCTGATTTTCGCAGCCCTGATTCTCGTGGTGGATCAGCTGAGCAAGGCGGCCATCACGGGCACGATGCTGCCGGCGGAGAGCATCCCGGTGCTGCCGGGCATTTTCCATGTCACCTACGTGCAGAACTACGGGGCGGCCTTCGGCATCCTCGCGCATCAGCGCTGGTTCTTCGTGCTGGCGGGCCTTTTCCTCATCGCCGTTTTCCTGCATTATTACCCGCGCCTGCGCTCGTCGTCGCCCTGGCTGCATTATGGCTGCATCGCGATGCTGGCAGGGGCGGTGGGCAATATGATCGACCGCGTACAGCTCGGCTACGTCGTGGATTTCTTTGACTTCCGCATCTGGCCAGTGTTCAATGTGGCGGACATTGCCATCGTCGGCGGCGTGGGCAGCATGATCTACGCCATCATTTTCCGCATGAAGGAGGCAGACGAGACAAAGTGACAGCAGAAAGGAGCGCAATCTGCCCGGTGGACTGGGCGGGCAAGAGATTGGATGTCTTCGTGACGGCGCAGGAGCAGGATCTCACCCGCGCCCATGTGCAGAAGCTCTGCGCGGCCGGTCAGGTCACGGTGGACGGAAAAGTACGGAAGGGCAGCTGGAAGCTCACGGCGGGCGAGAAAGTCGCCTATACCCTGCCCGAGCCGGAGGCACTCGCCGTGGAGCCAGAGGACATCCCGCTGGACATTCTCTACGAGGATGCCGACATCATCGTCGTGAACAAGGCGCGCGGCATGGTCGTGCATCCGGCGGCGGGGGTGTATCATGGCACGCTGGTCAATGCGCTGCTGCATCACTGTCACGACCTCTCGGGCATCAACGGCGTCATCCGGCCGGGCATCGTGCATCGTCTCGATAAGGATACCTCGGGGGTCATGGTTTGTGCGAAGAACGATCAGGCTCATCTCGATCTGGCGGAGCAGATTCGTACGAAGACGGCGCACCGCGTCTATCGCGCCATCGTCTACGGCAACATCGTGGAGGAGGCAGGCGTCATCAAGGGCGACATCGGCCGCCATCCGACGGATCGCCAGCGCATGGCCATCGTGCGCGAGCATGGCAAGCCGGCCGTCACGCATTTCCGCGTGCTGGAGCGCTTCGGCGACTACACCTATGTGGAGTGCAAACTGGAGACGGGGCGTACGCATCAGATCCGCGTGCACATGACGAGCATCGGCCATCCCCTCGTCAACGACCCGAAATACGGGCCGCGCAAGCGCCCCTTTGCCATTCAGGGGCAGGCACTGCATTCACTGACGCTGACGCTCACGCATCCTGTGACGCGAGAGGTCATGACCTTTGAGGCGCCGCTGCCTGAGGATATGGCGGCTATCCTGCGCTATCTGCGCGACCGCCAGAAAAAGTACCATAGCTGATAGGAACGGATGGTTCCATCGCGCAACGAGAAAGGAGCAATTCTATGCCAGTACTCACGGATAAGACCATCCTCATGGATGCCGATGGCATCCGCCGGGCGCTTGTGCGCATCTCGCACGAGATTGTCGAGCGCAACAAGGGCGTGGAGAACATCGTCATCGTCGGCATTCGCACGCGCGGCGTGCCCATCGCAGAGCGGCTGGCGGAGACCATCAGCAAGATCGAGGGAAAACGCCCGCCCGTGGGCGTGCTCGATATCACGCTCTACCGCGATGACCTCTCCATGCTGGCCTATCAGCCCATCGTCCATCCGACGGAGCTGCCCGTGGACATCACAGGTAAGACGGTCGTGCTGGTGGATGATGTGCTCTACACGGGGCGCACGATCCGCGCGGCCCTCGATGCCCTCATCGATATGGGGCGGCCGAAAGCCATCCAGCTGGCCGTACTCATCGATCGCGGTCACCGTGAACTGCCCATCCGGGCCGATTTCGTCGGCAAGAATGTGCCGACTTCGTCACGGGAAGTTGTCAGCGTACAGCTGCAGGGCACGGATGGTTCGGAGAAAGTCGTCATCCGCGAGATTCAGCAGTAAACTTTTGACCCTTTGGGATATGCCGGGGGTACTGGCAGCAGGCAGGGAGAATGTGTGGTGAGCAGCGTGTACTCACAACAGGAAACGGACTTTTTGCGGCGTTCCGTTCGCTTTTGTGATTTGAAGGTGTTGGTCGCAGGCCTGATCTTTACGATCATCGCCGTATCGGCTACGGCCTGGTACACGGCAAGGAGTGCCCGCGAACAGGCGCAGCGGCAGGCGGAGCAGTACCTCATCTCCGTGAGCCGCGAGATGCAGGCGGGCTTTGATTCGGCGCGCATGCTGTCCATGCTCGTCTATGAGTCCGATGGTGAGCTGAAGAATTTCGACTACATGGCGCGCGTCATCGTCACGCAGAATCCGTCCATCTATGCGGCGCTGCTGGCACCGCAGGGACATGTCGAGTACGCGTATCCGGCCGAGCGCATGGCCGACTGCAAGGTTCATTTCTTCCAGAATCCGGACTGGCGGGATCAGGCTGCCTTCGACAGCCAGCATCATTTCACGCGCATGCTGGGGCCCGTGGGGTTCCGTCACGATGTGCAGGGACTGCTGATCCGTCAGCCGGTCTATCTGGGCAATACGAAGTATCCGGACCAGTTCTGGGGCTTCACGGTCATCGCGATGAATGTGGATCGCCTGCTGGAACGCTCGCGGCTGACGGAGCTCACGCAGCATCATTTCGACTATGAGCTGAGCGAGGTCACGGACGCCGGGACAGAGACGCTGGCCCGCAAGGTAAAGGGCAAGTTCCTGGAGCCGGTCACCGTGCAGACGAATATGTACGGCCGTACCTGGCAGCTGCAGGTCGAGATGGAGAACGGCTGGATTTTCATGCCGCTGCTTGTCGTCATGACCTTCGTGCTGCTGCTCGTGGCCGTGCTGGTCTCCATGCTGCGGCAGAATGTCATCAAGCTGAACCAGAAGAATGATATGCTGGAGCGGGCATCCAATATCGACCCGTTGACGCAGATTTACAACCGCCGTGGCTTTGAAGAGGCGGAGCGGGAGATGTTCCGGGAGGCTGAGCATATCCTGCTCAGTGTCATCGATGTCAATGAGTTCAAGAGCTTTAACGACCTCTACGGCCACGCGGCGGGGGATGAGCTGCTGAAGCAGCTCGCGCGGGAATTGCAGGAGCTCGCCGTGCCGTTCGACGGCGTGGCGGGGCGCAGCGGCGGCGATGAGTTCGCGCTGCTGCTGCCCGTGACGCTGGCCGAAGGCGAGCAGGCGCTGCAGGACTTTGCCCAGCGGGCACACAGCTTCACCTATGCGGGCAGGGATTACGCCTTTGCCCTCAGCCTCGGCTATGCCGAGTACCCCGAGCAGGCCAGTAGCTCCGCCGACCTGGGGCGCAAGGCCGATATCGCGGTCTATCACGCCAAGCTGAACCGTGAGGAGCACTGTTGCCATTATCAGGCCAACCTGGCCTCCGAGACGCGCAATAAGATGGGCTTCAACATCAACGACCTCACGAAGGGCCTGCCCGCCGGTATCCTCGTGACCTACGCGATGATGAAGAGCAGTGAAATCCTGTTTGCCAACGATGAACTGGCGCACATCGCAGGCTATGAAAGCGGCAACGAAATCGTGGGAAAGTTTTGGCAGGACTTCATCTATGAACCAGATGCTCCACGGGTATGGCAGCAGGCCAGGCTGATGCAGGAAAATGGCACAGCCGAGGATAGTCCGGAGCGCTACTATGCCTATCGGATTCGCCGGACAGACGGCCGTCTTTGCCGCGTCGTTGCGGTGGGGCGCATCGTGCACCATGCTCATTTCGGCGATGTCTTCTATGTCCTGTTCTACCGCGTTGACAGGTTGCCTGCTGCGTTCAGGGCAGCACAGGATGAAAAGAAATAAAGTAAAAATGCTGTCCCGGCACATCGTGCTGCGACAGCATTTTTGTTAGCTTTTTGGCTCAGCGGAGAGGCGATCAGGCCTGCCGGGCGAGCAGTTCCTGCATCTCCTTTTCGTCCGGCGTGACGTAGAGCGTCTTCTGGTTCGTGAAGATCACGAAGCCGGGCCTGGCACCTGAGGGCTTTTTCACATAGCGTACTTCCGTGTAGTCTACGGGAATGCCCGAGCCGCCCTGCGCCTGGCTGAAGTAGGCGGCGAGGCTCGCGGCCATGTCGATGTCGGCGTCGCTTAGGGGCGCGCCACCATTGCGCAGGATGACGTGGGAGCCGGGGATTTTCTGTGTGTGGAACCAGGTGTCGTTGTAGCTGGCCGTCCTGGTGGTCAGCTGGTCGTTCTGGTAGTTGTTCTTGCCCACGAGAATCGTGGCGCCGCCGGGGGCCGTGAATCTGAACGGCTTGGCGGGCTTGTCGTTGTTCTTGCGCTTCGGCTTTTCCTGCAGGTAGCCGCTGGCCACGAGCTCGTTGTGGATCTCGGCGATTTCAGCGAGGCTGCTGGAGGAGCGGAGCGAGGTCTCGATGCTCGCGAGGTAGTCGATATCTGCCTCGCAGGCCGCGCGCTGCTCGCGGAGCAGGCTTTGGGCACGCTTGAGCTTGTCGTATTTTTTGTAGCAGGCCTGCATGTTCTCCACGAGCGTATAGCGCTGGTCGAGGGGAATCGTGATGGTCTCGCCCGTCTCGCTGTAGATATTGGGCACGGTGATTTCCTTGTCGGCGCGGTCCCGATACTGGTAGTGATAGGTCATGAGGTTGTCGCCGCGCACCTTCCATTCCCCGGCATTCCCGGCGGCGGCAATTTCCTCGTCGAGTTTCCGGAGCTTGTTCACGGCGCGGTTCTTTTCGTTCTTCACGAGCTTTTGGAAGCGGTCCTTATCCGGCAGCACATAGGAGCCCATGAGGCTGTCGGCCTTTTCCAGCATCGCGCTGAGGCTGGGGAAGGTGAGCGCGATGGCATCGGGCAGGTAGTGGAGCGGGAAGGCGCTCATGGCGAGCACTTTGCCATTCTGCGCGTGGTCTAAAAGCAGCATGGGCTCTGCAGGCTCGGCATTCGCGGCGGCCGCGACCTTCTGCAGGGATTGCCTCACGGCCTGGAGGTCGATGGCCTCCAGCACGTGCAGGCGCGTCGAGGGCGCGAGGCCCGCGACGAAGCAGACTTCTTTGGCCGTCACGGGGCCGAAGCCCATGCAGGCACCGAGGATGGCCTTGTCGAGGCGCTGCTCCGGGTCGGCGGCGATGCGCGCCATGATTTCGTCCATATCGCCCGCGAGCACGTCGAGCTTATCCTGCTGCGGCGGCAGCATGTAGCTGTCCCCCGGCAGCACGGTGCGCACGCGGCTGTTATTCGTGCCAATCTTGCGCAGGGCATCGAGAATCATGCCGTCCTGCACGAGGATGATGTTGCTGTACTTGCCCATGAGCTCGAGTACGAGCGTCCTGGTGATGATTTTGCCGCCGCCTGCGAGGGAGTCCACGTCCATGAGCAGCAGGCGGTCGAGGCCGTGCTGGCGGATGCCTGCGATGCGCCCCGTCTCGAGCTGCTTGCGCAATACCATGCAGAAGACGGGCGGCTCGGGCGGGTTCTCCATATTTTTTTCCAGCAGGTGCGCAGACGGATTCTGCGAATTGATGGAGATGTGCAGCAGGTAGTTCTGCCCCGGCTGGCGCACGGAGAGGATGACCGACTGCTTGTTCGGCTGGGTGATTTTATCGATGCGGCCGCCCGCGAGGGCAGCGTTCAGCTCGCGCACCAGCGGGCGCATGGAGAAACCGTCAAGACTCATAACGTTCATTCCTTTTTATGTTGTTTATGATGGAATCGTGCGGGAAAGCACTCCGTCTAGTATATCATAAATCGGCGGTACGGGGATAGCTTAGCGTTTGGCACGATTGTCGCCGCACAGAAAATCAGAGTCAAGAGAAACTCGGGCAGAAGCGATTGACGGACATTCTCGACAGGATGAGCCAGCAGCAGGGAAGATAATACGAGGCAGGCATCTCGAAGATGAGGTGCCTGCTTTTATATTGAGCATCTGCGGTTCCAATGGTATAATAGAGGCAGGAAAATAATGCAGATAGGAGAGACATCCCATGTCATACGATGAGCTTAATCAACATATTCTTGCGGATTTACAGGCGCACCGTATCAACCCGATGAATGACGTGCTGTTCAAGTTTATCTTCGGCAAGGATGAGCGTAAGCAGATTACGCTGGACTTTTTGAATGCTGTGCTGGAGGAATCGCTGGGGCATGTCATCAAGGATCTGACCTTTCGCCCCACGGAGCAGATACCGCAGAATGATGGTGGCAAGCTTACGCGTCTTGACGTAGCCTGTGAGCTCGATACCGGTGAGTTCGTTGACGTAGAAGTACAGGTTATCAACTACCAAAACATGCAACGCCGTACGCTCTATTATTGGTCGCAACTCTACCTGCTTGGAATCGTTAGCGGGCAGGATTATGCCGTGCTGCGCCCGGCAATCACCATAAACATCCTTGCGTTCAACCTGTTTACCCAGGCAGACCCGCATGCGATGTACAGCATTTATAACATCAAAACCGGCGAACGTCTGAACCGGGATATGGAACTGCATTTTCTGGAGATCCCGAAATTCGTCAACAAACCTGTAGGAAAAATGACCAAGATGGAACGTTGGCTGGCTTATTTCGCCAATCAGCTGAACGAGCAGGAGAAGGAGGAATTGGCCATGAGTGAAGCTGCCATCCGGGACGCCTATGCGGCAACCGGCACCTTTTTCAAGAATCCAGAAGAAACCCTGCGATACGTCAATCGTCAAATGGCTATCATGGACTATAACTCTGGTATGAATGCAGCAGAAGCGCGTGGTGAAGCGCGTGGCGAAGCGCGTGGTGAAGCGCGTGGTGAAGCGCGTGGCAAGGAAATCGGAGAGGAGCGTTTTGCAACTCTTATGCAGCGCCTTTACGCTGACGGGCGCAATGATGATGCAAAAAAAGCAGCCGCAGATAAAGCATACCGTCAAAAATTGTACGAAGAACTGCATATCTAATAGTACATGAAGGCATTCACCTCGGATAACAGCCTCGTGAGAGACTTTCCTCTTCTCATCCAGGGCCTTTTGATTTCGCTTCTGCTGTACACTACGCGCGAGTTTTTCGGCGTCAGCGACCTCGACCAGGTATTTGAAGCAGTAGGCTCAGAATGTTACGGGAGCCATCTATGGCACCCGCAGCATGATGAAGGAGCAGATGAAGCAGCTGGCCACTGACCAGCAGTATCAGGTGCTCAAGGGGCGCACGACGAACTGGAAAAGTGCTATCAGGAGCTTCAGGCGCAACAGAAGCGGCTGAAGGACATTCTCGACAGGATGAGCCAGCAGCAGGGAAGATAACAAGAGGCAGGCACCATAACGGTGCTTGTTTTTGTATTGATAATGATGGATATTATTCGTGCTCATGTGCGCATCCGTAAGGAAAAGAATTTAACTCAGGCAGATTTGGCGACACGGACGGGCATTGATCAGGGGGACATCAGCCGTCTGGAAAATGGTTCACGTAACCCCACGCAGAATATGCTGAAAAAACTGGCAGACGGATTGGATATGAACCTACATCTGGAATTTGTACCCAAGAAGCTCGACAGGGCATATTTTGATGAGGCGTGAGAGTATGCTGAATCCGGCAATGCATCCAGGGACAGAGGGTGCTTGCACGCGGGGGCAAATCATAGTAAGATATAAAGATAGAACGAAGACAGATGGGCGGGCGAAAAGCCTTTACTTAGCTTTCTGCGTGCCCGTGCCGAAGGGGGAACTCCTGAGATGAAATTCACAAAATGGCAGGGCTGCGGCAACGACTTTGTCCTGCTTGACTGCCGTGAGCAGGAATCAGCGGATTACAGTGAACTGGCGAAAAAGATGTGTGACCGCCACTACGGCATTGGTGCCGATGGCATCCTCGTCGTGCTCGATAGTGAGCTGCCGGATGTGGCACTGCGCATGCGCATTTTCAATACGGATGGCAGTGAGGCGGAGATGTGCGGCAACGGCATCCGTTGTTTCTCGCGCTACGTCTACGAGTATGGTCTCACGGATGGCCAGACGGAGTTCCCGGTCGAGACGGGCGCGGGCGTGCTCGTGCCGCGTATGGAGATCACGGACGGCAAAGTGACCGGCGTGCGCGTCGATATGGGCGAGCCCATCCTCGCGGGCGATGAGATTCCGGTCACGGGCTTTGGCCAGAAGCGTGTGGTGAACGAGCCACTGGACGTTGATGGCAAGACCTGGCGGATGACCTGTGTCTCCATGGGCAACCCGCACTGCGTGATTTTCGTCGACGATGCGGAGAAATTCCCCATCTACGAGTTGGGCACGCATTTCGAGCACAGTCCGCGCTTCCCGCGCAAGACGAATACGGAGTTCGTCGAGGTCAGGGATCGCAGCCATGTTCGCATGCGCGTCTGGGAGCGCGGCGCGGCCGTGACGCTGGCCTGCGGCACGGGCTCCTGCGCGACGGTAGTGGCCGGCGTGCTGAACGACAAGATCGACCGCAAGGCCGAGGTCACGCTGGACGGCGGCAAGCTCGTCGTCGAGTGGGCGGAGAACAATCACGTCTTCATGGCGGGCCCCGCAGAATGCGTCTTTACCGGTGAGTGGGCAGAGTAAGGGCAGGAGCAAGCGATGGATGTAAAATTAGTCAACATTGGTTTCGGCAACCTGATTGCGGCGAACCGGCTCATCGCCATCGTCAGCCCGGAGTCGGCGCCCATCAAGCGCATCGTGCAGGAGGCGCGCGATGACAACCAGCTGATTGACGCCACCTACGGGCGGCGCACGCGCGCGGTCATCATTATGGACAGCGGGCACGTGATCCTCTCGGCCGTGCAGCCGGATACGGTGGGCAATCGCTTTGCGGCGGACGCGTCCAGGGAGATACACGATAAGCAGACGAAGGAGATGGCGACAGAATGATGAAACAGGGTATGCTGGTCGTGGTATCCGGTCCCTCGGGTACGGGCAAGGGCACGGTGTGCGAAAAGCTGCTGGCGGAGACGCCGGAGCTGGCTTACTCGATTTCTGCGACGACGCGCGCACCGCGTGCGGGCGAGGTCGATGGCAAGAATTACTACTTCCTTACGCGGGAGGCATTTGAGCAGAAAATCCAGGAGGGCGACTTCCTCGAATACGCCAACGTATACGGTAACTACTACGGTACGCCGCTGGGCAAGATTCAGGAGCGCCGTGCGGCTGGTGAGGATGTCCTGCTGGAGATCGATACGCAGGGTGCGATGAACGTCATGCAGCGCTGCCCGGATGGGCTCTTTATCTTCCTGCTGCCGCCGTCGCTGGCGGAGCTGGAGCAGCGTATTCGCGGCCGTCAGTCCGAGACGGAGGAGTCACTCTTGCGCCGCCTCGGCAACGCGAAGAAGGAAATCGCGATTGGCCTGAAGTATAAATACGTCGTGGTCAATGACCAGGTGGAGCTGGCTGTGGCCCGCATCAAGAGCATTTTGACGGCAGAGCATTGCCGCGTCGATATGAATCAGGATTTATTTGAGGTGTTGGAAGATGAAAAAAGAAAATGAGCCGATGAGCATGGTCAATCCGTCCACGGATGAGCTGATGCACAAGGTGGACAGCCGCTACGGCCTCGTGGTCTGCGCGGCGAAGCGCGCCCGCCAGCTGCTGGATGGCGCGGAGAACAAGGCGGAGCGGAAATCGCCGAAGAACGTGACGAACGCGCTGGAGGAAATCGCCGAGGGCGAGATCAACTACACGTTCGCGAAGGCGGATAAATAAATGGCGGGGCAGCAGGCCCAAGGTATGGCGGCTCAGGCGGGGCAACTCGCCGGCCGCCATATTGTTATGGGCGTAACGGGCAGCATCGCGGCCTACAAGGCCGTGGAGGTCGTGAGCCGCCTGCGTAAGCTCGGTGCGGAGGTGCACGTCATTATGACGCGGGCCGCGCGGGAATTCGTGACGGAGATGACGTTCCGCGAGATCAGCGGCCAGCCCGTGGCGGGTGACATGTGGGCACCCGTGCACGCGTTCCAGGTCGAGCATATCGCGCTCGCGAAGCTCGCGGATCTCGTGCTCGTGGCTCCAGCAACGGCGCACGTGCTCGCGAAGGCAGCGCACGGCCTCGCCGACGATATGCTCTCGACGACACTGCTCGCGACGAGAGCACCCGTTTTCTTCGCGCCGGCCATGAACACGAACATGTACGAAAACGTGGCGACGCAGGAGAACCTGCAAACCTTGCGCAAGCGCGGCTGTCACATCATCGAGCCGGACTCCGGTCATCTCGCCTGTGGCACGAGCGGCAAGGGCCGTCTGCCCGAGCCCGCGGCCATCGTGGCGGAGGTCGTGCGCTATTTCACGCAGAGCCAGGCTCTCGCGGGCCGCAAGGTGCTCGTGACGGCGGCGGGCACGCGTGAGCCCATCGACCCCGTGCGCTTCCTCGGCAACCGCTCCACGGGACGCATGGGCTTCGCCGTGGCCGCCGAGGCCGCGCGGCGCGGGGCTGAGGTCACGCTCATAGCAGGGCCGACGAGCCTCAGGGCGCCTGCGGGTGTGCGGCGCATCGATGTGGAGACGGCGCAGGAAATGCGCGCGGCCGTGCTCGCGGCCTACGACGCTGCGGACATCGTGATCAAGACCGCGGCCGTGGCCGACTATCGCCCGGCCACCGTGGCGGAGCATAAAATCAAGAAGAGCGAGGGCGAGCTCACGCTGACCCTTGTCCGCAATCCCGACATCCTCTACGAATTGGGGCAGAAGAAGATAAGGCAGGTGCTCGTTGGCTTTGCGGCGGAGACGCGCGATGTCGCGGCCTACGCCCGGGCCAAGCTCGCGAAGAAAAATCTCGACTTTATCGTGGCCAACAATGTGGCCGAGAGCGATGCGGGCTTCGGCGCGGAGACGAACCGCGTGACCATCTACGGCGCTGACGGCAGTGAGGAAAGATATCCTCTGCTCAGCAAAGACGAGGTAGCCGCCCATATCCTCGACAAGGCGCAGAGCAGGCTGTCGCGTTGATGTTTTATGGCATGCCTGCGTGTTGCCGCTTGTTCTTTTCTCCGGCATAGGATGCCGGAATTTTTATTTGCACTTTATGGCAATCGGACGGTCTTGCAGGTATAATAGACTGGCATGAATGGTGCGGAAAGGATGAAGACCATGCAGAAATACAAGATTGTGCCGCAGCATCGGAGTATGTTCTGGCAGCTGGTGCAGGATATGGCGCTCACCGAACAGGAACAGGCGGCCTGCCATGGGGTCTCCATCCGCCACGTGGAGGTCACGGCGGCCACGAACAGCTGGGAGATCGCCATCGTCTCACAGGTCTACCTGCCCGAGGAGCTGCTGGCGCGCACGGCGGCGCATATCGCAGCGCGCTGCGAGCTCGATCATGTGGATATCTATCAGGACGTCATCAATATCGCGGACTCGCTGAAGGCGGTCTGGGACAAGGTCGTCGCGCGCACGGCGGAGAACAACATCACGATTTATCAGGTGCTGCGGCGCTCGCAGTACGTCGTCAGGGGCAGTGAAATCCGGCTGGAATTGCCGGGAGACTTCGGCAAGGAATACGTGGAATGCTCAGATACGCTGCAGCGCCTCGAGGGCGTCGTGGAGCAGCTGCTGGGCTATCACTGCCACGTCTGCTGTGAGGCCAGTGCCGAGGCGCTGGCGGAGATGCAGCAGGCAGATACGACGGATACGCTGAACACGCCGGAGTACCGCCGCGCCCTGCGGCAGGAAATTGCCGCGGAGAAAAAGACGGCGGCGAAGGCGAAAGCGCAGGGAGGCAGGAAGCCCGCGGCGAAGCCGACCGCTGCAACGGCGAAAAAAGCCCCGGTGCGTCAGCTGGACCAGCCCGTGGTACTGCCGGCTGCGGGCAATCTCATCTTTGGCCGCGGCGTGGCGGGCGAGGTCAGGGCCATCGACGAGCTGGAGGGCGAGACGAAGAATGTCATCCTCGAAGGCACGATCGGCGAGGGACCGGGCTCGGGCATCAAGACCATCAAGTTCAAGACAGGCACGCAGCTCCTGACCTTCTGCATCGCCGATGCGACGAACGGCATCAGCTGCAAGAAGTTCTTCAAGCCGAAGCG
>DEDT01000029.1:0-31328 GCA_002350105.1 Selenomonadaceae bacterium UBA2897 | reverse complement strand
CAGAATGAGTACGTGCTCTTCGTGGACAGCCTCGCGAAGCGCGAGGTGAAGCAGCGCGAGGACCATGCGGCGGAGAAGCGCGTGGAGCTCCATGCCCATACGACGATGAGCGATATGGATGCCGTGGACTCGGTGGAGAGCCTGATCCAGACGGCTGAGCGCTGGGGCTGGCCCGCGATCGCCATCACGGACCACGGCGTCGTACAGGCGTTCCCGAATGCCATGAAGTGCGTGGCCAAGCTGAACATCAAGGTCATCTACGGCATGGAGGGCTACCTGACCGGCGACAACTACAAGCAGAAGACGGCGAACCATATCATCTTCCTCGCGAAGAATCCCAACGGCCTGCGCAACCTCTACCAGCTGGTCTCACTCTCGCACATGAAGTATTTCTATCGGCGGCCGCGCCTGCCGCGCAAGATTATCGAGGAGTATCGCGACGGCCTGCTCATCGGCTCGGCCTGCGAGGCGGGCGAGCTCATCCAGGCCATCGAGCGCCATGAGCCGGAGGAGGAGCTGCTGCGCATTGCCTCTTTCTACGACTACCTCGAGATTCAGCCGATTCACAACAACGACTTCCTCAAGCGCAGCCCGAATTTTCCGGATATCCAGACGGATGACGACCTCATCGCCATCAATCTGAAGGTGGCAGAGCTCGCCAAAAAGCTCGGCAAGATGCTCGTCGCCACATGCGATGTGCATTTCCTCAATCCCGAGGACAGCATCTACCGCGCGATCATCCAGAAGGGCAAGGGATTCAAGGATGCGGACCAGCAGCCGCCCATCTACCTGCGCACGACGGAGGAGATGCTGGCGGAGTTCCAGTACCTCGGCGAGGAGGCGGCCTATGAGGCCGTGGTGACGAATCCACGCAAGATCGCGGACATGATTGAGAAGTTCAAGCCGATTCCGGACGATCTCTATTCCCCCTCGATTCCTGGTGCCGATGAGGAAATTCGTGCGACGTCCTATGCGCGTGCGAAGAAGATGTACGGCGAGAATCTGCCGAAAATCGTCGAGGACCGGCTGGAGCAGGAGCTCAAGCCGATTATCGCGCACGGCTTCTCGCCGCTCTACCTCATCGCGCAGCGCCTCGTGAAGAAGTCCAACAGCGACGGCTATCTGGTGGGTTCACGTGGTTCCGTCGGCTCGTCGTTCATCGCGACGATGATCGGCATCACGGAGGTCAATCCGCTGCCGCCACACTACCGCTGCCCGCATTGCCAGTACAGCCATTTCATCACGGACGGTTCCTATGGCTGCGGCTACGACCTGCCGGACAAGACCTGCCCGGTCTGCGGCACGCCGCTCATCAAGGATGGTCACGATATCCCGTTCGCGGTGTTCCTTGGCTTCGATGGCGACAAGGTGCCGGATATCGATCTGAACTTTTCCGGTACCTATCAGCCTGTGGCGCATAAATACACGGAGATCCTTTTTGGCAAGGACAACGTCTATAAGGCGGGCTCCATCCAGACCGTGGCCGATAAAACGGCCTTCGGCTATGTGAAGAAATATTACGAAGAAAAAGGGCTGCGCAAGCATATTTCCTACATTGACAAGCTCGCGCACGGCTGCATGGGCGTTAAGTCGACGACGGGCCAGCATCCGGCGGGCATCATGGTCGTGCCGCGCAACATGGATGTACATTTCTTCACGCCAATCCAGCATCCGGCCAACGATGTGACGAGCGATACGATTACGACGCATTTCGATTACCATTCGATTTCCAGCCGCCTCGTCAAGCTCGATATCCTCGGCCACGATGACCCGACGGTCATCCGCATGCTTCAGGACCTCACGCATCGCGACCCGAAGACGATTCCGCTGGATGACCCCGCGACGATGTCCATCTTTCACGGCACGGGTGCACTGGGTGTGACGCCGGACGAGCTGGGCGCGACTTCGGGTACCTTTGGCATTCCGGAGTTCCGCACGCCGTTCACGCGGCAGATGATCGATGATACGCAGCCCACGGTGTTCTCGGACCTCGTGCGCATTTCCGGTTTCTCCCACGGCACGGACGTGTGGCTGGGCAACGCGCAGGACCTCATTCGCGGCGGTACGTGCACGATCAAGAACGCGATTTCGGCGCGCGATGACATCATGATGTACCTCATCCACAGCGGCATCGAGCCGCTGCTGTCATTCAAGACCATGGAGAAGGTGCGCAAGGGGCGCGGTATCGCACCGGAAGTGGAGCAGAAGCTGCGCGACGGCGGCATCCCCGACTGGTTTATCGAGTCCTGCCAGAAAATCAAGTACCTCTTCCCGCGTGCCCACGCCACAGCCTACGTCATGATGGCCTACCGCATCGCGTTCTGCAAGGTGCACTATCCGCTGGCTTACTATGCGGCCTATTTCTCCATCCGCGCTGACGAGTTCGATGCGAACGTCATCGCGCGCGGCAAGGACTTCGTAAAGGAGCAGATTGACGCGCTGGAGGCGGAGGCGAAGGAGAGCAAGCTCGATGCCAAGAAGAACGCGACGCTCATCGTGCTGCAGCTGGCTTGGGAAATGTTCCTGCGCGGCTACACCTGCGAGTACGTCGATCTCTATCGTTCGGCGGCAGACAAGTTCATCATCGACGGTGACGCGCTGCTGCCGCCGTTCTCCAGTCTCTCAGGCATGGGCATCAAGGCGGCGGAAAGCATCGTGGCGGCCCGCGAGGACGGCGAGTTCACCTCCATCGAGAACCTGCGTGCACGCACGGGCATCTCGAAAACGAACATCGAGATCCTGCGCCAGCACGGCTGTCTTGATGGTATGGAGGAAAGCGACCAGCTCGCTCTGTTCAGTTAAAGGACTATGAGAGCAGGCCGGGAAATTCATAGAAATAATATCCAGGGTGCAGCAGCTGATTTTTACAGTTGCTGCACCTTTGTTTGTCTTTCTGTTCTTTTTATCATTTCATGGAACACTATAAATTTAAAATAAATGTAAATATATAATTTTTTGTATACATAGTGTTGACAGGATGGACTTAAGGTGCTATTATTGTTCCCAACAGCAGGACAGGAAGAGAGCAGGCACTGCGAACTTACCGTGTTTTTGCCGTTGGTTTCATGCGGAAAGGGGATATTATTTATGAAACGTACGCAGAAATTAGCCATCCTTGGCCTGGGTCATGTGGGCTCGGCCGTGCTCGCACGCGCCGTCGCGATGCATCTGGCACCGGAGATCGTGTGCATTGATACGAAGCCGGGCGTCGCTCACGGTGAGGCGCTGGATATGATGCATGCCATGTCTACGGATCTTGAGGCAGGCATTCACGTCTACTCCGGCACCTGGGAAGACCTGAAGGACACGGATGTCATTATCTGCGCCGCCGGCCCGAGCATCCAGGCCGGTGTCAGCCATGAGCGCCTGTCCCTGGCCCGCGAGAACACGAAGGTCATGAAGGAGATCATGGCCGAGGTCGTGAAGTACACGACGGAGGCCGTCTTCATCATGATCACGAATCCGCTGGATGTCATGGTGCATCTGGCAGCTACGCAGTTCGGCTATCCGGAGGGTCGCCTGTTCGGCACGGGCACGACGCTGGAGACGATGCGCTTCAAGTACATCGTCGGCAAGCATTATCATGTCAACCCGTCCGACGTGCAGGGCTACATGCTCGGCGAGCATGGTAACTCCGGCTTCCCGGCCTGGAGCCTGTTGCACATTGGCGGCGTACCCATCGACAAGCTCGATGACTACTATGACCATGAGGGTAAGCTGGACTACGACAAGGTCGGCCACGAGGTCGTCGAGACGGCCTATGACGTGCTGGAGTCCAAGGGCTGGACGAACACAGGCATCGCTTCGGGTGCCTGCCGCCTCGCGCGGGCCGTGTTCAACGACGAGCATCTCGTGACACCGGTCTCCGCCCCGTTCCATGGCGAGTATGGCATCAACGACGTGTCCCTGTCTCTGCCGAGTATTATCGGCAAGGATGGCATCGAGAAGCGCCTGGCCGTACCTCTGTCCGACAAAGAGGTCGAGCTGCTGAAGAAGAGCGCGGCCAGCGTGCAGGAAGTCCTGCGCGACAATAAAATCATCAAATAATAACGGTTAACCGTTAATTTCCTTTACGACAGGAGAATATTTTGCTTATTTTTACACGGACGCTGGACAAACACCGGCGTCCGTGTTATACTTTTTCATAGTTCATTTATGAAAGATCATTGATGAATGATAACTTAAGCTTTTATGGTAAAGAGTGGGCGTGCGTCCACTCTTTATATTATGTAAGGGCACTGTGATGCAGATGGGGGTGTACGTATGGCAAGACAACAGGTAGAGGATCAGGTCATGGCGCTCGCTGAGGAGATGCTCGCTGGTCAGGACATCATCGAGCTCGTGGACGTCGAGTACGTCAAGGAGCGCGGTGACTGGTACCTGCGCGTCTATATCGACAAAGAGGGCGGCATTGACATCGAGGATTGCCAGGCGCTCAGCGAAAAGCTGGAGGCGAAGCTCGATGAAAAGGACATGATTCCTGAGAGCTATATCCTGGAGGTCTCGTCGCCGGGCATCGACCGTGTGCTGCGCAAGGAACGCGATTTCGTGCGCGAACAGGGCAAGAAAGTCGATGTGACGCTCTACGCGCCAATTGACGGCGAGAAGGCCTTCACGGCGGAGCTCAAGGGCTATGATGCGAAAGCAAAGCTGCTGAAGCTGGACGAGCGCGAGCTGCCGCTCGACAAGATTGCCCAGATTCGCCTGCATATTGATTTCTAAGAATAGGTTAGTAACTCGAGCTAGTCCAGATTGCCGTAGATTTTTTGCCTGGACCAGGAAGTGGCTTGAGGCATAGCGGTGCTATGTCGAGAGACGCTGACGAAGACCAGGCGGAAAAGATGCGGCAAGATGGGCTGGCGGAATGGGAGGATTTTGATCTTGGCTAGAACCAGAAAGTCAACAAAGAAGGAAACAAAGCGGGATCTCGGTCAGGAATTCCTGGCGACGTTGCATGAGCTGGCTCGGGAGAAGGGCATCGACCCGGAGGTCCTGTTCGAGGCCATCGAGGCGGCCCTGATCACGGCGTACAAGCGCAACTTCGGCTCGGCGCAGAACGTGCGCGTCTCGCTCTCGCGTGAGACGGGCTCGTACCATGTCTACGCCATCAAGACGGTCGTCGAGGATCCTGTCGATGAGATCGAGGAGATCTCGCTGGCGCAGGCGCGCACGATCAAGCCGGACTACGAGCTTGGCGACGTCATCGAGATCGAGGTGACGCCGGCGGACTTCGGCCGCGTGGCTGCTCAGACGGCGAAGCAGGTCGTGGTGCAGCGCATTCGAGAGGCGGAGCGCGGCATCATCTACGAGGAGTTCTCCAGCCGCGAGAGCGACATCGTGACCGGCCTTGTCGAGCGCGTGGAGAACCGCAACGTCTTCATCGACCTCGGCAAGACCGTGGCCGTGCTGACGCCGGCTGAGCAGATCCCGACGGAGAGCTACCAGCACGGCGACCGCATCAAGGCCTACATCGTCGAGGTCAAGAAGACGAGCAAGGGCCCGCAGATCGTCGTCAGCCGCACGCATCCGGGTCTTCTCAAGCGCCTCTTTGAGCTGGAGGTGCCGGAGATCCAGGAAGGCATCGTCGAGATCAAGTCCGTGGCCCGCGAGCCGGGTAACCGCTCGAAGATTGCCGTCTGGTCCAACGACCCGGATGTCGATCCGGTGGGCTCCTGCGTCGGCCACAAAGGCATGCGCGTGCAGGCCATCGTCGACGAGCTCGGCAGCGAGAAGATCGATATCGTGAAGTGGAACGAGGATTCCGCGAAGTTCATCGCCAACGCGCTGAGCCCCGCGAAGGTCGTCTCCGTGGCGGTCAACGAGGAGGAGCAGGTCTCCCGCGTGGTTGTGCCGGATTATCAGCTTTCTCTCGCCATCGGCAAGGAAGGCCAGAACGCCCGCCTTGCCGCCAAGCTCACGGGCTGGAAAATTGATATCAAGAGCGTATCGCAGGCGGAAGGTGAAGAGCTCGAGGCCGGCATGAACGAGGTGCAGGTCGAGAGCGACGCTTCCTTCACGGCTGAGGGCGACGCGTGATGAAAGCGAAAAAAGTACCGCAGCGCCTGTGCCTGGGCTGCCAGCAGAGCAAGCCAAAGAAGGAGCTCCTGCGCATCGTGCGCAGCAAGGAGGGCGAATACGCAGTCGATACGACGGGGCGGATGCCCGGACGCGGCGCCTATATCTGCCACAGCCTCGACTGCTTTGCGCTGGCAAAGAAGAACCACGGGCTGGAGCGTTCCTTCGGCTGCCGTATCGCGCCGGAGGTCTACGCGGCCCTGGAGGCGCAGCTGCAGCAGGAACTCGGCACAGCAGAGGATAAAAAGTGATATGATGACGAATACGGAGCGTATCACGAACCTGCTGAGCATAGCTCAGCGGGCCCGCCGTATCGTCTCGGGCAGCTTTGCCGTGCAGCAGGCCGTAAAAGGCAAGAAGGCGGTGCTGCTGCTCGTGGCAGCGGATGCGGCGGCAGAGACGAAGAAGAACTGCCAGATGCTGGCAGAGAAATATGAACTTCCTTATACAGAACTTTTGGACCGGGAGAGCCTTGGCGCATGTCTCGGCAAGGAGTATCGTGCCATGGCGGCCCTGACGGATGCGGGCTTTGCAAAGAAACTGGCCACGCTGTTGGAGGAAACGCATATGAACTAAACCATCGGGGGTGGATTGATGTCTAAATACAGAGTTTACGAATTGGCCAAAGAATTCAAGACGGACAGCAAGATCGTGGTGGAGATCCTGGAAAAGAACAACTTCAAGGTGAAGAACAACTTCTCCAGTGTCGGTGATGCCGAGCGTGACGTGCTGAAAAAAGCCTTCGCGAAGAAGCAGGAGGCCAAACAGCAGCAGGCCGCGAAGCCGCAGATTGATTACAGCGTCGCCGACGGCCGTCCGGGCCATGTCGTGCAGCAGAGCCGCCCGGCAGAGAAGAAGGCCGGGAAGAAAGCGGAGCCAGCCATGAAGACCGTTGCCTATAAAGCGCCGCAGGCGCAGGACAAGCCGCAGCAGCCGGCCGCCAGGCTGCAGCCGGAAAAGGCGGAGAAGCCCGAGCCGAAAAAATCGGAGCAGCCGGCTAAGAAGGTTACGATCAGCAAGCCACATTTCGGCCTGCGCATCGTCTCGAAGCCGGACCACAGCGCTCAGGACAACGAGCCGAAGCGCCAGGAGAACCGCGGCGGTAATGGCGGCAATGGTGGCAATGGCCGCCGCCGCGAGCGCCGTCTGGAGGTCCCGGCCGCACCGGTCGAGGCCACGGCAGCAAACCGTAATGACGGCAGCCGCCGCCGCAAGGACAAGGAGCGCAACCACGAGCATGACCGCCATAACGACCGTCAGGAGGCTCGCAACGCGGAGCGCCGCAACAAGCGCGACCGCCGCAACAAGCGCGACCGCGGCAACAAGCATCAGGCACCGAAGGTGGAGATCGCACGCCCGACCCATATCAAGGTAGGCGAGAGCATCGCCGTCAAGGATCTGGCCTCTAAGATGAGCTGCACGGCAGCCGAGGTCATCAAGAAACTCTTCCTCATGGGCGTTATGGCGACGATCAATCAGGAGATCGACTTCGATACGGCTGCGCTTGTGGCCGCGGAGTTCGGCGTGAGCTGCGAGGAGCTGCCGCCAGATGTCGATCCGACCCTCATCCCGGAGATCGAGGATGACCCGAAGACGCTGAAACCGCGTCCGCCTATCGTCACGGTCATGGGCCACGTCGACCACGGCAAGACGTCCCTTTTGGACCGCATCCGCAACACGCATGTGACGAAGCACGAGGCCGGCGGCATCACGCAGCACATCGGTGCTTATCAGGTCAACTGCAACGGCAAGAAGATCGTCTTCCTCGATACGCCGGGCCATGAGGCCTTCACGGCCATGCGTGCCCGCGGTGCCCAGATCACGGATATCGCGATCCTCGTCGTGGCCGCTGATGATGGCGTCATGCCGCAGACCATCGAGGCCATCCATCATGCGAAGTCCGCGAATGTGCCCATCATCGTGGCCATCAACAAGATCGATAAGCCGGGCGCGAACCCCGATCATGTGAAGAACGAGCTTATGGAGCAGGGCCTCGTGCCGGAGGAATACGGCGGCGATACCATCATGGTGCCCATCTCCGCGAAGCAGGGCATCGGCATCGACGACCTGCTGGAGAACGTGCTGCTCGTGGCTGAGGTGCAGGAGCTCAAGGCGAACCCGAACCGCGAGGCGCGCGGCGTCATCATCGAGGCCAAGCTCGACAAGGGCCGCGGCCCGGTGGCGACGGTCCTCGTGCAGAGCGGTACGCTGCGCATCGGCGACTCGGTCGTCTGCGGTACGACCTACGGCAAGGTGCGCGCCATGGTCAACGAGCATGGCGGCAACGTCAAGAAGGCTGGCCCGTCCGTACCAGTCGAGATCCTCGGTCTCAATGATGTGCCGGCAGCCGGTGACGTGCTGGCCGTGCTCGAAGAGAAGCAGGCCCGCTCCATCGCCGAGGCTCGCATCGAGCGCCAGCGCAATAACCTCATCAAGGCGAAGAAGGTCTCCCTCGACGATCTGTTCCATCAGATCCAGGAAGGCGAGATCAAAGATCTCAACATTGTCATCAAGGCCGATGTGCAGGGCTCTGTGGAGGCACTCTCCAGCTCCCTGCTCAAGCTCAACAAGAACGACGAGGTGCGCGTGAGCATCGTGCATTCCGGCGTCGGCGCGGTCAACGAGTCCGATGTCATGCTGGCTTCCGCCTCGAATGCCATCATCATTGCGTTCAACGTGCGTCCGGATGCCAATGCGCGCAAGGTTGCGGAGACGGAGAGCGTCGATATCCGCACCTACCGCGTCATCTACGATGCCATCAACGACGTCAAGGATGCTATGAGCGGCATGCTCAAGCCGAAATACAAAGAGGTCGTCCAGGGCCGCGTCGAGATCCGCAAGGTCATGAAGTTCTCCAAGGCTCTGGTCGCAGGCTCCTACGTGCTCGAGGGCAAGATCTGCAACAACTCCAAGATCCGCATCCTGCGCGACAACGTTGAGGTCTTCGACGGCGAGATCGACTCGCTGCGCCGCTTCAAGGATGAGGTCAAGGAAGTCAATGCCGGCTACGAGTGCGGTATTTCCATCGTCGATTTCCGCGACTTCCACGAGGGCGATATCATCGAAGCCTACACGATGGAGGAGGTCGAGGTCTCTATCGCCGATGCCAACAAGGCCGCGGCTGAGCGCCGCAAGGCCGAGGAGGAGGCCAAGGCCGCCCAAGAGGCTGAGGCCGGCGATGCCGAGGACAAGAAAGAAGATTAATCCCTTTATCCCATATAGAAAAGAGAAGGAGGCGACAGCCCCATGAGTCAGCTTCGGGTAGAAAAAGTCCAGGAGCTTATGAAGCAGGAAATCTCCGAGATAATCCTGCGGGAATTGAAGGATCCGCGCATCGGCTTCGTGACGGTGACGGCGGTGGAATGCACTGGCGATCTCCGCGAGGCGAAAGTCTACGTGAGCATCATGGGCAGTGAAGAGCAGATTGCGGACACCTGGAAAGGCCTGCAGAGCTCGCTCGGCTTCATCCGCCGCGAGATTGGGCACCGCATTCGCCTGCGCTTCACGCCGGAGCTCACCTTCGAGCTGGATAAATCGCTGGACTACAGCGCACACATCCATGAGCTGCTGATGCAGATCCAGCGCGATGAGGCCGCCAGGAAACCGGCGGACACCACGGATACGAAAGAAGCAGATAAAGAATGAAAATATCCCTGCAAGAAGCAGCAGATACCCTGCGGCAGGCGCAGAACATCGTCATCACGGCACATATCAATCCGGATGGTGATGCCATCGGCTCGTCCCTGGGACTCATGCATGCGCTGCAGTCCCTGGGAAAGACCTGCCGCGTCTATCTGGATGACGACATCCGCGACACGTTCCGCATTTTGCCGGGACGCGACGTGATTCAGCGTCCGGATAAGGAGAATCCGCAGCCCATCACGGGTGCGGACCTGCTCGTGATCCTCGATACGACGTCGGATCGCATTGGCCGCATCGGCAAGCTCTGCCAGGCACCGGTGCTGAACATTGACCACCACGTCACGAATGACGCCCAGGCGGAGAAGACCTACGTCGATGGCAGCCGCGCGGCCTGTGCTGAGATCGTGCACGAGCTGGTGCAGCTGCTGGGCGTGCCCTTTGAAGGGCACAAGGATATGGCCACGTGCATCTACACGGGTCTCGCGACGGATACGGGTTTCTTCAGCTTTTCGAATACCACGGCACACACGATGCGGGCGGCGGCCGATATGCTGGCCGCCGGCGTCGTGCCGAACGTCATCAGCGAAGCATTGGAGAAGCGTCCCTTCGAGGACGTGCAGAGCCTCGCCAAGGCGCTGGGCTATATCGAGATCTGGCATGAAGGCCGGGCCGTCGGCGTGTTCCTCGACCATACGCGTATGGCCGAGCTCACGCATACGGAGGGACTCATCGACAATATCCGCGTCATCGAGGGCGCCGATATCGCCGTGGTCATGAAGGAGAAGGAAGAAAAGAAGATCCGCGTGAGCATGCGCTCCACGGGGCTGGATGTGGCGGCCATCGGTAAGAAGTTCGGTGGCGGCGGTCATGTCCGCGCTGCGGGCTGTGGTTTCCGCGAAATTCCCTTCGCTGAGGCCAGGCGGCGTCTGCTGGCTGCCATTGACGCAGCGCTCGATGCCTATAAACCCGCAAAAGTGTAAATATTAAACACAATATTGTAATCAAGGCTATTGGATATCCTCGTCCAATAGCCTTTTTTGCGTTTGAAAAATATTTTTAAATTTATATTTTAGCTAGAAGGACTTTTGTGTTTTACATAGAAATAGATCAGTGAGAAGAAAGTCCATATGACATGGACTGAGTAAAGGCCTGCATCAGGCCAAGAGTTGTTATCTGAGGAGGTAACCAAAATGAAACTTGATGCCAAAGGATTCTCGCTGCTGGAGCTGCTCGTGGTGTGCAGCATTGTTGCCATTTTGGCTGGTATGGCCGTGCCTAAAGTGGAAAACATCATGGCGCAGGCGCACTCGGCGCGGATTGAGGCGGATCTCACGACGATCGATGCGGCAGTGGTAATGTACGAGAATGAGGAGGGGAAAATACCACATACTATGAGCGATTTGCAGAATTACCTTCGCAATGCCTCTCAGCTGAAGCCACCAGTCGGTCATTACCGGCTGGCTGACGGCAGCATAGGTGAAGTGCAAGAGGGAACTTTGTATCAGTTGAAGGCGCAGACTACAGACGAAAGTGGCCAAAAGACGGCCAGCCTCGCTGGTACCAGGGCAACCTGTAATGATAAAAAAGCGGAGGATTTTGGTCGATGAGCGGGTGGTGGCAGCTTCTGACCGGTCTGCCACTGGCCGCAGAGGTTGTAATTCTGAGCTACTATGATTTGCGCGCGGGAATTCTGCCGGATCGGCTGGTAAGTATCCTGGCTGCCCTTGGCGTTATGCGTATTTGTTGGTATGGTTCATGGAAAGAGGCTATTTTTGGGGTACTGTTAGGCGGAGGATTGCTGCTCCTGCTGCGTTTGCTCAGTCGTGGTGGTATGGGTGGCGGCGATGTGAAGTTCAGTGCGGCCCTCGGCCTTTGGCTGGGGCCGCCGGGGATTCTGCTGACGCTGCTGCTGGCTTTCGTCGCGGGTGGCTTGGTGGCGGCGGTGATGCTGCTCTCCGGGACGCGGCGGCGCAGTCTGCCCTTCGGCCCATTCCTCGGCGTGGCCGGCTGGCTGGCCTATTTGTACGGATCGGCATGGCTGAACTGGTACGGGATATGGCTATGAGACGGGACAGCAGCAGGTGGAAGGAACGCGGCAGTGCCCTGCTCAGCCTGCTTTTATCATTGACACTGATATCCCTGCTGGCGGGCATGGCGTTGCCATCCGTGCTGCATATGTATCAGCAGGCCATGCTGGAGCGCGAAGCCGAGGTGTTGCTGGCGAACCTGCGCTATGTGCAGCAACTGGATCGGATGACATCCGTCGATGATGATAATTTTCCCTATATCGCTTTCCAGGCCGATGGTTATCGGTTGTACAGCTATCAATATAGTAGCGGGCAGTGGCAGTGTCTGCTGGTGCATCGGACACCGTCTGGCGTCAGTTTCCGGCTAGGATTTGCCCCGAGCAACGAGACAGGTTTTCCGTCCCGGCGGTTCTATTTTTACCGCAATGGTAAGTTGCCCAGTATCGGTGGCTCGATCTGGCTGTATTATCAGGGTAGAGGTCAGCTGGTGCGGCGGCTGCTGGTGACCCATGATGGCCGTTGCCGCCTGGGCAGGCAGGACGAGACAGAAAATCAGAGGTGATGCAGGTGCACAAGGATAAGCAGGGCGGTTTTATACTGATGGAATTTTTAGTGGGTCTGGCCCTGATGCTGACGGCAATCAGCTGTCTGGCAATGTACAACCGTGCGGCATGGAACGGGCGTCAGGAGGCCGATCGGCAGGTCGCCGGATATCTGATGCAGGGCGAGATGGCTTGTCTGCAATCGCTGGCAACGGACGGAAAGCTGCAACCTGGCCACTATGACTGGCTGGGCGAGTCATCATGGCTCGAAAGTGAACATACGCAGTTTGCCGTCTACGCTGAGGTGACACCGGATGGGAATGGCTGCTGGCATGCGGTCATCCATGCAGACTGGCGGGGATCCTGCCGGCCTGGTTCATTGCAGATGGCAGGGGAGGTAGTGGCGCATGCGGCACATGGTGGAGAACCCTGAGCGAGAGGCAGGGCTGGCGACGACTTCCCTGTTGTTCATGTTGCCGGTCGTGACCGTCATTCTGACAGGATTGCTGACTATCAGTCTGTGGGGCTTGCAGCATTATTTAAAGATCTTTGCTGATATCGAGCTGGAACAGGAAGTGCAGATGGCGGTAGAACGCCTGACCGATGATATGTCGCAGGCCCGCTCGCTCATGCTTTATCGGGATCGGGAAAGGCTGACCATACAGGTCGTGTCGCGCAATAGCGAAAATGGTATCTATCGATGCAGCTATGGCTATCACACAACGCAGGATCGTCTGCATAAGATTACCTACGGATCGGATGGACATCCCTTGACGGCGGGGCATGCTTTGGCGGAAGTGGATATCGTACAGTATGTTTGCCGGGAGCGCAAGCCGGGACTGTATGAGTTGACTGTACGAGGGCGAAGCCAGCGTACCGGTCATTATTATACGCTGCGTACGCTGGTCTTTCTGCCGCCGGTGCAGGCGGGAGGCGATGGCGATGCGGGATAACCGGGGCTTCATTTCCCTGTTGGGCTTGCTGCTTGTCGCGGCATTGCTTTTTTTCGGCAGCAGTTTGATGCTTTTTACCCAGCGTTATCAGACGATGGGGCAGATTCATATTCAGACTCGCAGCATGGCACTGGCGGCGGATAGCGCACTGGAATATACGGCGCAACAGCTGGAGAAGGGGGCATGGCAGCTGCCGCTGGATGAGAGGCAGGCCGTTCTGTGGCAGAAATTCGTGTTGCCGGGACAGATTGGTCAGTTGGATACAACGGTCGTTGACAATCAGCATATCTGCCTTTCGGTGGTCATGACACAGGACTGCAGCTACGGTACGCTGCGGGTGCAGCGGCGTGGCATGATGCGCAAGGAGGAAAATGCCTATGTCTGGGAAGGTTTCGTACATTAAAGATAGAATCCAACAGTGCCTGCGCCCACCGAATCCGGCAGCCCTGCAGGTGAGTGTCAACGCCAATGGTACTATAACCGGCGCAGACTCAGTGGCGGAGAAAAGCTGCGAGGCTGTGTGGCAGGCGGTGGATAAGCGTGAGGAAGAGGGAATCGCGGCGGCCCTCGCAGGCCTGCTGGCACGTGAGGAGTGGCAGGCAAGGCCAGTGAGACTGTTGCTGCCCGCCGACTGGTGCATGGCCCGGCTCACGGAGCTGCCGCCCGGCCTGCAGGAGGCGGAAAGGCAGGAGGCGGCCTACTGGGAGATGGCGGACAGCCTGCAGGAGAGCGGCATGGACGCCGCGCAGTTTGCCATTGCCAGCATGACTTTACCACAAGAGGCGGATACAACGGCAAAAGTTGACGGCAGGGTGGCAGGACAGCATGACCAGCGATCCTCCTGCCGCGTCTGGCTGGCCGCCCTGCCGCAGGAACGGCTGCAGGCTGTCCGCCAGGCCATGGCAGAGGCGGATATCCACGTCGTGCAGCTGGCCGCGAGTCCGCTGCCGCCGGAGAACTGGCAGGCAGGGGCAGGTCGGGAGGGTCGCGGCTGCGCCATTTTCTGGCAGCAGGATACGGCCAATTGGCCGCGTCGCCGCCTGATCTGGCTCGTGGCCGCAGCTGTCCTGCTCTGCTGCGGCTTTTGGCTGGGCGCTGACCTCTGTGACTATTATCAGGCGCATACGGCGGCGCAGCAGGCACGGCAGCAGCTGGCCGCACTGGATACGGACAAAAAGGCCATGGCGGTAAGGCAGGGCGTCGAGGCGCGCGTCCATGCGAAGACGCGGCAGCTCAGCCAGCTTACGGCCGAGCGTCAGCCGTGGTATGCCGTACTCGTACATTGCGGCACGATGACAACGGACGGCGTCTGGCTGGACAAGCTGCAGCTGCGGCAGGAAAAAGGCGGCAGCATCAGCCTGCAGGGAGAGGCGCAGAGTTACGAAGCTCTGTCGGCATATCTCGCGCGTTTCGAGCAGGATAAGGACTTCTTCCCGCAGGTGCCGTTGCTGGAAGAGGCGAAGCAGGGAGACGCCGGGCAGATTGCCTTCCGCCTGCGCCTGTCGCTGGCGGAAGAAAAAATGAAGGAAACGAAAGGCCGGTAAGGGGATGTGTGCATGATTTTTACCTCGGGGAGAAAGCATATCGGTGGTTATGTGGTGGTTGGTGCCGTGCTCTGCCTGCTGCTGTTCTGGCTCGGCGTGCACCGGCCGCTGCAGGCGGCCAGTCAGGAGGAGTGGCAGGCAGCCCATGAGACGTCCTCACAGGCTGCCGTGATCCAGCGCGATCGCGAAGCTCATGCGGATAACGGCAAGCAGGACAAAAAGCTTGCTGCGCGCCAGCAGCAGGCTGATGCCGCCCTGCCGGATGACCTGGCACTCAGCAGATTGCTCGCGGATTTGCAGCAGGCGGCGCTGCAGCATGGCGTGATGCTGACGGGCGTTTCGCCGGGCAAGGTCCAGCGGGAGGAAGAGTTGTTGCGACAGCCCGTGCAGGTACGCTGCGAGGCAGATTATTTTTCGTTGCTGTCTTTTCTGAAGCAACTCGACGCTGAAGAACGTTTTCTGCAGCTCGAGCAGGTGAAAATCCAAAGTACAGGCGGCAGGCTTTCCTGTGAGCTGACGCTTGCCGCCTTCGCCATGCCGCCAACCGCAGAGAACATCAATCAGACTGATGGAAATTAATACAAGTATCGTCTGGGAAAGGCAGTGCTTTACAATATGCGCGGGATTCGGTATGATATAGGAAGAATTTGTGCTAGTGCTGTCCTGATGATACCATGGACGGCGGCGAGAGGTAAGATATATGACAATGCTTAGATTTATGACGGCAGGCGAGTCCCATGGCCCCTGTCTCACGGCGATACTGGAAGGGCTGCCAGCCGGCCTGAAACTCGACGAGGCGGCCATCAACCGCGACCTCAGCAGGCGACAGGCCGGCTACGGGCGCGGCGGTCGCATGAAAATCGAGCACGACGAGGTAAAGGTGCTCTCGGGCGTGCGTTTCGGCCGCACGCTGGGCGGCCCCATCACGCTGCAGGTCGCGAACCACGACCATGCGAACTGGGGCGCGCGCATGGCGGCTTTCGGCGAGCCGGAGGGACCCATGGTCACGGCAGCCCGTCCCGGCCACGCCGACCTCACGGGCGTGCTGAAATACGAGCGGGAAGATGTGCGCGATATCCTCGAGCGATCCAGTGCGCGGGAGACGACGATGCGCGTGGCCGTGGGTGCCATATGCAAGGAATTCCTGCAGGCACTCGGCATGAGCGTTGTCTCGCAGGTACTCGAAATCGGCGGCGTGAAGGCGGACCCCGCGCGCATTGACCGCAGCCAGCTCGGCCAGCCGGATACGACGGAGGTCGGCTGCCTCGATCCCATCGCGGCGGAGCAGATGAAGGAGGCCATTGACGCGGCGCGCCGTGAGGGCGATACCCTCGGCGGTGTCTTCGAGGTCACGGTACGCGGCGTGCCCATCGGCCTCGGCAGCCATATCCAGTGGGATCGCCGCCTCGACGCGCAGATCGCGGCGGCCATGATGTCCATTCAGGCCATCAAGGGCGTGGAGATCGGCGCTGGCTTTGCCTGCGGCGAGCTGCCGGGCAGCCAGATTCACGATGAGGTCTTCCTGGGCGAGGACGGCTTCCCCTGCCGCAAGACTAACCGCGCGGGCGGCCTCGAGGGCGGCATGACGAACGGCGAGGAGGTCGTGGTGCGCGCGGCGATGAAGCCTATCCCGACGCTCATGCAACCACTGCATTCCGTCGATGTGGCGAGTCACGAGGAGGTGTCGGCCTGCAAGGAGCGCAGCGACGCCTGCGCCGTGCCCGCGGCGGCCGTCGTAGGCGAGGCCATGATGGCTTACGTCATGGCGGCAGCAGTCTGCGAGAAGTTCGGCAGCGACTCCATCTGTGACCTGAAGAAGGCCCTGCGCGCCTACAACGAGCGCCTGCGGAAAGCGTGGTGCGCGCGATGAAGAATGTGGTACTCATCGGTTTCATGGGCACGGGCAAGACGAGCTCGGGGCGCATGCTCGCGCAGAAGCTCGGCTGTGCCTTTATCGACCTCGATCAGAAAATCGAGCGGGACAACGGCAGGCGCATTCCTGAGATTTTCGCCTCCGAGGGCGAGGCGGCGTTCCGTGCGCTGGAGCATCAGGCGGTGCTGGAGGTCGCGGGGCGGCGCAACGCCGTTGTCTCCACGGGCGGTGGCACGGTGAAGGATCCGGCGAACATGGCGGCCCTGCGCCAGTCGGGCGTCATCGTCTGCCTGCGCGCCAGCGTGGAGACTATCCTCGAGCGCACGCAGAAGAAGGGCGATCGCCCCGTGCTCGACAAGGCCGACGCGGGCGACCGCCGCGCGGCCATCGAGAGCCTGCTAAAGGCGCGGGCTTCGCTCTATGACGATGCGGATTTCGTCGTCGATACGAGCAATCTCTCGCCAATGCAGGTCGTGGAGAAAATCATGCGTTATCTACGGAGCAGAGGTGTTATACATGCCTGAGGTACGGGAAGTCCGGGTGGAACTCGGCACAGACAGCTATACAATCTATATCGGTCACGGGCTGGAGGATCAGCTCGTGCGGTTCGTGCAGGGCGCGGGCTTTTCCACCCGCGCCTTGCTGGTGACGGACAGCAATGTGGGCACCTATTACGCCCGCCAGGTCATGCAGTTGCTGCAGGCGGCTGGATTGGAGCCCGTGCTGGCAGAGGTGCCCGCGGGCGAGAGTACGAAGTGCCTGGAGCAGGCTGAGCGCCTCTACACGGCCTGCATCGAGGCGGGCATGGATCGCCGCTCGCCGGTCTTTGCGCTCGGCGGCGGTGTTGTCGGTGACCTCGCCGGCTTCGTGGCAGCCACCTACATGCGCGGCGTACCCTTTGTGCAGCTGCCGACGAGCCTGCTCGCGCAGGTAGATTCGAGCGTGGGAGGCAAGGTCGCCGTCAACCATGTGCTGGGCAAGAACCTCATCGGTGCCTTCTACCAGCCGCAGGCCGTCTTCATCGACCTGAAATGCCTGCATTCCCTGCCGTCGCGTGAAATCTACACGGGCCTCGGCGAAATCATCAAGTACGGCGTCATCTACGATGCAGCGTTTTTCCGCTATCTGGAAGAGCATCAGAAGGAGGTGCTCTCCCTCGCGCCTGCGGCGGCCGCGCACATCATTGCGCGTTCCTGTGAAATCAAGGCGGCGGTCGTGAGCCAGGATGAGAAGGAGAGCGGCCTGCGCCGCATCCTGAATTTCGGTCACACCATCGGCCACACGATCGAGAAGGAAACCGGCTACGTGCGCTACAACCATGGTGAGGCCGTGGCCATCGGCATGGCCGGCGCGGCGGACATCAGCGTGCAGCTCGGCCTCATCCCGCAGTCGGCAGCCGATCGCGTGGAGACGCTGATTCACGATCTGCATCTGCCCCTGCAGGCCGCGGGCTGCAGCGTGGATGGCATGTATCAGGACATCTTCCATGATAAGAAGACCGTAGGCGGCCGCGTGAACTGGGTGCTCATGCAGGACATCGGCAAGGTCTGCGTGCGCAACGACGTACCCGAACAGGTCGTGCGCGCAGCCATGCAGCGCCGATTGGAGCAATAAGCCGTAAAGGCATCAGAAAACCGCTGTCGCATCGGGCAGCGGTTTTCGTTTTTCATCTTATACAGGCAGCAATAGGCGTTTTGGCGGTGGAGCGGTACGGTTGTTCGTTTTTTCGACCTTTTATTTTACCTAAAATGATTGTACAACAGTTAAAACAGAGTATAATAGAATAGATAGATAGCTTTTATAAAAGGGGAGAAAGCTGTGGCAAAGGATAAGTCATACCGCAGCGGATACAAGACAACACGGGCCGATCATCCGGCGGAAAATGCTGCGGCCCAGGCCGCTGCCATGGCCATGGAAGCGTCTGCCTCCATCAAGGCCATGATCGAGAAGCAACAGGGTCCCATCCCAAAATTACCCCCCGTATATCTCGATGATGCGATTCGCAGCCGCCTGCTGCAATGGAACATCCCGCAGCTGATCGCGATGGGCGCATCGACGGGCGGCACGGAGGCGCTGGCGACCGTATTGACGGCTTTGCGCCCGCCCATGCCGCCCATCGTCGTCGTGCAGCACATCCCACCGTATTTTTCCCGGCTGTTTGCCCAGCGTTTGGATGCCGACTGTGAGCTGCAGATTTCTGAGGCCAAAGAGGGGGATATCCCTGCGGCAAATCATGTCTATATCGCACCGGGGGAGAGGCATATGTCGCTGCGCACGGATGGCGGCCGCATGCGGCTCGTCGTGCAGCCGGGACCGCGCGTGAACAGTGTCTGTCCGGCTGTCGATGTCCTCTTTGACAGTGTGGCCAGGTACGTCGGCGGGGCAGCGCTGGGCATCCTGCTCACGGGGATGGGACGGGATGGCGCCGATGGCCTGCTGGCGATGCGGCGGGCGGGCGCGCATACGCTGGGGCAGGATGAGCCCAGCGCCGTGGTCTATGGCATGCCCAAGGCGGCCATGGATTGCGGTGCCGTCGAGCAGCAGCTGAATCTGCAGGATATGGCGCAGGCCGTCCAGTTGATCGTACACAAGACGGCCTGTTGACCGGGTGCATGGATATGGAAATGAAACAAGGCCCCTGTGGCCTTAGGGGAAGAGTGATTGCGATAAAAGATGGCAGAGAATTATTGCTGGACCTTTTTGCGGCCATGACAGAAATCGCGGTGGCCTGGGATGAACAGGCCGTACACGACCAGTTGGTCGTCTCGCGTGAGAGCTGCCAGGCCGTGGCACAGAGTATCATGTACAGCGCGGAGGATGAGGATTTCCGTCTCGATGTACAGGATATGATGCATACCTGCTTTGAGGATATGCAGCTGGGCACGGAGGAGGGGCAGCCGTGTCTCATGTGGTATGGTGCCAGCTATCGGCTGATAAGCCGGGAACAAAGTGACGGGAGCGGACAGGAAGCATGAGGAAAGAATGGCGGGTGGAGCCGCGGGCCGCGGAGGCGGCAGCACTGGCACAGGCGGTCGGCGTGTCGCCATTGGTGGCCAACATGCTCGTGCAGCGCGGCGTCAGGACGGCGGAGGAGGCACAGGCCTTCCTGCATCCCGAGACGCAGCCTTTCCATGATGCGCTGCTCCTGCCGGACATGGCGAAGGCCGTCGCCCGCATTGCGGCGGCCATCCAGGGGGGCGAGCGCATCGTCATCTACGGCGACTACGATGTGGACGGCATCACGGCGACGACGCTCATGCTGCGCAATCTGCACGCCCTGGGGGCACAGGCCGACTACTATATCCCCGATCGCAGCGAGGGCTACGGTTTCAACGAGAAGGCCCTGAAGGAGCTGGCAGCCGATTACGATCTGCTCGTCTCCGTGGACTGTGGCATCGCCTCGGTGGAACTCGTGGATGCGGTAAAGGACAAAATGGATTTCGTGATCACGGATCACCATCTGCCGGGCGAGACACTGCCGCCCGCGGTGGCCGTGGTGAACCCGCATCGGGCGGACAGCGGCTATCCCTGCGCCGACCTCTGCGGCTGCGGCGTCGCGTTCAAGCTCTGTCAGGCGCTTTGGCGGGAAATGCGCGGACAGGACTATGCGGGTGAGCTCGAGCTCGTGGCCCTCGGCACGGTGGCCGATGTCGTGCCACTCCAAGGGGAGAACCGGAAAATCGTCAGCATGGGGCTCAAGGCTTTGCGGCAGACAGAGCTTCCCGGCCTGCAGGCTCTGCTGCAGGTCTGCAAACTGGAGGGGGCGGATCAGCCGCTGCACAGCAGCGATATCGGCTTCCGCCTCGGGCCACGGCTGAACTCGGCGGGGCGTATGCGTTCGGCGCGCCTCGGCGTTGAACTCCTCATGAGCGAGACACTGGAGGAAGCCCTGCCGCTGGCCGAACAGCTCAACGAGCTGAATGCAAAGCGGCAGGAAGTGGAGCAGGATATCTGCGCCCAGGCTGAAGCGCAGCTGGCCACAGAGGACGTGGATGCGCTATCCGCCATCGTCGTGGCGGGCGAGGACTGGCACCCCGGCGTCATCGGTATCGTGGGCTCGCGACTCGTCGAGCAGTACTACAAGCCGGTGATTGTCTGCTCCATCCGGAAAGACGGCACATGCAAGGGCTCCTGCCGCAGCATCGAAGGCCTCCACATGTACGAGGCACTCAGGGCGTGCAAGGATGACCTGCTGCAGTTCGGCGGCCATGCGCAGGCGGCGGGGCTCAGCCTGCAGGCGGACAAGCTCGACGACCTGCGGCGGGATTTCTGCGCCTATGCCAAAGAACATTTAAAGCCGGAGGACTACGTACCCAGGGTGCGCATCGAGGCGGAGCTCGCGCCCGAGGACATCACGGAAGCGCTCATCGGGGAAGTGGCCATGCTGGAGCCCTTCGGCGAAGGCAATCCGCAGCCGGCCTTCGGCGTGCGCCAGATCCAGGGCTGGGGCGCGCGGGCCATCGGCAAGGGTGGCGAGCATCTGCGCTTCAACGTGGGCCCGCAGTCCGGGCGCATCGCGGTGCTGTTCTGGCGTCATAGCGAGCTTGTCAGCACGGTGAACAACGAAGCGCTCGACATCGTCTACGAGCCGCAGATCAACGAATGGAACGGCCAACGCAGCATCCAGCTGATGGCACAGTCCGTGGAGCCCGCGCAATCGGAGCGCATCTTTCCCACGCGCGAGATTCTCGCCGGCATCTACCGCCTGCTCAGCCAGTTGCAGCACCAGACGGGGGCCATAGGCTATACGACCGGCGAACTCGCCACCATGCACAGCCAGCGCTACGGCCACATCTCGACCTACACATTGGAACTCGGCCTCCGGATCTTCCTCGAGCTCGGCCTGCTGCAGCCAGGTCAGGAGGGCAAAGGCTGGTTCCTTCCCCCCGCCACCAAGCGCATGAACCTCATGGACTCCCCCACCTACCACCGCCATTTTGCCGCGAATGACGATTAAGCTTTGATCCAGCTGTCAATTTTGCCATGGGCAACAGAAGCCAAGGCAGATTGGCTGATGAGCATATTTGTTTCCATGATATATCCCTCCTTTGCGATGCGTCATATTTTTTGCAACGATGCAGACGATGGCTCAGAATGATATGTTGCATGCTTTTGCTCCTGACGCTTTTGACATTTACGCCTTATTTGAGCGTTATGGTGAGATGGATGCAGTCTGTATTTTCCGCAACAAGAGCCTGGGTTCGTACTATATGTTGCTGCATAAATACGAAAAAGCTTATACGACGAAACTGAGCAAAGAGCAGGCAGAAGTGCTGAATTTTATTTCGCTAAAATTCGGTGAAGGTAAGCGGCCGCATGAATTGGAATTACTGGATATTTTGTTGCACGAGCCGCATCATGTCTGGCAGCAGCTAGTAGAGCGGTTGCAAAAGGGATATCAGCTCCAGCTCAGCGCGCAGGCCAAGCAGAATATCATCAATATCATGACAGGCAATTTTCTGACGGGTTCCAGCCGCAATAGCTTTCAACATGCAGTTTTCCTGCAGGCGGATGGTCAGGGCGATTACGAGATTGCTGGGCCATTTCAAACCATGCTGAATAATGAGGAGTTTCGCCATCAGGTGGAGGAGCTTCTCTCTTTGTGCGCAAGAATAAAGACGACCACGATGGCGCCAAGAGCTTCTATTTTTTTCTGGCGGCAGGAATTCCCATTGGGGACGGCGAATTCCTGATATGGGAAGGGGAAAAGGACACGTGTCCTTTTACGCCTGCGCAGGTCGTGCGTATAATGTAGGAAGGTTACAATGGAAGGTTAATGGGGATTTGGCAAGAGGAGGAAAGCAGCCATGAATTGGCTCAGTAATCTGAGAGTATCGTACAAGATCGTCTGCATGATCGTGATCACGGTCATCGCGCTGGCTACGGTCAGCTGGACCGGCGTGTCCTACCTGCAGAAGACGCAGCAGGCGATGAACGAGATGGCGAGCCGCCAGACGAAGGCGGTGCAGCTGCTGGGCGATGCGTCCGTCGTCGTGCGCTCGTCGCAGGCGCGCGTGCTGGAGAATGTCAATATGACGGATCCGACGCAGCTGAAGAAGAACAAGAAGAACATCGGCGAGTACATGGACCAGTACGAGAAGGACTGGCAGGAGTACAAGGCGCTGGGCTTCAATGCGGAGCAGGAAGCGACCATCGAGGCGAACTGGAAGACGTTCCGCGCACAGATGGAGAAAATGCTTGACCTCTCCATTGAGGGTAAGCAGGATGAGGCCCGCGAGATCTACAACACGCAGGCCATCAAGGCCATCATTGGCTGGGATAATGCGATGCAGCCGCTGCGCAAGGACCTGACGCAGCAGACCGAGGACCTCAATGCGGCCAACAGCGGCGCCGTGGGCAGCGCCGTGACGAGCATGCTTATCCAGACGCTGATCACGCTCGTGATTCTCTGCGCGTTCGGCTGGATGCTCATCAAGTCCATCGTGACGCCGCTGCAGCGCGTCATGGCCGGCTTCACGCGTCTCGGTGACGGCGATTTCCGCGATGACGGCCTCGTGGTGACGCGTACGGATGAGTTCGGCGAGATGGCGAGTACTTTTGCCGATATGCGCCACAAGCTCGCCGCGCTGTTGCAGAAGACGCACGATTCTTCCGTGCATATCGCCTCGGCTTCCGAGGAGCTCACGGCCAGCTCCGAGCAGTCGGCGCAGGCTTCGCAGCAGGTGGCACAGTCGGTGCAGCAGGCCTCTGATGCCGTGATGGCGCAGCAGGGTGGCGTCGACACGAGCACGCAGTCCGTCAAGGACGTGGCCGCAGCCGTGGACAACCTGCAGAGCGAGGCCAACAAGGTGGCCGAGCATGCGAATGCCGCCTACGATCAGGCGGTGCAGGGCGGCAAGGCCATCAAGGCATCCGTCGAGAAGATCCGCAGCGTCGAGAGCACGGTGGGCGAGTCGGCGGCCATCGTCGACAAGCTGGGTAACAGCTCCCAGGAGATTGGCCAGATCGTCGAGACCATCTCCGGCATTGCCGAGCAGACGAACCTGCTGGCGTTGAATGCGGCCATCGAGGCTGCGCGTGCCGGCGAGCAGGGCCGCGGCTTCTCCGTCGTGGCCGATGAGGTGCGCAAGCTGGCTGAGGCGTCCCAGGAGGCCGCGCAGCAGATTTCGCAGCTCATCCAGGGGATCCAGCAGGATACGGGCAACGCCGTGACCTCCATGCGCGAGGGTAGCGCGGCCGTCGCCGAAGGCGCGCGCTCCGTCGAGGAGCTGCACGAGGCCTTCGAGCAGATCAAGGCCTACGTCAACGACGTCTCCACGGAGGTCGCGAACATGGCTGAGGCCATCCGCGGCGTCGCGGGCAACACGTCGGCCATCACGGGCACAATCGGCGACATCGACAGCCAGGGCAAGAAGGTCTCCATGGAGATGGAGAGCGTCTCGGCGGCGACGGAGGAGCAGTCCGCTTCCTCGTCCGAGATCGCGACGGCCAGCGATTCCCTCGCGAAGCTGGCGCAGGACCTGCAGAACTCGCTGAGCCGGTTCCGTTTCTAAAATATTGTTCTATCCTTTGCCTGTCCGGGCGTTTGTCCGGGCGGGCATTTTTGCTATGCAAAATACCGCAGGGCACGCGCGGCACCCTGCGGTATACGGGATTGTGTTGTGATGAATAAGATACTTTTAGGGGAATAGCGGAGGGGGATTAGTCCTCCGTGCTGATGGCCTCTACCGGGCAGGTTGACCTGGCGTCTTCCACGGCGTCCTTTTGGTCCGCAGTGAATGCGGAGCCCTGTGCGAGCCCGTCGTCACCCAGCGAGAATACCTCCGGCGCGCAGCCTGTGCAGGCGCCGCAGCCGACGCAAAGATCCTTGTTTACGATAGCTTTCATTGCTTTCTCATCTCCTTATGTTCCTAGTATACCCGAAACCACGGCAGGATACGGTAACCTTCGTTACAGAAAAAAAGAAAGGTACCTGTTCCGCTATCCATTTGATACATTTCTATTTTTCCGACAGGAATTTCCGTTCCTTTGTCGAACTAAAAACAAGAAGAGGTGAATTATGTTGACGCAGGAAAGGGAGCAGGAATACCGCAAGGTCTTCGGCGTGAAACTGCCCGAAGACCTCATCGACCGCATCCGCGCCCGGGCCGAGGAGGAGAACATCCCCATCCGCGACCTCGTGGAGCGCATCTTTCGTACCTATTTGCAGGAGCATCCCTCGCGGCAGGGAAGACTGCTATAAAGACATTAGGGGGAGACAATTTGTTGACCTTAACACGCAAAAAGCAGCAGGAAATCGTCATCGGCCCGGACATCGTCGTGCGGGTCGTCCGCCTCAGCGGCCACCGCGTGCAGCTGGGGATCGACGCACCGCCGGAGGTGCGCATTCAGCGCGACGAGCTGCTGGAGGAGAAGAAGCCTGCTGAGGAAGGGGAACAAGCATCATGATGAATCGGCGCAGTTTCCTCAAGGGACTGCTGGCGGGGCTCGGCGCGCTGCTCTGGCAGCAAAAGGGCCGGGCGGCAGAGGCGCAGCCCTATCAGCGCATCGTCGTGCTCGGCGACCCGCATCTGCCCGTGCGCGTCCTCCAGCATCCGGACAAGGCAGAGCAGGAGCGCATCAAGGCGGCGAAGAACGCCCTGATCAAGGATATCAACGGCTGGGATGATGTGACGGCCGTGGTCGTGGTGGGTGACATCGTGGAGCAGCGCGCCGTGCCCGCCGAGTACGCCTACATCCGCAAGTATTTCTCGCGCCTGCAGAAGCCGCTCTGGGTCATCAACGGCAACCATGAGTTCCGCTATAAAGATGCGCCCGATGCAAAGGGCAAGCCCGTCGTGGCTGCCCCGGCCATCTGGCGGCGCAAGCTGCAGGCCTTCCAGGATTTCTGGCAGCTGCCAAGCCGCTGGTATACGAAGGAGCTTGCGCCCTATCACCTCGTCTTTCTCTCGGCGGAGGGGCCGCAGAATACGCAGCTGGGCGAGGAGCAGCTGCAGTGGCTGGCGGCCGACCTTGCCGCGCATCGCACGCAGCCGACGCTCGTCTTTTTCCACGGGCCGCTGATGCACACCCTGCTCACCTACAGCAAGTCCGTCAACACCGTGCGCGCGACCGCGCAGCCGGAGAAAGAGCTCGATGCGATCCTGCAGGCCAACCCGCAGGTGCAGCTCTGGGTGTCGGGGCACACGCATACGCCCGCGACGAACTACAGCTACGCCGCGCCGGGCATCAACCAATATAACGATCACCTCACGGACATCCACAACGCGGACCTCGACCGCAAGACCATCTGGACGAATTCATTGTATCTCTATCCCGATCACATCCTCGTGCGCACGTTCAACCACAAGACCCGGGCGTGGATGCCGGAGTTCGACCGCACGTTCCGCCACTGAGGACAGAGGGGACGCGCTGGCCGCGCACCGGGGACAGATTTGTCTAAAAAGCTGGCAGGTGCTATAATAGGCACATAATTTGGTATCATTAACAAGGAGGATTATTCTATGGCTAGACAGAAGAAAGCAGCGGCGCAGACGAAAGCCGCCGCAGCGAAAAAAGCGTACATCTTCTTCAACTGCGATGGAGAGAAGACGCAGGAATCCATGAATGTATTCTACAATCATGTGGTATACCATGACACGGTCGGCGCGCGCAAGAAGCTCTGGGAGCAGATCGAGTCTGAGGTCAGGGCGGGCAAGGTCCAGCTGGCCGAAGAGAACGCCGCTGCAGCCAGGGAGGCTGTGCTCAAGGGCGAGCCGACGGATGCCAGCCAGTATCTCGTCTACGGCGCGGTGCAGGCGTTCGATTTCATCTGAACATCGAAATATCGTGCTATTTGTGGATAGGGAAGAAGAAACTGCCGATAAGGCAGTTTTTTTATTTTCCTTATGTTTTTTCTCCGTCTGTGGGGCGGCATATTCCCGTGAAAAAATCGAAAATTTACTCCCGCAAGACTGTGACGAACATCACAAAATTTTCCCCTATGTGACCGTGGCAACATCAAAGCATAAATAAATACGCTATAATAATATAAAACATCTATGGAGATAGATAGAGAACAGGATGTGTCCCAGCGGCGCTGATGCCTGAAACAGCGCCACGAAAAAGGAGGTGCGGCGATGAATCGGCGCATGTTTATCAAGGCTGTGGCGGGCGGGTGCCTGCTCGGCATGGTCACCGGCGCGGGCAAACTCACGGCGTCGCCTCAGCTCAGGCCGCCGGGGGCGCTCCCCGAGACGGATTTTCTGGCCGTCTGCGCGCGTTGCGGCAAATGCCAGGAGATCTGCCCGCTGAGCTGCATTTCCCTGCTGCATCTGGATGCGGGGTTGGCCGTGGGTACGCCGAAGATGAATCCGCTGGTGAGCTATTGCGACCTTTGCATGAAATGTACGGAGGTCTGCAGCACCGGGGCCCTGCGGAGCATCCCGAAGGAAGATGTCCGCATCGGCGTGGCGCATATCGACAACGACCTATGCATTGCGCGGCGCGATGACGACTGTCAGACCTGCTACCGCACCTGCCCGCAGTACGGCAAGGCCATCAAGCTGGAACGGCGTAAGTACCCGGTGATCGATCCTGACTACTGTACGGGCTGCGGCATGTGCGAGCATGTCTGCCCCGCCGACCCGAAGGCCGTACACGTCCTGCCGCGAGAGGAGGGCTGATCATGAGAGTTTCGCTGAAAATGCGCCGACATGTCATCCAGCTCCTGTTCCTCGCGCTCCTGATTCCACCGGTTTACTTTTTAGATGTGTACTGGTTCGGTACGTATATCTCGGCGGATCTGGCGGGGGTGGCACTGACAGATCCGCTCACGGCGCTGGAAATCACGCTGGCGGGGCGTACGCTCTGGTGGCCGCTCTGGGTGTCGGCGCTGCCGCTCATCCTGGTGGCCGTGCTGCTGGGACGCGTGTTTTGCAGTTACGTCTGCCCGCTGAATTTGCTGCTGGAAGTCTTGCCGGTTCGCAGGCGACGACAGCTGCAGCAGAAGACCTGGCCGATCGTGGCCCTCGTCGTGGTGCTCGCCGTGAGTCTCGTGCTGGCCGTACCGGTCAACAACACGTATTCACCGGTCTATGCGCTGATGCGCGGCACGCTCTTCGGTCTGGGGCTGGAGCTCGTGCTGGTGCTGCTGGTGCTGCTGGCGGCGCTGCGCTGGGGCCGGAAGATCTGGTGCCGCACACTCTGTCCGCTCGGTGCACTCTATGGCCTGCTGGGACTGAAACGCCGGCTGGCTGTTCGTGTCGATGCCACGCGCTGCACGCACTGCAATGCCTGTGCCCGGGCCTGCTCGATGGGCACGGCGCCGGGGCGCACGGAGCTTGCCGAAAGCTATCTTTGCACCAATTGCGGGGATTGCATCGACGCTTGTAAAGAGGGAGCTTTACATTTTACATTAAAGGGAGGGGATTGTGATGAAACTAAGTGATTTGCCTGAATTCAAGGTCAAACTCAAACACGTCGCTTTGGCGGGCGTGGCCTGCATTGCACTTTACGGCGTGAGCTATGGCATGATCGAGGCCACGAACCAGACGACGTTCTGCGGCGAGTCCTGCCATGAGATGGACCCGATGTATCAGACCTGGCAGCACTCGGCCCATGCCCAGTCGGGTGTCGGCTGCGCGGACTGCCATGAGAAGCCGGGCCTGCAGGGCACGATCGAGTCCAAGGCCAAGGGCACGAAGGAACTGTGGCTGCATGTGACCGGCCAGGTGCCGGATCCCATCAAGATGGCCAATCCGTCGGATACCAACTGCTATACCTGCCATCAGGACAAGATGCTGAATGCGGAGACGGCGGCTGCAGCCAAGGACCCGCACACCATGAAACATTTCGAGAATGGCATGACCTGCAACACCTGCCATTCGGGCGTGGTGCATAACGACAAGACCAATATGTACGTGCCGAGCCGCGAGAGATGCTATACCTGCCATCTCGATGCGATGAGCAAGCTGTAAGGGCAGGAGGGATGAAATCATGACGATGTCATTAACAAGGAGAACTTTCCTCAAGGGCATGGCGGTCAGCACGGCACTGCTCGCCGCCGGCTGTTCGCCAAAACGCGATACGCAGCAGGGCCCGGCGGGTGCCAAGGATGCCGACAAATGGGTGAAGGGCGTCTGCCGCTATTGCGGCACCGGCTGCGGTGTGCTCGCGGGTGTCAAGGCGGGCAAGATCGTCGCGGTCAAGGGCGATCCGGACTGCCCCGTCAATAAGGGACGCCTCTGCATCAAGGGCATTACGCTGCCGAAAATCATTCAGACGAAGGACCGTTGCCTGCATCCGCTCATCCGCAAGAACGGCGAACTGGTGGAGGCCAGCTGGGACGAGGCTCTGGATCTGATCGTCTCGAAGGTCAAGGAGACGCTGGCTTCGGACGGTCCCGACGCGATTGGTTTCTATGGCTCGGGGCAGACCTTTGCCGAGGAAACCTACGTCGCCCAGAAGGTTATCCGCGCTGGCATCGGTACCAACAATATCGATGGCAATCCGCGTACCTGCATGGCCAGTGCCGTGGCGGGCTTTGTCTCCACCTTTGGCGAGGATGAGCCGTCCGGTACCTACGCCGACATCGAGGAGGCAGATACCTTCTTCCTCATCGGCTCGAATCTGGCCGAGGCGCATCCCGTGCTGTTCTCGCGTCTCGTCGACCACAAGAATGCCAATCCCGACGTGAAGATCATCGTGGCCGACCCGCGCAAGACGCGTACGGCGGATATCGCCGACTATCTGCTGGAGTTCGTGCCGGGCCGCGATCTGGCCCTCATGAACTCGATGGCGCAGGTCATCATCGAAGAGGGCCTGACCAATGAAAACTTCATCAATACGCATACGGAGTTCAAGCAGGGCGAAAAGAGCATCAGCTACGATGAGTACAAGGCCTTCCTGCAGGCGTATAAACCGGAGGCGGTTGCGGAGTCCACGGGCATCCCGGCGGAGACCATCCGCGAGGTAGCGCGCCTGTTCGCGGCACCGGGCAAAAAGACCATGTCCATGTGGTGCATGGGTCTCAACCAGCGCACGCGTGGCGTCTGGGTCAACAACCTCGTCCACAACCTGCATTTGCTGACGGGCAAGATCTGCAGCCCGGGCAACTCGTCGTTCTCGCTCACAGGCCAGCCGAGCGCCTGCGGCAGCGTGCGTGAGACGGGCGGTCTTTCGCATATCCTGCCTGCGCATCGCTTCGTGGCGAACAAGAAGCACCGCGATGAGCTCGCCGAGATCTGGGGCATCGATCCGTCGCGCATGCCGTCGAAACCGGGCTACCATACGCTCGCGATGTTCAAGGCGGCGGTGGAGGGCAAGCTGAAAGTGCTGTGGGTCATGTGCACGAACCCCGGCCAGTCCCTGCCCAATCTGGAATACTATCGTCCCGGCATGGAGAAGACGTTCCTCATCGTTTCGGAGACCTATCATCCTACGCGCACCTCGGAGCTTGCGGATGTCGTGCTGCCCGCCGCGCTATGGATGGAGAAAGAAGGTGTCTACGGCAACGGCGAGCGGCGCACGCAGCATTTGGCGAAGGCTATCGACCCGCCGGGCGAGGCACGGCCGGACTTCGACGTATTGGTCGAGGTCGCCAAACGCCTTGGCTATGAGGAACTCGTGCCCTTCAAGACGACGGAGGATGCATGGAAAGAGTATCAGAAGTGCCAGGAAGGTACTGCCATGAAGCTCGCCTCCTATCCGCGCCTGAAAAAGGAGCACGGTCTCACCTGGCCCGTGGACTCGGATGACGATCCCGGGACCTATATCCGCTATGCGCGTCCATGGGATAAGCATGTCAAAGAGGATGCGCCCGATGGCATTGAGTTCTATGGGCGCCCCAATGGCAAGGCGGTCATCTGGGCAAGGCCGCAGGTCGACCCGCAGGAGATGCCGGACGCAGAGTATCCGTTCTATCTGACGACGGGGCGTATCCTCGAGCATTGGCATACGGGCACGATGACGTTCAACGTGCCGGAACTGAAGAACGCCGTACCGGAGATGTATGTCGAGATTCATCCCGAGGATGCGCAGCGCCTGGGCATTGCCGATGGCGATCCTGTCGACGTGATTTCCCGCCGTGCGACTTGCACGCTCAAAGCGCGGATCAACGGGCGCGGGCAGCCTCGCAAGGGACTCGTCTACGTGCCGTTCCACGATCAGGTGATGGAGCGCATGATCAACCGCGTCCTGCTGGATGCCTTCGATGCTGGCTCGAAGCAGCCGGAGTACAAGGTCTGCGCCGTGAATATCCAGAAGCATGGTGCCTGATCGCCCATGGTATAGCAAGGATATAAAGACGCCCCCGCAGGGAAATGCTGAAATTTCCTGCGGGGGCGTTTTGGCTATGCCATCAGGTATCCTGTGCTTCGTCGGCAATCGTTACATAGCTGGGATCGACGCTGAGCACGCCGGGGATCTTGCTGATGGTCAGACAGGCAGCCTCCAATTGGTCCAGATCGGGTTCTTCGATGGCGATGACCAGATCGCCGTTTGGGGCCTGGGCCTCGATGCTTACGCCAGCCTGTGCGGCGAGTTCCTGCCGGACATGATCCTCCTTTGCAGGCTGGAATTTGATGATTGCGCTGGAAATAGCCATGACATTGCTCTCCTTTCATCTTTTTTGCTAGCTTTTGTTATAGTATACCATGAGACGGCGTGAAACGTCATTTTTTATTTTTTACAAAAAAAGTGTTGACAAGCCGGTGACAGCGCGCTATACTAAC
>DEDT01000044.1:63834-75382 GCA_002350105.1 Selenomonadaceae bacterium UBA2897 | reverse complement strand
CCGAAAATGCAAAAGTCCCGCACAAAATTTTTCAACATTTTGTGCGGGACCGAGAAAAAATTTCTACATTTTGTGGTGAACCGAGACCAAAGTCTTAAGTTTCAGCTATTCATCAGCCTTTGCGGGCATTTTTGGCAGCGCGGCCGCGAACCGTACGGTCGAGGATAGCCTTGCGCAGACGAATGGATTTCGGCGTAACCTCGACGAGCTCATCGTTGTTGATATACTCGATGGCCTGCTCCAAGGAGAGGATGCGCGGTGGCGTGAGGCGGATGGCCTCATCCGACGAGGAAGTACGCATGTTCGAAACGTTCTTTTTTTTGCAGGGATTGATGTCGATATCGTTCTCGCGGGAATTCTCACCAACGATCATGCCCTCATAGACCTGCTCGCCCGGGGAAATGAACATCGTGCCGCGATCCTGCAACGTGTAGATGCCGTAACCCGTGGTCTCACCCTGCTCGAAAGCGACGAGGGAGCCGCGCGTACGGCCCGGGATATCACCCTTATACGGCGCATAGCCATGGAACACGTGGTTCATGATGCCGTTGCCCTTCGTGCTCGTCAGGAGCTCAGAACGGAAACCGATGAGACCACGTGCCGGAATCGTGAACTCGAGGCGCATGTAACCGGCCGTCTCCGTCATGTTCGTGAGCTCAGCCTTGCGCGTGCCGAGGCCTTCCATGACAGCGCCCATGTACTCCTGCGGTACCTCGACCGTCAGGTTCTCAATCGGCTCGCAGAGCTGGCCATTGATGGTCTTGTAGACAACTTCCGGCTTGCCGACCTGCAGCTCGTAGCCCTCGCGGCGCATCTCCTCGATGAGAATGGACAGATGCAGCTCACCGCGGCCCGAGACTTTGAACACATCCGGGCTATCCGTATCCTCGACCTTCATGGCTACGTTCGTCTCGACCTCGCGGTAGAGGCGCTCGCGCAGATGGCGCGAGGTGACGAACTCACCCTCACGGCCTGCGAACGGACTCGTGTTGACGCCGAAGGTCATGGAGAGCGTCGGTTCATCGATGTTGATGGTCGGCAGTGCCTCCGGATTCTCCGCATCGGCCACCGTGTAGCCGATAGAGACATCGCCAAGGCCCGTCAGGGCGACGATCTCGCCCATGCCGGCCTCCGGCACCTCCACGCGGTTCAGGCCCTGATAGACGAAGACCTTGCCGATCTTCGCTTTCGTCTCAGAGTCGCCATTCGTGATAATGACGTTCTGATTCGTCTTCGCCGTACCGCGGATAATGCGGCCAATCGCTACGCGGCCAACGAAAGAGTCGGCCTCCAGCGTCGTGACCATCATCTGCAGCGGGCCGTCCGGATCGCCTTTCGGTGCCGGCAGCTCTTTGACAATCGTCTCCATGAGCGGCTCGAGGTTATCGTTGTCGTCCTCCATGTGGTACTTCGCGATGCCATCACGGGCGGAGCAGTAGATCACCGGGAAGTCGAGCTGGTCGTCATCGGCATCGAGCTCCATGAACAGCTCCAGCACCTCGTCATAGACGTCGTCGACGCGCTGGTTCGGCTTATCGATCTTGTTGATGACCACAACCGGCTTCAGATGCTGCTCCAATGCCTTGCGCAGCACGTATTTGGTCTGTGGCATCGGGCCTTCGAAGGAATCGACCAGCAGCAGTACGCCGTCCACCATGTTGAGGACGCGCTCCACCTCGCCGCCGAAGTCCGCATGGCCCGGGGTGTCAACGATGTTGATCTTGACGCCGTTGTACATGATGGCCGTGTTCTTGGAAAGGATCGTGATACCGCGCTCACGCTCGATATCGCCGGAATCCATGACACGCTCCTCGACCTGCTCGTTGGAACGGAATACATGACTCTGCTTGAGCATTGCATCCACCAGCGTCGTCTTGCCGTGGTCGACGTGGGCGATGATGGCAATATTTCTCAGCTTGTCATTCGTAACGATACTCATACTGTGTGATCTGCCTCCTGTGCTCTCTAAACACGTAAGAAAAGGATACATACCTGTATCCCGCATAGACTCTTTGATGCATATTTCTCTACCATTATACACACTCGCCCCTGTACTGGCAAGTTTTTTACCATTTTTTCACAAAAGCGCCATACACGGCAGGGAAAAACCGTGCTACTGCCGAAAAGTATTTTATAGGTATTTTACATAAGTTTTACAATCCTTCCCGCGTAAGGGATCGCAAACTCATGTATAATGAAGACACATGGCCATACTTTTGGCCAAAATATTACCAAATGAGTGAGGTGGAGACATGACTCAGAAAAAGAATCGTCTATACGGAGTCATCTACATGTCTACCGCGCGGCTGGAATTGCTGATCGCGGATTTGAAAAATCATACCATTGTGGAGCGGGCAAGCTCCCCGAGTTTCGTGCAAGTGCAGGATAAATCCCGCATCTATCAGACCGGCATGGAGCGCATCATCGCCTCGGTCACGGGCTTCCAGCAGATCCTGGCCGACTACGGCGTGAAGAACTACGGCTTCTGGGGCAGCCAGCAGCTCATCAACGACATCACGGCTCGTTATCTCGCGGAGCAGATCTACAACCGCACGGGACTGCACATCACGTGGCTCAGCACGAGCCAGCTGAACTACTTCCGCGCGGTATCTCTCATGGGACACTCCCGCGAGGCACAGGGACTCAGCACGCAGACCACGTATCTGCTCTATATTGGCTCGGCCAGCGCCTCCCTGATGAAATTCCATAACCTCGAATACATCCAGGGCTGGAACATCCGCCTCGGCTACCTCGAGATTGACAAGCTCTACCAAACGTTGCGCAACGCGACGAATGACCCGGCAGAAATCATCGAAGACTACATCGGCAGCAAGCTGGACTATCTGGGCAACGAGCTCGACGAGAGCCGCGACAAAGACAGCGAATGCACGCTCGTGCTGCAAGGCTTTGCCGGCATGAACAACTATTTCCTGAGCGACGAAGAACGCACGGAGAAAATCTCGACGAAAAAGTACCTCGCGCTCATAGAGAAATTGGAACATTCTTCTATGACCGACATCCAGAAGAAGCTGCATGTCGATTCCGCAACGGCCCGCCATGTCCTGCCCGGCTCGATGATCACGCGCCGCCTGCAAAGCCATATCCGCGCGGACAAGGTCTGGCTCACGCGCCTCAACGTCTGGGACGGTCTCGCGCTGCAGGTTGCCCGTGATCAGGGCATGCTCAAGCACAATATCGAGGCCATCACGCTCACGTCGTCCATCAATCTCGCCCACCACTACCTCAGCGATGATGGCCACCGCAAGATGAGCGTGCGCCTTGCGCTGCATATCTTCGACCAGCTGAAGAAACTGCACCATCTCGGCACTCGCGACCGCCTGCTGCTGGAGATTGGCGCCAACGTCGCCGATATCGGCAACTTCATCAGCCAGTACGAGCATTACCATCATTCTTACTACATCCTCAAGGCGCACCCCATCATCGGCCTCTCCGACAAGGAGAACAGCATCATCGCCGAGCTGGCACGCTACCATAGCGCCGAGGCGCCGGCTGTCGAGCAGTACCATTATGGCACGCTGGACGCCGACGTGCAGATGCGCGTGGCCAAGCTCGTCGCCATCCTGCGCCTCGCCGATGCCCTCGATGACTCGCACCAGCAGAAGATTTCGCGCCTGACCGTCTCGCTGCGCGAACACGAGGTCGTGCTGACCGCCTACGCATCGCAGGACCTCGCCCTGGAGGAATGGGCCTTTGACAAGAAATCCCAGCTGTTCTATGAAGTCTACGGCCTGAAGGCCGTTTTGAAACAACGGAGGTCGGAAGCATGAGCAAAGATAACACCACGAAAAAAGAATCCCTGCGCAAGCGCTATGAGGCGACGCCGGAGCTCTATACGAACCGCGAACTCTCGTGGCTGGATTTCAACGACCGCGTGCTCGAAGAGGCGCGCGACACGGAAAACCCGCTTCTGGAACGCTGCAGCTTCCTCGGCATCACGCAGAGCAACGTCGATGAGTTCTTCATGGTGCGCGTGGCCTCGCTGAATAAACTGGCCGCCGCCGGCATCAGCACAACGGATCCCTCAGGCCTCACGCCGCAGGAACAGGTCGACGCGGTCAACGCCAAGGAGCACGATGCCGTCGAGCGCCGCTACTCCACATACAACCGCTCGCTGCTGCCGCTGCTTGAGAAGCACGACATCCGCATCCTGAAACCGGAAGACCTGAACGAAAAACAGCTCCAGACCATCCAGCGCTACTTCAATGACGAGCTTTACCCCGTGCTCACGCCGATGGCCGAGGACAGCTCCCGCCCCTTCCCCTTCCTGCAGAATAACTCGCTGAACCTCGCCATCATCCTTACGGATGAGGAGAACCCTGAAAAGAAATGCTTCGCAACGCTGCGTGTGCCAGACCTTTTTCCACGGCTCTTCCGCCTCTCGGGCGCTGAAAATCACTTCGTGCTGCTCGAGGACATCATCCGCCAGTTCCTCGGCACGCTGTTCCACGGCTACCATGTTATCGCGGCCTCAGCCTACCGCCTCATCCGTGACATGGACCTCGATGTGGCGGAGCACGACAGCTCCGACCTGCTGCGCGCGGTCAAGAACCAGCTGCGCGAGCGCGAACACGGCAACGTCATGCGCCTCGAAATCGAGAATAACATGAGCACGGAGCTCGCCAACCACCTCGTCAACACGCTGCACGTACAAGAAAACACGGTCTACCGCATCAATGGCCCAATCGACCTCACCTTCCTCAAGAAGCTTGGTGGCGCTGTCAAGGGGCACGACGAGCTGCGCTACGCACCGATGCAGAGCTACCACGTTCCTGCATTGGATGGCGAGAACAATATCTTTGACGCCATCCGCGAGCGCGATTACCTCGTGCAACACCCCTATGATTCTTTCGATGCCGTGGTCAACTTCATCCGCCAGGCCGCCAGCGACCCGGACGTGCTGGCCATCAAGATGACGCTGTACCGCGTTTCGGGCAATTCGCCGATCATCAAGTACCTCGGCAAGGCGGCTCAACATGGCAAGCAGGTCACGGTGCTCGTCGAGGTCAAGGCCCGCTTCGATGAGGAGAACAACGTGCGCTGGTCCATGACACTGGAAAAAATGGGCTGCCACGTCATCTACGGCCTCGTCGGCCTCAAGACCCACTCGAAAATCGCGCTCGTCATCCGCCGCGACAACGATGGCATCCGCCGCTACCTCCACCTCGGCACCGGCAACTACAACGACGTCACGGCGCATTTCTACACCGATATGGGTCTCTTCACCTGCAACCGCGATATGGGCGTCGACGCCACGAACCTCTTCAACATGCTCTCGGGCTTCTCGCGTCCGCCCTATTTCCGCGAGCTGCGCATCTCGCCACACAACATCCGCGAATTCATCTACGAGAAAATCGATGCCGAGATCCACGCTGCCCAGGAGGGACGCCCCGCCCATATCCGCATGAAGATGAACTCACTCTCCGACTCCGCGGTCATCGCGAAGCTCTACGAAGCCTCGCATGCAGGTGTCAGGGTCGACCTCATCGTTCGCGGCATCTGCTGCCTGCGCACAAACATTCCCGAGGTCAGCGAGAATATCGAGGTACACAGCATCGTAGGCCGCTTCCTCGAGCATAGCCGCATCTACTGGTTCTACGCCGACGGCAATGAGGACACCTACCTCGCCTCCGCCGATATGATGACGCGCAACCTGAACCGCCGCGTGGAGATCCTCTTCCCCATCCTGCAGGAGGACCTCAAGGAGCGTACGCATCACATCTTCAAGACGATGTGGCAGGATAACGTCAAGACGCGCGTCATGCGCGGCACCGTCTTCGAGCGACTCAGTCGCCGCGGCCTCAACGCCCTCGACTCGCAGCAGGCCTTCATCGACGAGGCAGAGCGCATGAACAAGAAACTCCGTCAGGCCGAGCAGGAGAAGAAAAAGAACCCCGATACCTTCCAGCCCATGATGAAGCATGATGATGAATTGGCCGATGACAACGTGGAATAACGAAAAAATACGGTGAATAAAGAAAGAAGTCGCAACGATTTTTGTTGCGGCTTCTTTCTTTATTTAGTATGATATAGGTATAGTGTATTGGATTTGGATAGTGTAGAGGATGAAAGAAGGAATCACGATGCGTAAAAGCCTGCAAAATATCGCCGTCATCGACCTGGGATCGAACTCCGTACGCCTGCAGATCACGCAGATCATCAATGGCAGTTTTCTCAAGGTCACGGCGCAACTCAAGGAATACGTGCGCCTCTCCGAAAACATGGGGCCGGAGAAGACCCTGAAGGAAGAGCCAATCCGCCGCACGCTCATGGCCCTGCAGAAGTTCGTCAATACCTACAGCGGCCTGCCGAACCTGCACCTCATCGCCATCGCCACGGCGGCGGTCCGCCAGGCCAAGAACCAGGCCGAGTTCCTGCAAACCGTGAAAGAAGAGACGGGCATCGTCTTCAACGTTATTCCCGGCGAGGAGGAAGCGCGCCTCGATTACCTGGGCGTCACACGTACCCTTCCCCTCTCGGACTGCCTGATTATGGATACAGGCGGCGCGAGCACAGAGCTCATACTGGTCAAAGAAGGTGAGGCCAAAGAGCGCCTCAGCCTCCCCTTCGGTGCCGTCACGATTTCCTCCCAGTACAACCTCGGCGACAAGATCACGGCCTACGACCTCTTTGCGGCGATGACCTTTGTCGAGGAGGAGCTTTCAGATATTCCCTGGTTGCGTGAAGCCAGTGATATGCCCCTCGTCTGCCTCGGTGGCAGCAACCGCTCCCTCGCAAAGATCTCCCGCCGCAAGATCAACTGTCCCATCGAGGATCTGCCCGACCTGCATGGCTACGCAATGCCCCGCGATGACGCCTTTGCCATCATGGGCGACCTCATCCGCACGGACAAGAAAGGCCGCGAAAACATCCCCGGCCTCACGAAATCCCGCTCCGACGTCATCGTCGGCGGCCTCATTCCGCTCACGCTCGTCATGCGCCTCTGCCACAGCAGCGAGATTATCTGCTCCGCACACGGTCTGCGCGAGGGTGCGCTGTTCGACTTCCTCGACCAGCAAAAGGCCCAGACAGTCTGACTTTTTCTACCATTCATCCTGGAGGATTCGTTACGGCGAATCCTCTTTTCGTATGTCTTGCACTTCTTTTTTATCGGTGTTATAATGGGAAGCGAAATAAAACTTTAGTCCTAAAAGCGAGGGTGGAACCAATCATGGATGACAAAAAGACAAACAATGCCCTGGGCAAGAACCTGCGACAGCTGCGCCTGCGGCAAGGTCTGCGCCAGAGCGATGTGGCAGCAAACCTGGGCGTAGATGCGGATACCTACGGCCGCTGGGAAATGGGTTGGGAGCTGCCACCCAATGATTACATGCCACAGCTGGCCAAGCTGTATGGAGCCGATGCCAAAGACCTCTTTTTCGCTGCACCAGGTGATCTCCTCTCCCTGCGCCCCGAGGCTATCCGCAAGCTCCTCGACTGCGTCCCCGACCCGGGCGTGCAGGCGCTGCTGCGCCACGAGCTGGCGCAACAGGAAGCCGCAGCCCGCTCTCACTGAAAGAAAAATACGCAATAAAGCAGCACCCTGCGACGAAGACAAACCGTCGCAAGGTGCTGTTGTTATGTCTATATGGAAAGAATACCTATTACTTCCCAGTGCTGCCACGCTTAGTCATAGGAATATTCTTTTTGCAAAGCGGGCAGGTCTCGGGCGTCCAGGTCTCCACGTTGAGGTGCAGGAGTGCTGTGCAGGGAACATCGCCGAAGCTGACTTTGCCGCCGCTGCGGTCGACGAGCATGCTCACGGCAACCGGCGTGCCGCCGTTGGCCTTGACCACGTCGATGACTTCTTTGATGGAGCCGCCCGTCGTCACGATGTCCTCGACGATGAGGCAGCGCTCGCCCGAATGCAGGTGAAAGCCGCGGCGGAAGGTCATCTTGCCGTTGACACGCTCCGTGAAAATGGCACGCGTGCCGAGGGCCTTGCCCGTCTCGTGGGCAAGCAGGATGCCGCCCGTCATCGGGCCGACAACCGTCTCGATGTTCGCATCCTTGAATTTCTCGGCCATGGCCTCGCAGAGACGCTGCGTGTACTCGGGGTGCTGCAGCACGTTGAACTTCTCCACGTAATGCGGGCTGTGCAGGCCCGAGGTCAGCAGGAAATGTCCATCCATGATGGCATTGGTCTGCTGCAGCAGTTCCTTGACTTCTGCTTCTGTCATGCTTTTATCGCTCATTTGCAAGTCTCCATTTCTTTCAAGATAGCCTCTGCCGCCACCTGCGGATCCGCCGCACAGCGGATAGGACGGCCGATCACGAGCTGCGAGGCACCAGCCTGCAGTGCCCTGGCGGGCGTCGCGATGCGGCTCTGGTCATCGGCCGAACTGCCTGCGGGACGCACCCCAGGCGTGATGATGAGGAAATCCTCGCCGCAGGCCTCACGAATTAGCGAAGCCTCCTGCGGTGAAGCCACGACGCCATCGAGTCCGGCCTTCTGCGTCAGCTTGGCAAAACGCAACACGGCACTGCGGATGGGCACGGTTTGGCCGAGGCCTTGCCAGTCCTCCTCGTTGATACTCGTGAGTACGGTCACCGCAATGATTTTCGGCGGCTTGATGCCGCGCTTCTTCGCTTCTGCGCGCACCATTTCGCCCGCACGACGCATCATCGTATAGCCGCCGCCTGCATGCACGTTGACAATATCGGCTCCAATGCCCATGAGCGAGCAAAGCCCCTCGCCCACTGTATTCGGAATATCGTGCAGCTTCAGGTCGAGGAAAACATGCTTGCCCTGCTCGCGCAGCCATGTGACGATCTCACTGCCCACGCTGTAGTAGAGCTCCATGCCCACCTTGTACCAGCTAACCGTGTCGCCTAGCTTCTCCACCAGCGCTTTTGCATCCTCCAGCGAATGAAAATCCAAGGCCACAATCAGGCGTTCATCTGCCATAAGCCCTCCTTTCCGCTGTGCGCCACCCATATTCAGGAAAGCATGGATTAAAGCGCAACCAGCGTAATTAATCAGCATTTTCCCAGGACAGCGCGCCAGCTTTATCTTTTATTCGGTCTCTACTTTGCCGATAAGATCGGCAATATGTGCAATATTATGTTTCTCTAAATAGTCATTGAGCCCATCACAGATCTGCATTGTGACACCAGGCTCCGTGAAATTCGCCGTGCCGACGGCCACGGCGCTGGCACCCGCGAGAAAGAATTCCACCGCATCCTGCCAGCAATGGATGCCACCCATACCAATGATGGGAATATGCACGGCCTGCGCCACCTGCCAGACCATGCGCACGGCCACGGGCTTCACGCAGGGGCCTGAAAGCCCCCCCGTGATGTTGCCCAGCGTCGGCCGCCGCGTCTCGATATTGATCTCCATGCCCATGAGCGTGTTGATGAGCGAGAGCATATCCGCCCCTGCCGCCTCGCACGCCTTGGCGATGCTTACAATATCCGTGACGTTCGGCGAAAGCTTCAGGATGACCGGCTTGCGCGTGTTAGCCTTGGCCGCCCTGACCACGGCTGCCGCCGCTTTAGGATCTGTGCCGAAGACGATGCCACCTTCCCTGACGTTCGGGCAGGAGACATTGAGCTCGATGGCGGCCACGCCGTCCACATCGAGCATGCCCGCAAGCTCGCCGTACTCCTCCACCGTCGCACCGGAGATATTCACGATGACATTCATCTGGTACTTTTTGATGCGCGGCAGCGTTTCATTCAGAAACACCTCCACGCCAGGATTCTCGAGGCCAATGCAATTCAGCATGCCCATCGGTGTCTCCGTAATGCGCACGCCATCGTTGCCGCGACGCGGCTTGCGCGTCGTGCCCTTGACCATGACGCCGCCGAGGCGCGAGAGGTCGACAAAATCCGCAAACTCCTCGCCGAAGCCGAAGGTGCCCGAAGCCGTGAGCACGGGCGTCTGCATCCTGATGCCACAAAGCTCCATATGCAAGCGTTCATCGCTCATAGGAACACCTCCTCGGCCGGGAATACCGGGCCATCCTTGCAGACCTTGCGCCGCCCGTGCGCCGTATCGATGGAGCACGAGAGGCAGGCACCGAGGCCGCAGCCCATGCGTTTCTCCAGCGAGACCTCGCAGGGCAGACCATGCGCCGCCGCGATTTTCGCTACGCCGCGCATCATGATTTCCGGCCCGCAGACGAGCACGGCATCATAGCTGGCATCCTTTGCCTCCAGCAAATCAGGCAGCAACGTCGTCGTAAAGCCCTTCGTGCCGAGGCTGCCGTCATCCGTCGTAATAAACGTCCGACCGCCCAGCGGCGCAAAGAGCTCCGTCCAAAAGAGCTCGTCCGCCGTCTTGCCGCCCATGAGCACGTCAGCCTTGCCCGCATAAGCGGCGGCCACATAGAGAAGCGGCGAAAGGCCCATGCCACCGCCCACGAGCAGTGGATGCGAATAGCCCATGCCGAAGCCATGGCCCAGGGGGCCGAGTACGCCGACGGACTCGCCGGGCATCAGCGCCGCGAGCGCCGCCGTACCGCGACCGATGGCGCGGTAGATGAATGTGACCTCACCGCGCTGCTTATCCACGGCTGCCACACCCACGGGGCGCCGCAGCGTAAAGGAGGGCTCCAGGATGCGCAGCTGCACGAACTGGCCGGGCTGCGCCGTCGCCGCAATCTCCGGCGCGCGGACGCTCAGCGAATAGACCTTTTCCGCGAGTTCCGCCTGCGTCGTGATTTCAGCCGCGATACTTACCTTTTGTGTCAGGTTAGGCAAGGTCATCACCACCACCTACGTAGTCCTGCAGCGCGAGGCTGTAGACGAGCCGGCGATCACGCATGAAGCTCAGCACGCGCAACACCTCCCATGCCGTATCGAGGGACGTCAGGCAGGCCACGCCGTGCTCCACTGTTGCGCGACGGATATGGAAACCATCGCGCATGGCGTGCTGTCCCTGGGTCAGCGTGTTGATGACAAGATTGATCTTGCCGCCCTTGATCTGCTCGATGATATCCGTGCTGCGCTCATGCACCTTGCCTACGATTTCGACATCGACCCCCATGGACTGGATGGCCTTGGCCGTACCTTCCGTGGCGCAGAGCTGGAAGTCGAGGTCATAGAAGGCCTTCGCCAGCTGCTTCATTTCGTCCTTATCCTTGTCGGCCACGGTGAAGAGCACGCGGCCGTGGGTCGGCACATGGATGCCCGAACCGATGATGGCCTTGTAGAGCGCCCGCGCATAGTGGTAATCGATGCCCATAACCTCGCCCGTGGACTTCATCTCCGGGCCGAGCGCGATATCGACATCGGTCATCTTCGCGAAGGAGAACACCGGTGCCTTGACCGCGACGTAGGGCTTCGGCGGCACGAGACCGGACTTGTAGCCAAGCTCTTTCAGCGTGTGGCCCATGGCGATGCGCGTCGCGAGGTTGACCATCTTCACGTCCGTGACCTTCGACATGAACGGTACCGTACGCGAGGAGCGCGGGTTGACTTCGATGATGTAGACCTCATCGTTCTTCACGACGAACTGGATATTCAGCAGGCCCTTGACGTGCAGGGACGTGGCGAGGCGCTTCGTGTAGTCGATAATCGTGTA
>DEDT01000044.1:59255-63710 GCA_002350105.1 Selenomonadaceae bacterium UBA2897 | reverse complement strand
CCGTCGACCTCCACCTCCGTGCCCTCCATGTAGCGATCGACGAGTACCGGATGATCCGGCGTGACCTTGACAGCGCGACTCATGTAATCCTTGAGCTCCTCGACGTTGTAGACGATCTCCATTGCGCGGCCGCCCAGCACGTAGGATGGGCGCACCATGACCGGGTAGCCGATACGCTCAGCACCGTCGATGGCCTCCTGCAGGTTCGTGACGCTGCAGGACTCCGGACGCGGGATATGCGTCTGGTTCAGCACCTCGTCGAAGCGCTCACGATCCTCGGCGCGATCGATATCATTGACAGATGTACCGAAGACCTTGACGCCGGCCTTCTGCAGCGTCGACGCGAGGTTGATGGCCGTCTGGCCGCCGAACTGCACGATAACGCCCTCGGGCTGCTCCTTGTCGATGATGTTCAGTACATCTTCCGGCGTCAGCGGCTCGAAGTAGAGGCGGTCGGAAATATCGAAGTCGGTCGAAACCGTCTCCGGGTTGTTGTTGATGATGATGGCCTCGATGCCCATTTCCCGCAGGGCCCATACCGAATGCACGGAGCAGTAGTCAAACTCCACCCCCTGGCCGATGCGGATTGGACCGGAGCCCAGTACGATGACCTTGCGCTTATGCGAGATCTCGACCTCATCCTCCTGCGCATGGAACGTTGAGTAGTAGTACGGCGTCGCCGCTTCAAACTCGGCCGCACAGGTATCAACCATCTTGTATTTTGGCAGGATGCCGTCCGTCTTACGCATGGTGCGGATTTCGTCCGCCGTCTTGCCCGCGATCTCCGCGATGGAGACATCGGCGAGACCCACGTCCTTGGCCTTGAGCAGCAGGCTCGGCGTCAGCGGCTCCTGAGCGATGCGCTGCTCCACATCCGTGATGTTCTTAATCTTGCGCAGGAACCAAAGATCGATCTTCGTGATGTCGTGAATTTCCTCGATGGTCGCACAATTGCGGCGCAAAGCCTCTGCAATCACGAAGAGACGCTCATCGTTGATGCGGCTGAGATTGCGCTTGACTTTCGCATCGTCCCAGCTGTCCATCTTCTCCATGTGCAGGCGATGCACGCCGATCTCCAGCGAGCGCACGGCCTTTAAAAGTGCACCCTCGAAGTTGCGGTCGATGCTCATGACCTCGCCCGTCGCCTTCATCTGCGTACCCAGCGTGCGGTCCGCGTAGACGAACTTGTCGAACGGCCAGCGTGGGAACTTCACGACGCAGTAGTCAAGCGCCGGCTCGAAGCACGCCTTCGTCTTCTGCGTAACCGCATTCGTGATTTCATCGAGCGTATAGCCGATGGCGATTTTCGCGGAAACCTTCGCAATCGGATAGCCTGTAGCCTTGGAGGCCAGCGCGGAGGAACGGCTCACGCGCGGATTGACCTCAATGACATAATACTGGTTGCTGTTCGGGTCAAGTGCGTACTGCGCGTTGCAGCCGCCCTCGATGCCGAGCTCGCGGATGATGCGCAGCGAAGCCGAACGCAGCATCTGGAACTCATGATCCGTCAGCGTCTGGCTCGGTGCCACGACGACGGAATCACCCGTATGCACGCCGACCGGGTCGATGTTCTCCATGTTACATACGGTGATGCAGTTGTCGTTACCGTCACGCATGACCTCGTACTCGATTTCCTTCCAGCCGGCCACGCTGCGCTCGATGAGCACCTGGCCGATCATGGAGTAGTTGAGTCCCTTGATGACGATATCGACGAGCTCTTCCTCATTCTCAGCGATGCCGCCGCCCGTGCCGCCCATGGTATAGGCCGGGCGCACGATGACCGGATAGCCGATGCTGTTGGCGAAGTCCACGGCATCGGGCACGCTCTCGACGATGGTGCTCTCCGGGATTGGCTCGCCGAGCTTCTGCATCGTTTCCTTAAACATCTCGCGATCCTCAGCGCGTTCAATGGCCTTGAGCGGCGTACCGAGCAACTCGACGTGGTATTTCTCCAGCACGCCTTGCTCCGCGAGCTGTACGGCGAGGTTCAGTCCAGCCTGGCCGCCCAGCGTCGCAAGCAGGCCGTCCGGGCGCTCCTTCGCGATAATTTCTGTCACGAACTCGACCTTCAGCGGCTCGATGTAGACGCGATCCGCGATATGCGTATCCGTCATGATCGTGGCCGGGTTCGAGTTCACGAGCACGACCTCGAGGCCTTCCTCTTTCAGGGCGCGGCAGGCCTGCGTGCCCGCGTAGTCGAACTCCGCGGCCTGGCCAATAATGATCGGGCCGGAGCCAATGACCATGACTTTTTTGAGATTTTCCTTCTTTGGCACGGCTTATTCCCCTTTCTGCAGCATAGCCCAGAACTCGTCGAACAGATACATGTTGTCGTCTGGTCCTGGGGCTGCCTCAGGATGATACTGCACGGAGAAAATCGGCAGCTCCGTATGGCGCATGCCCTCCACCGTGCCATCGTTGACATTGATGTGCGTAACCTCGAGCGGCAGGCCTTCCAGTGAAGCCGCATCGACGGCGAAGCCGTGATTCTGAGAGGAAATCGTGACTTTACCCGTGCGCAGGTCCTTGACTGGCTGATTCGTGCCGCGGTGGCCGAATTTCAGCTTGTAGGTCTTCGCACCCAGCGCAAGGGCCAGCAGCTGATGGCCGAGGCAGATACCGAAAATCGGCTTCTTGCCGAGAAGTTTCCTGATTTCCTCGACCGCCCCCATGACGTCCTCGGGGTCGCCCGGACCGTTCGAGAGGAAGATGCCGTCCGGATTCATCGCAAGGATGTCCTCCGCCTTCGTGTTGGCCGGCACGACCGTGAGCTTGCAGCCCTTGGCATGCAGGGAGTTGAGTATGTTCTGCTTCACCCCGAAGTCCATGCAGACGACATGCGGCGCGTTTGCCTTCTCCGTCTCAATCGTATAGACCTTCGGCGTCGTGACCTCGGCTACGACCTCTTTCTTGATTGGCGTGGCCAGCAGATTCCTGATCTCGGCCTCCGTCGTATCCTCGCTTACGATGACGCCCTTCATCGTGCCCGCGTTGCGGATGCGGCGCGTGACCGCGCGCGTATCCACGTTATAGAGGCAGGGTACCCCCTGCTGCGTGAGGAAGGCATCGAGGTCTTCCTCACGGTGCCAGTTGCTGCCCTCGCGGCAGAGCTCACCGATGACGAAGCCGTTGACAAAGGATTTGCGCGACTGCATGAAGAGGTCCGCGATGCCGTAGTTACCCACGAGAGGGTACGTCAGCGTCAGGATCTGGCTGCAGTAGGACGGATCCGTCAGCGACTCCTGATAGCCCACCATGCCCGTATTGAACACGACTTCGCCCGTGGCGCTGAGATTGTTCAGCAGATCGCCGTGGAATACACTGCCGTCCTCCAGGATTAATTTACCTTTCAATGAAAACACCTCACAAAACGGCCCGGGGCTACCGCCCCAGGACCCGCTATCCGTAACTAAAGGTATCCTTCGCTTACAGCACTTTGCCGTCGCGCATGACGACCTCGCCATCGACCAGCGTCAGCACGGCCTTGCCCTGCAGCTGGCGTCCGACGAACGGCGAATGACTGCCGCGCGTATAGAACTTCTTCGCGTCAACCGTCCACTTAAGCTCCGGATCGATGACCGTGATGTCGGCCGCCGCGCCCTCGTTGAGTGTACCCGCCGCCATGCCGAAGACCTGAGCCGGCTCATATGTCATCTTCGAGATGATGAGCGGCAGGTCGAGCGCGCCCGTATGGTAGAGGTCCGTAAGCATGATACCCAGCGACGTCTCGAGGCCGGGGAAACCGCTCGGCGCATAGATGTATTCGCGATCCTTCTCCTCCTGCGCGTGCGGGGAATGATCCGTGACGATGGCGTCGATCGTGCCATCCTTCAGGCCCGCCAGCAGTGCATCGCAATCCTTCTGCGTGCGCAGCGGCGGGTTGATTTTCGTCGAGGTATCAAAGAGGTTCACGCACTCGTCCGTCATCGTGAGGTGCTGCGGCGTCACCTCCGCTGTCACGCGCACGCCGCGCTGCTTCGCCTGGCGCACGATATCCACGGCACGAGCCGAACTGATATGGGCGACGTGCACGCGCGAACCCGCATACTCGGCCAGCAGCACGTCGCGGGCTACCGCGATGTCCTCGGCCACGGTTGGGCGGCCTTTGAGCCCCAGCATCGCGCTGCGATGTCCCTCGTTCATCACGCCGTCCTCCACCAGAGAGGTCTCTTCGTCGTGGTTCACGATGACCTTATCAAAGGTATGCAGATAATCGTAAGCGTTAAGCATGACCTTCGCCGTCGGGTCGAAATGACCGTCATCGGAGAAGGCCACGGCACCGGCCTGAATCATATCGCCGAACTCAGCAAGTTCCTTGCCCTGCTGACCCTTCGTCACGGCTCCGATGATTTTCACATGCACCTTTGCCACATCCTCGGCGCGCTTCTCGAGGCTGCGCACGAGCGCCGCATTGTCGACGACCGGCTTCGTATTCGGCATCGTGCAGACCGTCGT
>DEDT01000044.1:13767-59220 GCA_002350105.1 Selenomonadaceae bacterium UBA2897 | reverse complement strand
TCCTGCCCCGGCTCGCGGAAATGCACGTGCAGGTCGACAAGACCCGGTACGACCACCTTGCCCGTGGCATCGTAGACTTCTGCGCCATCGGCTGCGAGGTTTTCGCCCACAGCCTTGATTTTACCGTCCTCTACGAGCACATCTGCCACTGCATCGAACTTCCGGGCCGGGTTGATGACGCGGCCGCCCTTGATGATATATTTCATGCCTGCTTGCCTCCCGTCAGTACCAGCGTGTAGAGTGCCATGCGAATCGCAACGCCATTCTGGACTTCCTCCTGAATGGCCGAGTTATCCCCGTAAGCCACAAAAGGCGAAATCTCCCAGCCCTTATTCATCGGGCCCGGATGCAGCACCAGCACGTCGTCCTTCGCCATGGCGAGGCGCGCATCGTTCAGGCCGAAGATACGGGCGTACTCCCGCGTCGTCGGGAATAAGCCGCCCTTCATGCGCTCCAGCTGGATGCGCAGCACCTCGATGACGTCCGCATCCTTGATGGCGTCCTCGATGCGCTCGTGCACGATGACGCCCGGCTCCTGATAGAGGTAACGCGGCAGCAGCGTCTTCGGTCCCGCGATATGCACCTCGAGGCCCATCTTGCGCATGCCCTGAATATCGGAGCGGGCCACACGACTATGGAGCACATCGCCGAGAATTGCGACTTTCAGGCCCTCCAGGCGGCCTTTGTGCTCCTCGATCGTGAAGAGGTTCAACAGCGCCTGCGAAGGATGCGCGTGTGCACCATCGCCCGCGTTCAGGATGACGGGACTCACCACGCGGGACGCATACTCAGCTGCGCCCTCCGCCTTGTGGCGCATGACGATGGCATCCACGCCCATCGCCTCTATGGTGTAAAGGGTATCGCGCAAGCTCTCGCCCTTCACGATGCTCGAGGAGCCCGCCGTGATGTTCACGACGTCCGCGCCAAGGTACTTGCCCGCGAGCTCGAACGACGTGCGCGTGCGCGTACTCGGCTCATAGAACAGCGTGACGATGGATTTGCCCCGCAGCGTCGGCACCTTCTTGATGTCGCGATGAATAATGTTCTTCATCTCCCTGGCTGTATCCAGCACGAGCCGGATCTCCTCCGCGGAGAAGTCCGCCAGGCCGAGCACATTCTTGCCCCGCATGGATATTCTCTTTTCTTCCAAACCGCTCACTCCTTATCGCTTTATAAATAATTATACAATGAATATGCATATTAATTCAAGGATATCAGCTCACAAAAAAAGAGCTCTCTCATGCGAAGGCATAAGAAAGCTCTTTGGCTTTACGTAAACTTATTGCGTCACTATTTACTTTCCTTTGGAGCCTCGCAGGACTCATTAAAAGGCATATTTCATTGTCCGTTGCCGGTCTCCCGACTACTTTCGTTTAGTCTATCACACATTACGCAAACGGTCAAGTGTCCTGTTTGCCCATTTCCGGCATTCTGACCTAGGCCGGACACAGCTCAGGCAATCTCCAGCAACAGGGTCACATTATCCGGCGAATATTCGATCTGCTCCGACCAGCGGCGTATGGCATCAGGAAGGCCACGGCGCACAGCCAGCAGACAGATGGTTATAACACCACAAGCTGCGTAAGCGGCCAGCGTCCCGGTACCATACGCTGCCAGACGATCCAGCTGACGATAGAAAATATACTGGTAAAGCCGCTGCAGCTGCACGTCAGGCCAATGAGCGGCAAGCATCCTGGCATGAGCCGCAGCGCCAGAAACATCCTGCTGCAGCGCCGCAAGCTCCTCCGTCCACGCCGCATCGATAGGCTCGGTCATAGCCAGCATATCCAGCACGAAAGAAATGTACTCTACTGTGAAATCCGGCTGCCAGCGCAGGCATGTCTCCAGGCAGTCCAGTCCTAGTTTTGCCAGCAAACCGGACAGGGCGTATTCCCCCGCCGCCGCGACTCCCGTTCCTGCAGCCTCACCGAACTGCAGGGGGGCCTTCACCTCCAGCAGCAGTTCCACGCTCTTTTCGCAGGCCAGGCCGACACCGGCAATTTCCACGCCATTGACCTGCTTATAAAAGCGCGGATGCTCACGGCAGATTGTGCAGAGAATATCCTCTCCTGCCGTGCGGATCAGCTGACAAAGGCCATCCGGCCGCAGAAACGGGCAATCGCCCGTCCCCTTCAACACAAAATGCCAAACACCCTGCTCCTGCACCATCGATGCACGCAGCCGCTCGCCCACTTCTCCCGGCCAATCCCGATACCGCGCCGCCGTCGCCGCATCGATATCAATCTCCCAGCCCCGACAGCAGCTATGCCGACACTCTCCCGCCTTGCAGCAGAACCTGCCATAAAAATCCGGTACGATCATGCTTTCCCTTTCCTCATTTCTAAGCCGCCTATGCGGCGGTCAACAAGCATCTGCCACGAAATTGACCTGTTCATGCATTTCTAAGCCGCCTATGCGGCGGTCAACCAAAAAGCCGTGGAAGCGGCGCAGAAGGCCGATTTCTAAGCCGCCTATGCGGCGGTCAACAAGCCCCGCCTGCCGCTCCGCGATGGCGACGATTTCTAAGCCGCCTATGCGGCGGTCAACATGTTGAGCATGAGCCTGCCGTTAGTCGTTGTTTTCTAAGCCGCCTATGCGGCGGTCAACTGCATTGAATCAGGCCATAACCTTGATTGGATGGGCTCTGCCGGATTATTTACGCGCTTTACCTAAATTTTTGATCGGCTCTCCGGCCCTTATATTACAAGGTTTATCGAACTATGTCAAAAAAAGGGTAAAACCTCAGCTATTTTCTAGAACACAGGTAAAGAGGATTGACTGGACAAGCCGTAAACGGAAAAACCACTATTTTCCTCTGACTGTACGGGAATTCTGCGCACGTAAAGACGGAATTTATGTCCGTTCGTAGCACTTGTCAGCTGCACGTAGGGATATTCAGGACGGCCCTTCTTTGGGAAGAGCTGCATGGCTTCCTCAACAGTGATACCATGCCGTTTCGCATAGCGTCTGGCTTTTTGCGCGCGGCTGCCGTCCTGGTGATAACGACAATAACAGCAATAGCCTTTTACCTGTCCGGGTATGCGGCGCGTGCGCTTGAGATGAATGTAGTCCGCATAGCGCTGCAATACGTGCGACAAGGATAAATCTTCCAGTGTCTTTTCATCTGCAGCAAAGATGCGAATCTTTCTTCCCAGTCCAATACGTTCCCCCTCTTCCTGGTACTCGGGAAAAGCGACGCCATATGGAACCTGCCCCTGTGCATCTTGATGCTCCACAAAAGCAATATGTAGCTGCTGATAGACCTTCGACAGGATAAAGTTTGTGGGCATTTCGGGCTCTGGCAGAATCGTAATTTCCTGATAATATTCCATGTCAGCCATTCTCCTTCGAGCTCAAGCCGAAGACGCCACCACGCACGAGAACAGCCATGACATAGTGTTCCTGCTCGGCACTCTCAAGCTGTGCACCGAGGGCATACTGGTCGAACAACGTATAAAAATCTGCTTTCTCTTTAGGCGTACGGAAAGCCTTACCCAGCGTCGTAACGGCACCGAACGGCTCTACAGCGATCGGACCTACACTTTCTGCGCTGTAAAAAGAAGGATACCATGTATCGATAGTACGGATAGCATTGCCAATTTTCTGCGAATGCATGGCAGCGATACCGTCCACAGCATAGAGAACTTTTCTCTTATCGCCCTTGCCTTTATCAAAGACCATCTCCTCACTGGGATAGACTTCCTGACCGTTGCCTAGCTGAGCATAGCAGGTAACGCGAATGAATTCCGCCGCCTTCTTGCCGCAAAGTGCGTCTGCAATAGCCTGCGACAAAGGTGCCAATGCATCGTCAGCCTCAAAATTCTTCATGGAATAGTCATAGCCATTAAAGACAAGAGTCTCACCATCTACATCTACCCGTACCTCCAGTTTATCTGCTCCCAAACGGTTACGCCACAGGAATCTTGCATTGGCAATGTTCTGGGCATAGCGCTGGGCCAGCTCCTTGAAACCATACTTCTCGATATACGCATCAGCTGCCTTGGCATAGCTCTGCTGAAACTTCATATTGTTACAGGCAGACGGTTTCTCAATGCCGCTGAGCACCTTGAGCGTAAAGGACAACTTCAGCGTATCCTGATTCATCTTCAGGGCGCAGGCGTCAACACGCTGCGGGTTTGGATTCTCGATTGCCGCATTCAACTTGGCGGGGTCATTCTGAACAGCTTCCTTAGGACGGTTCGAAATCGTACCTCGCACTGATTTCTCTACCAGCGCCAAAGGCTCTGATGTATTTGGGGCATGACGCTCCTCCCACGTCGTGCCATACATATAGCCATCCGAGAATACTAGCTTCTTCTCATAAGCCAGTACGGATGGAATATCAGATTTTTTCTTAGCCATAGTACATAATCCTCCTAAAATCGATCATCCAGATACGACTCATAATCATTTACGCAAAGATATAAGCCGTGCGCTACATCAATTTGATACGACCACATCATTGATTCCAGTGACGGCATACGGGTAGGCATCTTGAATTCGCCCAATGTAACAATTGGTTCGACAAAATGATGCTCGCAGCTGTTATCACGTTGATGCTCCACATGCACGGCTCCCGACAAGTCACGGAAACCGACTGCCAGCGGAACAAGCCAGCCTTCGGGATAGTTCTTGTGATTCTGCCAATCCGTTACTTTACCCTGCTTATCCTTAACGGATTCATATGTGACGCTCTGGCTGTACAACAGCTTATCCAACATGTCATCGCCAGGCAGGGACTGCAGCAATTTGCTGCGCCCTACTACGACGAAGCCCGGCATCAGCATATGCATAATGCTGTGCTGATGCTTCAGTACGTCATCCTCAGCAAAATCATTAATATAGAACAGTTTCAGCATAGTCTTGTCCCTGGGGCGGGGCTGTTTCTCTTTATAGACCATGCAACGCGACAGAATGTCGCCGCCCGCCACCTTCATGCGTTCGAACGTCGAAGCAACGGCTGTTAAAAAGGTATCCTGGTTGTCCGAATTAACGCTCGTTACCTCTAACAGCAAGCTGACATCCAAATGGCAACGCGGACTTTCGATAAACGCGGGCCGTTTTCCATCCTTTCCCAATGGGTTGGAGGTGCCAATGACGGAATTCACATAATCATGCTTCCCGCGGTAGAGCTGTACGTTGCAGTTATGACAGGATACGGCCATGCGCGGCAGCGTCACCTGCTGCAGGCTATCCACTGCCTGCAAGCGGCGCTGCAATGCATGCACGCCTCCCAGCCAAGCCGTCATAGCAGGAAAGCCGACGGTATAGATACTGCTGAGCGCATTGGCATTATGGATGCGTAAATGAGAAATCACCAAATATGTCTTCAAGGCTCCTGCACCATCCCTCCTGTTTCCTGTACGGCTTGCAGAACCTGCTTCTGCAGGGCCAGGAATTCTGCGTTACCAAGCACGATTTTATCGTGCCCCTCAAAGGACTCTCGCGTCTGCATCAGCCAGCGCGTAAAGGCCTTGGCAATCTCCGTCTGCCAGGAAATATCCTGCCTGCGCGTCTCAGCGTAAACCTCATCCAACCAGACTTTCTGCGCTTGCGGCAAAGCACACTGCCCGTCCTGGCTCCACCCCGGCTCCAAACTGCTGCGCAACTGGTAAACCGGCAGCATCGCTTTGGCAATCAGCAGCTGCTCTCTGCGTCTGGCCCTTCGGCGTAGTTCCATGTTATTGCGCACTTCACGATAGAGTTTGCTCAGGCGCTCACAATCCTCACGATACTGCCACCGTTGCAAAGTCTCGCGGAAAAAATCCCGGCGCGGCACCTTCACATGACGTAAATGCAGCACAGGCGGGACTGAAGGCAGCACCGACAGACGGCCTCCACGCTGCAGATTAAGGTATGAAATATTCTGCGGTTTCGTACCACCGAAACTCATCTCTGTCAGATCTAACAGCTGCGGATAACTTGTGCCATACGCTGGATCTTTACTATCGCGAGCCTTGCGTCCCTCCTCCTCCGCGACGCGTACACGGCGGCGCAGCTCCAGAGCCACGCTGGACGATGGCAAAACGGTCAGCAAATGGTAACTGTCCGCCACGGGAAAATATACCTGACGCAAACGATTGTCGGAAGCCGTCGGTACATGTTGCAAAGTAACCGATAATAAATCCTTCTGGATAGCCATATGGTCGATAGGCCATTCTCCCAGCTCGCGCTGCAAAAAATCCGGCTCGCTCTGCAAATGCTCCAGCACCGTACGGCCATCCTCCAAAGGATATTGCAACAGCTTGACCGCAGGCATGCAGGCAGCTCCGCCGGTAATCGCAATATCGGCTGAACAATGCACAGAAGACGTCGTTACATAATCATCCGACGTGTCCGTATCCTTTTTATCATAATACGTGACATTGACGCTAGGATGTGTAAAACGTCCTATATGCGTAGCACAGGAACATTTTTGGGCATTCCTGGCCTGCTGGAACAACCATTCTTTCGGTTTCTTATGCTTAGCCGCTGCTTGTGTCTGAATATATTCCTTGAGCATTCCCATCCTATCATCCCCTTTCTGAGGTTTCACTCATTATTTTTTCATTGTATCACAATCAATGAATAAATACTACTTGCGATATAAACCAAATTGGTCGTTATAACAATAATTGCCCGCTATCTGCGTTTCCCCTGTCTCAGCACCATAAAGCGGTACCGTAAGATAACCAAAGCGCTGCCAGGCCTTGGCAAACAAGCTGGGAGATATTTCCCCATCTTCCTGCGCACGAGCACGCAGGGACGCCAGATAATCCCGCTGCAGCCAAAGGCGTGTTGGTACCGGTGCCTCTGTCATCGCAATGCCATATTGCTGCGTACGATTGATAAATTCGTCCGTACGCTCGCTGCGTTCCTGCCATGACCACGCACCATCCTGCCAACAGAGATGTAAAGTTAAATCCTGACTGCCTGCACGGAAAGGATTGAGCCGATGCGATACACCGGTCAGATACCAATATTCATCCTGCCAGCCATGCAGATGCGTGGCCCCCTTTACCTGTATATCAGCAAAATCCTGCATGACCTGATGCTCTAAATCCACCAGCTTATCATGAGGGTGAAGCCTCTGCGACCTGACAATACGCGGTATGGCATCGATACGCTGCTGCAATTTTGCTTCGTCTACCAGCTCGGCCATATCATGCGTTTTCAGCCTGTACCGGCTGCTATCCTCAAAACCGGGACGACAAAACACCGGCTGCGTACCGGAGGCTCGCCGCACTTCTTTATCGTTATACTGCATAACGGCGATATTCGGTTCCGCCATGGGGACATGCAGCTTGCGATGGCGAAGTACACGTCCTGCCAGCTGCACGATGGAACGGTAGGACGATGGCTCAACCACAGCCCAATCAAAGTCATGGTCACGCCCCACTTCCTCTACCGGCGTTGCCAATACCAGAAACAAAACGTGCTTTCCCTCAGCTTGTGCCAAATGCTGATGCATCACCTCATCCCTGACTTCTACCTGTGCCTGCCAGATCTTTTCTCTCTGCAGGACCTTATCCAGGTATTGCTCCTGTTCATGCCGCATCAGCAGAAGCTGACGACTATGATATACCATCAGTCTTGGCTCTATACCATCTGGCCAGTCTGCCTGCAGCATATACTGAGCCAAACGCACACATGGTTCGATGTTCGCCATACGCACCAAACCGAGGGAGAAGTATTTCCCTGTGCGCGTATCCTGACAGCAATGCGCCTGATGCATGGTCACGCAAGCCGCCAGCATATGGGCAAAGTATGCTGCCTCCCGTTCGGCCGCGGGCAAATCCCTGACCTCAGCACAGCGCACCAGCGTACCGCAGCGCAAGGCAGGCTGAGCCTGCAAAGAACGCACGCGTTTCGCCACGAAGTCCTGATGAAATTGGCTGAATACCTTAGCAGACGCCGTACTGGGTACCGACTGGACTAAGCTGCGAAATTCATCGCACCAGACCACTGCCGTATGCACAGGCCGCAGCAGAAAATGTCCCCATGACCGCCGCCCTGCCATATAAGCCGCGAACAGACCTCTGGCTAAATCTGGAGGAATTGTGGCTGAGGAAATGGTCACATTACGTCCCAGCATACCCGCCAAATGCACCAAACGGGCAATCGCCACCAAGTCCCGCGGGCTGAAATCATCCACCTCGTCGATGACCAAATCTGAGGACATCAAGCGTAGGAAAGGCAGCATAAAGCGTCCTCCGCGCAAGGTTTCCGTGGCTGGCATCAGATGATCGATCGTACTGACTAACACGGGCTGGTATAACAGCTGACGCTGCCTGACTGCCAGACGCTGCTGTTTTTCACTGCCGCCCTTGAAGAACATATCGAGAAACTCATCCTGCAGGGGGAACGTGCCATCAAGTTCGCCCTGCAGCAGTTCCTCTGCGTATTGCGTATCATATGATGCATCTTCGACATGGCGGCTCTCTGCTGCCGCTTCTTCATGCAGCTGACGCATCGCCGCCGACCCCACCAGAACGGCCAGCTCATCCTTCGACAAATGCAGCTTTTTTCGATACGCATCACCTGTCTGCAACGTCAGTGTACGCAACCCCAGTGCCAATATATAACGCAATGTCTTATGGTCTTTTGCCAGTGCCTGCATGATTTTCGCGTTGGCAAAGGTCTTACCGCAACCGGTACTGGCCATATTGACTACAAAATATCCCCAGCTATCCTGATGTTCCTCTGCCTGTTGCCGCTGGAAATTCCGGATAGCCTGCACCGCCTTATCCTGCCAGCTGTATGCTGCCGGACTTTTATGGCACAGCGCCGACACGCGTTCTGTGCGCGGCAGGCTCTGCACCAAAGCTGGCAGATAATGGACAAAATGCAGGGCCTCACGGGCAACGCCTACCAGATGTTCATCCAGCTTTTGCTTCAACTTTCCCTGATACGTATTCGCAAAGAGTGTCTTCTGTCCCTGCCAATGTTCCGCTGCTGACTGAGCAGAACAATAGTAATCTCCCAGCATCAGGCAAAGACGGCTGTAAAGCAGAATCGGCCGCATGGTATCCTTTTGCCATATATCGGCCAGATCAGCCGCTACGGCTTGCAGCTTTGGCAGCCAGCGCTCCAGCTGCCGCCGCCATGGCACAGCATCCTGTAAAAGGCCATGCGAGAACTGCACAACGCCAGTTTGCGCCTCATCCTTGACATAGCCCCAGGTTGCATCAATGCCAGCCAGGGTATCCGTCACAGACTGGCGCTCTGTTTCAGCATAGCCTGTACAAGTGTTTTTATCGGGCAGGGGCAAGCGATGATGCGACAAAATCAGCCAGCACAACAAACTGGCCACAGGCGGCAATTGTCCCAAAGCAGCCATCATGTGCTGATTGACTGTTGCCACCAAAGCACGTTCATCAAAGCGGCGTTCCAACAATAAATCCAGCCAGATATCCTTTTCCGCATCACCAGACAAAGTGACCAGTCCGGCAATCAATTGACAGGATAGCCATTCATGTCGATATCTTTCCTTGCATGAGGGCTTGGGCCGCAACTGTGCCTGAAAAGCGTCATTGCCTTTTCCCCAGTCATGCAGCAAGGCGGCCACAGCGGTCAACGCTTTGATATGCGGCAGATAATGCCAATCATTTTCCCACGTGTGGTGCTGCAAATCCTGCTGGGTACTGTTGACCGGTACACGGCCATCGGTACTGAACCGGGAACGATCGCCGACTACCCAGAGCAGCTCACTGCGGCTGCGCGAGCGCAGCCAGCGGCAGCTGACTGACATATTCTTGGTCGCATGACGACGCAGCAGACTATGTACCATCTGCAAGCCTTCTGCCGTGATGACCGTCTGCCACACATCTTTACCAATTCTGTCAGCAAAGGCATCCAAAATCCAGCGCGTTGTCCTAATTGCCTTTTTCTCACTGAGACTGGTAAAAATCACCATCATGAGGCAGCACCTCCTGGCACATCTGCTTTAGGGATCTTGTCCTGCAAGCTCTGGGCTTTGATATGCTCATACATAGCGAGCTCCACCTCATCATCATCTGCGTAAAAACCTGCATCCTGCAAATCTCGGTCCTTGCTCCAGACATGCTCCAGAAAATCGCACCTTGCCCTCTGCATCCTCTTCGCTGCAGCCAAGCGTTTGGCTTTATCAAACCAGAACGACAACCATCCCTGCACATATTGCGTTGGCCGATACTCACTTTGTGGACAGAACCATTCAATTTCTGTGCCAGAGAACAGAGGCGTTGCGCCGCCACCGCAAAAGCCCAGCAATACGCCCGCACTGGCCAACATACGCACCGCTGCCTGAGTAATGGAAGTCCCTGTGCCGAGCAGGATAACCGTAGTGTTGGCAATAGGGATGTTCCAGTACTGACGCTGCTTCTCCCCTTCTGTAAGATAAAGCACGCGCCCATCCTTTTGCATGACGCGGCACATTTCCAGATAATAGATATTTGCCCTTTTTGAACTCAAAATAGGCTTTAATTCCGTTGGTGTCAAATAATCTCCCATATTGATTCCTCTTTCTGTAGCATCTGTATGCTAAAAAAGCAGCAGACCGAACGACTGCTGCTCATTTTAGCCCTGCCGCTGCTGGCGGAAGCGGGCCTTTTTCTGTTGGGCGTGCTGCATCATTTCGCGAGCGTTGTCGAGGGATGCGGCGGTGGCGTCGGCGCCGGAGGCCATGCGGGCGATTTCGCTTACGCGCTCGCGCGGGGAGAGCGCGTGCACGTTGGTCTGGGTCTGCTCGCCCTGGCTGTGCTTGGCGATGTAGAGGTGCACGTCGGCCATGCAGGCGATCTGAGGCAGATGTGTGATGCAGAGCACCTGCTTGTAGCCCGCGACGAGGGCGATGCGCTCGGCGACCATCTGCGCCGTGCGGCCGCCGATGCCCGTGTCGATCTCATCGAAGACCATGCTGGGCACAGAGGCGTCGCGCGAGGCGGCCACGGTCTTGATGGCCAGTGCAATACGCGAGAGCTCGCCGCCGGAAGCTACTTTCTGCAACAGTTTCTCCTCCTCGCCGGGATTGGCGGAGAAATAAAAGCCCACTTCGTCGAGTCCCTGCGGGCCGTAGTCCGTGAGCGGTGCCACGCGAATCTCGAAGCGCGCCTGCGGCATGCCGAGCTCCAGGAGCTGACTGCCGATGGCTTTCGCCAGTTCGCCTGCTGCCTTCGTGCGGCGCTTCGTCAGCACCGCCGCGGCGGCGGCAAGTTTCTTTTCCGCCGCCGCGATGGCTTTTTGCAGCTGTGCCATATCGTCGTCGTAGTTCTCGATGTCGGCGAGCTCGGCGCGCACTTTCTGCTGATGCGCGAGCACGTCATCGATGGTGGCGCCGTACTTCTTACGCAGCTTATAGATGACATCCATACGGCTCTGAAGCTTGTCGAGCTTCTCTGGCGAGAAGTCCATGCCCTCGCCGTAGTCGCGCAGCTCATAGGCCGCCTCCTGCAGGGAAATCGTGGCCTCCTCCACCATCTGGCGCAGGTTATCGAGACCATCGTCGTACCGGCTCATCTCGTCGATGTCCTTCTTCACGATCGAGAGCGCCGCGAGCACGCCTATGCCCTCCTTCGTGCGGCTGTCCAGCAGGGCATAGGCCTCCTGCACGGAGTCGGAGATTTTCTCCGCGTGGCTGAGCTTCTTGATCTCAGCCTCCAGCGTCTCATCCTCACCGGGCTGCAGCTCCGCCTCGCTGATTTCCCGGTCCTGCCAGCGTAACATGTCGAGGCGCTGTGCGTACTCGCGCGAAGCCTGCTCTTTCTCCGTATAGGCCTTCTGCTTGGCGCGCCAGTCCTGATAGGCCTGCTGGTAGGCCGCCCGCGCCTCCAGGATATCGGGGTCGTACTGGTCGAGCAGGTTCAGCTGATTCTCCGCCTTCAGCAGCGCGAGGTTCGCCTGCTGACCGTGGATGTCCACGAGATAGGCACCGATCTGCCGCAGCACGGACAGCGTCACATGGCAGCCATTCACGAGCACGTTACTGCGCCCATTGCGTCCCAATTGCCGCGTAATGATGAGCTCGCCCTCGCTGTCGTCGATGGCCTGCGCCGTGAGCAGTTCATGCAGGCCCAGGGACTCGTCATCCAAAGTAAAGACGGCCTCCACACGCAGCCAGTCGCAGCCCGTGCGGATGAAGTCGGCCGACATGCGTGCGCCGAGAATAGCCCCCAGTGAATCGATGAGGATGGATTTGCCCGCGCCTGTCTCGCCCGTCAGGATATTGAGGCCGGAGCCGAACTCCACCTGCACGTGTTCCAGCAGCGCGAAGTTCCACACGGTCAAAGTTTTCAGCATAAAGAACGAACCCTCTTTCAAACATAGCGAAGAAAAAACGGCGTCAATGCCGCTCGTATGCTCCTTGACAATAAAGGGCATGCGGCAGAACCACATGCCCTTTATTGTTACTCTTGTGATTTCCTTTGCGTCGCTGGTGTATCGTTCATGAGCTCACGGATGCGCGCCACGACGGTCTTCGCCGCAGTCTTCGGCTTGGCGACGACGAGGATGTTGTCATCGCCCGCCACCGTACCGATGATCTCGCTCCAGTCGGCGTGATCGAGCGCAGCTGCCACGGTATTCGCACTGCCCGGCAGCGTCTTCACCACGACGATATTCTCACTCATATCGACGCTGGTGACCGTATCCTCGAAGAGGCGCTTCACGCGGTCCGGCGTGAAGATAACGCTCTCCTTCGTCGGCGAGGCGTAGCGATAGCGGCCATCGCCGATAGGAATCTTGATGAGCATGAGCTCCTTGATATCGCGGGAAACCGTAGCCTGCGTCACCTGGATATCGTGTGCGCGCAGGGCGTCGGCCAGATCCTCCTGGGTTTCTATGATTTCCTGGGCAATGATTTCCTTGATCATCGCGTGACGTAGGTTCTTCATCTTCTCCCCCTCTTTGGTAATCGCATAAACGTCATTCGTTGCGCCACAGCTTCGTGCGCAGGATCTGATAGTAGTCCTTGTCCTCGAACTTCACGATGCAGGCCCTGGCACGCGACTTCTGCACGATGACCTCATCGTCAGGCAGAAGTCGAAAGCTCTCCTGCCCGTCAAAGGTCACGATGATATCCTGATGCATGGCCGCAATATGGACGTGCACGATGTCTTCCTCATCGATGAGCAATGGGCGGAAGGTCAGCGTGTGCGCACAGATCGGCGTGAGCAGCAGTGCGCGGATATTCGGATTCATGATTGGGCCGCCCGCCGACAGCGAGTAAGCCGTGGAGCCCGTAGGCGACGAGACGATCAGGCCGTCGGCCTTGAAGTCGATAAGGTGCGTATCGTTGATGGTCAGCCCGAGGTGCAGCATGCGCGACACGCCGCCCTTGGTGACGACGACGTCGTTGATGGCATGGCCGAGGAAACGTTTCTTGCCCGCCGACAGCACGTAGCCCGCGAGCAGCAGGCGATGCTCGACATGATAGTCACCATCGATGATTTTCCGTAACTTTTTCTCCAGTTCATCCGTCTCGATGTCGGCCATAAAGCCCAGCGTGCCGATGTTCACGCCACAGACCGGTACTTCCATCTCGCCGTAGCGACGGCAGACACCCAAGAGCGTGCCGTCGCCGCCGAGGCTCAGCGCGAGATCTGCCTGCTCGTGCTCGATGTGCGGCACGGCGTAATCCTCGAGGTTGAAGAAACGCGCCTCATCCACCGGCAGCATGAGCTGCACATCCTTATCGGCGTAAAAGTTGAAAATCCGCTTCAGCACCCCCGCCGAAGCCGGTTTCTCGACGTTGGGGAATACGGCAATCTTCAACATAGGCTGCCCTCCTGACAAAAACTAGCTGATTCAATGGTCAAGTTCCGCATGTGCGGCCGCTACGGTCGCCACGATTTTTTCTTCCATCACCGTATCCTCAGCCGACGGGTTCTTGCTCAGACGCACGAGATACTCGATATTGCCCTCCGGGCCCTTGACGGGGGAAAAGGTGAGATCCATGGTCACAAAGCCTTGCTCGCGGGCAAAGGCCACCACGCGGCGAATGACCTCCTCGTGCACTTTCGGGTCGCGCACGACGCCCTTCTTGCCCACCTTGTCGCGGCCCGCCTCGAACTGCGGCTTGATGAGCGCGACGATTTCGCCGTCGTCTTTCAGCAGTGTGTAGGCCACGGGCAGCACCTTCGTGAGCGAGATAAAGGCCACGTCGATGGAGGCAAAATCCAACGGTTCGCCGATATCATCGGGTGTCACGTTGCGGATATTCGTTCGCTCCATATTCACCACGCGTTCGTCCGTACGCAACTTCCATGCGAGCTGGCCGTATCCCACGTCGATGGCGAAGACTTTCACCGCGCCATTCTGCAGCATGCAGTCCGTAAAACCGCCCGTCGAGGCGCCGATGTCGGCCGCCACCTTGCCCGTCATGGTCACGCCGAAGACGTCCATGGCCTTGGCGAGCTTCAGCCCGCCGCGGCTCACGTAGGGCAGGTCGTGCCCGAGCAGGCGGATCTGAGCCTCCTCCTTGACCGTGGCGCCGGCCTTATCAATTTTCTGGTTATCCACCAGCACTTCGCCCGCCATGATCATGCGCTTGGCCCGCTCGCGGCTGCCGGCCAGTCCCTGCTCCACGAGCAGGACATCCAATCGTTTCTTTACCATTATCTGTTGTCTTCCTCAAAATATTTTAAAATTCGCTGGGCAATCGGGCCTGGCTGCAGGCCGCCGCGGGCGAGCAGCTCATCCCGCGGCCCCTGCTCGATGAACCGGTCGGGGATGCCGAAACGCAGCACCGGCACCTGTACACCAGCATCGGCCAGTGCCTCGCAGACGGCAGAGCCGAAGCCCCCCATGAGCGCGCCTTCTTCCAGCGTCACCAGCAGCTTGCTCTCTTTGGCACAGGCGAGCAGTGTCTCTGTATCGAGTGGCTTCACAAAACGCATGTTGACCACCGTGCAGCTGCGACCCTTCGCCTGCAGCATCTGTGCAGCCTGCTGCGCCTTGTCCACCATCGTGCCCACGGCCAGCAGCGCGACCTCGCCGCCCGTCTGCAGCATCTCGGCCTTTCCGACGGGAATATTCTGGAATCCCTCCGTCAGCGTCACGCCGAGGCCTGCGCCGCGCGGATAGCGGATGGCCGTCGGGCTGTCCATCTTCACGGCGGTCGCCAGCATGTGCCGCAGTTCTTCTTCATCCTTCGGCACGAAGATGGTCATATGCGGCATCATGCGCAGATAGGCCATGTCGAATACACCATGGTGCGTCGGCCCGTCCTCGCCGACGAGGCCCGCGCGGTCGAGACAAAGCGTCACCGGCAGGTTCTGCAGGCAGACATCGTGCAGGATTTCGTCATAAGCGCGCTGGGCAAAGGTCGAATAGAGTGCCACGACTGGGTGGATACCCTCGGTCGCGAGACCGGCGGCCACGGTCACGGCATGCTCCTCCGCGATGCCCACGTCGAAGAAGCGCCGCGGATATGCCTCGCCGAAGGCCTTGAGTCCCGTGCCCGATGGCATGGCCGCCGTGATGGCGACGAGGCGTTCATCATTGCGCGCGAGCTCGATAAGCGCCTTGCTGAACACGGAAGTGTAGGAGGCAGGCCCCGTCTTCGGCGCACTCCTGCCCGTAACGGGGTCAAAGCGGCCCACGCCGTGGAAGCGCTCAGGATCGGCCTCCGCCGGCGCGTAGCCCTTGCCCTTTTGCGTATGGATATGTACGAGCACAGGACCGTGCAGCTGCTGCACCTGGCGCAGCACCTCCTGCAGCTGGCCGATGTTGTGGCCATCAAGCGGACCGACGTAGTGAAAGCCCATCTCCTCGAAGATATCGCCCGGCACAAGCGCCGCGCGCACACTGTCCTTGATGGCCGCAGCCGTCTTGAGCACACGGCGGCCAAAGTGCGTGCCACTGAGCAGCTCATGCACATCCTGCTTCGCGCGCGCGTACTGCGGCGCAATGCGGATGGCCGAGAGATACTCGCTGAGGGCGCCCACATTCGCATCGATGGAGCGGCCGTTGTCATTGAGGATGACCGTGATGTCGCTGTGCAACATACCTGCGTTGTTGAGTCCCTCGTAGGCGAGACCGCCCGTCAAAGCGCCATCGCCCAACACGGCCACGACCCGATTGTGCCTGCCCTGCAGGTCGCGCGCCACAGCCATGCCCAGCGCAGCCGAGATGGCCGTCGAGGCGTGGCCGACGCCAAAGGCATCATACTCGGACTCCGAACGCTTGGGAAAGCCCGTGATGCCGCCGAGCTGCCTGAGCGTATGGAAGCTGTCGCGACGGCCCGAAAGGATCTTGTGCGTATACGCCTGATGACCGACATCCCAGACGAGCTTGTCCTCTGGAAAATGGTAGACACTGTAGAGCGCAAGCGTCAGCTCTACGGTGCCGAGACTCGGAGCCAGATGACCGCCGGTCTGGGAGACGGTATCGACGAGCAGGCAGCGGATCTCCGCCGCGAGCTTCTCGAGCTCCGTCACCGTCAGCTGCCGGATGTCAGCGGGGCTCTGCAGGCTGTCCAGCAGGGGATATCTTTTTGCTTCTGCCATCATTTATCCCTCTTCGTCAAATAGCGAAGCAGATCGCGCAGGAAATCTGCCTCGGGGCCGAAGTCCTTCAGCGCCGCAACGCCTTCCTCGACTGTCTGCGCGGCCAGCTGACGCGCCTCCTCCAGGGAAGTCAGCGTCACGTAGGTGGACTTGTCGTTGCGTACATCACTGCCCACCGGCTTGCCGATGACGGCTTCATCGCCCGTTACATCCAGGATATCGTCCGTGATCTGGAACGTGAGACCAAAGGCATCGGCATAGTGCGTCAGGGCCTGCAGCTGTGCCTCGGATGCCCCGGCGAGGATGGCGCCGCAGCGCAGGGCCGCGCGGAACAGCGCGCCCGTCTTGCCCATGTGCATCTGCCGCAGCAGCTCCATGGGGATGTGCTTGCCCTCGGATTCGAGATCGATGGCCTGCCCGCCGACCATGCCGTTCATGCCTGCGGCCACGCTCATCTCCTGCACCACGGCCAGTTTCGTCCGGGCATCCGCGCCCTGTTGACGCAGCATGACCTCGAAGGCCAGCGTGAGCAGCGCATCGCCCGCGAGCGTTGCCATGCCCGCACCGTAGACCTTGTGGTTCGTGTACTTGCCGCGGCGGTAATCGTCGTTATCCATCGCGGGCAGATCATCGTGAATCAGCGAATAGGTATGAATCATCTCCAGCGCGCAGCCCGTCGTGAGGAAGTCCTCCCCCCTGCCGCCCACGGCATCGGCCGCCGCCATGAGCAGGATGGGGCGCAGGCGCTTGCCGCCCGCCATCAGGCTGTACTCCATCGACGCGCAGAGCGTCGCATCGAGCGGTTCATCCCGGCGCAATTCCCTGGGCAGCTGTGCCTCGACGAGTTCGCGTCTCTCCTGCCATTTTGCCTTCATATCCATGCTCTCAATTCTCCTCTATCGCCAAATGTTCTTCCGTTATATCCTTGCCCTCGCCCGTCACCATGATGTCCATGGCCTGCTCGGCCCGCGCGAGATCCTGCAGGCATTGCTGCGAGAGCTTCACACCCTGGGCGTAGTTCTGCATGAGCTCCTGCAGCGTTGTCTCGCCGCCCTCCATCTGCGCCACGATCTGCTCCAGCTGGGCCAGCGATTCTTCAAAAGTCAAAGCTTTCTTTGCCATCATCAATCTTCCTTTCTCACGCGGCGCTGCCGCTTCGGTACGGGACGCCCCGCCGTGACGGGGACGTGACCATCCTGGAGAATGAGGTCGAGCGCATCCCCCGTATGCACGGCTTTCACGCTGGTCAGCGGCTGTCCGTCCTTCTCGACGACGCCGTAGCCGCGCCGCAGCACCTGCAACGGATTCAGCAGGTCGAGCCGGTCCAGCGTGAGCTGCAGACGATGCTTCTTCTGCTCCAGCTGACCCTGACCCAGTTCCTGCAGCCGTGCCATGAGCCGATCGAGGCGCTGGCGGCGCTCCGCGAGCAGCAGCTGCGGCTGGCGCAGCGCTGTATGACCGAGTAGAGCCTCGAGGCGCAGCCTTTTCTGATGCAGGCCGCGCTGGGCCTGCGCCCTGACGCGCGCCTGCAGGCTCCCGACATAGCGGTAGAGCTCATGGCGATCCGGCACGGCAAATTCCGCCGCCTGCGAGGGCGTAGCCGCCCGTTGGTCTGCGGCGAAGTCGGCCAGCGTGAAGTCCGTTTCATGCCCGACCGCCGAAATCACAGGAATTTGCGAGGCGTAGATGGCGCGCACGACAACTTCTTCATTGAAAGACCAGAGATCCTCCATAGAGCCGCCACCGCGCCCCACGATGAGCACATCCACGGGATACGCCTCGTTGAAGAAGCGGATGGCATCGGCCACTTGTTCCGCCGATTGTTCCCCCTGCACGAGCACGGGCCGCAGCACGAGCTTCACCTGCGGCCAGCGGCGCTTCGACACATGGTAGATATCGCGCAGTACCGCGCCCGAAGGTGAGGTCACGATACCGATGGTATGAGGGTAGCGCGGCAGCCGCTTTTTATGTGCTTCGTCGAAAAGGCCTTCGGCCGTAAGCTTCTTCTTCAGCTGCTCAAAGGCCGCTGCGAGGCCACCCAGGCCCTCAGGCTCCATGCGGTTCACATAGAACTGGTAAGCACCATCGCGCTCATAGACGGAGATGCGCCCTGAGCCCACGACCTGCATGCCGTTCTCCGGCTGGAAATGCAGGCGCACCGCACTGCTGCGGAACATCACGCACTTCAGGGCCGACTGCGCATCCTTCAGCGTGAAATAGCAATGTTCCGAAGCATAGCGCTTAAAATTCGAGACCTCACCGCGCACCTGAATGCTGCCGAGAGCAGGCTCGCGCTCGATGAGCCCCTTGATATAGCGCGTCACATCGCTGACACTATGGATTGCCACGGTATCACCCCTTCACAGGAAAAAGAGCCAGACATCGTCTGGCTCCCTCTGGCTATAGCCCTCAGGCAAGTTTCGTCATCGCACCGAGAATGCCGTTTACATAGCGGCCAGAATCATCGCTGCCATACTTTTTCGCCAGTTCGACGGCCTCGTTAATCGCGATGCCCGGATCCAGCTTCTCATCTGCGTAGTACATCTCCCAGGCCGCGATACGGCACAGGTTGCGATCGACGCCCGCCATGCGCTCCACTTTCCATTCCTTAGAGCTCTTCTGGATCAGGGCATCAATCTCCGCGAGGTGCTGGCGCGTACCACTGACAATCGCCTGCATGTACTCGCGGCTCTTCTTGCTCAGCGGCTCTTCCGCCTCACCCAGTGCGGTATCGATGGCCAGCGTCTCGTAGGCTGGCTCCTGCCCGGCTTCCTCGGCATGATTGAGGTCCAGCTGGAACAAAGCCTGCATGGCTTTTTCACGCGCTGCTCTTCGACTCATTGTTGCAAAAACCCTTTCTTTCTTCGTGACATACCGCCGTCCGCGGTGTGCACCTCCTGCCTGCTGCCAGCTGGCGGCTCAATAGCCGCGGCGGAAATGCTGCCAGCGCTGGTGCAGATACTCTACCCAGTCCGCCAGCACCGTCTCCCCCGCCTGCACCCGGCCGCCAATATAGAGGCCGAGCGCGCCGCAGCACGCGATAAACAAAATATGCCAAAAACCGAACAACAGAATACACACGCCCACGAAGAGCCCGATGCCAAGGCCGATGGTCTGGCCGCGGTGCTCCTGCCAGAGTCTGGTGAGTGCCGCCACGATTTCCCGCTGCAAATCCTGCATAAACCTGCACCTCACACCACACGGCGGCCGCGCACCGGTGCATCGCTGACATCGGCGATATGCACGGTGACGGGCACCTCCGACAGGCCGAACGTCTCCAGCAGAATCTGCTCCGCCCGATCACGCACCGCGTCGCCAGCCTTCTGTACGGATACCTCCCGGCCGAGGACGAGGCTCACACGCACGCTGAGCCTTTCCTGCTCTCCTTTGCGCGCGCGCTGCCTTTTGACGCGCACCTCCGCGTCCCGCACACCGTGCACTTCTTTCAGCACACGGCTGAGCAGGTTGCGGATGGCGATGAGGGCGACCTGCACCTCACCGTTTGGCGTCTGCAGTGTCAGCACCTCGCCTTGCTCCAGGCCGTTCGTCTCGCCTTTAGCCGCGCGGCAGGCAACGCCCAGGAAGTGCAGGGAAACAAAGGCGAGCACAGCCAGTGCCAGCACAGTCTCCTGCTGCTGCAGGGCAAAGCGCAGCTGCTCCAGCCAAAGCGCCTCGGGCAGAAGTCCCAGTGCCATGCCCAGTCCTGCCAGTGACAGCACGAGCAATAGCAACGCACAGATGAAAAGCAGCAGGCGGTTAACGATTCCCATGACCAGCCTCACACCTTTCAGTGTACGCGCGCTTCCTCAACCTGCGGCTCTTCGCTCGGGAACGAAACGCCCTGTACGTGCACGTTGACCTCAACGACAGACAAGCCTGTCATCGTCTCGATGGCCTGCTTGACATTCTCCTGCGCCGCGAGTGCCACATCCGGGATGCGCACGCCGTACTTCACGACGATGTAGAGATCGACCGCCGCTTCCTTCTCACCGACTTCGACCTTGACGCCCTTGGCGAAGTTCTTGCGGCCCAGCATCTCCGTCACGCCGCTGACGATGCCGCCGCTCATGCCTGCGATGCCTTCTACTTCCGTAGCGGCCAGGCCAGCAATAATGCCGACGACGTCATCCGAAATATGGATGGAACCCAGAGAATTCTCTTTTGCCAGCTCTTTCGCTGCATTCGTTTCTTTCTTCTCCATGCTGTGTACCTCCCACATACGACAAGATAAGTTTCAGGCAATCCAGCTCGCCTGCAGGCTGTCCGTACATCCTGCCAGTTGCAGGCCAAATGCCAACGGATATTTTATGTTCTTATTTCGAGATATGTCTGGTGTATTCCTGCTTTTGGCAAAAATATTCTCATATTTATGCATAAATATGAGGCACGATAAGAAAAACTGCCGCGCCATAGGGCCAGCGCGGCAGTCCAAACCCGTGATTGATGCTCGGGCAGAGCGTCTTAGGCGCGCTCGATGTAGTTGCCCGTGCGCGTATCGATGCGCAGCTTGTCGCCCTCGTTAACGAACAGCGGCACGCGGACCTGATAACCCGTCTCGACCGTAGCCATCTTCGTGGCACCCGTAGCCGTGTTGCCCTTGACGGACGGCTCGCACTCGGTGACCTGCAGTACAACGGCATTCGGCAGGCTGATACCAATCACGCGGCCGTTGAAGCTCTGCATCTGGACTTCCATGTTCTCGAGCAGGAAGTTCAGCGCATCGCCGAGCGTCTCTTTATTGAGCTCGGTCTGCTCGTAAGTCTCCATGTCCATGAACGTGTACATATCGCCATCAGCATAGAGATACTGCATCGTGCGCGTGTCGATATGTGCGGCCGGCATCTTCTCGTTCGGGTTGAACGTGCGCTCGACAACTGCACCCGTCTCGACGTTCTTGATCTTCGTACGGACGAAAGCAGCGCCCTTGCCCGGCTTTACATGCTGGAAATCCACAATCTGCCACACGCCGCCATCGATCTCGATGGTCAGGCCCGTACGGAAATCTGTACTGTTAATCATTAAATTACGCCCTCCAATGTTTTGCTTATGTCAGTGCTTCCCTTTTATCTGAGAACAGGTCATCCTGCTTCAAACGTCAAATATCACACCAATACTCTATATTATAAGCAAAAACTTACTGAATTTCAACGAGTTTTTTTGACGACTTCGTGAGACGCTCGCAGCCATCGGCCGTCACGAGCACCGTATCCTCGATGCGCAGGCCGCCCCAACCCGGCAGATAGACGCCTGGCTCGTCCGTCACAAGCATGTTCGGCTGCAGTAACTCATCGGCATTATGGCCCATCTTGCCAAAGCGCGGTACAGCCTCGTGAATCTCGAGGCCGAGGCTGTGGCCGAGGCCATGGCCGAAGTACTGGTCGAGATCATAGTGATGCAGGTTCTCGCGGGAAAGCGCATCGATCTCGCGGCCGCTCTTGCCCGGACGGATAGCCGTAAGCACCTTCTCCTGCGTATCGAGCACGGCCGCGTAGACCTCGCGCTGGCGGTCGCTGGGCTGGCCGATGACGACGGTGCGCGTCGTGTCGGAGCAGTATCCCTTGTACTTCGCACCGTAGTCCATGGTGACGAAATCGCCCGGCTCCAGCTTTTTATCCGTTGCCGTGCCATGCGGCAGGCTGCCGCGCAGGCCCGAGGCCACAATGGTGTCAAAGGACGGCTTCTCGCTGCCCTCGCGGCGCATGACTTGCTCCAGGCGCGCTGCCACCTCCAGCTCCGTCATGCCCGCATGCATATACTTCACGATGTCCTCAAAGGCGGCATCGGCGATGCGGCAGGCCTCGCGGATATAGCTGATCTCCTGCTCATCCTTGATCGTGCGCTGCAGGTCGAGGTTCAGCGAGGTGGTGAAATCCACCTCCGGCAACGCCTGCTGCAGCGTGTGATAGGTATCAAAGGTCATCGCATTACCCTCGAAACCCACGCGCTTGCAGCCGAGCTTTTTGATGACATCCGCCGTGACCTTCAGCAGGCCTTCTTTCTGCTCCACGAGCTCGAAGAGCGGTGCCTGCAGCCCCGCCTGCTCCGTATAGCGGTTATCCGTCACCAGCAGTGCCTTGTCGGCCGTGATGACCAATGTCGTATCATCGCCGCGGAAACCGCTGAAGTAATAGAGGTTCACCTCTTTCGTAACCACGACGGCATCCAGTTTCTGCTGCGCCAGCAGCTGACGCAGTGCCTGCAAACGACTCTCGATCATAAATAAAACATCTCCAAAACTTGCTTATTGTTTATTTGTGTAAACCCAATTTGTAAATGACGGCCTCCAGAGCGGCCAGATAGCTCTCGATACCCAGACCGCAAATCTGTCCCAAAGCCACCGGCGCGAGCACCGACGTGTGCCGGAACTCCTCACGCTGGTGAATATTCGAAATATGCACCTCGATGACGGGCACCTCGATGGCCGCGATAGCATCACGGATCGCGATGCTGTAGTGCGTATAGGCACCCGCATTAAAGATGATGTAGTCGTACTGGTGATTCGCAGCCTGCAGCCGGTCCACGAGATCGCCCTCATGGTTTGACTGATAGCAATCCACCGTAATACCGGCTTCCCTGCCGCGCTTTTGCAGCATCTCGTTGATATCCTGCATCGTCGTATGACCGTAGATTTCCGGCTCGCGCGTGCCGAGCAGGTTGAGGTTCGGCCCGTGCATGACTAATACTTTTGGCATCTCACCGTCTCCTCAGTATTTGATCTTGAAGCCGATCTCGCCATCGACGACGGGGCGCACTTCGGTCTCGAAGTTCTCGACCTTGATAAAGTAGTTGCCAGCCTCGATGATGTCCATGAGCTGCTCGACGCGGTCCTCCGGTCCCTGCAGCTCCATGTGCACGGAGCCGTCCTCCATATTACGCACCCAGCCTGAGACGTTGAGCTCCATCGCATGCTGCTGGATGTACATACGGAAGCCCACACCCTGAACATGCCCCGTCGCCTTCGCGAAGTAACGTACCGTCTTATTTGCATCTGCCATAAAAAATCATCCTTTCTCCATATCATTCCCGATGTCCCGGCGCAGGATCGTCCACGGCTCCACCGGCCGTGCCATGCGGATATGCACGAGCTGCTGCGGATGCGGCGCCACCGTGATGGACTCGCCATCCTCATCCTGCATGTCGCGCAGTTCCTGCCGCCAGCCATCGCCCTGCGGCGGGAAAATCTCCAGCTCCTGCCCGCACTTCATGTTGTTGCGCTGCTCGACGAGGGCGTACCCTGTCGCCGCATCGTAGTCACGCACCAAGCCCACGAAATCCGAGTTCTGCTCATAGGAGGATGTGCCGTAAACCTGAGCCTCCGCCGTCGGCCGCCCGAACGCAAACCCTGTCGTATACGGCCTATGCGATACTTTCGCCAGTTCCTCCCGCCATTCCTGCCGCACGACAAAATTTTGCTGATCTTTAACATAACTGTCGATTGCCGCGCGATAGGCTTTGGTGACGCTTGCTGCATAATGTACACTCTTCATGCGTCCTTCGATCTTCAGGCTGTCCACACCGCAGGCCATGACCTCGGGCAGATACGGGAGCAGGCAGAGATCCTTGGAATTCATGATATAGGTGCCGCGCTCATCCTCCGCAATGGGGAAATACTGGCCCGGCCGTGTCTCCTCGACCAGCGCGTACTTCCAGCGGCAGCACTGTGCGCAGCTGCCACGGTTCGCATCGCGCCCCGTAAAGTAGCTCGAAAGCAGGCAGCGGCCCGAATAGGAAATGCACATCGCACCGTGCACGAACATCTCCAGCTCCACATCCGTATGCTGGCGAATCTCCCTGATTTCCTGCAGAGAAAGCTCGCGTGCCAGCACGACACGCTGTGCGCCCAGCTTCTGCCATTCGCACACCGTGCGCCAGTTCGTGTTGTTCGCCTGCGTGCTGATATGCAGGGGCAGCTGCGGTGCCACCTCTTTCGCCATCATGAACACGCCGAGGTCCGCCACGAGCAAGCCATCTACCTGAATTTCCTGCAAAAATCGCAGATAATCCGGCAGGCCGTTCAGGTCTGCATTATGCGGGAAAATATTCACCGTAACGTAGACCTTCGCCGCGCGCGCATGGGCATAGGCCACAGCCTCGCGCAGCTCGTCCTGCGTGAAGTTCCCCCCCAGGGCCCGCAGGCCATAAGCCTTGCCCCCGAGGTACACGGCATCGGCACCAAAGGCCAGCGCCATCTTCAATTTCTCCAGCGTGCCCGCCGGTGCCAGCAGTTCCGGTTTCTTTTCTGTCAAGCAATCTCCTCCATGGATTGACCATAAAAAACGATGTCTCAGTCGAGCGCAGTGCCCCGTCCGAGCCGCGTCACCGCCAGTCCATCACCGCGCTCCAAAATCTCTGTCGTCGCGTTGGGCAGGGCCTCCACCTCCGCGATATAGCGGCGCAGGCGCTGCACAATGGTCTTATAGCGCCTTGGCGGCTTCTCCTGCGACCGTACATAGCCGCGAAAGAGCACGTTGTCCGCCACGATGGTGGCCTCTGGCGTCAGCAATGGCAATACTTTATGCAGGTAATCGGGATACTGTCCCTTGGCCGCATCGATAAAGACGAAATCGTATGAACCCTTGAGCTGCGTTAGCAACTCGCCCGCGTTGCCTTGCAGCTGCGTGACCTGCGCCGCATAGGAAGAGCGTGCCAGATAGGCCCGGGCCTCCCGATAGCGCTCCGCGCTAAGTTCCAGCGTCGTCACCGCAGCCCCTGCCTGCGTATGGGAAAGCATAAGTAGCGCCGAGTAGCCGATGGCCGTGCCAATTTCGAGGATGCGCTGCGGCTGCACCTCCGTCACGACCTGCACGAATGCCCGCCTGCCCTGGGCATTGATGATGGGCACGTGCTCCGCCGCCGCAAAAGCTTCCATCTCCCGCAGCAGGTCACTCAGCTCCGTTTTCTCCATCTGGCTTTTGCTCCTCTCAGCGATACTGGTGCACGTTCGCCATGTGGTCCTGATAGTTCGTGGCATAGTGGTTGTGTCCCTGCCGGTCAGCGACGAAATACAGGTAGTCCGTATCTGCCGGATACAGCACGGCCTTGATTGAGGCCATGCCCGGGCTCGCAATCGGTCCGGGCGGCAGGCCGTCGTGCTGGTAGGTATTATAGGGGGAATCAATCTTCGTATCTTCGAGTGAGACGTCTTCCTTCGGTCCCGCCATGAGATACTGCAGTGTCGTATCCGTCTGCAGTGGCATACCGACTTTCAGCCGCTTGAAGAAGACCTGTGCTACGATAGCCCGATCCTCCGGATAGCGGCACTCCTTCTCGACGAGCGATGCCAGCGTCACGAGGTCAAAGATCGAGAGATGCACCTCCTCGGCCCGCGAGCGCAACTCCGGCGTCAAGCGCTGGTCGAAGTCCCGCGCCATCATCTTCAGGATATGGTCCGCGTCAATGTCGCTGTCCAGCGTATAGGTATCAGGGAAAAGGAAGCCCTCCGCATAGTAACGGGCCTCGCCCTTCTTCTCGATATAGTCGTAAGGTGCGAAATGCTTCGCCTTGGCGAGAAACTCCTGCTCATCGACGATGCCTTCATCGGCCAGCCGTTTCGCGATTTCCTTTACGCCGAAGCCCTCGGGAATCGTGAATTTCACGCGCGTCGTATCACCGCTCGTGAAGAGCGCGATGACCTCATCGGCGGACATATTCGGCTTTAACGCATAGGTACCGGTCATGAAGTCCGCCGCCTTGCCCTTCATCCGTGCCTGCCACCAGAAATCAGCCTTACTGCGCAGAACGCCTTTTGCCACGAGCTCATCGGCAATCTCGCGTGCACTCAGCCCTGGCTTCAGCTGATAGTAGATGGCCGTATCCGCATTATAGGAAGCCCGCTGCTGAACAACAGGCTCACTCCAGCTACCCGCCACAATCACACCCACAAGCAAGGCCGCAGCAAAGAGGCTGCCCGCCAGCGTGACCCAGCCCCTGCGCGTGATGCGCGAGAAAAACGCCAGCACCCGCTCCGGCCACTTCTCCGGCCAGGGCGCAGACTGCCCCAGGAACCAATGCTGCAACGCTTGCAGGTCGTGATGCCAGTCATGTCCGGACATACTGATCTTAGGCAAATGCAGCTTTTGCATTTCCGCTAATAATTTCTCTGCCTGCTGTTTCGCCTCTGTGGCTATAGAGCTTTTCTGCTCCGGCTCTGCCTCTTTCTTCGGCTCCACGCTTCTCTCTCCTCCATCCGCCGCATCCTGCCATGGCAACAAAAGACAGCCGCCGCCCCGCAAGCGGAACGGCAGCTGTCAGAGCATCATAGCTATTTATTTCTGCTCCTCTTCATCGCAAAGAGCATTGTACGCCTTTTCCACAGCGGCAAACTCTTCGTCCGTTGGCTCGATGTATTCATCCTCACCATCGGCAGCCGCCACGATCTTGGCGATGATGACATCCTCATCCTCGTCGTCAACGACATACGCACCGTCTTCCTCGTGCAGGCCAACCAACAGAGCGAACTTATCGTCTCCGACCGGAATGATCATTTCCTCGGAATAGTAATACTCGTTGCCGGCCTCGTCCGTCATCACGACAACCATGTCGTCATCCAGGACTTCTTCCTCTTTCTTGGACAAAACAGTCACCTCTTCTTTCTGTCATGCTGTGTGTTTCCTTAAGTCTACTCTATTTCACTGCTGGCTGTCAAGGAAGCCCTGCAGGATGAAGACCGCCGCCATCTTGTCGATAACCTTCTTCCGCTTGCGGCGCGAAAGATCAGCCTCCAGCAGCGAACGTGTCGCCGCTACCGTCGAGAGGCGTTCATCCCAGAACGTAATCTCCACCTCGGGATAGGCTTCCTTGATCTTATCGCAGAACTCCCGCACGATTTCGCAGCGTGGCCCCTCCGTGCCGTTCATGTTGCGCGGATAGCCCGAGACGAGACTGTGGGTCTCATACTGCTGCATGAGCTCGCCGATGCGTGCGATGTCCTTCTTCAGCGAGGTGCGGTGGATCGTCTCCACTCCCTGCGCCGTCCAGCCCATGGGATCACTCACTGCAATGCCGACGGTCTTATCCCCGATATCGAGGGAAAGATAGCGCTTCATGCCTTTTTCTCCAAATAGGCGCGCACGAGCTCCTCCAGCAGTTCATCGCGCTCCAACTGACGAATCTGGTTGCGCGCGTCCTTGTAGCTCGTCACATAGGCCGGGTCGCCCGAGAGCAAATAGCCCACGAGCTGGTTGATCGGGTTGTAGCCCTTCTCCTGCATGGCCGCACTGACGCTGCGGATAATCTTCTCCGCCTTATTCTCGTCATTGCCGAACTTGAACATCATGGTTTCTTCACTGACCATAGCTATACCTCCAAAGCACTTATTCTTTTCTATTCTACCATACCCGGCCTGAAATTTATAGCGTATAGCTTTTCTTTCTACAGGTCTTCCAACGATTATCTTTCGCCTTTTCCATTTCATTGCCCCTTACAGACTTTGCTCCCAATTTCGATGATTGACAGGAAACACCTTTTAGCCCTGTAACAGGCTGAGCACACTGCTACTGCTCTGGTTGGCCTGTGCCAGCATAGCTTGTGCGGACTGAGCCAGCACATTGCTTTTCGTAAGGCCCGTCATGGCCCGTGCCATATCCGCATCGCGAATGACCGATTCTGATGCCTGCGTATTTTCACTGGCCGTAACCAGATTGCTCCTTGTAAAGCCCAGCCTGGCCTGATAGGCGCCCATGGTCGTCGCTTCATCCAATGCGTAATCAACAGCATGATCCAATTTGTCCAGCGCCGCCACCGCTTTCTCCCGCGGCACAACCGCCACGTCCGTGAGCCCCAGGGCCTTACTACGCATATCATTGATAAAGACGCGCAGCTGCTGACTGGCTTTCGTCCCCGTATGGATAATCAGAGGATAACCAGCATCATGGACTGCATTGCCCCCCACCAGATATTTTTCTTTCATGCTGGGTCCATCATAATCGTAGACATGATCGCGGCTGGTATAATCCTGCCCATTGACCGTTGCCACGACAGTCCCGTCTCCTGAACTGTTGACAATAGCCGGCGTAGCTGAGGATTCTATATGTATCTTGCCGCCATCCAGTACAATATGCCCTTTTTTCGTCGCAATGGCACCACCGCCACTATTGCCTGCGCCGTCCCAGAGCGTAATATTCATGGAATCTACAGCCACCAGGATATTGCCGCACTGGCCGTTCATGCCATAGCCAATCGTGGCAGCCGCGCCATTTCCCGTGCCCCATGCCTCAATATTGCCACCGACGATGGCAATGTCACCGATGGAACCGTCCGCGCCGCTGCCAATGGCGGCACCGTAATAGCTCTTGGCATAGAGATTCGTATCCAGGATAATAATGTTAGCGGTACTCATTTCAGAGGTATCGCCGCCAATGGCCGTGGCCGAATGGGACCAGCTGTTGGTGACGGATAAATAATTATCTTCCGTCTCACCCTGGATTGTCAGACCGTCGCCCACGTTGATGGCCGCCTTATCCTTCGTATCCTGCTTGAGAATCGTATTTTTGCCGACAACGTGCAACGTATTGCCAGCTCCCGTAAAGCGAATCGCGCTATCCGTCTTGGCAGCATTCGCGATATTCATGCCATCCAGCCACAGATTTGTTCCCGGCGTCGTGCACGAAATATACGTATCCGTGACCTTTGCATCCGCCTGACGCAGGACGACATTGGTGGCACTGATGGTAATATGCCCCTGATAACCGGCACCCAGTTCATAAACACCATCACTGGAGATGACGAAGTCACCGGAAGGAATCGTCACCGCCGCCGATTTCGGCTGTTCGACCATGGTTTTCGTATAAACCTGATTCTCAATACCGGCCTTTCCATTATCACCCCCACCCTGACTTACCCACTGCCTATATGTACCGTCCAAAAGTCTCCGGCCATTGTAGTTCGTCGTAGCGGCAATGTCATCAATCGTATCTTTCCGCGACTGAAACTCCTTATCTATGGTCATGCGATCGCTATCGGTATTGTGATCGTTGGCGGCATTGATGGCCATCGCCTTCATGCTGCGCAGGTTATTCACGATTTCCTGGATGCCCCCCTCTGCCGTACGGACCAGCGCTTGTCCCGTCTGGGTATTGGCCACATCCTGATCCAACGCGCGCAGGGATACTTGCATGCGCTCCGAAATCGCATACTCTGACGCACCATCGCCCGCGCCATTGATCTTCATGCCCGATGCCACTTGCTGTAGTTTCTTACTCAGGCTGTTGCTGTTCTTCTGCAATTCGCCCAATGTCATCTGTGCCGCATTATTATGCATCACTGTCATAGCCATGTCAGCCACATCCTTCTCTTCCTTTCCAACACGAAAAAGATATTAAAGATGATCTAAATACCCTTATTCTTTATATCGTCATCACTACGCTGTACTTTAGGGTACATAAGCAAAAACACCTCTTCTCGAGAGAAAGGTATCCTGATGCATGCGGCCCTCGTGTCCGGGATATCTTCTGCACGCAGGACGCGATGACCTGCGTCCCGCCGTCTCCGCCAAGTCATCAGCACTCTCCGGCCGCTCTGACCTGCCCACCTTGAGATTCGTCACCCCAAAAAACTGCTGCATCATGTACTGGTATCCCTATATTATTTCTGTATCCTCGCAAAACTGTCTCCTCTTTCCGTATAATACAGGTCTGTATCCATACTTTAGCTTTCGTCTCGACGACAAGATAAAATCACTCACTACTTCCTTTGATGCACAATCTAATCACATAATAATGTTCTCCACTCACTACGCATTTCCTGCCTCCCCACACATAAATTTTCCCGACTCAATGACCGGACAATGAAAAAACAATCTTTTGTACCTGCCTATGCATAATATCTATCGACAAATACACCATTATGGGGTACAATAAACTTGGAGTTGATACGATGGAAAAGCGAAAGCCCACCTATGATTTGGATAGTTTTAAACAATCCGATTTCGCCATTACCAAGAAAGCCACCCAAACGGCAGCTGAGCTGGGACTGGATGACACTGGCATCCGACAGGTCGTAGCTGGCATGGAACCATCGATGTTCTACAAATCCATGACTTCATACGCCAATCATAGGATTTGGCAGGATGTCTACCATGTGCCATGGAATGATGATGTACTCTACGTAAAATTCACTGAAGGTGTAATTTCGGAGTTCCTGTTATTGTCATTCAAGCGCAAGTGATGAAACGGAGTGATATACATGCAATCACAAGAGAAAATGTACAACCCTGAAACCGGTGAGGAACTTTTCCGTGGCATTCGCCGCATTGACTACGAATATAAAGGTATAAAATTCTCTGCCGATATGCCCGGCTGGTACCCCAAAGATAACGATGAAGGTATTTTCACCAAAGAAGACATGAAGGTGTACAGCAAGGCGTTAAACCTGGCCAAAGCACAAGCTGAGCATTTGCTGACACCAGATAAAATCCGTCAGGCACGCCAAAAGTTGAACTTAACGCAAGAAGCTGCAGGAAATATCCTGGGCGGCGGCCATCGTGCTTTTCAGAAATATGAGTCGGGTGAAATACTTCCCAGCCGTGCTATCTCCAACCTTTTAAAAATACTTTGGCAGAAGCCGGATATGCTGAAATTCCTGGAAGCCTGACCATGACGACTTAACCGAGCAATATTTTTCTGCATAAAATAAGCTGCCCAACCAGATTGGCCGGGCAGCTTATTTTGTCAGGATAAATTCTCTTGAACTCTTTGTTTCCCAGTGCTAAAAAAAATAGCGATTTTACTTAATCATATCGTGCTGAATCATGTACTCGGCGATCTGCAGGGCGTTCAGCGCCGCGCCTTTGCGGATCTGGTCGCCACAGCACCAGAGGTTCAGGCCGTGCTCGATGGAGTAGTCCTTGCGGATGCGGCCGACCTCGACGTCGTTCTTGCCCGAGGTGAAGAGCGGCATCGGGTATTCCTGCTCGACGAGGTTGTCCTTGACGATGACGCCGGGGAACTTCGTGAGAGCCTCGCGGGCCTGCTCGACGCTCACGTCGCCCTCGAACTCGATGTTGACGGACTCGGCATGGCTGCGGGAGACCGGCACGCGCACCGTCGTGGCCGTCACGCGCAGGTCGTTGTCATCGAGAATCTTCTTCGTCTCGTTGACCATCTTCATTTCCTCTTTCGTGTAGAGGTTGTCCTGGGCGACGTCGATCTGCGGGATGACATTGCCGGCAATCTGGAAATGCTTCGGCAGCTTGCCCACCGGCAGCACCTTGGCCTCGACGGGCTTGCCCGCAGCAATCTCCGCCATCTGGTCCTCGAGCTCCTGCATGCCATCCTTGCCCGCGCCGGATACGGCCTGATACGTGGAGACGACGATGCGCCTGATGCGCGAGAGGTCATAAAGCGGTTTCAGCGCCATGAGCATGATAATCGTCGAGCAGTTCGGGTTCGCGATGATGCCCTTGTGGCGCGCGATGGCCTGCGGGTTGACCTCCGGCACGACCAGCGGCACCTCAGGGGCCATGCGGAAAGCGCTGGAGTTGTCGATGACGACGGCACCGGCCTTTACGGCCGCCGGAGCGAACTGCTTGCTGGCCGCGCCGCCCGCGAACAGGGCGATTTCGACGTCCTTGAAGGAGTCGTCCGTCGTCTCTTCAACGGTGTAATCCTTGCCCATGAAAGGGATGACCTTACCTGCGGAACGCTTTGAGGCCAGCAGCTTCAGGTTGGCAAAGGGGAACTGACGCTCCTCGATGAGCTTGAGGAACTCCGTACCGACGGCACCCGTGGCGCCGAGGATGGCTACATTGTACTTACGCATAGGGATTCTTTCCTTTCCTGTGGCATGGGGCTTGCCCAATTACACCGTATATTGAAATAAAATGAATGACGAAATCAATCCAGCAGCTTGTCGAGACCCACCGTGAGTCCCTTGAGGCTGCGCACCTTCTTTGCGGCCAGCACGACGCCCGGCATGAAGGACTCGCGGCTCGTCGTGTCGTGACGCAGGCTCAGCGTCTGGCCGAGGCCGCCAAAGATGACCTCCTGGCTCGCAATGAAGCCCGGCAGACGCACGCTGTGCACGTGCATGCCCTCATAGTTCGCGCCGCGCGCACCGTCCCAGCCCGCTTTCTCCTTTTCGTCAGGATTGCCCTGCTGGTGCTCCGCGCGCACCTCGGCGATCATGGCCGCCGTCTGCGCCGCCGTACCGGAAGGGGCATCGAGCTTCTTGTCATGATGCATTTCGATGATCTCGACTTCCGGCATATACTTTGCCGCCTGTTTCGAAAGCAGCATCAGGAGCACCGCACCGATGGCGAAGTTCGGCGCGATAAAGGCTGGTGTATCTTCTTTCTCGGCCAGCGCCTTGATTTCGTCCTTCTGCGCCTGCGTAAGGCCCGTCGTGCCGACCACCGGGCTCACATGATGCCCAAGTGCCGTCCTGACATTGCCGAACACGACATCCGGACGCGTGAAATCGATCATGACCTCCGGCTTCAGCCGCTCCAGCGCCGCCGCAAGGTCCGTCTCCACGAGGATGCCGTTCTCCGCATAGCCTGCAAGCGCGCCCGTATCTGCGCCGCCCCTGACGTCCACAGCTCCCACAAGCTGGAGCTCCTTATCATCCAGCACTGCCTTCACCACAGTCCGCCCCATGCGGCCGCAGGCACCATTTACTAAAACCGTCGTCATGTAATGTTACGCCTCCACCAAAAATACCGTTTTACAGTATAGATAACTGTGGTATATTGTACAGTAAGTCCACGTAATATGTCAAGTAGTTTCCCTGTGAAATACGGGTTACAGAATGATTTCTCCCTCATCCCACTGGCCTGGCATGATATAATAGTAGGGAAATCTACGCAAACGGGAGTGCATCATGAACATCACCGACGACATCAAGTACCTCAAGGGCATCGGCCCGAAAAAAGCAGCACTGCTGCAAAAATTGGGCATCAGAACCTGCTACGACCTGCTCACCTGGTTTCCCCGCGCCTACGAAGATCAGAGCACGCTCACGTCGCTGGCAGAGCTGCAGCCGGGCACCACGGCCACGACCAGCGGCACCGTCATGAACGTGCAGGAGCGTCAGGGCGGGCGTAATGGGCGCCTCAGCATCCTCACGGCCATGCTCGGCGATGGTACGGGATACCTGCAGGTCACATGGTTCAACCAGAAATTTCTCAAGAAAAAACTGGTGCCGGGTGCGCGCATCTTCCTCACGGGCAAGGTGGAATACGCCTATGGCGGGCGCGGACAGTACGCGATGTCACAGCTAAGCTCGTTCCAGATCCTGAAAGCTGGCGACTCTCCCGAAGCTCAGACTGGCATCCTGCCCGTCTACTCCGCCACCGAGCAGCTGAACCAGAATTTTTTCCGCAAGGAAATGCAAATCCTGCTGGGCAATCTGCCCGAGCTGCCGGAGGTCGTGCCACAGGCCATCGCACAAAGGTACCAGCTGCTGCCCCGCAGGGAAGCTTTCCGCGAACTCCATAATCCCCCCACGCTCACGGCACTGAAGACCGCCCGCCGCACACTAGCCTTCGAGGAACTCTACCTCATCCAGTGCGGCCTTCTGCTGCTCAAAAAACAGGCCCGCGAAGGACAGCACGGCATCCGCCATCTGGAGAACAGCACGCTCGTAAAGCAGGTCATGGCACAGCTGCCCTTTGCCCTCACGGATGACCAGCAGCAGGTCTGGCAGGACATCGTGCACGACATGCAGTCACCGGAGCCCATGCGACGCCTCGTGCAGGGCGACGTCGGCTCCGGCAAGACCGTCATCGCACTGCTCGCCCTAGTCAAAACCGTGGAAAACGGCTACCAGGGCGCGCTCATGGCACCGACGGAAATCCTCGCGGCCCAGCATTACGAAAAATTCCACACCTCGCTCACGCCCCTCGGCATCCGCGTGGGTTTTCTCTCCGGCCGCCTCACGAAAAAACAACGTGAAGCGATTTACACCCAGCTCGCCAATCATGAGCTCGATATCGTCATCGGCACCCATGCGCTCATTCAGGAAGGCGTGCAGTTCGCGAAACTCGGCCTCGTCATCACGGATGAGCAGCACCGCTTCGGCATCGCCCAGCGTGCGGCCTTGGAGAAAAAGGGCGCGCTCACGCCGGACGTACTCGTCATGACCGCCACGCCGATTCCGCGCACGATGACGCTCACGGTCTATGGAGACCTCGATGTCTCGCAGATCCGCCATCTACCGCCCGGACGCCAGCCCATCCGCACCTTCCTGCGCCTGCCTGACCGCCGACCGCTCATCTATAAATACGTCCACGAGCAGCTGGCCAAGGGGCGCCAGGCCTACGTCGTCTGCCCGCTCATCGAGGGCAGCGAGGACAGCGACCTGCCCTCCGCCGAGGAAGTCTATGACGAGCTGCGCTACGGCATATTCTACGATATGCGCGTCGGCCTCGTGCACGGCCGCATGAAGGCAGCAGACAAGGAAGCCGTCATGCAGGATTTCTATAAGGGCGACATCAAGCTGCTCGTCTCCACCACGGTCATCGAGGTCGGCGTCAACGTGCCGAACGCGAGTCTCATGGTCATCGAGCATGCCGACCGCTTCGGCCTCGCGCAGCTCCACCAACTGCGCGGACGCATCGGTCGCGGCCCCTGGCAGTCCTTCTGCATCCTCGTCTCTGAGGGCAAGAGCGAGAACGCCCGCGAGCGCCTCGGCATCATGGTAAACACCAACGACGGCTTCAAGCTCGCGGAGGAAGACCTGCGCCTGCGCGGCCCAGGCCAGTTCTTCGGCGCCATGCAGCACGGCCTGCCCGATCTAAAAATCGCCGACGTTCTCAGCGACATGGACATCCTGCTGCAGGCCCGCGAGGCCGCTCTCGCCACCCTCGCAAAGAAGAGCGACCTCAGCTTCATCGTCCCCATCCTGCAACAGCAGTACCACGAGCATTTCGAACACATCACCGATGCGTAACAGCAGCTCACATAAGCCTGATCATACGCATATACCAAAAGGCAGGCACCTTTTACGATCCCTGCCACATGTTACGGAAATGGAGAATCTCATGCCAGCAAAAATCAGCCTGCCAGACCATACCTCTATCCTAAAGGATGTCGCTACACCGCTCCTGCGCTGGTACCACGCACAGGAGACCGAACGGCAGCTTCCTTGGCGCGAAGATCCCTCACCCTACCATGTCTGGCTCTCGGAAATCATGCTGCAGCAGACGCGCGCCGCGGCCGTGATTCCCTACTACGAGAATTTTCTCCATGAGCTGCCGACAGTGCATGACCTCGCCCACTGTGACGACGACCGCCTGATGAAGCTCTGGCAGGGCCTCGGCTACTACAGCCGCGCACGCAATCTCAAGAAAGCCGCGCAGGTCATCGTCACGGATTACGGTGGCGAACTGCCCGCCGACTACAAAGCCCTGCGCGCGTTACCCGGCATTGGGGATTACACGGCTGGTGCCATCGCCTCCATCGCCTTCGGCCTGCCCACGCCGGCCGTCGATGGCAATGTGCTGCGCACCGTGACACGCCTGCTCGCCTGGCCTGCTGACGTGCTCGCCGCCTCCACGAAACGCGCCACATTCGAGCTGCTCGCGCCGCATTATCCTGCAGGCCACGAGGCCGGTGCCCTCAATCAGGCATTCATGGACCTTGGCGCCACCGTCTGCCTGCCCCATGGCGCGCCGCACTGTGCCCGCTGCCCCCTCGCGCGCCTCTGCCTTGCCCACGCCGAAAGCTGCGAACTGGTCTTCCCGCATAAAAAGGCGAAAAAGGCGCGTCGCCAGGAAAAGCTCACCGTCTTCATCCTGCATCAGGGCAATGCCATCGCCCTGCACCGCCGTCCGGATACCGGCCTGCTCGCAGGGCTCTGGGAATTTCCCCACACCACAGGCCACCTCTCGCAGGCTGCTGCCCGTCAGTTTCTGGAGACACACGGCCTACCCATCGCACGCCTGCAAAGTCTCCCCGCCGCCAGGCACATCTTCTCCCACATCGAATGGCACATGCACGCCTATGAAGTCTGGCTCGCCGATGATGCGCTGCAGATAGCCGATCCCCCAGTCACTCTCCGCTGGGTCCCCCTCGCCGAAATCCACCAGAACTACAGCATCCCCAGCGCCTTTCAATACTTTCTGCCGCACGGCTGAGGGATTTCCCCACTGCATTTCCCCGAAAGTTATCCCAAACAAAAGAAGCTCTATCTCACTCAGGGATAGAGCTTCTTGTAAGCGGCGGCATCGTGGAGGACTTGCTGCACGTACTCCCGCGTCTCACCGTAAGGAATGGCAGATACATCATGAAAATCACTGGTCCAGCCGTATTGCTGCATCCATTCGTGGACATTGCCACGGCCCGCGTTGTAGGCCGCCAGGGCGAGGATGTCGTTGCCTTGGAATTCCTGCTGCAGCGAGGCCAGATACCAAAGACCGTAGCGGATATTGCGCGCAGGCTCATGCAGAGACTGCTCACTGTAGCCCGGATCGTCAAGCTGGACAGCAATCCATCTGGCCGTCTCCGGCATAAGCTGCATGAGCCCCACCGCACCGCGATGGGAATGAACGTCGTCGCGGAACTTGCTTTCGACTTTGATTACGGCCGCCGCGAGATGCACGTCGACGCCGTAGGTATCCGCGTACTGCTCCACGGTCGTGCGGTAGGGAAAAGGATAGATATATTTTCGCTGCACCGGCTCGAACTGCAGGGCCGCCCAAATGGAGAGCAGGAGCATAAGCGCCGCCACGCCGGCCAGGAAAGCACAACCCATGCGCCGGTTTTCCTGCCGCTGTCGTCGCCTTGATACACGCCGCGTCGTGCGCGGCACCTCACTGGCGGACATGCTTTATCTCTTCCCACATGGCAGCCGCCTGCTCCAGCGTGGCCTCGGGGCTGCCGTTATTGTCGAGGCAATAGTTAGCACGCAGTTTCTTGCTATCCTGTGGCATCTGGGCCGCTACACGTACCAGCGCTTCCTCCTTGCTGTAACCGTTGCGCGACATGAGCCGCTGCAGCTGTACGTCCTGGCGTGTCCAGACCACACATACATAATCACAGAGCCGATCCCAGCCCGCCTCGTAGAGCAGCGGCACATCGAGGACGCAGACCTTGTGACCAGCCTTGGCAAATGCATGCATCCTCTTCTGGATGGCCGCACGGATGACGGGATGCGCCGTCGCATTCAGCCAGTGCTCAACCTCCGGCTTGCCAAAGGTCATACGGCCGATCTGCTGGCGATCCAGCGTACCATCCGGCTGCAGGATGACATTGCCGAAATGCTCCAGATAAGCCATATAGAGACTGCCGCCCGGCCGCATCAGCGTATGTGCCACGGCATCGGCATCGATGATGGCCGCCCCTTGCTGCTGCAGCCAGGCTGAGACAAGGCTCTTGCCGCAGGCAATGCCGCCTGTAAGTCCCAAAATCAGCACATTATCATCCCTTTCCTATGCACCGGTATTCTACCAAAACAATTTATTCACTTCGCCGCAGCCCAATCGGTCCCGGCATGGATATCGATGACGAGCGGCACGGAGAGCTCCGCCACCTGCTCCATCGCCTCATGCAGGATTGCTTCGACCTGCGGACGCTCCTCGTTCACGAGCTCCAACACCAGCTCATCGTGAACCTGCAGCAGGATGCGGCTCTTCAGTCCCGCCTGCTGCACGCCACGCCAGGCGCGGATCATCGCAAGCTTGATGATGTCGGCGGCACTGCCCTGAATCGGCGTATTCATCGCCATGCGCTCGGCCATGCTGCGCTGGTTGAAGTTGCGGCTGTTGATGGCCGGCAGGCTGCGGCGCCTGCCATACATCGTCTCCACATAGCCCTTCTCATGCGCGGAGGTCACCATATCATCCATGAAATTCCTGACGCCCGGATAACGCGCGAAGTAAGTGGCGATATAATGCGCCGCCTCTTTGCGCGGAATGTGCAGGTTGCGCGCAAGGCCGAAATCGCTGATACCGTAGACGATACCAAAGTTTACGGCCTTGGCCTTGCGCCGCATCTCAGGCGTCACGAGCTCCAGCGGTACGCCGAATACCTCGGCCGCCGTGCGGGCATGGATATCCTGCCCCTGGCGGAACGCATCAATAAAGCTGGCGTCGCCCGACATGTGGGCGAGCAGGCGCAGCTCAATCTGCGAGTAATCCGCCGAAAGCAGGTAGTCATAGCCCTCTCCCGGCTCGAAGAGCGCACGGATGGTCTTGCCCTCCTCCGTGCGCACGGGGATATTCTGCAAGTTCGGATCCGAGCTGGAGAGACGCCCCGTAGCCGTGACGGTCTGATTGAAATTCGTATAGACGCGTCCCGTATCGGGATGGATCAGGCCCGCGATGCCGTCCAGATACGTCGACTTCAACTTTTGCCAGAGACGATACTGCAGGATCTGCTCCACGATGGGATGGTCGTGACGCAGCGTCTCCAGCACCTCGGCATTCGTGGAATAGCCTGTCTTGGTCTTCTTGACCGGCGGCAGGCCCATTTCCTCGAAAAGCACGGTTGCCAGCTGCTTTGGCGAATTCAGGTTGAATTCATGCCCCGCCAGCGTGTAGACATCCTCCGCCAGCTGCTGCAGACGCGCCGCCACAGCCTCGGATTCCCGCTGCAGGTGTTCCTTATTGACGTAGACGCCGTACTGCTCCATGCCGGCCAACACCGCCGCCAGCGGCAGTTCCATCGTCGCATAGAGCTGATCCAGCCCCTGTTCCGATAATGCCGCCGCCAGCTTTGGCTGCAGCAGGGCGAGCACGCGTGCCTGCCAAAGCAGCGTCTCGCGCGGCTCCGCCTCCGCGGGCCTCTGCACCTTGGGCAGATACTGGCTGACCAGCGCATCGATCTCGTACTTGCTGAGCTCCGGCTGCAGCAGGTAGGCAGCCAGCTGCACGTCGAAATACGCTGCACCTGGATGCCAGCCCGCATGATAGTAAGGCTTCAGGCCAAAAATCGTCACCTGCTCCGCCGTAGCGAGGCGCTGCTGCACCACCGCCATGGCGGGACTCGCCACCTCGACATAGTAGAGCTTGTCATCCGCCGCAATAGCCAGCGCCGTCAACCGCTCAAAAGGATGGCTGCCCATAAAGGCACCCGCCACAGCCACCTGCGTGAACTTCGACGGTACATCCTTTGCCTGACTGAGTTCCGTGAAAGTGAGGTCGAGCGACTCAGCTTCCTCCGATACCAAAGCGAGCTGCTGCGCTTCGTCTTCCTCACCGTACAGGCGGGTGAAATTGCGCCAGACAGCCTGCAGCGCATGCGCTGTGCAGAATTCCTGCATGCGCGCATGATCGGGCTGCATGGTATAATCTGCCGCCGCAAAGGTGAGGCCGGGCACCGCGAGCTCAATGGTCGCAAGGTCCTTCGAGAGCAGGGCCTGCGCCTTGTTGTCCGTCAGGCGTTCCTGCAGCTTCTTGCCCTTGATTTCAGGAATATGCTCCAGCACGTTCTCCACACTGCCGTAGGCAATGATAAGCTTGCTGGCCGTCTTGGGCCCAACTCCCGGCACGCCGGGGATGTTGTCGGAGGTATCGCCCATGAGCCCTTTGAGGTCAATGAGCTGCAGCGGATTCAGGCTGTACTCCTCCTGAAAAGCCGCCGTATCGTACTCCTTAAGCTCCGAAATGCCCTTTTTCGTGAGCAGCACGCGCAAGTTGTCGCGCACGAGCTGCAGAGCATCGCGATCGCCGGTCACGACCAGCGTATCGAGCCCCTGGGCCGCGGCCTGCGTGGCCAGCGTGCCGATGATGTCGTCCGCCTCGTAGTTATCCTTTTCCAGAAAGCGGATGCCAAAGCCCGCCGCCAGCTCCTGCAACAGCGGAATCTGCCGGATGAGCTCCTCCGGCACCTTGTCGCGCGTGCCCTTATAGGCGGCGTACTTCTCGGTGCGGAAGGTATGGCGGCTCTTATCGAAGGCAATGAGCAGGAGGTCTGGCTGCAGGTCGCCTAAAAGCTTCGTCAGCATATTGGCAAAGCCCACGATGGCACCCACGGGAGCCCCCTGCTTGTCCGTCAGCGGTGGCATGGCAAAGAATGCCCGGAAAAAGAGGCTGCTGCCATCCAGGATAACGAACCGCTGCTGCTTTGCCATTTACCTCAGCCTTTCTTCGTTGCCTCTGCCTCGATCTCCTGCAGAGTCTTCTCATGCTTTACCTGCGTCTGGCCTGCTGCCGCATCCGTCTTGGTGGACTGGGCGGCCGCTGTCGGCTGCTGTGCTGCTTCACCTGCCGCAGACTGCGTCTGCGCTGCCGTATTCGCAGACGGCTGCTCGACCAGCGGTTTCACTTCCGGCTCTGCCGTGGCCTGTGCCACCGGTGCGCCATTCGTCATCGTAAACGTGCCGTCCTGAGCCAGTGTTCCCTGTAAATGGAACAGCGTCTCAGCCTCCTTCGGCTCGCAGTAGTAGGTATCCTGCTTGAGGTAGCCGTGGGCCGAGCCATAGTCCGAAATCAGCTGCTCTTTCCTGGCATCCCAGCCGAGGTTGACCTTGACCTCCTTGGCAAGCTCGATGGCCGGCAGATAGGTCTTGCCCTCCTGTACGACGGCCTTGCTCTGGAGCTTCTGGCCATTGACAAAGAGCGGATAGACCTTGGCGATATAGGTTGGCTCGCCATCCGAAGCCTCGATCTTCTGTGTGATGGCCTCGTCGCTCACGAAGTTCTGCACGCCATAGCCCTTGAGCCACGTGCGCACGGAATCCACATCGAGGTCCTGACGGCCGTAGCCATCCGGATAGATATAGTAAACGATCTGATCATCCGGTGCCTTCTCAACGACGACGCGGTTGTAGGTAATCTCGACTGGCGTGCCCACGGACACGTTGTCGAAGAGCTTCTCCACATCCTCATTATACATGCGGATGCAGCCATTGGAGACATAGTGGCCGATGGACTCCGGATGGTTCGTGCCATGGATGCCGTAGTTGCCCTGGATCGTCATCCAGCGATAGCCAATCGGGCAGTCCGGTCCCGAGGAAATGGAGACACTCGGATCTTCCGGCGAAGTCCAGGTCGGGTTGACCTCCTTGTCCTGAATCTTATAGTAGCCCGTCGGAGTCGGCGTATAGGGTTTGCCCGGGCCAATCGGATAGAGAGCCACGCGCGTGTTGCCGCGATAGAGCGCCAGCGAACGCGCCGCGAGGTTGATGGAGATCTTCATCTGCTCATCTTTCTGCTCCGCTGCCGAGGCCACAGACAGGCTGCCAAGGCTCACGCCCTGCTCCGCCGTACCCGCTGCCGGCAGGTAACCACCAAAGGATAAAGCCAGTGCAATGGCCCCGGCCAAAATTTTCTTTTTGCTGCTCATCATGTGAATTATCTCTTTTCTTTCTTCTATTTATATTTTGTCCACATTAGTACCTTACAATTCTACCGCAAGCGAGCCGCCCTGTCCAGTCCCTATCCCTCATTACCGCATAATAAAAGAGCCTGCAGCTGCAGGCTCTCCCTAATGCTATGGAGTGGGAATAATCAATCGGGAATCTTATACTCACCGTCGTAGATCTCAGTCTCATTGAAGAAGATGTGAATCTCACGCTGTGCGCTATCCGGGCTGTCGGAAGCATGCACGGCGTTGCGGTTCGAAGCCGTCGCGAACTGCTTGCGAATCGTGCCCTCTGCGGCCTCGGCCGGATTCGTTTTGCCGTTCAGTGCACGCACCTTCTTGATGGCGTCCTCGCCCTCCAGTACCATAGCGATGATCGGGCCGGAGGTCATGAAGCCAGTCAGATCCGGATAGTACGGGCGGCCGATATGCTCAGCGTAATGAATCGAAGCCAGGCGCTCGTCCATTTTGAGCATTTTCATCGCGACGGGGCGCAGACCCTCCTCTTCGTAGCGTTTCGTGATGTCGCCGATGTGATGTTTTGCCACCGCGTCCGGTTTGATGAGTACAAGTGTTTTTTCCATTATAACGTGATACTCCTTACTTCTGCTGAGCCAATTTATCGAACTCAGCCTGATATTTTTGGGCAATCTCGTGATAGTTCAGGGCCGAGGCATGCAACGCCTCGATTTCATCATCGCGCAGGGAGCGGATGAGCTGTGCCGGCTCGCCCAGCACCAGCGAATTCGACGGAATCTTGCGTCCCTGAGGAATCAGACTGCCTGGTCCTATGATAACATTTTCTCCGATTTCTGTATAGCCCAGCAAAATCGTGCCCATCATAATCAGGGAATGGCTGCCAATCTTGTTGCTGTGAATCACACAGTTATGGCCGATGATGACCTCATCGCCGATGGTCAGGCCGTGGTCGCCCATCACATGAATCGTGGTGTTGTCCTGGATGTTCGAATATTTGCCGATGCGGATGGGCTGGAAATCGCCGCGCACCGACGCGCCGAACCAAATGCTGGAGCCCTCGCCGATTTCCACATCGCCGACGACCGCCGCCGTAGGAGCCACGAATACATCAGCGGCGATTTTAGGTGATTTGCCTTCAAAGGGCAGAATGCATGCCATAGGAAAAACCTCCCTCAGATAAAAGCAAAAGAAACGAATCCTATACGTCGTACGTTGTTTGTACTTCTTATCTACTTGTTTCGCTCTTTATCCGAGTTTTTCCTGCTTCCACTGACGAAAAATCCTCGTCTGCTCACCCAGCAGCCACATACCGATGGCCGGCCCCCTGAGTTCCGGCGGGCAGTCGCGCCCCGAGACCGTATGCAGACGCTGCAGTATCTCCGGCGCCGCCGCGAGGTAATTCGGCAGGCCGTGGTGATCAGCGCGGATAATTGCGAGGAAATCCGCCACAGGCAAAGTCTGGTGCAGATTATCCGCGGCCAGCAGCAGAGCCGTGATCTTGCCGGGTTTCGTGAGGCGCGGCGCGCGCATGTGCTCGCGGATGACGAAACGTGCAGCCCGCAGCCACGGCGTCGGCAGCTGCATACGCGCATTCCAGCCCGCCAGCACATCCAGCCCCTTCACCTCATGGCCGTAATGATGAGGCAGCATCTCAGGCGGCGTCACGCCCTTGCCGAGATCGTGCGCCAGTGCCGCAAAGCGCGCCACGACATGTTCCGTCGCCGCCGCGACCTCATCCACGACCATCATGGTATGCTCGAAGGCATCGCCCTCAGGATGGAAGGCCGCAGGCTGCGTCTTGCCGATAAGCGCCGCGAGCTCGGGGAACGTCACCTGCAGGATATCCGCGCGGGCCAGCGCACGGAAAAAGACCGAGGGACGCGGCGTCTGCAGCGCCCGCGTGAGCTCGCCCACCAGCCGCTCCGTCGGCTCCTGGGCCAGTTCCGCCGCGCAGGCCCGCATATAGGCATATGTCTGCTCGCTGATGCTGAAGCCAAAGGCCGCCGCCTGCCGCGCCGCCCGCAGTGCCCGCACCGGGTCCTCCATGAAATGCCCGGAAACGGCGCAGATTTCCCGCCGCTCTACCGCTTCCCGGCCATGGAACGGGTCTAAAAGCTGTGGCGGCTCCGCCGTCAGCTCCATCGCCATGGCATTCATCGTCGTATCGCGGCGCCAGAGGTCTTCCTCCACCGTCACCGCCGGGTCGTAGGTCACAGCAAAGCCCTTATAGCCGCTGCCCGTCTTGCGCTCCTTGCGTGCGAAGGCCACCTCCGTCTGCTTGCCGTCAACATCCAGCAGATAAACCGGGAAAGACTTGCCCACCTTCGCCGCCTGCGGGAACACGCGCTGGAAATCCGCCTCGCGCAGGCCGCTAACCATATAGTCCTTATCGTGCGGCACCACACCGCGCAGCTTGTCCCGCACCCAGCCGCCGACAATAAAAGCCCGCCCGCCAAGCGCGCGTACCTGCTGCACAAATTCCTTTTCCGTCATATCCACTTCACCTCAAATCCCACATTACAGCAGCCAGCAGGGAATATAGCTATTCTGCTTATCGATGGGCATGGGCTTGTCCGCCAGGCAGACAATGCCGCCGCTGCTGCGCTGAAGCGTGGCTTTATCCAGCACGGAGAATTTGTTGACCTCCTGCTTGCTGGGCGAAGCGCCCTTCTTAATTTCCAACGGATGCAGCAGGCCATCTTCCTCCACGACGAGATCAATCTCTTTCTTGTTGCTGTCGCGATAGTAGGACAGGCGGGCATTGCTGCTGGCATAGGAAAAACGCTTGACCAGTTCCATCACGACGTAATTCTCGAAGTAATGGCCGCTGGCCGCGCCCACCTGCAGCGTCTCCTCCGTCAGCCACATGGATAAGTTGGCACACAGACCCGTATCGCAAAAATAAAGCTTGGGCATGCGCACCAGTCTTTTCATGGCATTGTTGGCAAACGGCGGCAGCAGGTAAATAATCCCCATCCCTGCCAGCAAATACAGCCACTCCTTCGCCGTCGGCGCGGTGATACCCGCCGCCTCAGCCAGGGTCGTATAGGAAACCATCTCCCCCGTCAGGGCCGCACAGGCCTTGAGAAAACGCAGAAATTTGTCCTCGTCCTTGATGCCGCCCTCGCGAACCGCATCGCTCAGGAGATAGGTATCGGCATAGGAAGACAAATACGCGCGCCGCATATCCTGATCCGCATGCTGTACGGCCGGCATGCCGCCTTGCCAGATATCCGCAAATACCGCATGAATATCCATTGGCGTGCTGTGCCCAGCTGCCTCTACTAAGGAAGCATAATCGCAGGCAAAAGGCGGTGTCGAGGTATCGCCGCGCTTTTCCCGCGCGGATAGCCCGTACAAATGCATGATGCCCACACGCCCGGCCAGGCTCTCGCGCACATTACGCATCATTTCATAATGCTCTGAGCCCGTGAGCCAGAACAGCCCTGTTTCCTCAGATTGGTCGCAGATAACCTTGATGGGCTCAAAAAGCTCCGGCGCACGCTGCACCTCATCGATCAGCAAAGGCGGTTTATGTACCTGAAAAAATAACTTCGGATCGCTCCTAGCCAACTCGCGTTCGTCCGCGTCATCCATGGACACGTAACTTCTGCTGCTCCCCGCCGCAAGGTGCCGCAGCATCGTCGTCTTCCCCACCTGCCTGGCGCCCGTCACCAGCACAGCCTTGAAAAAGCCGCTCATACGCAAAAATTTACGTTCCGCCGCTCTAGGAATATATGACATAATTGCCTCCGTATTTATGCTAAAATAAA
>DEDT01000044.1:0-13736 GCA_002350105.1 Selenomonadaceae bacterium UBA2897 | reverse complement strand
TTTATTTTAGCATAAATACGGAGCCTCGACAAACTCAAGCTGGACACCTCCCGTACCCATAACTGCTTATCTGCGCCGCCATCTGCGAATCGAACGCACGGTAAGCACGAGCACTGCTACTGACAATACGATTCCTACAACTGCAACCGCTACTCCCAGCACGCATCCTGCCAGAGCAACGAGCAACAGCAAAGCAAGTGCAAGAGTCAGCAGGCCGAATATCGTTACCATCAAAGGTATGGCACCTCCTCCTGGTCTCTCACTCTGCTTTCCTCTCGAACCGGTATTGCTGATTCGCATCCGGATATTTCTCCCGGTCAACCGGGCTCATAAACATATCCAGCGGGCGAACGAATACACCGTAGTCGCCATACAGAGCCTCATAGACTACCAGCTGCTCCCTTGTCTCTGTATGCGTAGCTATAGCGATAATCTTATAGTCGTGATTCTTGAAATGATGCCAAATTTCGCCTGGGCGCGGCAATGGTCTCTCCATTTTTTCTCCATCTAAATACAATCATTTCGACACCGTCTATGTTGCGGGCCTCTTTTCCTTACCTGTCTAAGTGTTTCCCGCAATCATCATGAAGCGGGCACTCGTCGCAGACCGGGCACTTTTTGCAGTACCGCTTCCCCTGTTCAAGAAGCAGCCAATGATAGGCACCATATACTGCACTGTTATTCAGCAGATCCTTTACAAAATAGGCACGCCGCTCATCATCGTTCTGCATTGTGGCGCCCATTCGCGCCAATATGCGGCGCGTATAAGCATCAAGTACGAAGACCGGCTCACGGAAAGCATATAGCAGAATGACATCTGCCGTTTCTTCACCTATACCTTTGATAGCCATGCTGTCAGCTGCCTTGGTCAGAATTACAAAGCAGGGCACCGCACCCTCATACCGATAGATTCCGCACAGATGCAACAGGCTGTCGTCCTCGCGTTGGAATGTTACCTTATGACCTGCCGCATCCCACTCATAAAACTTTTCAGCCGGCAGAATGCAGCGCTGTGTCCGCAGACTTCGGGAAAACATGGCCTTCCCTGCTGCAGATTCCTCCCGTGCATTGATGATAAGCTGTCCTGTCTTCGGGTTGTGCATGCCCCACGCCATAGGGAGTGCTGCGACCATATTTCCCTGCCTTGCCAGAACCGGAGCCATATCCTGTGGGCGAACATCTCCTGCTATAAGTTGACGATTCCAGCCATAAGATGATATATACTGCTCTACTCTTTCGCTGATACCGTACCTGCTACACATGGCTTTCTTACTCCGAAATATGCTGCGTCAGGACGCTCTGCACCTTGTAAACATCCTGATCCTTGCCGAATGTCAGTTTGATGGGGTCTTGGCCCATGCCGGCAATCCAGAATTTCAGTTCAGATTCTATCTCAAAATTTCCAGCTGTCTCAATGAAAAAGTGCGTAATCTTGTTATACGGTATGGAATGAAATTCAACCTTCTTACCTGTGACCCCTTGCTTATTAACAAGAATCAGGCGAAGATTCGTGAACAGAAGCTTGTCGCGCAGCAGGCTATACGCCTGCTCAATCGTCTCGTCCGGCGCCAGTAATTTCTGGCACTCTTCCCTGACATCATCCAAATCGACTTCCGAAGCATTTCCCATCAGCTCATCAAACAGCCCCATGATAATTCCTCCTTTGATTCATACTTCCACATTAGATGCTTTGCTCCAAATTCTTGACGACCTCTGCCGTTAGGCAGGTCAACGCTTGGCCAGCAACGAGCTCCCGCAAAGGTTCCGTGAATTCTGTAAAGCCCATCAGCACACACCTCAGCAGACAATTTCTGCCTTTTAGCATTTACTCCATTTTCATATAAAAATAGCCACAGATTTAGCTCCGTGGCTCGATATTGTACGGCGATTATGCCAACTGTACCTTATTGCTAGCAGATATCATTTATGAGACAGGGAACTTATCTTCATGACGATCTTGCTTGACATCACAAGGTGCATTTGCCTTATCGTGATTCACAGGGACACTGTTTAAAATATAGCCTAGAGGCGCCATATGTCCGAATGTATTAAAGATTGAACTCTTTGTAGAGCTTTTGTCGATACTCTTTATCTGACGTAGCCTTTAAGGCATCATCCATGCGTCCTTTAGACAGTAGTTGCTGCATGAGTGCCGACATCCGTTGCTCGCCATTCTCCTCACCACGCTTCTCGCCGCGCTCCTCGGCAGCGTTCATGCCGGAGTTGTAGTCCATGATGGCCATTTGGCGGCTTACGTAGTTCATTCGGTCCTGCGGGTTCATCATGAACGCGTTTGCTGCATCGTAGGCATTGCCGATTGCTGCTTCACTCATGGCCAATTCCTCCCTTTCCTGCTTGTTGAGTTGGTTGGCGAAATAGGCCAGCCAGCGTTCCATCTTTGTCATCTCACTGATGGGCTTGTGCGTGTATTTCGGAATCTCCAGGAAATGCAGTTCCATGTCCCGGTTCAGGCGGTCACCCGTCTTGATATTGTAAATGCTGTACATTGCGTGTGGCTCTGTTTGCGGCAGGATGTTGAATCCCAGTATGTTGATGGTGATGGCCGGGCGCAGGTGCTTGTAGTCATCGCCACTGAGAATTCCTGTCAGATACATCTGTGACCAGTAGTACAATGTGCGGCGTTGCATGTTCTGAAAATTAATGACCTGAACCTCCACGTCAATGACCTCGCCGGAGTCCAGCTCGCAGGCCACGTCAAAGCGCGTCAACTTACCGCCGTCATTCTGTGGCACCTGCTCCGTCTGCGTGAAGCGGATATCCTTGATGGAATTCTCCAGCGACTCCTCCAGCACGGCGTTCAGAAAATCAATCGTGATGCCCTTGCGTTCCTCTTTACCAAAAACGAACTTGAACAGGACATCATTCATTGGATTGATTTTATCTACCTGCAATTCCTCCAGCAAATGCCGCCGTTGTTCCTCTTCTGTCATGTTGTGCCCCCAGTAATGGTCGTCTAGTCTTTTTCTTTCTCTATTTTACCTTATCGAGAAGTCAGTAGCAAGAGCCATACTAAAGACGAGTCTTCACCAAATATATTGCCACTCGTGCCCAATGGTTTTGATTATATCAATTTACCCGTAAAATGGTCCATCTCATGCTGAATGGCCTGAGCCGTAATACCCGTAAATTGACGGCGTTGTTTGTGGAATGACATATCACGGTAGCGGACTTCGATGATCTCGTACCGTCCGACGGGCCGCTCTCCCGGCAACGAAAGGCAGCCTTCCTCTGTCTTATATTGACGCGCACTATGCTTGATGATTTCAGGATTGAGCATGACGATAATTTCCGCACCGTCAAAGACGGCAAGAATGCACTTGCTCTCACCAATCATGTTAGCGGCCAGTCCTGCACAATGCTCCCGATGCGCAAGCAGTGTATCGGACAGGTCTCTAGCGATACCTAAATCGCCCTTATCAGCGGCCACTGATACCCGCTGCAAAAAAATCGGATCATGAATTATCGGCCGTTCCACAGGAAAAGCACCTTTCTTTATTTTTCTTCCGTTGGCTCATCTGTATCTGCTATATCCAATTTGCCAAGTATTTCCTTGGCCTTGGCAATACCCTCTTCGCTAAGACCAACGGATTTACTGCGATGGCTACTGTCATATATCAATCCGTTGTCCTTCAAGCGCCCCAGGGCATCAAAATCATAGCCTTTCCACGCACGCCAGCATAAATCATTTCTTTCCTTAAAGCGATTCAGATACATCAAGGCTAGCGTCAGTTCGCCAATACACTGATCCAATTTTTCAGCGTCCATCGTTGTCATCTCCATCAGTCAATATTTCATTAAATGGCGCAATGGGTTGATGATGATCAAAAGTATACAACTCCGTAAAACCTAGTTCACACAAGATGCCTGAGCCTCCTGCATATAATCGGCAAGAAATTCCGGGGTGTGAGCTTTATACCAGTGCGCCTTCCTGTTCGATGTGCTTCTTTACCACAGCCGGAGCACCGGCAGCCATGCTGTTATCCGGTATGTCCTTTGTCACTACACTGCCTGCTGCAATCACGCAACCGCTGCCAATAGTAACACCGGGCATCACTGACACATTGGCGCCGAACCAGCAATTGTCACCTACTTTGATAGGCAATGCCTTTTCGAGTCCCTTATTGCGCTGGACAAACGCCAGTGGATGTGACGCAGTATAAAAACCGCAGAATGGTCCTATAAAGACATTGCTCCCAATGGATATACTACCACCATCCATGAAGTAAGCTCCATGATTGACAAACGTGCCCTCACCCAGCGTCGTAAAACTACTGCCGTAATCGAAATACACCGGTGCCAGAACCGTTACTCCCTTAGGTATGCTGCCTCCCAGTAACCCTTTCAAGGCAGTCATCTGCGCCTCGCTCCCCGGCTCTGCCTGATTGAAGGCATGACACGCCAGTTCTGCCCGACGTCGTTCCTCTATCAATGCCTTGTCGAAATTCGCATCATACCACGCACCGCGCAGCATCTTTTCGCGTTCCGTTTCCTGTAACATATTTTTTGCGCCTCTTTCTTGAATTATGACGATGAACTATCGAGGAAAAATCAACGCATTATCATACAGTCAGCTCAATCTGATTGCCTTCCAGTGCCACTACGCAGCTTTCGTAGTAACCGTCACCAGTGGTGCGCGGGCCGGAGACTACCTCATAGCCGTCAGCCTTGAGGCGCGCTGTTAGGGTATCTACGTTTTCCTTACTGCCAACGCTGAAAGCGAGATGGATGAAGCCGGTGCGGTTCAATGTCTTTGCCGGGTCCTGCATATCCGGCTTATGCATGATTTCCAATCTGGCTCCGTCAGCAAAAGTCAGGAAATAAGAACGAAAATCCGTCTTTGGATTGTGATAGCCAGCATTAGCGTTAGCTTCCAAATAAATCTCAAAAAAACGCTTGGCTCCTTCAAGATCATTGACATACATAGCAACATGTTCGATTCTCATTTTTTACTTCTCCTACAACCTGTTTAAATCAGATGGAAATGCTGGAACGCATGGTAAAGTCCATCCTCATCCACGCCATCTGTCACATAATCCGCCATGGACTTGATTTCGTCGCCACCACTGGCCATGGCGACGCCAACGGCGCATTTTTCGAGCATGGGGATATCGACCTTGGCATCGCCGAAGGCATAGGTGTCCTTGATATCCGCATGCAGGTAGTCAAGCAGCATTCCTCCTTTGATTCATACTTCCACATTAGAGGCTTTGCTCCAAATTCTTGACGACCTCTGCCGTTACATTGCCTTGTAAGCCACGTTTGAACAGCCTGGCATGGTGCAGGATGTCCTCGATATTGTCAATGTACTCCCGCTCCACCTGCATAACGGCAGGTGGGAGCATCTGCGCCAGCTGTCCTGTAGTAATCTCTCTGTACTCCCTTTGCAAAGCCTTCAAGTTCTTCTTTTGCGTCAGTAGCAGGCCGATATTATCTTTTTCCACTTTGCTGAGCACAGCATCAATCTTGTCATGCAATGCCTGTATCTTCACCATATGCGGCTTTAATATCACCAGCTGACGCTGCTTCTCCTGCAAAGCAGCCATTTCTTCTGCCGTATGCCCGTGGCCATGACCATGCTCATGGCAATCGCATCCATGTTCCATCATTATTTCCATTCCTTCCGTTTGCCAAGCAGCCCCAATAAATAACACTCAGCTTATAATCCATTTCTGTATAAAAGGCAGAAGGCACGTTCCAGCATGCGTATACGTGTTGGAGCCTTTTTCAGTGGCAACGGATCGCCCTTCCTTACCCAAATCCCGTGTTTCGAGTGCTCTATATCAATATCGAGTTCCATAACAAGGCTATTGACCGGAAGCTCCATAGTCTCAGCTGCTTCATCAACAGACAAAATATGCATCTCATCTTCACAAATGGAGGGCGGCATCGTGAGGCACGCTATTAAATCATGAGCCATATAGATAGCCTGCGCCAGCGTAGAACCATTTGTTACATGGCCACCAGTCTCTGTAACAGCATAATATACCGGGTGTGAATGTCCACATGAGTCCAGCCATTTATCATAGAAAAACCATACGTGCATATTGCATCCTCCTCATCGCATGCCTAAATGATAGTCTGCTCACAAGTCAAATTTCTCCCGCACCGCATCAAATGTGCAGACAGGCTGTGCCGGCGTCGTATGTTCTCCAATCATCTTTTCCATCCAGACCATATCATACCAGCGGCCGAACTTATAGCCGCTGTCATGAAAACGGCCCACCAGCGTATAGCCCATGTGCTCGTGAAACTTCATACTGTTGTCCGTAAGATATTCATCCGCCTGCTCTTTCGGCACGGCAATACACGCATTCAGGTTCAAGATTCCCTGTGCACGAAGGATATCTTCCATCATCCGATACAACCTGCCTCCTACACCTTGCTGCCGTTCATCCATACGCATATAGATGGACATCTCGACCGACCAGTCATACGCCGCCCGCTGGATGAAAGAATGCGCATAGGCATATCCCAGGATCCCGTCATCGCACGCCGCTACGAGGTAGGGATACCTTTCCAGCACTTTCTCCATGCGGTGCATCATTTCCGTCGCCGTCGGCACCTCCGTCTCGAAAGATATCGCGGTCTGCTCAACATATGGGGCATAGATATCCCTCAGCTGCTCAGAATCCTGCGGCATAGCCTTACGTATCACAATATCCGGCATTATCCTTTCTCCCCCAGTCTATCTTTAAGCCATTGCCATCCATGCTTAACCAGATTAGCAGCTGTTAGCCGTGCATCGTAAGTAATCTCCCTGCCAAACCATGCTGGCAGTGTAAAGGCCTGTGCTGCTTCCACAGTTGGGAACTCAACCTCTGCCATGCATAGACCGTTTAAAGCATTGTGATACACATCGAATACCGCCGTGTCGCTTGAAAGCACTGGTATTTCGTAGCGCGTCTTGCATAGCATCTCACCCTGTACGCGCGGCAGCAGATTATGAAAGTCACTTGCTGTAATGCTGATTTCTTCTTCGCGCCGCACAAGGCCGCCCGAGGACTTGAATGTCAGGAAATATGCATCGTCCATCTGCCGTATGCGCAGTTCAGGCTCAAATGACAAGTAGCCTTGCTGTATCTCATGTTTTGCTGTTGCGTTGTCTACGGGAACTACTGCTATATCTTTTATCAGGAACTGTCGTTCTATCTCCATAATGTTTTCCTATTAATATCTCAAACTTCGCACATGGTAAATAGCCTATGTGCTCTATAGAATCGGCCTGCCAACCACAAAAGATATCCAGCATCTCTTGTACTGCCTGTTCGTCCAGCAGGGCATGCTGCTGGACGAAGTCGGCGAACTGTCTCATGATATGGCAGAGTGCTTCATAGTACGGTAAATCGGATAGCTCTGGTACCATCAGGTAGAAAAGATCACCGATGGTGCGCTGATCTATCTTTTGCCGCTGTTCCACAGCCAGCAGCATGTAGCGAGTGAACATCCGTGCCTTTCCGCTGCGCCAGTTTGCGCTGGCGTCCGCCATTGGTACGGGCGTCAATAGCTTTGGAGGCCTCATTGATGCGGTTTTTGGCATTTTCCGTCGAAAGCAGGCAGTAGCTGACGGGCAGGAATGTGTTGCCATCTGACCAGCCGATAGTCAGCATGCGGAATCCGTAGACATACTTCTGATGCGCATGGTCGAAAACCCTGGCTAGCAGTTCTCAGTAATTTGCCGATAGCGTACTGCTCAATTTAATTATACCAAACGGGCACGGCCCGTGCTATTTTTGTAGCCATAAATATTGATTTTTCAAGGCTCACAGGCGCTTACGCACCTGCAAAGTTTGAGAAAGTAAATCATTCCCACACAGATCGTGTCTATAAAAGCACGGGATATGAACAAATACCACAGCCATATCACCAAGAAGAAGCATCTGCTATAATAAAGGTGAATCGAAATAGCAAAGGAGTTCCCAAAATGTCTATAAAACGATTTCTTGAAGCACAAGTGACAGACTACAATATTGCCCTCATGGAAATACAGGAAGGACGCAAGCAGTCCCATTGGATATGGTACATCTTTCCCCAGCTCAAGGGGCTCGGCCACAGCTCCACTTCCGAATACTACGGCATAAAGGACATGGCCGAGGCGAAGGAGTACCTTGCCGAACCGACATTGCGGAAGCACCTGCTGGAAATCAGCAGTGCTCTTCTGAAGCTGCCAGTAAACGATGCTGGAGCAGTGATGGGCTTCCCCGACAACCTGAAGCTGCGTTCCTCCATGACGCTGTTCGCACAGGCCGAGCCAGACTGCCCTATCTTTCAACAGGTTCTCGATAAATACTACGGTGGAAAGATGGATGAGCGCACACTCACCCTGCTGAAGGAGACGCACTAGAGGAAGCTCAGGCGGCTGGCGTACATATATGTTATGCGCAGTGCCATGTCGAAGCTGACCGTATCAGCATCAAGGACTTTATCGTGAAAAATCGTTGATACTTCTAAATCATTGGCAGGGAGGAAATACTTATGGAGAGTTACACGTATCAGCCTATCGGCTATGTCCATTCACCATTTAAAGACCGTAACAGTGCTCCTAAATTCTATACGGATAGCGGCGATACTACAGCAACGCTTGAAATTCTGCCAGAATATCAGGATGCTCTGATGAGCATCAAGCCTGGCATGAACCTAATGATGATATTTGCTTTCCACAAGAGCACCGAGCATAGCCTGCAAGTCTATAAGCGAGGCACCGGCCCTTTAACCGGCGTTTTTGCTACGCGTAGCACACGACGTCCGAATCTTATCGGCGTATCCATCATCAAAATCGTTGACATAAAGGATACCACCATAACCTTTACGGGCGTTGATACGTTGGATGGCACACCTGTGCTCGACCTCAAACTGGCTGATTGATGACCAGCTATCGTAAAAACTCCTGCATACACCAATGGCCCAGCCAAAAGAAACGGCTAGGCCACTTTTTGTTGCTCTCAGTATTTGATGCTGCTCTTAAAAGCAAGCGCATCGCTTGCTGCAATCTGGAGCACCTCACCCGTGCGTGGGTTTTTGCCCTGACGTGCATTGCGATGAGCTTTCTTGAACGTACCAAAACCAATGAGGCGAACCTCTTTATCGTTCTTAACGTCCTCTTTCACCGTTTCCAGCAGGGCATCAATAACAGCCTTGGTATCTTTCTTGGAAATACCTGCTGCCTCTGCGACCTGATCCACAAGTGCGGTCTTGCTAATTGCTTCTGCCATAAATAAATCTCTCCTTCAAAATATATTCTTTATTTTATAACTGTACACGGAATCCACACTTTTGTCAAACAACCTTATTCTGCCTGCTCATACACTTGAACGCGCTGTGGATAATTCTTCTTTTTATCCAGGGACGCACCCAGTCCTGCTCACGGTTCAGTACACCGTCTACATCCAGAAAGATGTTCCATTTCTCTGCCATAACTACATCTCCCGCACCCATACTTCAAGGCCCATTCCACTATATAAGAAACACCGCATGGATAGAATCTGAAGATGCGGTTTCCCCAACTGCTGCTTTCACACACGGTTATAGGCTGATGGCATTTAGGGCAGAGCCAATCATAATATGACAAGCGACTGCATAGACGCTCGTAGAACCAACAGGCTGGCAACTTGTCCGACCAACCGATATAGTGAACGTTACAACTCAGAATAAACCTTCCTCTGTTCCCATCTTGTAGCATGACACCAGCAGGCTGTTAATCGCCGCCTCATCGGGCCTGTCGGGCAGCCTGGAAACCTCGAACGCGTGGCGAATTTTCTGCTCGTATTCGTCCGTCAGACGGAATACCTCATCAAAAGAAACGTCGCCCGCGCGGATGCCCAGCAACAGGTCATGCTCCTCGCGACGGTACGTGCGGATCCCCCGTCCCTCCAGAATATCCAGCCCTGTGAGAAACAGGCGGATAAGGTGCATGGCATGCTTACGCAGATGCGGCAGATCTTTCTTGTGATTGCGCTTGTTCAGCTTGCCGTAGTTGCGCAGCATATTATCAATGTCCGCATTGATGGCCAGGAAACGCCGCAGAGGGATATGATCCACATGTACCGAGGTATAGAGCTCTTTTTCCTGCTCTTTGTCTTCGCTGGTAAATGTGATATCACCTTCATGAATATGATACTGCTCTTGGCAACTCAGCACCATCTGCTCCAAGGAACGGCGGATGTGTTCCATCTTCTCTGCCTGCGGGTAGCTGTCACGCGCCAACGCGTTCTGTAGGCGGCGCAACTGGGCCGTAGCATAACCGGTAAAGGTGTAATAGGCCTGCTTGCTCAGGAATAAATCCCTATGTTCACGAATCAAGCGGCCGACTGCGTTGCAGCAGAGCACGTGCTCCGGTTCCGTGCCCAGCATTTCGATGACATTCGGGTTACACTGGCTGCAGAGGTGCACGAATTTCTGCAAACTGTAGATGACCGTATCCGTGGCTCTATCCTCAGCCTGCTCGAAATGCTGCATGCCGAAAATCTCCTCCGGCCGTTCCAGCGCAAAGCCGCGTATGTCCACATCCGATGCAGGGTTGTTCGTGCCATAGGCGCGGGAACCCGAGAGCGTCAAGTAGCAGATATGCCTGCCAAGATGTGGCGAAGTGCGCAGGAAATCATAATTCTTCCCCGCAATCAGTGCCTGATAGTCCATCATCATCTCTCCCTTTAAGAGCGTCATGGGATTGTGTTGTCACAGTCTTGGTGTGCTCCACACGAAGAAAATTCTACTGTATTTCATATTCTGTTTTTAGTGCACGAATCTCCTCAAAAGGGAAAAAATTTGCACAGTCATCCTCAATATTCTCCAACCGCTTAATGATATCCCTAACGAGCTCTGCAGCCTCTGCACTATGCTTTCCCTGTTTCGGCATATGGCGCACAAACCATATCTGATCATATATCTCTACCTGCTCCAGCAACATGCTTACCGCAAAAGAGTACGCCATTTCATTTCTCTCGCTGGCAGCCCCATACTGAGAAATAATAACATTGAGCCTGTGCAAGATGGCTTCGCGATTCAAGTCCATGGGCACATATATCCGTATGTTGTCCTTTGCGGGATTTGGCTGACGTTTGAAGTTTTCCAATTCCTTCGTTATTTCAGGATAGCAACTATTATCTGCCAGCCAGGGCTCATTGACAAATAATGGTTCCTTATCGCAAGGAACCGGATGGATATCTAAATCATGATGCATGAGGATTCTCTCCTTTACCGGAAATTAACGAACATATCAACTGCTCAAACTTCGATGCGAATTTTTCATTATTTTCAGCTGTGCGTTTATGCGGCCCTTTGAGATGCGTTTTCTTTGACGAACGGCGTGCTTTCTTAACTGTATAGCGTTCATAGAGCAAGCGGTCTATATTTTCTGACGTATACTGCCAGCCATTCTGATGAACAGCATATCCGCCCTTTCCAAGTACCATGGCAGCTACACCATAGTCCTGTGTAACAACGATATCACCCTTTTGACATGCATTTGCTATAGCGATATCCACTGCATCAGCTCCCGCACCAATGACATGAACCTCACCGACTTCAGAGCACAGGACATGATTCGTGTCGCAGTAAAGATGAAGCAGTACATGATATTTTCTGGCAACACGTTCAATCTCTGGCACAACGGGACACGCGTCAGCATCAACAAAAATCTGGAACGGAATCTTTCTCACCTGCTTAACCGTATATCATACATCAACATCAATCTGACACATCTTCATCGCTGCCAGAGCATTTTTATGGCTCTCCGGCGTCACGCCGGCACAACAACTGGCATCTACACGGATTTCCTTTTCGGGATAAAATGCCTTTAACAGCAGTGCATTGGAAATTACACAGATATCCGTGCAAAGGCCGACCAGTTCAATTTCATCATAATCCGCTACTACCTGTGGTAACTTGACGGATCCGAAAGTCGGCTTTTCCACAATAGCATGGGCCATTTCCTTGAACATCTGCAATTGCGGCACAATCTCCCATCCCTTCGTACCTTTGATACAATGCTCTACGGGCAGTTTGCGTCCTTCAGCCGTTTGCATATAATTAACAGGATGCGTATCCATCGTGAAAACGACATCCGCGCTCTTTGTCTCCCGAGCCTGCGTCAGTTTCTGCACCAAATGCGGCAGCATTGCCTGTGCCTCAGCCGTTCCGAGACTGCCATCAACGAAATCATTCTGCATATCGACCACAACGATTGCCTTACGCATTTTCTTCTCCTTATTCTGCTGTTTCACCACTCAAGCTCCTCAGGGTATTGTATATCTGATAATCTGATTTCGGATTCTGGAACACCATATTTATCGGCCGCCTGTCGTATCTGTTCAACCAGCGGCTGATATTGACGATCAGAATGCGGGTCCAGCAAAGAACGTACCACCTTGCTCAGGGCAGCTGGCCTTTTATCCGGAGCTGTCTTGATATACCAAATATTCAGTATGTCAAGATACTGCCTGATCATGACATCCGAATTGGTGCCGTAGCCGAGCATCGCCCCATATAAGTCCCGTCTGTGAATTCGCATGGCTCTATTCTTGCCAAGGACACGTCTCATTTCACGCCATACAAGCGATGCAAAGAACTTGACTAACCCAACAGAAGACTCTATGCGACTGCTTACATCCTCGTGGGCCTCCTGCGACAAATTCCCATACATCCGCTTGAAGTATCTCGGCTGCAAAACATCCGTGGTCATATCGTCCGTAATCATCGCAAAATCAGCTAGTACCGGCCACAAGACAGGGACAGAAAAGACGACGTTCTTAGCTGGTAAATCCCTTCCCTCAAATACCGCAGATGTATCTGTTACGCCGTTGGGGAGGAGTTGAATCTCGCGATCTCCCATAGATGCGTGACGTATTTCATAGAGAACCCCCATCACTCGCATGGGTCTGGAATCGTAGATTTCCTTCTCCTCATCCTCCATTCCCATAACATCATATGCTGCATCGTAAAGGGCATTGAGATCATCGTATGTTCCCAATATATACGCACCAAGATGATGCGGTGTATCTTGTACTTCTAGCATGTGGCATCCCTCCATACTGATTTGAGATTATGATATGAACTCGTCCTCTTGATCGATGTGCTTTTTGACCACGGCCGGAACACCGGCGGCCATACTGTTATCCGGGATATCCTTTGTCACCACACTGCCCGCCGCAATCACGCAGCCGCTGCCGATAGTAACACCGGGCATCACGGATACGTTACCACCGAACCAGCAGTTATCGCCCACCTTGATGGGCAAGGCTTTTTCCAATCCCTTGTTGCGCTGAGCATAGGCCATGGGATGTGTTGCAGTATAAAAGCCGCAGAACGGCCCGATAAAGACATTCTTGCCGATGGTGATTCCGCCACCATCCATGAAATAAGCTCCATGATTGACAAGGGTCCCTTCCCCCAACGATGTGAAATCACCACCATAGTCGAAATATACCGGTGCCAATACCGTCACACCGGCAGGAATCTCCTTTCCGAGTATCTGCTTGAAAGCATCCAGCTGCTCCGCACTGCCCGGCTCAGCTTGATTGAAAGCATGACAGGCCATTTCCACCTTGCTGCGTTCCTCTATCAGTGCCTGATCAAAATTTGCATCATACCACGCACCGCGTAACATCTTCTCCCGTTCCGTTTCCTGTGCCATATTGCCCCTCTCCTCTATTTCCTTTTATTCAAAATAACGAGAGCTCCTCAACTGACTGACTGCGCACTGTTATGTAGTGACCTTTGTC
>DEDT01000021.1 GCA_002350105.1 Selenomonadaceae bacterium UBA2897 | reverse complement strand
AACCCGCGTATAACAGACTGGTCTTGCCGAGAACTATGCTTTCTGAGGCCCTTTCAAGATGCCTTTCAGCGAGGCAAAAATTAGGACTTGACAAAGGTCACTACATAACAGGGGGATGTAGTCAAGGTGGTTATCACAATGGAAGATTATGTCGAATGGCAAGGCGAGGACAAGAAAACCGTCAAACGCATCAATAAGTTGCTGAAAGATATTGAGCGCAACGTTTATACAGGTATAGGCAAGCCAGAACCACTAAAATGTGAGTTCACTGGCTGGTGGAGCAGACGTATTGATGACGTTAACAAGTTGATTTATCGTGCCTTGGATGATGGCATAGAGGTTATGCAGTGCCGTTATCCCATGGGTAGAGAAGGATCGTCCGTTGATAGAAAAGTGATCAATAGGCATAATATTCAGAAAACTCCCAATTTACTAGTGACAAACGGATTGGAGTTTGCTATAATAGGGTTCATAATTTTCCGAAACATAGCTGAGCGCAGTTCAGGAAGGTGTTGCGCCGATATTGCGGGCCAGGGATGGAGCCGCCGTCAGGGAGGATGATTATCATGTTAAGGGAACTTGAATTCTATCAGTATGATGGTCGGGAAGAGACTTTTCATGTGGTGGTTCACCCGGATGGGCGACTGGAATATTTCGATTGCATTGGCAAGGAGAACCGCATCCGTTATGCGTGCGATGCCGTGCGCGTGCCGGCACATTTACAATGGCTGAAGGGCTGGCAGCCGCAGCGTTGCCAGTTGGCCGGTGATTTCGCCGATCATGCCAACGAGGGCGAGCAGTGGGTGCTGACATACCGCGACAAGGGTCGTCCCATCTGCCAGTTCCGTGGCAGTGACATTCACGACCGCGATATCGAAGCCCTGAAAATCTGGCTCATGGAGCTGCGTGTGGAGCTCATTGAGGGCGGTGTCTATTACAACATCGCTGCCAACGAGCCAAACGAGCATTGGCGTCTCGCGAACTGCAGGATTCTCGTAGAGACGGAAATGGGCATCGGCATCGCCTGAGTGATTGCATGTGAAATTTGAATCATAAAGCGCAAAAGCGCCTCGTCCGGCATCGGCTACCGGAATGAGGCGCTTTGTATTACGGTTAACTTTCACATGTTCGTGATATTATTCCTGCCAGCAACAGTAGACAGCGAGAATACCGCTTCTGATGCTGAGGCTCAGTGCGTTATCAGCAGATTCCAGCTCATTGCTGATGGCGTTGGGGCAGGCCTGGGTGAGTGTGGCGTCCGCGAGTGGCCAGTGAGCACCTTGCAGCGTGACGCCGGTTACGGCATCGGTCAATGGCAGCAGGGAGAAGGCTTTGGGATGCTGTTTGCAGGTGATACGCAGGCTTTCGCCAGCGTGCAGGAAACAGCAGGCCTCTTTTTCATCGGCGAGGACGACGGGAACCTGGGCGCGGCTGGCGCTGAAGATTGTGCTGTAGGCGTGGTCAAAGCGGCCGCCAAAGGCACCGGTGAGCAGGAGCGTGGCCTGGCCGTGTGCAGCTTCGCTGGCTGTGCGCAGGGCGAGCTGGGTATCGGTGTCATCTTTTTCGCGCTGGAACTTGTCGATGGGCACGCCCTGCTTTTTGGCCCAGTCCCAGCTGTCGGGGTGGGCGCTGTCGCCGTCGCCAATGAGCCGCTGGGGGACGATGCTCGCGGCACGGCAGGCGTCGAGGCCGTGGTCGATGGCCCAGACGGGCAGGTTGCGGCCCATTTGCTGCAGCCAGGATGTGGCGGGAGCCCTGCCGCCGAGTACCAGCAGCAGGCGTTTTGCTGGCAGGGCGAAACTGGTCTGGATGGTGCATGGGGGAAGATACAGGCTGTTTGCTGTTTGCCTGGTACGTGGTTCTGTCATAAGCTGCCTCTTTTATTGCTATGGTTGCATGTGCTATAATATGTATATTGAGCGTGCACAGAGAAAAATTTGCGGAGGGTGAATCGTATGGTTAAGTTGACGTATTATGGACATTCCTGCGTGCTGCTGGACGATGGCCGGCACAAAGTGCTGACAGACCCGTTCCTCACGGGCAATCCGCAGGCGTCGGTCAGGGCGGAGGATGTAGCATGTGACTATATCCTGCTTTCCCATGCTCACGGCGATCATCTTGGCGATGCGCCGGAGATTGCCAAGCGTACGGGGGCGGCCATCGTGGCCATCCCCGAGGTGCTGGGTGCCTGCGAGCAGCGCGCCCAGGGGCTGCAGGGGGTGCCGATGAATCTCGGCGGTACGGTGAAGCTTCCCTTTGGCAAGGTGCGCATGGTGCCGGCTCTGCACAGCTCAGGTGTGGCGGGCGGCATCGCCTGCGGCTTTATCATCTACATCGCGGACAAGGTCGTCTATTTCGCGGGCGATACGGCGCTGTTCCCCTACATGAAGCTCATCGCGGAGCAGGATGCGCCGGACTACGCGCTGCTGCCGATTGGCGACAACTACACGATGGGCCCCGATGATGCGGCACGGGCCGCAGAGTGGCTGCAGGCGCGCCATGTCATTCCTATTCATTATAACACGTGGCCGGTAATTGCGCAGGATGCGGCGCATTTTAAGGCGATTACGGAGGCGGCGACGACGGCTGAGGTACATATCCTCGATCCGGGCACGTCCTGCCAGCTGGTCTGACCCGATGCAGAAAGAAAAACTCATCGTCATTCTCGGCCCTACGGCCGTGGGCAAGACGGAGCTTTCCATCGGCCTTGCGGCGGCGCTCAAGACGGAGATTATTTCGGGGGACTCCATGTTGGTCTACCGTGGCTGCGACATCGGCACGGCAAAGCCGACGCTGGCAGAAAGGCGGGGCATCCCGCATCATCTCATCGATATCTGCGCGCCTTCGGAGCCCTACACGGTGACGGAGTTCCAGACGCAGGCGGCTGCGTGCATCAGGGCGCTGAATGAAAAGGGAAAAATCCCAATTCTGGCTGGTGGCACGGGGCTCTACATCAAGGCCCTGCTGGAGGGCTACCAGTTCAACCAGGCCACGGGGCATGAAGCTTTTCGCGCCGGGATGGCGGAGTTGGCTGAGGAAAAGGGCAAGCAGGCTGTGCATGATCTGCTGGCCGCAGCCGACCCCGAGGCGGCGGCACGCATTCACGTAAACAATTTCCGCCGTGTCGTGCGGGCCCTGGAGACGCTGCGCTACGGCGGCGAGTCAATTTCCCGCGAGAAGCAGGCGGATGGCACGGAGGCATCACTGGTCTACGATGCCTTTGTCATTGGTCTGCAGCGGGAGCGGCAGGAGCTCTATGACCGCATCAACGCGCGTGTGGAGCAGATGTTCGCCGCTGGCCTCGAGGATGAGGTGCGCGGCCTGCTCGCGCAGGGCGTCACGCCCGCTATGCCCGCGATGCAGGGAATTGGCTATAAGGAGACCGTAAGCTATCTGCAGGGGGCAGGCACGCGTGAAGAGGCCATCGCGCAGATTCAGACGAGCACGCGCCACTTCGCCAAGCGCCAGTTGACCTGGTATCGCAAGATGCCGTACATTCACTGGTACGACGTGGCTGCATACAGTGGCGCGGAGCTGCAGGCAAAAATTCAGCGCGATGCAAAAGGATTTTTTGCCCCATCCGACGAATAAAATCAAAGATAAGGCATGTAGCGTGCTTTGACAAGGAGGATAATGATTTATGGCACTCAGGAATTTACAGGATTCTTTTCTCTATCAGGTTCGTAAGGAGAATATCCCCGTGACCATTCATCTGCTGAATGGTTTCCAAATCAAGGGGAGCGTCAAGGGCTTTGATAACTTTACGGTGATCATGGAGACGATGGGCAAGCAGGAGCTCGTCTACAAGCATGCGATCTCCACGATTACGCCAGCCCGCCCGATTCGCAGCGAGAAAACGGCGGAACCGCCTGTGGCAGCGAAACCGGAAGCATAAGCGCAGTAAGAAAAGGGGAGCGCTCCTGAAGGGGCGCTCCTTTCGCTATGAAAAAAGAGGGAGGCAGAACGATGCGGCAACGCGGCTTTGAAATCGTGACAGGGTGGCAGGATAAAGGAATTCAGCTGCCACAGCGCAAGACGGCGGCGAGCGCAGGCTATGACCTGGCGGCGGGTGAGGCGGTGACCATTGCACCGGGGGCGCTCGCCATGGTGCCGACGGGGCTGAAGGCCTATATGCAGGAGGATGAGGTGCTGACCATCCACATTCGCTCCAGCATGGCGGTGAAGCGGCACCTCGTGCTCATGAATAGCGTAGGCGTGGTGGATGCTGACTACTATAACAATCCCGACAACGATGGGCACCTTTACATCGCACTCTATAATCGCGGTCAGGAGTCCGTACAGCTGGCAAAAGGGGAGCGTATCGCCCAGGGGATTTTCCAGAAATACCTCACGGTCGATGACGATGTGGCCGGCGAAGGCGCGGCACGTCTCGGCGGCTGGGGTTCGACGGGCCGCGGCGGGAAGGAGTGAGCATCATGGCTGAGGACTATGACCTTTTCGCGGCAGCCGCGCATAATCCGGGGGCAGATACGGGCAGTACGCGCCGCTTTGAGCCGCTGGCCCAGCGCATGCGGCCGCGCAATTTTCAGGAATTCGTCGGCCAGCAGCAGGCTGTGGGCGCGGGCAAGTTCCTGCGGCGAATGATCGAAGCGGACAACATTCCCTCGCTCATCCTCTACGGCCCGCCGGGCACGGGCAAGACGACGCTGGCGCAGATGATCGCGGGCATGACGGGCAGCCATTTTCAGAAGCTCAACGCTGTGTCCTCGGGCATCAGCGACATCCGGGCCATCGTGAAAGAGGCGGAGGAGCAGCGCAAATTTTACCAAAAGCGCACCATTGTGTTCATCGACGAGATTCATCGCTTCAACAAGAGCCAGCAGGATGTGCTGCTGCCCTATGTTGAGGATGGTCGGCTCATCCTCATCGGCGCGACGACGGAGAACCCTTTCTTCGAGGTCAATCATGCCCTGCTCTCACGCGTGCGCATCGTGCAGCTGCAGCAACTCACGGATGGCCAGCTCGTGCACATTCTGCAGCAGGCGCTCACGGATAAGGAACGCGGCCTCGGCAAGCAGGATATCAAGGTGGACGAGGAAATCCTGCAGGCACTGGCACAGATGGCGGGAGGCGACGCGCGCATCGCGCTGAACCTGCTGGAGGAAATGGCCGCAATGCTGCCGCCGCAGGGCGGCGAGCTGACGCTCTCTATGCTCAAAGAGCTCGTGGGCGAGCGCGTGCAGCACTATGACAAGAAAGGCGACAACCACTACGACACGGTCTCGGCCTTCATCAAGAGCATGCGCGGCAGCGACCCCGATGCGGCGCTGCATTACCTTGCGCGCATGCTGGTCTCGGGAGAGGATCTGAACTTCATCGCGCGTCGCGTAGCCATCTGCGCGGCGGAGGATGTAGGCAATGCCGACCCCATGGCGCTCGTCGTGGCCATGGCGGCCGTGCAGGCCTGTCAGTTCGTGGGACTCCCTGAGGCACGCATCCCGCTGGCAGAGGCCGTGACCTACGTGGCCTCCGCGCCCAAGAGCAATGCGGCCTATCTCGGCATCGATGCGGCGCTCGCGGATGTGCGCAGCAAGAACTGTGGCACGGTGCCCCTTCACCTGCGCGATTCCCATTATAAGGGAGCGGCGAAGCTCGGCTATGGACAGGACTACATCTATCCGCATAACTATCCCGGCCATTTCACGCCGCAGCAATATCTGCCCGATGCGATGAAAGATGCACACTACTACAAGCCGGGAGAAAACGGTGCGGAGCAGCGCCAGCGCGACTATCTGCACCGCTGCTGGCCGGACCGTTTTTGATGGCAGGCGATGCCTTGTCTGTGAGCCTTGTCTTTGACAGACAGGGCTTTTTTTGCTATATTTGAGGCAATACGAAAGTTGACTAATTTACTCGGGATTCGAGGTAACAGACGATGAAGATATCGACAAAGGGGCGCTACAGCGTGACGGCGCTCTATGAACTGGCATTGCACTACGGCGAGGGTGCATTGCCGCTGAAGCTCATCAGCCAGAAGCAGGGCATTTCGGAGAACTATCTGGAGCAGCTCATGGGCACGCTGCGCAAGGCGGGGCTCGTGAAGAGCGTGCGCGGCGCGCAGGGCGGCTATATGCTCGCGAAGCCACCCTGCTCCGTGACCATCGGCGAGATCATCACGGCCATCGAGGGCCCGATTGCGCTGGTGAACTGCCTGCTTGATGATGCCGACGCGGATAATCAATATTGCGAGCGCGCCGGCGCTTGCGTGACGCGTAGCGTCTGGGCGAAGGTCTGCGACAGCATTTCCCGCGTGCTCAACAGCATCACGCTCAAGGATCTCTGCGAGGACAATTCCGCCAGCAGTGAGGTCTGGGAAGCGGGCATGGGGTGCGGCAAATGAGCGGACAGGAGAAGCAGGTCTATCTCGATTACGCGGCGACGACGCCCGTCGATGAGCGCGTGCTGCAGGCCATGCTGCCGTATTTCCGCACGCAGTTCGGCAATCCGTCGAGTCTCTACAGCTATGGTCGGGCGGCGCGGCAGGCCGTGGCGAAGGCCAGGCGTCAGGTGGCCGCGTTGCTGCATGCTGCGCCTGAGGAAATCTTTTTCACCTCGGGTGGCAGCGAAAGTGACAACTGGGCTATCAAGGGCATGGCCCTGGCCGCACGGCGTGAGCGGGGCAAGAACCACATCATCACGACGACCATCGAGCATCATGCGGTGCTCCGTACCTGCGCGTGGCTGGCGCAGCAGGACTTCGAGGTCACGTATCTGCCCATGGACGCGGAGGGGTGTGTTACGGCGGCACAGGTTGAGGCGGCTCTGCGTGAGGATACGGCACTGGTCTCGGTCATGTTCGCCAACAACGAGGTGGGCACCATTGAGCCCATCGCGGAGATCGGGGCGCTGCTGCGCGAGCGCGGTGTGTTCTTTCATACCGATGCCGTGCAGGCGGCGGGGCATATCCCCATCGACTTGCAGCAGCTACCCGTCGATGCGCTCTCGCTCTCCGGGCACAAGCTCTACGGGCCCAAGGGCACGGGCGTGCTCTACCTGCGCCGCGGCTGGCAGCCGGACAGCCTGATGCATGGCGGCGCGCAGGAAAGCGAGCAGCGTGCGGGCACGGAGAATGTCCCCGGTATCGTGGGCCTCGGCTGCGCGGCGGAACTGGCGCAGGCCGATATGACAGCGGAGCAGGAGCGTCTGACGCAGCTGCGCGCGCAGCTCCTGGCGGGCATCCGTGCGCTGCCCGGTGCCGTCATCAACGGCAGCCTGACCCAGCGCTTGCCGGGCAATGTGAATTTCCGTATCGCGGGCATCGATCACGAAGTGCTGCTCATCCGCCTCGACCTTGCAGGCTTCGCCGTCTCGGCAGGCAGTGCCTGCAGTGCGGGCTCGCTGGAGCCATCGCATGTGCTGCTGGCCATGGGGCAGACGGCGGCGCAGGCCAGTGAAGCCGTGCGCGTGACGCTGGGGCGTTACACGACGGCGGAGGAGATTGCGGCCTTCCTGCAGGCTTTGACCCGGATTGTAAAGGAGCTGAAAGCCTAAACTATGTTTGCTGTGCTTGTCAATACCATTGCCATTGTCCTCGGTGCGTCCATCGGCATGCTGCTGCGCCGCGGCATCCCCCAGTCGCTCACGGATGCCGTCATGCAGGCACTTGGCCTCTGTACGGTACTCATCGGCATTCAGGGCGCTGTGGTCGAGCAGAATATCCTGCAGCTCATCGTGGCCATCGTCGTCGGCGTGGTCATCGGCGAGGCGCAGGATTGGGACGGCCACGTGAACCGCTTCACGGAGCGCCTCATGAGCCGCTATGCGAAAGGTGAGGGCGAAGGGGCGCGCATCGCCAAAGCCTTCGTGACCTCCTGCCTCATCATGAACGTGGGCGCGATGGTCATCGTGGGGTCACTGAATGCCGGCCTCGACCATGATTTCTCGATACTCTACACGAAGTCCCTGCTCGATTTCTGCTCGGGCATCATGCTCACGGCGGCTATGGGCGTGGGCGTCTTCGGCTCGGCTGTCTTCACGCTCATCTTTCAGGGCACCATCGTGCTGCTGGCTGAGTGGATAGCCCCATTGGTCTCGCCAGAGCTTATCGCGGAGCTTGGCACGACGGGCTCGATCCTCATCCTGGCCATCGGCCTCAACATGCTGAACATCACCCAGTTTAAGGTGATTAACTATCTGCCTGCCCTGATTGTTGTGCCATTCCTGTTATGGGTCACACATCTTTTCGGTTTTTGAAGACGGCTTCAGGTTCATTTTTTATTAACGGATAAACGGTGAGCAGGTTGAAGATCTGTTCGTAGAAGTGCTCCGTGCCCAGATAGGGGGCAAGGAGCTCTTTTGCTTTGCTCAGGCGGTAGCGGATCGTGTTGGGATGCTGGTAGAGCTGATGGGCGGTGGCGGAGATTTCGCCGCCGTTCTTCGTATAGGCGAGCAGGGTTTCCAGCAGGCGGGAGGAAAATTTGCTGTCGTAGGTGCGCAGCGTGTGCGTGACCTCCTGCAGCTGGTGCTGGAAAGCCTGGCTGCGGCTGAGGGGGAGGAGCTGGCGGTAGATGCCGAGCTGTGCATAGCTGACGTAGGGCTTATCGCTCTGCTGGCAGATCTTGTGGGCGTCGAGGCTTTCCTGCAAGATCTGGTGCAGGCTGCGGTAGATGGGCTGGCAGCTGCTGATGCCGATCGCGTAATCTTCTGCGCGCAGGTCGTAGCCGTGCAGCAGGTCGCGGATGAGCTCCCATGGCGTCTGCTTTAGCTCCTTCTCCTGCAGGGAGTAAAGCACGAGCAGGCCATTGTCGAACTTGAGGAAGCTGACGGTGCGGAGGTGCTGCTCGCGGTATTGCTTGTAGAGCAGACGATTCAGCACGCTGACGATGCGGCGCGGCGAGTGCGGATCCAGGCGGTCCGTCAGGTAGAAGGCGATGGCGTGGGGCAGAAAGGCCGGATTGATTTCATGAGCCGTGCTCTCGATGATGGCGGGATCGATATTCGTGTGCAGGATATAGTGCAGGTTTTTCTCCAGCAGGAGCGTGCGCTGGTCGCTTTTCTGCAGCTCGTTGAAGCTGATGATCAGATCTTCCATATACGCCTGAGAGAAGCGGAAGAGGGGCAGATGATGTGCATCGCAGAGTGCGATGACCTCGGGCGGCAGTTCGGAGAAGAAGATGGTCTTGACGGCGAGGGCGGAGATATGGCGTGATAGCAGCTTCTCGATGCTCTTCCTGATGAGGGAAGCGTCATCTCGGGCAAAGAACAGCGAGGTCAGCACGAAATCGTTCTCGCTGAAGACGTTGAAGTTCTGTGTGAACCATTCGTATTCAAGGATATCGACGTTGCCGATTTCCTGCTGCAGGCCGTCGGCACCGGCAATCAACTGGAAATCATGAAATGTGGGCAAGGCAAGCAAAGCTTTGAGTTGCATGGGAGTCTTCCTTTCGTGTGATACTGTCCTCTACTATATCACAGAGAGTACATAAAATAAAGCAGACTAGCTGTATACAATAAGCATATTGTACAATGTTCGAAATTTTTCCCGGTTTTTTGTGTTAATGTCAATAGATTCCGCTTTTGAATTCCGCTATACTAAATGTGTCCCAAGAGAAAGCGAAAATCAAACGAGAAAAGACAGCAACGAAGCTGACAGGCAGATAGCGTATTCTGCCTGTCAGCTTTTTCTATGAGGAGGAAATTATCATGAGCCGTTTCATCAGCCCGCGCTATACCGATCTGGTTCCCTATATCCCCGGTGAGCAGCCCAAGGATCCGGACATCATCAAGCTGAATGCCAACGAGACGAGTATGCCGCCGTCTCCACGCGTGCTGGCCGTGCTGAAAAGCGAGCGCATGCGGCATCTCAGCCGCTACACGGATCCGTCCTCCATGGAGCTCAAGACGGCACTTTCCCGCCGCTATGCCGTGCGTACGTCTGAGGTACTCGTGGGCAATGGTTCTGACGAAATCCTCGGCCTGATTTTCCTCACGTTCTTCGAGCAGGCGCGCATTGCCTATCCCGATGTCACCTATGGCTTTTACCGCACGATGGCCCGCAGCTTTGGTATTGACCATGCGGAAATCCCCCTGCGGGCGGACTTCACGGTAGATGTGGATGCCTACGTCCATAGTGACCGCCACATCGTGCTCGCGAACCCGAATGCGCCGACGGGCTACGTCCTGCCCGTCAGCGAGATCGAGCGCATCGTCGCGGCCAATCCGCAGCGCCTCGTGGTCATCGACGAGGCTTATGTCGACTATGGCAATGAGAGTTGCGTGCCGCTCATCCATAAATACGACAATCTGCTCGTCGTGCAGACGATGTCGAAATCCCGCAACCTCGCGGGGGCGCATATCGGCTATTGCTTCGGCGCGGCATCGCTCATCAAGGACCTGGAGGGCATGAAGGCAGCGTTCAACCCCTTCAACCTCAGCGACGTGAGCATGGCCATCGGTACGGCGTCCGTGGAGGATGAGGTGTATTTCGATCATTGCGTCAAGGAGACCATCGCCGCCCGTGAGTACACGAAGGAAGCACTGCGGCAACTGGGCTTCTACGTGATGGATTCGCATACGAATTTCGTCTTCGTCACGCATACCTGGCTGACGGCGGAAGCGTACAATGCACAGCTGCGTGCCCACGGCATCATCGCGCGTCACTATCCCGATGACCCGCGTGTCAGCAATTTCCTGCGCATCACCATCGGGACGCGTGAGGAGATGGAGACTGTCATCGCGGCGACGAAAGAGATCCTGTGCCAATTGGCGGCCTGAGGTGATAGGATGAAAATCATGCTTTGCGATTATCCCAGCGAAATGCAGCGGGATTTATCCTATGAAAAGCAGTTGCTGCAGACGGGTCTGCCGGGGGCGGAGGTGCTGACGGCAGCATACCGCGATGCCGAGAGCTTTATCCGGGATATGCAGGGTGTATCGGCATTGTTGACGGCCTTTATCCCCCTGCCGCGTGAGGTGCTGGAGCGTCTGCCTGACCTGCGCATCATCTCGGTCAATGCCGCGGGCTGCAATACGATTGACGTCGCCTCGGCACGTGAATTGGGTATCGCGGTGGAGAACGTACCCGATTACTGCACGGAAGAAGTGGCAACGCACACGCTGGCCCTGATGTTGGCGCTGATGCGTCATCTGAAGGCCTACGACCGACAGGTGACGCATCAGCATCTCTGGCAATTCCAGACACAGCACGGTATGCGCCGTCTCAATACCTGCACGCTGGCCGTCTTCGGCTGGGGGCGCATCGGGCGGCGCGTGGCTGAGCTGGCAAAGGCCTTCGGCCTGCGGGTGCTCGTGGTCTCGCATCATCTGACGTCCCTGGCAGCACGCGCCGCAGGCGTGCAATGCGTGAGCAAGGTACAGGCGCTGGCGGAAGCCGATATCATCACGAATCACATGCGGCAAACGGCGGCCAACATACATTATTTCGATGCGGCGGCTTTCGCCGCGATGAAAAAGCACCCCGTGTTCCTCAATGCGGGTCGCGGTGCAGCCGTCGATGAGGCGGCGCTCATCCGTGCCCTCGACCTCGGACAGGTGCGTGCGGCGGGACTCGATGTATTGGACTCGGAGGAGCCGGATCTCGCAAAATGCGGCCTGCTGGGGCGCGAGAATGTGATTCTGACGCCGCATGCGGCATTTTACTCGGATACCTCCCTGCAGGATCTGGCACGTCAGTCCTGCCAGCATATCATCGATTTTAACTATATGCTGCATGCGAAATCCGCCGCCACCATGCTGCAGGAGATGCGGGAAACGGTGCAGGCGGCCATGGCGCAGGTGGCGGTGCGTATCGCCCGCGAGGGGGCAGCCTATGCCAGATTGTCGCAGCAGCCGGATACTGCCCGCGCTCATACACCGCGCGTCGTGGACTATGCGGAGTTGAAAGCACTGGTGGAAGCGAAAGGCGGCCAGACAATCTGGCAGGCGGCGGAAAATGAAGCTGCCCAGGAACTTCGGCAGGGCAGAGACCGGCGCGAATGTGCACGGAATGTCGTGCGGCGTCTCGTGCAGTATCTCGGCGTGCAGGAGCCGCTGGCCGTCGTCTTCTTCGCCGCGCCCTATTGCCCCTACAACACGCTGCGACAGGAGGTGCCTGCCGAAGCAGCCCTGCAGGAGGAGCTGACGGGTGTCGTGCAGCGCTTTGCCGGAGAAGCCGGCGTAAACTACGAAATCAAGCAGTTTTTCCCCAGCCTGTCGGATAGTAGTTATCTGAAGATCGGCGACTCGGATGCTTCCCTGCAGGTCCTGCAGCAGAATATGCCGGCGATGGCAGTGCTTTATCCCCTGCCGTTTGCGGCCATCCGTGCGCTCGATATTCCCGCATTGAATTTCGGCGTCTACGGGCGCGATGCGCATAAGTGGTCGGAACGCGTCTGCCGTTTCTATTCTTTTGGCACATTGCCGCGCCTGCTGCTGCGCACGGTGGAGCATTTTCTCGCCTGAGTTCAGCAGGCGAGTGGAGGAGGTTTATCTATGTTTGTCAAGGATGGTACCAGTGTGCTGAAAAAAGTGCTGGTTTCCCAGCCCGCCTATCTGCAGGCGGCACCGATCAATGAGATTGCGAAAAAGTGGGATTTGAAGCTCGACATCGAACAGATGCTCCGCGAACATGAGACTTTTATCGCGGCTTATCATGCGGCGGGCGTGGAGACGGAATTCCTGCCTGCTGATCCGGAGCGGCCCAATTCCGTCTTTTCCCGTGACTTTGGCGGCTGCGTGCGCGAAGGCTATATCCTCGGTCGCTTCCGCGAGCATCTGCGGGATAAGGAGCATGTGGACTATCAGGCGAAGATGGCGGCGCTCGGCATACCCTGCATCGTCGAGGTCAAAGAAGGGCTTTTCGAGGGCGGCGACTTCATGTTCCTCAATGAGCATACGATTGCGCTCGGCATGTTCGCGCGCACGAATCAGCGCGGCTTCGAGGAAGTGCGCGACGGTCTCGCGCCCTACGGCTATGAGGTGATTCCGGTGCCGGGCAAGGAGGAGTATCTGCACCTCGATATGTGCTTCAACCTCGTGGATGACCATCTGGCCGTGGCTTACCGCGACGGCATGCCAGAGGATTTCCTCGCACGCCTGAAGCAAATGGAGATCGACATCATCCCCGTCGAGGAAGAGGCCATCTTTGTGCATGGCTGCAACCTGCAGGCGCTGGGAAATCACCGTGTGCTGTCGCTGGCGCAGAATAAGCGCGTAAATGAAGAGTTGCGCCGCCGCGGCATGGAGGTCATCGAGCTGCCGATTACAGAGATTCTCAAAGCGGGCGGCGGTCCGCATTGCATGACGTTCCCGCTGGCGCGCGGTTGAGAGCAAGAAGTAAGGACAGGAGAGGGGTGAAGCTGGATGGATCTCAGCGTGGTGAACCAGACGCTGCTGGAGCTCGGCCTGCTCATCCTGCTCGGCTATGTGCTGCGGCGGCGCGGTGGGCTCAGTCATGAGGGTGTGCGCGACATTTCCTCCCTGGCAGTCAACATCACCTGCCCACTCCTGATCATCGCCTCGGTCAGCCATATGCAGGGGGCGGCGACGGAAAACGTCGTGCGCTGGTTTGGCATCGGCATGGTCATTTATGCGCTGCTGCCCCTCCTGGCCAAGGTCCTCGTGACCCTGTTGCGCGTGCGGGAGGATGAACGCGGCGTGTACGCCTTCATGCTGATCTTCGCCAATACGGAGCTTCTGGGGTTTCCCGTGGTGCAGGCGTTCTGGGGCGATGAGGCCATTTTCTACACGGCCATCATCCATATGCCCTTTGATCTGCTGGTATATTCTTACGGCGTGCGGCTGATGAGCGGGGAGCGGCGGCCCTTTTCCCTGCGCTGTCTGTGGAACTCGGGCTTCGTGCTCACCGTGCTCGCGTTGGTGATTTACTTTGCCGATTGGCATTTGCCCCGGGTGCTGGTGGATGCCTGCTATCTCGTGGGCAATACGACGACGCCTTTGTCGATGCTCATTCTCGGTGCAAGCCTGGCGGAGATTGCCCTGCGCAGTATCTTCGGCGTGCCGCGGCTCTATGCGATGGCCGCCCTGCGCCTGCTGGCCATTCCCGCCATCATTTACCTCGTGTTGCGGACGACGGGCTGGTTCAGCCCCATGCTGAATGGCATCGCGGGAGTCACGTTCGGCATGCCTGTGGGCTCGATGCTGGTCATGTTTGCCAACGCTTATGACCGCTATACGCAGCTATCCACGCAGGCTGTATCCCTGACGACACTGGGCAGCCTGTTGACCATCCCGCTGATGGCCTGGCTGCTGTAAAAATATATCGATACAAAACATCCACGTCTTACC
>DEDT01000013.1:2901-36674 GCA_002350105.1 Selenomonadaceae bacterium UBA2897 | reverse complement strand
TTACGCACCTGCGAAGTTTGAGAAACGAATACATAGAGCAGATGGAGGGACAACCATGAATTTAAAAGAATATAAGGCAGAACAGATGAAAAATCCAGCATTTGCAGCCGCCTACGAGGAAATCCAGCCGGAAATGGCTGTCATCCGTGCCATCGTTGAGGCGCGCGAGGCAAGTCATCTGACGCAGCAGGAACTTTCCGAGCGCACCGGAATTGCCCAGACGGAAATCAGCAAACTGGAAAATGGCAACCGCAACCCGTCCATTAAATTACTGCAACGGCTGGCCGCAGGTATGCAGATGAACCTGAAAATCGTCTTTGAACCTAAGCAGCCGCAACATGCGTAAAGGTTTGCAAATATATAAAGCAATGAGACAGGCACCTTAGTGGGTCAATAAGTGGGTCAATAAAAGAAAAAATCTATGAAATCCGTGGAAAGGCTGGGCAAAGGAACTGCCTGTTTTCAGGGCTTTTCAAAGACACACAAAGCCAGAAAAAGTCCATAAAACAGGCGTATAAGACTTCTAAGCCGTGGGTCGCGGGTTCGAATCTTGCCAGACGCACCAGTAAAATCAAGGGTTCCGGGGATTTCCCCGGGACCCTTTTTCGTGCTGGTCAATCGTCCAATCAATCATCTGCTACAAAAAAGATAGCTCTACGTCTTCGATCAAATCAGGAAATCCGTCCTGCCAGCCAGATATACCGGCACATTGGTAAATTTGCCATCCCTGCGATAGTTCCGCTCCGAATAGCGGAACGCCAGCTGTGGTGCGAATTTCTCAATATACCAGCGGAAGCTGGCTGCCTTCTTCGTCTTACCGGTCTTGGCCTCCAGCGGGATGATTTCCATTTGATGCTGGAGCAAGAAGTCAATTTCATGCTTAACATCCGGCGCATAGTAATACGGTGGCACGGCCAACTCACCAACGAACTGCTGCAGCAGGGCATTTTCTGTCAATGCGCCCCGGAACGGGAACGCCTTATCCAGCACGATGGCCTCGTTCTCGATGCCAGCCATAGCTTTGAGCAGACCTGTATCGAAAAAGAACAGCTTGAAATGACTCATCATCGCATAGGCGGACAGGGGGTACTCCGGACGGCTGACATTGTAAATACGATGCATGATGCCGGCTGACACCAGCCACTCGATTGCTTCCTCAAATTCCCGTGCTCTCGCCCCAGCCTTGACCGTGCGGTAGGAGAATTTTTCGTTTTCCTTGGTCAGCTGCGGCACGATGCTGCGATAAACCAGGAGAATCCGCCCAGCGTTGATCTGCTTGTTATGCTTCGTTATATCATTTTCATAAACAGCTAGAAGTTCCTTCTGGATAGCCTCCACCGGCCTGCATCGCGATGCTCGGCCCAGGAAGAGACGCACTCGGGCATACCGCCCACAATCAGGTACGTCCGCCACGCCTCCAGCAAACGCTCGTGGAAGGCTGCCGGAATTTCCTCATGCGGATGCAGGCTCGCATACATTTTCGCCAGCGTCGGCTCCATAGCTCGCAGGAACTCAGAAAACGTCAAGGGATAGACACTCAGCAGATTGACCTGCCCCACCGGATAGGATTTCGGCTCAGCCAGATATGTGCCCAGAAGGCTGCCCGCTGCCATAACATGGTATTCATTCGCCTGCTCATGGAAATACTTCAGGGAATTGAGTGCCGCCGGGCATTCTTGCACCTCATCTAGGATGATCAGAGTCTTACCGGGCTTGATTTTGAGCCCATTGATAAGGCCCAGCTGTTCCAGCAACCGACCTGGAGCTTTTGTTCTCTCGAACAATTCGCCCAAAGACGCATCCTCATCAAAGTTGCAATAGACCATATCCATATATTCCTGACGGGCAAACTCCTTCATCAGCCAGGTCTTCCCGACCTGACGAGCGCCCTTGAGGATCAGAGGCTTCCGATCTGGAGCTTCCTTCCACGCTTTCAGGTTCTTCATCACACTTCTCAGCACATTATCACCGCCATTTTACACATTTTATCGCTTATCTGCACATATATTTTACACTTTTATGTGAACAAATAAAAGGTAGCTTCTCACATTTCCTCTAATCGACTTTAACTTCGTACTGCCAGCCATCCATCTGACTGGCCCTTAACCATACCCAAAAGACCGCCAGAGCGTAGTACTCTGACGGCCTAAATCAGCATATACAGTTTACTTTGCCGGTTGCAGGTTTTGGGAACGCAGAAAGCTATTGATCTGCTCTGCAGTCCAGTCCGTGGCATCTATCATATCTGCCAGCGACTTCTTTTTTCGCCATAGACGCAAAATCGTATTCTGCTTTTCTTCTTCGTGGCCTTCTTCACGACTGCCATTGATGTCGTTGTTGTAGTCCCAGATGGCTGACTCACGCTGCAGATACTCTCTGTAGGCATCCTCGTCCATCAGGTAACGCTCTGATGCGTCCATCGCCTCAGCAATTTCTGGGTTCAGCATGGCCAGTTCCTCCTTTTGCTTTCATTTTAACGCGAAAAGCGGCCTGTATCAAGGATAACCGCCTGAGAAAATCTATGTACTGCTCCAATCTCCATTATTGAGGAGCTCGTCACCAGCTCGAATCCGTTCTGAAAGCCATTAAAGCATCTGCGCCTTAGTGGGTCAATAAAAGAAAAAATCTATGAAATCCGTGGAAAGGCTTGGGGATTTCCCCGGAGCCCTTTTCGTGCCAATTGAGCAATTCCATAAAGCTGTTACGCGATATAGATAGGGGATGTACTTAGACGGCTGTCCTTTTTTACTTGTCCGGATTCTGTTACAATATGATACGTAATAAGAACAAATCGATATATTCGTTGAAAAAATTTACGTACATTGATGTAGGGAGAGGAATCCAAGATGAAGGAAATCCGTTCGATTGACAAGAATGATATCGTTGTAGCGGGGCTGTCGGCTCTTGCCTGCTTATTTGCCCTGCTCAAGCTGCCCGTCTGGGCCGTATTCATCGGCTGGGTCTGGTACCTTTCCCTCGGCAGCAAACCTTCCATCATTCGTCCCGTCGCGCGTACGGCGGTTCTTTCCGGCGGGTTGGCGATATTGGCTATTATCCTGACGGACGCACTCTCCGGTCTGCTGACCCCCATGGGCGCCAATATGGCGGCTGTGTTCGTCACGATTCTCGGCGTGATGATATTGCTAAAAAATCCGGCGAATGCAGCCATGGTATCGTTCAACGCCTTTTCCTGCATCTTCGCAGGATATTACCTGGGTGCCTTCCCCGTGCAGGAAAATTACTGGCTCAACCTGCTGACGGCCTTCGCCTGCATCACGGGCAGCAACATTCTTGGTCTGTTCGTCGCCTGGCTGCACCTCGCGCTGACAGCAGCATGGACAAAACACAGCCAACATGCAGCAGAACACGAATCACAGTCCCTCTATGAAGCATGACGAACCACATTTTTTAGAAAAACAAGACGAATCATAGGATCCACCGCCATACGAATATAACAGCATCACGCCCTGAAAAAACGGCCGTCATACCGCAGACAGCCGTTTTTCAGGGCGTGTTTATTGTTTGAAGCACAAATATGCATATTTTCCCCTTCAGACCTGCCGCACGTCCTGCGCGGGCAGATAGGCGAGAAAGGGACTGGGGTGGCAAAAATAGCCGTGTGGACCTGTTTGTGACCAGGAGAGGAAGAGCTGCTTTTTCGCGCGGGTGATGGCGACATAGAACAGCCTTTTCTCCTCGTCCAGCCGCCCGGCATCACGGGCGCTGAATACGGGGAACGTTCCCTCCTGCAGGCCCGCGAGGAAGACGTAGTCGAATTCCGTCCCCTTGGCCTGATGCACGGTGATGAGCGGTATCTTCGCCTTTTGCGTCTGCGCCTCGAGGTCTGTAGCCGAGAGCGTACTCTCGCGCAGGAAGTTCAACGCAGCATCGCGCGGGCGCACGCTCTTGTCCGTATCCCGCTCACGCGCCTGACGGTAGAGATCACGCAGGTTCTCCACACGCTGCTCCTCCTTTTTCTGCTCATAATAAGCCACGATGCCGCCTTCATTCACGATGCGCGCCAGGATCTGGCAGGGGCGCAGCCGATCCACATCCTGCCGCAGGGAGACCAGCAACTCTGCCAGCGGCGCAAAAGGCGCTGCATAAGCCGCAAAATACTGCCGCCGTTCCCCCGTATACGGTATGATATTGCGCTGCAACGCATACTGCAGAATTTCGGCCGTGGCCAGAATGTCGTCCATCGCATCATGGCTGGAGGCATGCTTCACCTGACAGTACTGCCCGAGATACTCCAGCCGGTGATTGGGCAGGCTCGGATAGAAACGGCGAAAGATGTCGAGCGTATCAAAATAGGCCGGATAGTCGAGTGGCGACAGGCCCAGCCGCGCAAGCTGGCTGCCGAGAATGCTGAGATCGTAGGTCACATTGTGTCCCACGATGATACTGCCCCGGGCAAAGTCACAAAAGGCGCGCAATACGGCGGCGGGATCCTGGCCATGCGCGGCGAGGAAATCATCCGTGAGCTTATGCACGCGCACTGAGTCGCCCACCTGCCGCGTTGGCTGCAACAGCTGCTCGAAACGCGCCACGACCTCCCCTTTAGCGTTGATGCGGATGCCCGCAATCTGGATAATTTCATCGCGTGTCGGATCGACACCCGTGGCCTCGACGTCGAAGACGACGACATTGCCCGCCGCGAGTGCCTCCATCAGGGGGGCAAAGGGATCGCCTGCCGCCCGCGCCAACGGGTCAAGATAATCCGTGATACGCAGGCCGGCACGCCGGTAGGCCGCAGAAGAAATGCGGCGAATGGCGGTTTGGCCGATGCCCGTACCGAAACGCGTCAGGATGCGCACGAGGCTGGTGACATCGTGCTTGTTCAGCGTCAGGCGCAAAAACGCCAAAGCATCCTTGATCTCCTGCCGCCGGAAGAATTTCAGCTCATCGATGAGCATGAAGGGCAAACGCTGCGCAGGCGGCACGCCCCGGCAATACTCTTCCAGCCAGCCCGAGAGCAGTTTATTGTAACGGTTGCTGCGCGTGAGGATACATACGCGGCTGTAATCCGTGACCGGCAGCTGCTGAATGGTCTGGTATATCCACCAGGCCTCCTCCGCCGCATCCTGCGCCGTCTTCAGCTGGATGGGCGCACCGGGCGTCCTGCTCATCGCCTGGATGCCCTCGGGATAGATGGCCGCGACGCGCTCGGGGAACATAGCGGAAAGGCAGGCAAAGGAAGCCTGCAGCAGCACCTGCGTCGAGCGGTAATTCTCGTGCAACACGATGCGCTGGGGCTTATAGGTATCCTGATAGGCTTTAAGCACGACTTCGGGATGCGAGCCGCGCCACTCGTAGATGGTCTGGAAATAATCACCACAAAGCAGCAGATGGCTGCTGCCGAACAGCCGTTCCACCACGCGGTACTCCAATTCGCTCGTATCCTGTACCTCATCGATATTAATGTAGAGAAACCGCCTTGCCCAGCGCCCGGCAATGGCATCCTGCTGCAGCAGCAGGCCGGTCTGCACGATTAAATCCGTAAAATCGAGACCATGCAATTCCTGCAGCCGCGTATCGTACGCCGTCGTAAAGCCCGGCCCCCACTGCTGCCAACCCTCATAAAGTTTCGGATAAAAATGCCAGTTCTCATCGAGGCATTTCTGCCGCACGGCCTCCGCCTGCTCCGCCACCAGCCGCTGCAACACCGTCTCATAGTCGGCGGCGTCTTTCCTCTGCAGGCTCTGCAGCGCCCGTGCGGATTTCAGCTGCTCGATGAGATTCTGCACGGATTGCAGCGGCCAGGCGTCCGTCAGCAGCTGCTCTCCCAGCTCTTTCAACAGCGATTTGCCATCCACCTCATCAAAAATCGTGAAGTCGGCAAAGAGGTCAGAGTGGCGCTTGGCTTCCGCCTTGATGAGGTCATAGCAAAAGCCATGCAGCGTGCGCACAATAACCCGGCCACCCGCCTCGCCTGCCAGCTGCTCGATACGCTGGCGCATTTCGCGGCAGGCCTTGTTCGTAAAGGTCAGGCAGAGAATCTCCTCCGGCTCCGCACAGCCCGCCTGCAGGATGGCAGCGATGCGGCAAGCCAGCGTATTCGTCTTGCCCGTCCCCGCCGGGGCCAGCAGCAGGAGATTACGCTCCAGTTCCCCGACGACCGCGCGTTGCTCCAGATTGAGAGCCTGCATGGTCTGCTGCCATAGTGCGCGGCTCTCTGCCTCTGGCCCTGCTGCCTGTACCTGCATCTTATCTTCACTCATTTGCCCGCTCCTTTGCTCATCGCTCCGCCCGTGCGAACTGCGTCACCTGCATACGTTTCCCATCGGTATGAAAGACGATCGCACCGTCCTCATCCGTGCGCCGGACGCGCATCCCAGCCTGCTGCAGCCGCTCCAGCACCGCCGGCTTGGGATGGCCGAAGCCATTATCCGCCCCCACACAGATGACAGCCCATTGCGCGCCCACCGCCTGCAGGAATTCTGCCGAGCTCGAGGTATCGGAGCCATGATGCCCCACCTTCAGCACTGTGGACCGCGGCTCGATGCCATCCGCCAGCAGCTTCTCCTCCTGCTCACGGATGAGGTCGCCGGTAAAGAGGAAACTCGCCTGGCCGTAGCTCACGCGGTAGACATTCGAGGCTTCGTTTCCCGTTCCTTCTTCAGGCGCCGACGGCGCAAAAAGCACCTCGACCGTCACGCCATCTATGGCCAGCTTTTCTCCTGCATGCGCGACATGCAGCTTTTGCAGCACTGGATCATGGTCGCCTAAGCCCATGCTGCGCGCGTAGCCCGCAAGCCCCTCGCCTGCCGTATAGACTGCATCGACGGGCAGTGCATGCAGAATAGCGCCGCAACCCGCCGCGTGGTCTTCATGTTCGTGCGTCAGGAAAATCGCATCGACATGGCGCAGGCCATAGTGCAGCAGATAGGGCACATCCACCCGTGCCCCCACGTCGAAATTTCCACCGCGCACACCGCCCGTATCAAACACAAAGACGTGCCCGTGCGGCGTCACGACGATGGCGCAGTCGCCCTGACCCACATCCACAAAATGTACCTGCAATTCCGCCGGCCGCACGAGCCATACTACGAAGGGGAACAAAACACCCACGAGGCATACACTGCCAAGTTGCCATTTATGGGCCAGGATTTGCTGCCGCAGAATCGCCTTTTTCTCTGTTGGCAGCACCATCCCCCCCAGTATAACATAATAGAGGAATGCACTGAAGATACCCATGCTCGGCACCCAGATCTGGCTTGCAGGGAGCTGCGCCAGCGCACGCGTGAGATTGTAGACGAGGCCGCAGAGCAAGCTGTCAAAGACGAAGACGAGCTTACCGAGGAAAGGCACAATGGCCGCCAGAATGCCGCCAAGCAGGCCGAGCACGATCATAAACTCCATGATGGGCACGACCACGAGGTTCGCGATGAGCGACGAAAGGGAGAGCTGATTGAAATACCACGCGAGAAAGGGCAGCGTCGCGAGCTGCGCCGAGATCGTCACCGCGAGGCCGAGGCTCACGGCCCGTGGCAGATGCAGCCTGTCCAGCCAGCGCTGATATGTCGGCGCGAGAAAAAGCAGCCCCGCCGTGGCCGCGAACGAAAGCTGAAAGCTGATGTGGAAGAGCAGAAGTGGCGACCAGAGCAGCATAAAGAGCCCCGTGAGCAACAAGAGCCGCCGCCCGTCGCGCTCGCGTTCAAATGCCAGCGCGATAAAGGTCAGTCCCCCCATGATGGCCGCGCGCAGCACGGGTGGCACGCAGCCTGCTAACATACTGTAGAGCGCGATGACCAACACCACCAGCACCGCCGTGAGCTTGCGCGGCAGATGCAGCAGCGCCCCCAACCCTGCCGCCACAGCCGCGAGCAGACTGATATGCGAGCCCGAGACCGAGAGGATATGCACGATCCCCGTGACGGTAAAGGCCTCCACGAGCTCCGGCCTGATGCCGTTGTAGCCACCAAAGAGCATGGCAAAGATGGCCGCCGCATCCTCACGGGGCATTACCTCCGCCATGCGCCGGGCATAATGCTGCCGCACCGTAACGAGCCAGCGCTGGACGCACAGCCACAGGCCATCCATGCCCTGCGGTTCCACAGCCGTCACCTTCACGCCCGCCTTACCCGCACTGCACGATGCCGTAATGCCATCACTTCGGAGCAGCATCACGGTATCAATCTGCCCCGGGTCCTGATAGCCGTGGGGCGAACGGATTTTGCCCTGCGCCATAAGACGGTCGCCGATACGCACCGCTGCCGCCTCTTTTTTCGCCTGTGCGCCGCTGGCATAGACATACAGCCCACCCGACGCGCGTTTTTCCTCAGCCTTCTGTTTTACGCCGTCACGGCCCGATTGTGCTTGCTGCGCTTTTTCGGCATCACTTTTGCCGCTGCCTGCTGCCGCCCTGCTTTGCTCTGGCACCCGCACGGCCTCGGCGTCGATGGTGTAGCGCACGTGCCACTGCCCCTGCTTGTCCTGCGTGATGCGTGGCTCCTCCCGCACTACGCCTGTGACTGTCACCTGCTGCCGCTGCCAGTGGCTGATATCCGTGATAGGCAACTGCCACACCGCCGTAAAGCGCATGGCTCCCAGCAAGACAAACAAGGCGAGAAACGCCAGCCAGGTAAAGCGGCTCTGCCGCCGCAGCAACCACACTGCCGCGCCAAGGACCAGCACGAGCCCTGCCGCCAGCGCCGTCAGCGGCACCGCCGTCCAGCGCCCCAGGCAGATTCCGCCCGCATAGCAGGCCAGCACCCCCGCGAGGAATTCCTCCTGCCTCTGTCCGATAGGCAAGCCTGTCACCTCCATCCTCCATATGCACCAACCAGCTAAGATGCGCTGGCCATTTGAATGCTACGCCCCAACCATATAACGCATTTGAATTTATGCTTACATTTGTACTTTCAACAAGGAATTCGCCATCATGAGGTATTCTCCTTCTACTGGACAAAAATTTTCAAAAAAATAAAGGCCACCATGTCAGTTACGACACGCCAACCTTTCTATCCCGCCTTTGACGCACTTGCCAAACGCAGTCTTTATGAAACTTTAGCCATATACATTTTCGTCAGAGTACGCTGCAACACTTGCGAGAAATTCACATGGTTCTCCTCCGCAAAGGTGTTAAGCCACGCCGGAAGCGTGACATTCTTGCGCACAGCCTTGTTGCCATATTTTTCCGCATAGGCATCCATATCCAGCACGATCATATTCACGAAGCCCTCCGGCTTCTCCAGCACGATATCCTGAATATTGCTGGCCTGTGGAATGGGTTTACCATCCTCCATTTCATCCAGCAGCCAGCCAGACGCCGCATCCATAGCCATAGCGATAGCGTCAGCGAGCGAGGCTCCCTCCGTCACACACCCCGGCAGATCGGGGATTGTAACCGTATAACCATCATGCTCTTCACAAGGATAAAAACATGCGGGATACGCCAATTTCTTCATAGCTGCTTCCTCCATTCCTCCAGCAACCCCGCTTGTTGCAGGATTGTCCGCGCCGTTCTCTTATCCAGATCTCCCGGGTGATTGGGAATCGTTATCTTTCCCGCTTTCTGCGGATGAGTATAATAATAGTGCGAGCCCCGCGCATTTTTAAAACGCCAGCCATCAGCTAACAAAATGCGCTCAATCTCCCGAAATTTCAAGTAACTCACCTCTAAAGTTTATTATACGCACTATGCGCATTGTTGGCAAGGTTTTGATAAACATCCCCAAACAACCAAGCCCAAGGTAACTGGCAAGTTCTACTGAACAGCAAATTATATGAGAGGCTTCTCCCATGAGTGTGGGGGAAGAGCCAAAAAATCACTACCTTTACAAAATCTTCAGTTGCTCATCAGACTAACGCCAGTCTCTTAGTCAGATTGTCCTCTTAACTGTACCTGCAATCTTCTTACAGACAGACCTGATCCTTCAGCTTGTTGAACTTCGCTTCGCCGATGCCCTTGATTTTCTTCAGATCCTCGATGTTCTGGAAGCCGCCGTTCTGCTCGCGGTAGTCGATGATGCGCTGGGCCATGGCAGGGCCGACGCCGGGGAGCTTGTCGAGTTCCTGTGCGTCGGCGGTATTGATATTGACCGGGCTGCCTGCATCGGCCGACTGCGTTTTGCTTGTCCCCTTCTGCCTTGATTTGCCCTGCTGGTCCTGACCCTGCCCTTTTTTCTCCGGCACGCGGATTTGCTGACCATCCTGCACTTCTTTGGCCATATTGACCTTACTTTCATCCGCCGTGGGGAGCAGGCCGCCACAGGCGTCGATGGCGTCGGCGATACGTGCGCCCTGCGCAAGCGTCACGATGCCCGGCTTGTTCACGGCTCCCGTGACGTAGACGACGAGCTCTGCGGCGGGCTGCTCCTGCACCGTGCCGCTGTCCAGTGTTTCCTCACTCCCCTGCGACTTCAGGCCATAGACCGTGCCGCCCAGCACGGTCAGGGCCAGCACCAGCAAAATCAGCAGCGACTTCTTGTACATCGGCATCGCGACTTCCTCCTATTATCAGACGCATCTTTGTCTTTTAAAACACATTTGTATTTACATTGAGGAATTCGCGCTTTAAAATGATTCTCCTGCAACAAGACAATAATTTTTAGCAAAAAAATAAGCCTTGCCGCAGCAAAGCCTGTTTTACTTTATTGGAAAATCCGTTGTCACGTGAAGGGAATGCCGCCCGCTTCGGGGCACATACATTAAGGAAGGAAGTATCACACAGCAGCCGTCGTATGGAAGAATTCCTCGACCATGCGATCCCAGCCCATGTCGTAGACGTTACGCTCGCCGATTTCATTCTGATACATGGCGAGAGCCAGCGTCATGAGGGAATCGGCGATATAGCCATCCTCGGCCATGCCCATCTCAGCATAGCTCGCATAGAGCTTCTCCACCAGTGACGTGAGACGCTCCGGCGCCATCTGATCGATGATGTCGTACATCGCATCGCAATACTCGCGCGTATCCTTCTTGTACCCCAGGGGACGCACCTTGCACTCATCCTCAATCTGACGGATGCGGCTCAGAGCGATCAGTTTGATACGGGTAACCTTTAATGCTTGCGTGTACATACTCATTCCTCCTAACGTGTTCTTATCCTACCATGGGTTTACAAAATTTGCAAGTTGTATGCATGTATACATGTAAGAATGTAAATCGTATTTGTCTTTTAGATTGTATAAAAGTGCAAGTGTCTTTATTTTAAAAGTGATTACAGCAAACCAATAAAAAATCCCGGAGGCGTAATCCCCCGGGACATGATCATGCGATGGTATAGGATTAGATGGCGTAGAAGTTGACGAGCTTCGCATCGAAGATGCCGTCGAGCGCCTTCAGCGCGCTGAGCAGATTGGCCGGAATGTCGTTGTCGACCGTGAGGATCATAAGGTTCGTGCCCTCTTTCTCCGTCTGGCCGACCTCCATGGCCGAGATATTGATCTTGTTGTTGCCGAGCAGGCTGCCGATGGTGCCGATGACACCCGGACGGTTCGTATGCGGGCAGATGAGCAGGCGCGCATGCGGGTCGACGTCCACGCGGAAATCGTTGATGCGCACGATACGCCCCTCCGTGCCGAAGAGCGTACCCGCGACCGTCAGCGTGCCGTTGCCCATTGTGGCCTTGACCGTAATGAGGTTCGCGTAATCCGCCGCGTCCTTATCCTTGACCTCCTTGACCTTGATGCCGCGCTCCTTCGCGAAGCCCGGCGCATTGACGTAGTTGACCTCGCTCTCCATGAGGATGGGGTTGAGCATGCCTTTGAGCACGGCCGTCGTCAGCATGCCGGTGTTGACCTCCGTGATCTCGCCCTGATACGTGACCTCGAGCTCCTTGACCGGGCCATCCGCCAAGGCGATGACCGTGCCGCCGAGGCGCTCGGCCAACGTGAGATACGGCTTGATGACCTGCATGACCTGCGGCGATACCGGCGCCATGTTCACGGCCGTGGACACGGGCTGGCCATGCAGGCAGGCCATGATGCCCTCAGCGACATCCGTGGAGACACGCACCTGCGCCTCAGCCGTAGAAGCGCCGAGATGCGGCGTAAGCACGATGCCCGGTACGCCGACCAGCGGGTGGTCTTTCGTCACTGGCTCACTCGTGTAGACATCGATGGCAGCCCCGGCCACGATTCCCTGCTTCACGGCCTCGGCGAGGTCCTCTTCGACGATGATGCCGCCACGCGCGCAGTTGATGAGACGCACATTCTTTTTCATCTGCTTCATCTGGGCCATGCCGATCATGCCCTTCGTGTCTGGCGTCAGCGGCATGTGCACGGTGATGAAGTCCGCCGTCTTGATGACTTCGTCGAACGTGGCCACTTTCACACCCAATGCCTTGGCACGTTCTTCATTAATATAGGGGTCGTAAGCGATGACGTTCATCTCGAAGGCCATGGCGCGCTTCGCAACGCCCGAACCGATGCGGCCCATGCCGATGACGCCCAGCGTCTTGCCGCGCAGCTCGACGCCGACGTACTTCTTGCGATTCCACTCGCCTTTCTGCATGGTCTCGTTCGCGATGGGGATGTTGCGCGACATCGCGAGCATCATGGCCATCGTGTGCTCCGTCGCGGCGATGGTGTTGCCGCCCGGAGAATTGATCACGACGATGCCCTTGGCCGTAGCAGCCGGGATATCGATGTTGTCGACGCCCACGCCGGCGCGGCCGATAATCTTCAGCTTTTTAGCCCGCTCAATGACTTCTTTCGTCACCTTGGACGCCGAACGCACCATCAGCGCATCGAATTCCGGGATGATCTCCAGCAATTCTTCCGCCGGCAATTTATCCTTGACGACGACCTCGAACTCCTTCTTGAGCATCTCAATACCTGCTGGTGCAATACCATCTGCTGCTAAAACCTTCATTGTGCTCGCTCCTCTTCTGTTGATACACGTATTGGGAAATCCTGAAAAAAATTCTGCCAATAAGCTGTTGGCCGGGGCGCGGTAAAAACGGGTATAAAAAAAGCCTCGCTCCCAACCTATGGGACGAAGCATTAGTTCCGTGGTGCCACCCAACTGACAATGACGGCACAGCCATTGCCACTCGTTCCGCTGTATCGGGCTGCCCGTCCGGCTCCTCGCCGGCCGCTCACAGGCGGAACGCTGCTTGGGGATCACCGGCTCGCACCAGCCGCCGGCTCTCTTCTGATCCTTTCACGCGCTTCCTGTTCATCGCGTTGCTTATTCGCTTGTGCTAATCCGCATTATATTACACGCCACGCAAGACGTCAAGTGTATTTTCATGCAAAACACAATTTTATTTTTTCGCTTGCTTTTGCGATATTTTAGCGCTAGAATATTACAAAATGGGTATTGTCCACAATGTGCAGACGCAAATGGTCGTTTGTGATTCCTATTGCTCATCATTGGAGGTTTCGATTATGCCATTAGAAGCAGACCGCGTATATAACTTCAACCCGGGTCCCGGCACCATGCCCGTGGACGTGCTGAAAGAAGTGCAGGCAGAGTTCCTGAACTTCAACGGCAGCGGCGAATCCATCGTCGAGATCAGCCATCGCGCTCCGCAGTACGCCGCCGTGCACGCCCAGGCCAAGGCAGACATCAAGGAGCTCATGGGCCTCGGCGATGACTACGAAGTCCTGTTCATGACGGGCGGTGCCAGCACACAGTTCGCGCTGCTGCCGCTGAACTTCGCCACGAAGGAACATCCGGGCAGCTACGTACTCTCCGGCAGCTTTGCCGAGAAGTGCTATAAAGAAGGCCAGCATCTCGGCCTCGCCGAAATCGTCGCTTCCAGCAAGGAGACGGGCTACCATCACGTACCACAGCAGGACGAGCTGAAGATCGACCCGAACGCCGCCTATGTGCACGTCTGCTACAACAACACGATTTACGGCACGGAGTATCATTACGTACCGGACACCAAGGGCGTGCCCCTCTTCGCTGATATGTCCTCCGATATGCTCTCCCGTCCCGTGGACTTCAAGAAGTTCGATTTCATCTACGCGGGCGTACAGAAGAACCTCGGCCCGGCTGGTGTGACACTCGTCATCGCAAAGAAGGCCCTGCTGGAGAAGAGCCCCGAATCCCTGCCAACCATGTTCCGCTACAACACCTTCCTCAAGAAGGATTCGCTCTACAACACGCCGCCTGCCTTCTGCATCTATTTCGTTGGCAAGGTTGCAGCCTGGCTCAGGAAGCAGGGCGGCCTCAAGGTCATGGCCGAGCGCAACCAGAAGAAGGCGGCCCTGCTCTATGCGGCCATCGATAACTCCAATGGCTTCTATCGCGGCCATGCGGACAAGGAGAGCCGTTCCTTCATGAACGTCACTTTCCGCCTGCCCAGCGAGGAACTGGAGAAGAAATTCGTTGCCGAGGCTGCGGAGCAGAAGCTCTGCGGCGTCAAAGGCCACCGCAGCGTCGGCGGCATGCGCGCCTCCATCTACAACGCGATGCCCTATGAAGGCGTCGAGCTCCTGGCTGACTTCATGGAGAAATTCCGCAAGGCCAACGCGTAAACAGCAAGTCGCCAGTATAAAAAAAACAGCATAAAGAAAATCCGCTGAACCGTCATGGTCTCAGCGGATTTTTTGTTGCAGCAGCTGACAGGCTAAACCTGCACACTGTTCGTATTGCGGCCTTTGGTTTTGGAAAGGTAGAGTGCCTGATCGGCGCGGTTATAGATGGCAGCGAAGTCATCCTCTGGGTGCACGAGCGCACCGCCCACGCTGATGGTACAGGCGCAGCCTGCGCGCTCCACCGTCAGCTGCTGCCGCGCCACCTCGTTGAGACGTTCACAGAATTTCTGCAAAAATCCCTTGTCCGGAATATGCGGCAGGTAGATGCAGAATTCATCGCCGCCGAGCCTGCCCAGCAGGTCCGCAGCGCGCACGGCACCCTGCAGGCCGCTCGCCAGCGTCTTGAGCACGCGATCGCCCACCTGATGGCCATAGGTATCGTTGACCCCCTTGAAATAGTCGACATCGAGCATCACGAAAGCGCTCTGTTCCTGCGGGTGGCGCTGGCGCAGGGACGTCTCCACGATATGACGGATCGTGCCGGAATTATAGATCTGCGTCAGGCCGTCGAGCTCAGCCCGGGTGCGCAGGTTGCGCTCCTCCTGCACCTCCTGCGTAATATCGACGAGCAGGCCTACAATGGAAATCAGCTTCCCTCTTTCATCGTAAAAACCATGACTGTGGGCGCGATAAATACCGAAGCTGCCGTCCGGACGCTCCAGCTCCACCTGCAGCGTCTGGCCCTCTTCCGTATGCACGACCTGACGAATACACTGCATGCCGCGCTGCATCCGCTTATCCCGCGTATAGCGCGCAACGAGCGTGTACTGATAGATTTGCTGCGGCACCTCCAGAAGCCTCGCACAGCGGCTGGAGAGATTTATCACATCCGCATCCAGCAGATACTCGAAAACATACATATTCGTGGCCGTCAGCACCCACCAGTAACGCTGCTGGTTATTCCTGAGCAGCTGTCGCTGATGCCACATTTCAGCGGCGCAAATGATGAGCAGCATACCCAGCAGTGCTGCAGCCAGCCAGCCATCACGAACCAATGCCATGACAAATTCCCACACAATTTTCACTTCCCGTCGCATGCCATCAGCCATTTATAACGTAATGACACGTTATGCTTATTATTTGCCATTACCTATTGTAACGCAGACCGGCACTTTATACAAGACTTTATGCCCATATAACACAAGATATCCTCAAGGAAAAGACAAAAAACCGCCCCGCTTACGGGACGGTTGATGATCATATGAACTTTTACTGTTTCAACGCCATGGATGGGAAATGAAAATCCGGCTCCACATGTTGCGTATGCGTGATATCGGACTCGAACATGCGATTCCAGGGGAAATTGATGCTGATCTCCTCCAGCGTACGCATCGGCGGCAGATTGTCCTCGACAAAGCGCGTCAGCATGCGCTGCGAACGGTACTGCACCGCATCGCGCTTGCCATCCAGGCTGCCATAGAAGCCATCGCCGCGCAGCCAGCTCAGCTGACGGGCCATCGTATTGCGCACGTTGGCCTGATAGGCCCAATCGTCGAGGTAGCGCGTGATGAGCAGATCGTCGATATCATCGTCTTTCATGTGCTTCACAAGCATGCCCTCACCGAGCACGAAGCCCGTGCTGTTCGTGGCCGTATTCCAGCCTGCATAAGCCTTGATCTTGAAGAGCAGGCCGCGGTTCTTCAGCTCTTCCATCAGCGCATTGTCCGAGCCGTTGGCATAGGCGATGTCGGCGATGGCCACGGGATATCCCTTGGCCACGTAGTCGCTGACAATGTCGGCGAAATACGTCGTACCTTCGCGCGGCTTGCCATCGTTCGACCATTCGTTGGCCTCCCCCGTCTTGCCGTCGGGGTTCGTATTCACGAGCAATACGATATCGGCCTTCTCCGGCTTCTGCACGGCCATACCGCCAGTGGCGAGGATGGCATCGTTGATGGAAGCACTGATCTTCTCATCGGAGTACGAAGGCACCGTAAACTCGCCGCGGCCCCAGTTGTATCTCGTGTAGACGAAGGGAATCTCACTGCGCATATCGTTGACGGCACGCGTGAGCATGAGCATGCCCATCTCATCGATGCCGGCCATCGCCTGGAACTGCGAGCGACCGAGGTCCTTGCCGTACTCTGCCAGATGACGGCTCTCCATATGTGTCTGCGAATAGGGCGCATTATCATCGCGTCCCAGCACGAAGTAGTTGAAAACCTTGTCGCGCGTGAGGTCGATAAGCTGCTCGCTGGCCGCAAAGTTCTTATTGCGCCGACCGAGCCAGTCCTGCAGGGATTTCTGCGGGATCAGGCGCTCCAGGAAGGCATATTCCTTCTTTTCGCGGCGCGTCAGGCCCTCCATTTCCTGCTTATCCCGCAGCACGGTGTAGCGGAAGATATCCGAGCCATAGTTGCGATAGTACGTTGGCTCTTCATGGCCCGAAGCTTCGCCCGTGCGCGGTGTGCGCATGATGGAGCCGAAGCCGTATAGCTTCACTTGCGGAAATTCCTTGTGGAAGTCTTTGAACTTCGCAGCACGGGCCTGAATCTCCTCTGCCGTGTACGTGTGCTTACGTGAACCGACGAGGCTGCCGTAAAGCATCGAATCGGAAGAAACGACAGCGGCCGAAGCTCCCGGCGCGTTCTGCTCCAGCCACTGCCAGAGCTGCTCCGGCTGGCCGAGATTGTCGCGGCTGCCAAGCATATCATCGGGCGGCACTACGACGTCGTAACCCAGCTTTTTGACCACTTCCGCCGTCTGCTTGTCGGAGATAGGGCGGTTGTCATGCGGGATAAAGAGGATTTTCTGCGGGCCGACGTGCACGGGCTGCTTGTGCCGGGCCGAGGCCAGCGGCAGCGCACAGAGCGTCACGCAGAGCGCCGCGACGAGCACAGTAATTTTATGTTTGAAAAAAGACAAAAAACCTCTCCCTTCTTATTCCAGAACCATACGCAACAGTGCCATCCGCACCTCCGGCGGGATGTTGAGGCTCGTGGCGAATTCAATGCCGCCATCTTTCGGCGTGGCCCCCTTGATGACGAGCATATCCGCCAGCTTATGCCCCATGAATTCCGTCTGCCCCAGCGACGAAGACGCGACGAGCTGGCTGTAGTCGATGCGCACGCGATTGCCCTGAATCTGCATCGGCAGCTCCTCGGGCAGGTCGAGGTCGCCGGCAAAGCGCTGTGCCATGCCCAGAGATACCCGCGAAAAAATCCAGCTCATGAGGCCATGCCCCGGCAGGCGCTTGCTGCGCACATGATAGACCATGTAGGACTGACCGTCCTTGTGCACGAAATCTTCGATGTCGCCGGACATGGTAAGCGTGCCGTGGCGCGTCGTCTCCGCCTTGATGTCCATGCGACCGTTCTCGTGCGAAGTGATATGGATGGCCTTGACACCGCCGTCCGCGGGCACCTTTTTCGCAATGGCCTCATTCATGAGGTCATCGGACACGAAGACATGCCCCTGTAGCAGGGCCATGAGGCTCTGCTTATCCCAAACCTTGCGGATCTTTTCCAGCGTAGGGCCGTAGTCCGCCACCTGATCCTGCACCTGTACCCAGCCAGCCTGCAGGGAAGTATCGATATTTGCCGGTAAATCGATCATGGTTAAGCTTTACCTTCTTTTTCCTGCGCCTCACGGATGTCGAGCCAGAGATTCTGCGCCTTGTTGTAGACCTCCGGCTCGCTGTGGCGGATCTCCTGATTGCCCACGATGCGCGACAGATACTGCGTGCACTTCTCGACATCGTTCAGCTCATAGTAGAGCGTGCCGATCAGATAGACGACGAAGTTGTCCGTCTTGCCATTCATCGGATAGCGCTCCTTCATGAGCGACATATCGTAGAGCTCCGCGGCATCGCGCAGGGCCTTTTCCTCCTGCTCCTTGTCGCCGGCCTCGCGGTAGACCCAGGCCAGCTCCAGCATGAGGCCCGCCTGGCGCTCATACGGCTGCTTCAGCATCTGCGCATAGAAAATCGCGAGCTTGAACGAGGCCACGGCATCGGCCACGCCGCGCTCTTCCTTGAATTTCAGATTCATCGGGCGCTTAGCCAGGAACTCCTGAATCGTCTGTTTATGGCGCTGCGGCATCGGGGCGAGGAACGTCCGCTCCTCGGCGGCAAAACCGCAGTGCTCGCAGAACCAGATTGTATAGAAATACGGGTTAAAATCTTTGTAATGCACGCAAAAATCCGGATCGATACTCTGGCGCATCAGCTTGGACCTCGTTTTGATCACGCGCGTCTTCTCACCGCATACCGGACAAGTTTTTTCTACCACATAAGTGTATTCGCTCACGTTTGTCCCTCCTGCACATGTTCCATTGACAGATAGAAAGCATAGCATAAATTCATTAGAATGTGAATAGCCACACAAAAAAGCCCCGTGTAAACGGGGCTCCAAAAGTCAGGCATCTACCTTATTTTTGCGGCAGGCGATGGTACTGCGCCGTAAGCTGGCGCAGCTGCGGTGCCGCATCCATGGCCAGCAGGAACTGCTCGGGCTTCAGGGCCCAGGTCCAGTTCAGGCCGACCGTGCCCGGCGTATTCATGCGATGGCGCGCGTCGAGGCCGAGGAAATCCTGCATCGGCACGACGGCGAGCCGTGACGGGCTCGCATAGGCGAAGCGGATGAGCTGCTTGACGACATCCCTGGGGTGCTCGGGGTTCGCCTCAACGAGACCGGCGAGTGCAACGCGCGCCTCGTCGTCGAGGTCCTCCGTGTACCAGCCAAGCGTCGTGTTGTTATCGTGCGTGCCCGTGTAGACCACGCTGTTCTCCGGCGTCACGCAGCCCATGCGATGCTGTTCGTTGAAATGCAGCGTGAACTGCAGCACCTGCATGCCCGGGAACCGGCAGGCGTCGCGCAATTCCTCTACCTCCGGCGTGATGATGCCGAGGTCCTCCGCCACGATGGGCAGATCGCCCAAGGCCTTGAGGATGGCATCGAAGAACGGCTTGCCCGGCCCTTTGACCCAGCGGCCATTGATGGCCGTCTCCGCACCGGCCTCGACCTCCCAATAAGCCTCGAAGCCGCGGAAATGGTCGATGCGCACGATATCCACGAGCTGGTAGAGCTTCTGGAAGCGCTGCTTCCACCAGGCATAGCCATCTTTGGCCATGACATCCCAGCGGTAATGTGGGTTGCCCCAGAGCTGACCCGTGGCACTGAAGTAGTCTGGTGGTACCCCCGCCACGGTCTTCGGCGTGCCGTCGTCATTGAGGTTGAAGAGCTCCTGATGCGCCCAGACGTCGGCGCTGTCCTGCGAGAGGAAGATAGGCATATCGCCCATGAGCTGCACTTCATGCGCCCTGGCATAGTCGTGCAGGCGCTGCCACTGCGCATGGAACAGATACTGCTCGAATTTCACGAAGCCAATGGAATCGACCAGCTTTTGCCTGAGCTTCTGCAGGGCCTCCGGCTCACGCTCGCGCACAGCCTGCGGCCACTGCGTCCAGATGCGGCCGCGGAATTCCTTCTTGGTCGCGCAGAAGAGCGCGTAGTCGTCCAGCCACCAGGCCTGCTGCTGGCAGAACTGCTGGTAAGCCTTATCCTCGGCGTCTGTCTGCTGGAAATTGTGCCAGGCCTTGCTCAGGGATTTGCGCTTGAAATCGCCTGCAGCCTGATAGTCGACGCGCGCGCCGCCTGCAGGATGGGCCCGCAGGTCGGACTCCCTGAGCCAGCCGCGCGCTACCACATCGTCGAGATCGATGAGCAACGGATTGCCCGCGAAGGCCGATGGCGACTGATACGGCGAGTTTCCGAAATCGAGCGGCCCGAGCGGCAGCATCTGCCAGACCGACTGGCCCGCCGCCTGCAGGAAATCCACGAAGCGGAACGCTGCCTTGCCTATATCGCCGATGCCATACTTGCCCGGCAGCGACGTTGGGTGCAACAGGATACCAGCGCGGCGCGGATGCAAGGCTTCCGCGTCCTGACGCTGCAGAATGACGGCCGTCAGCGGCGCCATTTCCAGCGTCAGATGACCGCCCCTGACCGCATAGCGCTGCGTCGGATCCAGTGCCTCGACGAAGCTGCTGCCCGCGAAATCACTCACATCCAACGTTACCGTGTGTTTCTCCGTGCGGCTGCGGTTCGCGGCATAGATAAAGGCTTCATCCCTGGCCGGCGCACCGAAGACATCGTGGCCGCCAGACGTCACGCGCGCGTAGGCCACGACATCGCCCTGCGCGTAGAGCGGCAGGATGGCCCCCGTCTGCAGCACCGTGTGCGCATTGCGCAACCTGGCGAGTGCCGCGACCTTCTCGCGGATGTACGAGTCGCCGCCCTGCCACTTGTAGGGACGGCGGCAATACGGGTCCTTGAAGCCCTGCATGCCAATTTCATCGCCATAATAGATGCTCGGCACCCCCGGATACGTCATCTGCCAGGCCACAGCCATGAGCAGGCGCGCCGTGCCGAGGTTGTACTGCTCCGTCGTCATGCGGAACTTCGCCTGCTCGACGGCCGGCATCTGATCATAGAATGGCGCCTCGCCGAGGATGGTGATGGCGCGCGCCCGGTCGTGGCTGCCGATGAGGTTCATCATCGCGTAGTAGTTCTCGCGCGGATAGTTCTCACGCAGGCTGCGCAGGCGGCGCGCCACGTCGGCGGCATCCGCCCGGCAGAGCAGGAAGTCGAAGACATCCTGCCGAAACGGGTAGTTCATGGCCGAGTCCATTTCCTGCCCGCAGAGGTACTCGCGCGCCACGCCGTAGGCGATTTTATGCGAGCAGTCCTCCCAGACCTCGCCGATCATCACGGCGTCGGGGTTCGTATGCTTCAGTTCCTTGAAGAAGGCCTGCGAGAAGGTCGCGGGCAGCTCGTCGATGACGTCGAGGCGCCAGCCCGCGATGCCGTCCTTCAGCCAGTGATGCAGCACGCTGTCCTCGTCGCGGATGATATAGTCCATATAGGAGGGCGTCGTCTCGCGCACATCCGGCAGCGTATCGAAGTCCCACCAGCAATTGTACTCGTACGGGTAGTTGCGGAAATCGTACCAGTCAAAGTACGGCGAATCCTGCGACTGGAACGCGCCGATGCTGTCGTACTCGCCCTTGCGGTTGAAATAACGGCTGTTGCTGCCCGTATGGCTGAATACGCCATCGAGGATGATGCGGATACCGCGCTTCTTCGCCTCGGCGACGAGGTGCCTGAACTCCTCCTCTGTGCCGAGAATCGGGTCGATTTTCTTGTAGTCGCCCGTATCGTAGTGATGATTGCTCTCCGACTCGAAAATCGGGTTCAGGTAGATGACGCCGATGCCCAGTTCCTGCAGCATGGGCAGCTTTGACTCGATGCCCTTGAGATTGCCGCCGTAGAAATCATAGGAAATGATTTCCTTCGTATCGGCATCTTTATAGTAGAAGGGCTCGTCATCCCAGCAGGCATGGTAGACCGCACCCTTTTTCGGCACAATCTTGTCGCCGACGCGGCAGAAACGGTCAGGGAAAATCTGATACATGATGGCGTGCTTGAACCAGTCCGGCGTCTTCGCCCCCCGATTGTAGACTGTAATCTGGAAGGAAGGCGGCTCGTGGTCGTAGAGCTGCCCGCGCCCGCCCAGCTGCTCCGGGTTATTGCCGTAGTACCAGGTGCCGTCCGTCATAGAAATAATAAAATAATACCAGATGAGACATCCCTTTTCCGGCATGATGATTTCGCCCGTGAAGTCGTGCTGTTCCTGCTCCGGCTCCGGTGCTTTCGTCTCGCGCATGACCACGAGCTTCTCGCCGCGCTGGTCCTGCCAGCAACGCAGAAGCACATTCTTGATCTCCCCCTGCGTCCTGAGCCGCAGCGTCATATGTACCCGGTTGCCAGCCTCCGCTGCGCCCACCGGGTTGCGGTAGTAGATGTCCTGTGAATTATGCAGGGCATGTTCATTATCCAGCATGGTTACTCCCTTCTTTCATCGTTCACTGCTCTCACTTCAGTTTGTAACAACATATCACACAATACCATCCCAATTCAAGGAAAAGAAATAGAAAAGGCGGCATTCCTGCCGCCTCCTATGCCATTACGCAGCAGCGCAGTTCCTTAGTCCTTCTTCTTCAGCAGCTGCTCGTAAAGCTCGATGTATTTTTTCGCCGATTTCTGCCAGCTGTAGTCTGCTTTCATGGCATTCTGGACCAGCTGGTGCCACTCAGCAAAGTTGCCGTAGGCCGTCAGGGCCCGCTTCAGTGCGTACATCATTTCATGCGCATTGTAGTCGCGGAACACGAAGCCCGTGCCTCGGCCCGTGGACTTGTCGTACGGGATGACCGTATCCTTCAGGCCGCCCGTCTCGCGCACGACGGGGATAGCACCGTAACGCATGGCGATGAGCTGGCCGATGCCGCAGGGCTCGTAGTTCGACGGCATGAGGAAGATATCCGCCGCTGCGTAGATACGCTGCGCAAGCTGGTTCGAGAAGCGGATATTGACCGACACCTCACGCGGGAAGCGCCATGCCAGCCCCTTGAACCAATCCTCATAGCGTTTTTCCCCCGTGCCCAGCAGCACGAACTGGATTTTCTCATGCTGCAGGATTTCATCCATCATGCGCACGATGAGGTCCATGCCCTTTGGCTCCACGAGGCGGGATACCAGTGCGACCATGGGCACGCGGCGCTCCGTCGGCAGGCCAAGCAGCGTTTGCAGCTCCGTCTTGTTGTCGATCTTGCGGTCGAAGGAATCCACATCGTAGGTCTCGAAGAGGTTTTTATCCGTACGCGGATTATAGCGCTCGTAGTCGAGGCCGTTGATGATGCCATAAAGATCGTCCTTGCGGCTCCGCAGCAGGCCGTCAAGGTGCTCACCGAAGTATGGGTACTGGATTTCCTGCGCGTAGGTATGGGAGACCGTCGAAATGTAATCGGCATAGATGAGGCCGCCCTTCATGAAGTTGACCGCATCGTAGAACTCCAGATCGCCGTTGTTGAAATATTTCCAGTCGAGCCCCAGCACATCCGGCATCACATTCTTCGGGAACACACCCTGATACTTCAGGTTGTGAATTGTGTAGAGTGTGCGGATCTTGCTGTAGCGCTCATCGTCCATGTGCTCCAACTTCAGGAACACGTTGACGAGGCCGGCATGCCAGTCGTTCGTATGGATGACGTCCGGCCAAAAATCCATGGCCGGCAGCAGGTTGAGTACGGCACGGCTGAAGAAAGAGAACCGCTCCGCATCATCATCGTAGCCGTAGAAGCCCTCACGATTGAAGTATTCCTCGTTGTCGACGAAGTAGAACGTCACGCCGTCGTAGTCCAGCTTGTCGAGGCCCACGAACTTCGTGCGCCAGGACACCTGCAGCTCGCCATCGTAGACATGCTCCATCTGCTGGCGGAACTCCTCGGAAATCTTGCCAAACTTCGGCATGATGACGCGTACATCCACGCCCTGATTCCTGAGCTCCTTCGGCAGGGAACCGGCCACATCGGCCAGACCGCCCGTCTTGGCAAAAGGTACTGCTTCAGCTGCTACAAATAATACTTTCATTTCGTTGTTCCTGCCTTTCTCTTCTTTGTACGTGTCACGTTCTTCCCCTCAGCTCCCTGATGGCGCAGATAGACGGTCGCCAGCGGCGGCAGCGTCAACGTAATGGACTGCCCGCGATCCTGCCAGGGCACGGCCTGCGTCTCGATGGCACCGTCATTCCTTACGCCGCTGCCACCGAAGGCCTCGTCATCGGAGTTGAATACCTCCACATAGGCACCCGCCTCCGGCACGCCGACGCGGTAGTTCTGCCGCACCTCCGGCGTGAAATTGCAGATGACCACGAGGTAGTCATCCGGGTTCTCCGCCTTACGCAGGAAGGAGATGATGCTGTGCTCGTTGTCCTCGCAGTCAATCCACTGGAAGCCGTTCCAGTCAAAATCGACCTCCCAGAGTGGCTTGTTCTCATTATAGAACTGGTTCAGCTCCTGCGAGAAGTGCAGCATTTTCTCATGCATCGGATACTGCTGCGGCAGCTGCCAGTCGAGCTCATCGTCGTATTTCCATTCGATGAACTGGCCGAACTCGCCGCCCATGAAGAGCAGCTTCTTGCCCGGATGGGACATCCAGTAGGCATAGAAGGCGCGCAGGCCCGCGAATTTCTGCCAGTAGTCGCCCGGCATCTTGCCAATCAGCGAACACTTGCCGTGCACCACCTCGTCATGGGAGAGCGGCAGCACGAAGTTCTCGCTGAACGCATACATAAGGGAGAACGTAATCTTGTCGTGATTCCATTTGCGGTAAATGGGGTCGAGCGACATGTAGGCAAGCATATCGTTCATCCAGCCCATATTCCACTTGTAGTTGAACCCCAGGCCACCCATATAGACCGGCTTGGAAATGTTTGGCCAGGACGTGGACTCCTCCGCGATCATCAACGCCTGCGGCTGATACTTGAACACGGCTTCATTGAGCTTCTGCAGGAAGTCGATGGCCTCCAGATTACCCGTATCGCCGTACTTGTTCGGCGTCCACTCACCATCTTTACGGCCGTAGTCCAGATAGAGCATATTGGCCACGGCATCGATACGCAGGCCATCGATGTGGAACTCCTCCAGCCAGTAGAGCGCATTGGAGATGAGGAAACTCTGCACCTCCGTGCGCCCATAGTCGAAGTTCAGCGTCCCCCAGCCCTTGTTCTCGGCGAGCTGGGGATTATCGGACTCGTAGAGATTCAGGCCATCGAAGCGGCGCAGCCCCTGATCATCCTTGCAGAAATGTCCCGGCACCCAGTCCATGATAATGGCGATGCCGTGCTGATGCGCCTGGTCGACGAGATAACGGAAATCATCCGGTGTGCCATAGCGGCTCGTCACGGCATAGAAGCCCGTAATCTGGTAGCCCCAGGAGCCATCGAAGGGATGCTCGCAGAGCGGCAGGAACTCGATATGGGTATAGTGCATCTTCGCCGCATAGGCGATGAGCTGATCGGCGAGCTCGCGGTAGGAGAGATACTCTCCATCCGCCGTGCGCCGCCAGGAGCCCGCATGCACCTCATAGGTCAGCATGGGGCGGCCATAGCTCGGCTGCTGCTTTTTCTTCGCCTGGTATACTTCATCATGCCAGGCATAATGCGTCAAATCAAAAACACGGGAAGCCGTCTGCGGTTTTTTCTCCGCATAAAAGCCATAGGGATCTGCCTTCAGGATGGGAGGGCCGCCCCACTGCGGCTCGATGGCGTATTTATAGATATCGCCCTCTTTGACACCGGGGATAAAGCCAGCCCAGATTTCACCGTCCTGCAGACGCTGCAGCGGATGCACGCGCGTATCCCAGGCGTTGAAATCGCCCACGACACTCACGGCCTTCGCATGCGGCGCCCAAACGGCAAAGCGTACACCCTGCCTGCCCTCCTGCGTCATAAGGTGTGCGCCCAGCATTTCGTAGGCGCGGTAGTTCGTTCCCTGATGGAACAGATACAGGTCAAACTCACTGAGATCGGATGTCTGCAAAATTTCTCCCTCCATATCCTCTCGTTATGAACTACAAGACATGAAGCAAAGCGTCAGGAAACAATGACCGGTTTGACCTGCCAGATGCCGTTCGCATACTCATCGATCGTGCGATCGGAAGAAAACCAGCCGGAGTTTGCGATGTTGATTGCAGACGACTTCATCCAATTGAAGCGCTGCTGATAACGGCGATAGATCTCCTCATGCGCCTCAGCATAGGCATTGAAGTCTTTGAGAATAAAGAACTCATCGTTGCTGTGCTGGATATCGTTAAAGATGGAGCGGAAATCGCCAAACGGGCCATTAATCAGCTGCTTTGACACGAAGTTTACATTCTCGTTATTGTTGAACTCATCCCAGGCCGAATAGCCGCCATGGGCATAGTAGTCGAGCACCTGTTCCGCGCGCAGGCCGAAGAGCACGAAGTTGTCGTCGCCGCCCACGGCGTCGCGGATCTCGACGTTCGCGCCGTCGAGCGTGCCCAGCGTGATGGCGCCGTTCATCATNNAACTTCATGTTGCCCGTGCCCGAGGCCTCCTTCGATGCCGTGGAGATCTGTTCACTGACATCCGCCGCCGGATAGACGAGCTCGCCGATGGAGACGCCGAAGTTCTCGATGAAGATGACCTTCAGGCGATCGTTCGTCTGCGGATCGCCGTTGACAGCCTGTGCCACAGCATTGATGAGGCGGATGGTCTCCTTCGCAATGAAGTAACCTGGTGCCGCCTTGCCGCCAAAGAAATACGTCGTCGGCGGAATCGTGTAGTCTTTATCCGTCTTCAGGCGATGGTACTGATACATGATGTGGAAGATATTCATGAGCTGACGCTTGTAGGAATGGATGCGCTTGACCTGAATATCGAAGATGGAGTCCGGATCGACCTTGACACCGTTGTGCTCCAACGTGTACTTCGCGAGCTCTTCCTTACGGATGCGCTTCACCTGGCTCAGCTTATCCAGGAAGGGTTTATCCGTCACATAGTCGTTCAGTACGTCCAGCTGCTCCGGATGGCTGTGCCAGCGACAGCTGCCGATGGTTTCATCGATGAGCTGCGAGAGCGCAGGGTTGGCACCCATGAGCCAGCGGCGATGCGTGATACCGTTCGTCTTGTTGTTGAACATCTGCGGATTGTACTCGTAGAAGTCATGCAGCGTCGTGTGCTTGAGGATATCGGAATGAATCTTCGCCACGCCGTTGACGCTGTGGCCGCCCACGATAGAGAGGCGCGCCATGTGCACCATGCCATCCTGGATGATGGACAGCGCGTGCACCTTGTTCTCATCCTCCGGATAGCGCTCGCGCACATCCACGAGCCAGCGGCGGTTGATTTCGTCGATAATCATGTAGATGCGCGGCAGCAGGTTGCGGAACATATCCACTGGCCATTTCTCCAGCGCCTCCGGCAGGATGGTGTGGTTCGTATAGGCGATGGTGTTCTTCGTGAGCGCCCAGGCCTCGTTCCACTCCATGCCTTCCTCATCGACGAAGATGCGCATGAGCTCGGCCACGCAGAGTGCCGGATGCGTATCGTTGATATGGATGGCAATCTTCTTCGAGAAGTCCCTGAGATCCATGCCCGTCTTCTTGTAGTGGCGCACGATGCTCTGCACGCCGGCAGAAACCATGAAGTACTCCTGAATCAGGCGCATGCGGCGGCCATCCTCGGTGCTGTCATCCGGATAGAGGTAGCGCGTGATGGACTCGACGAAATGGCGGTAATTCTCGCGCTGGTGAATCTGCTCCTGCGTTAGGTAGCCGTAATCAGAGAAGTCGCGGTTGACCTCGGCGTTCCAGAGGCGCAGCGTATTGACCGTCTTGTTATGGTAGCCGACGATGGGCACATCGTACGGTACAGCCATAACCGTCATCGGATTCTCGTGCACGAGCTTGAGGCTGCCGTCCGGCATCTTCTTCATGTAGGCGTTGCCGTAGAATTTGACGTCGATGGCTTTATCCGGCTTGCGATACTCCCATGCGAAGCCGTTCTTCAGCCAGTTATCCGGGATCTCGACCTGCGTACCGTTGATGATCTTCTGCTCGAACAGGCCGTACTGATAACGGATGCTGCAGCCATGGCCCGGCAGGCGATGCGCCGCCATGGAGTCGATGAAGCAGGCTGCGAGACGGCCGAGGCCGCCGTTGCCGAGGCCGGCATCCGGCTCCTCCTTGAACGTATCCGACAGGGAGAGGTGGAAGTCCTCCAGTACCTCCTGCACGGCCTCCTCGATACCGAGATTCATGAGGTTGCTCTTGAGCAGACGGCCCATGAGGAACTCGATGGAGAAGTAGTAGATCTGCTTCTCCTGACGCTCCGCATAGGCATTGTTCGTCTTGATCCAGTTATCGGAGATGAACTGCTTCGCCACCGCCGCAACGGTCTGATAGACCTCATTCGGCGTCAGCTCGTGCACCTGGCGGCCCCACATGATATGTGCCGTCTGGACGAACTGGTTCTTGAGCTTCTCCTTGAACTGCTCAAACTCTTTGCTCTGGGCCGTCGTCTTGCCCGTTCTCTTATCGTTTCTCGCTTTCTTTTCCCTAACCAATAGTCTGCACACTCCTCAGTGATACTACAGAACAAGCCGCTGACCCGGACATAGCGCCACATCGCGTATCTGCCAGGGCAGCGGCCCCCATAAAGGAAGCGGTATGCTTCCTCAGATGACTACATTTTTCTTCACGATGAGCGGGTAGTTGGGCGCACCCTTCAGCCACTTCTCCTTCGTGATGATGACATTTTTATCGCAAATGACGTTCTCGATGAGCGCGCCATCCTGGATATCGCATTTCTCCATGATGATGGAGTTCTTGATGGTGGCACCCTCGCCGACCTTGACGCCGCGGAACAGGATGCTGTTGTTCACCTTGCCACGCACGACACAGCCATTCGCCAGCAGGGAATTATTCACCTCTGACGTGCCTTTGTACTGCACCGGCACTGCATCCTTGACCTTTGTATAGATGGAGTTTTCACCCATGAAGAGCTCTTCCCATACCTCCGGCTGCAGGACATCCATGCTGGTCTGATAGTAAGACGACGTAGAGTCTACATGCGAGGTATAGCCATCGTGCTCGTAGGCATAGATGGTATAATCCTTCGCCTTGCGCACGAGCGCATCGAGCTCGAAGCTCAGGCCGCCGTGCTCGTAGCTGTCGCGGATAATCTCCGTGAACAGGCGCTTGCTCATGAGGACGATGCCCATGCTGACCTTCGTGCCGTCGTAGACGGTGTTGCGGATAGCCAGGTCCTCGACGAGGCCGTTCTCCGCCGTCTCAATGACGACACTGCGACCCTGCTGCTCACCCGATACCATGTGATAGACCAACGTGACATCGGCACCCGTATTCTGGTGGAAGCGCAACAGCTCATTGAAGTCCATGTTGTAGATAAAGCTGCCGTTGGCGAGCAATACGTACTGCTGGCCGTGGTGCTCGAAGAAATCCAGATTGTGGTAGAAATTCTTCAAGTCGCCTTTCACCGGGTTATCCTCATCCTCTGCCGACGGCAGATAGAAGAGGCCTTCATGACGACGGGCCAGATCCCAGTCCTTGCCGGAACGAAGATGATCGAGTACCGAACGCGGATTGTTCGGCAGCATGATGCCGACATTGCTGATCCCGGAATTCACCATGCTGGAGAGGGCAAAGTCGATGAGCCGGTAACGGCCGGCGAACGGGATGGACTCCACGTTGCGCCCCTCCGTCAGCTCACGGATGAACTTACTCTCCTCCTGCAGGTTAATGATACCCATTACATCTTTCACGATTATCAACTCCCATCCTCATGCGGCTCAGCCAGCCTGCTTGCTGCCTGCTTCTGCGGCTACCGTCTCGCCTTCGGCTACAACCGTTATGGCACCGGGCTCGCCGGCTACCTGGGCACCGGACTCGATGCGGCAATTCTGCGCGACAATCGCATAGTCCACCGTGGCGCCCTCGGCGATGACCGTGGACGGCATGATGACGGAGTTCATAACATGAGCTCCCTTGCCGATGCGCACGCCCGGGAAGATAACCGAGTTCTCGACCGTGCCGAGGATCATGGAGCCTTCGCTGATCATCGAGCTCTTGATCTGAGCCTCAGGACCGACATAGTGAGGTGGCATGGATGGGTTCGAGGAATAGATACGCCAGTCACCATCGAGCTCGAAGGGCGGCTTATCCTGCAGCAGATCCATATTGGCCTGCCAAAGGCTCTCGATCGTGCCGACATCCTTCCAGTAGCCCTCGAAGGCATAGGAGAAGAGACGCGCCTTGTCCGCGAGCATCTTCGGGATGATGTTCTTGCCGAAGTCATGCGCCGACGTCTCATCCCTGGCATCCTCGATGAGATACTTCTCGAGGAAGTCCTTGCTGAAGATGTAGATACCCATGGAAGCCAGATTCGACTTTGGCTTCGCTGGTTTCTCCTCAAACTCCTCGATGCGGCCCGTCTTATCCGTATTCATGATACCGAAGCGCGGTGCTTCATCCCACGGCACCTCGATGACGCCGATCGTTGCATCTGCCTTGTTGCGCTTATGCGCCTCAAGCATCCAGGAATAATCCATCGTGTAGATGTGGTCGCCGGAGAGAATCAGCACGTAGTCCGGATCGGCGAGGTCGATGAAGTTCAGGTTCTGGTAGATGGCATCAGCCGTGCCACGATACCAATCCGCGCCCTTCTCGCGTGCGTACGGCGGCAGGATAAAGACGCCGCCCTCTTTCTTGTCGAGATCCCAGGCACTGCCGGAAGCCAGGTAGTTATGCAGTTCCAGCGGACGATACTGCGTCAGTACGCCGACTTTGTCAATGCCCGAATTCGCGCAGTTGCTCAGTGGAAAATCGATGATACGATATTTGCCGCCAAACGGTACGGCCGGCTTCGCGATTTTCTTCGTCAATGCTCCCAGGCGGCTGCCCTGACCGCCAGCCAGGATCATGGCGAGGCACTCTGTCTTTCTCATAACAAATCCCCCTTGGGTTTTCGTGGTACGATGTGATTTGACTTCATTTGAATTACCCTTGTTTTGTTTTCCCTATACTCATGAATTCGCTATACAAGGAAAAATTCCTGCTGAAAAAAGAAAAAAATAATATTTTTTGATAATTTCTGTATTATTGTCATTTATGTGCAAAGAGTGCGCAAAAATAGCACAATATCACACGAAAAAGCATAAAAAAATACCTGCAATCCGCAAGGGATCACAGGTAAGCGAGCAGCAACGCACCGCAGCCCGCCGCGAGGCTGAAACCGTACATGGCATGGCTGAGGGATTCACCATACGCGCCGCCATGCTGACGCACGAGCGGGCGCAGCATATACATGAGAAAGGATAGGCTGAACAAGCTCAGCGGCGTGTCCCAGGTGACGAGGCCGTAGAGCAGGATGCCCGCGGCCAGCACGCAGCCCGTCGCACCGCCCTTTGTCAGTCCCTCGGCCGGTGGCGGCTGCAGCGTCGGGTCGTGGGCCGCCCGGCTCAGCGGCTGGCCGTATTCATCCTCATGTTCTTCCGTATCAAACCAACGGTAACGCATAGGCAACGCCCCTCCTTCCCAGATGTATATCCGATTCGCATCATAAAATACAATAAGGTACAATCTGATGTCGTCATGGATTAATATTGTGCCTGCGTCATGCGGATCAGCTCCGGCAGACGCACATAGAGATTCTCCCCAGGGCAGGCCGTGGCGTTGAAATCACGATGGCCAAAGATCGTATCGCTACCCGGCGCGAAACCATAGAAGCGGCAAATCGCCGCTAAGAGGCGCGCCGCTGAGGCCATCTGCGCGGGCTCCGGCTCGGCAATCTCGAAATTGCCCACGATGTTGACGCCCACCGTATGATAGTTCTCGCCGTAGCAGTGCGCTCCCACTGTCCCCAGCGGCCTCCCCTGCTCAATCGTGCCATCCTTGCGAATCACGTAGTGGTAGCCGATACCCGCCCAGCCATTCGCGAGGTGCCATTCATGCACCGTAGCCGCCGAGACATCGGCATTCGTATTGCCGATATGGTGCACGACGATCGCATCGGTACGCGTGCGATTCGTGAGGCTGCGAAAATGCAGGTACGTCGGCTGCACGACGACGCCAGGCAGCTCACCGCCCGTCTGCCAGGCCGCCTCCGCCAGCTTCCCGGCCGCCAGCTCCGGTGCGAGGGCCAGCCCCGTGCCCAGCACGAATATATTCTTCAGAAAATCTCTGCGTTTCATCCTAAAAATCGATCCTGACTCAAAAGCATTAACAGCCGTGCCGGTCTTCTTTGGCCAACACTGCTTCTTGTTACGGCTTATTGCCGCTATCTATAGCCTATCTATTATATCAATAAATCCGTCCAGCGTAAAGCCATCCTGCAAAAGCCTGCCGCTTTCCCAAACGCCAAAGAGCCCTTCAGGTGCACAAACCTGAAGGGCCTCTTACGTCATCGGGAATAAAAGAGAGCCAGAAAGGCAGGTGCCGGCTCCTGCCTAATCGGCCTGTGCCTGGCTGCGGTCATTCCGGTGGACGCGCTGGTATAGATTTGTTTCCTGTATCACCTGCTGCATAGACTCATGGGCCAGCGTGGCAACATCGCCTGTGCTGCTGTACTCATCGTGAAACATCCGCGAAGCAGTTTTGACAAAAGCTTCATCCGTGCGGTGATCGTAGATGCCGATGACCACAGCGGCATAGCTGTGCAGAATGGGGCCGCGATCCCAGTTCCAGCCGCCATAGGTCACATACTGCTCATAGCCCGTGAGCATGGGCACCACCACGAGGTCTGCCGGCAGCTGCTCCCCCATGTGACGCACGACCTGCTTCAGATGTGCCCGGCGGCCGAGTGCCGCATAGGCATCGGCCAAAGCCTGCTCGCACTGCTCCTCCGGCAGATTGTCCACATAATGCAGGACACCATTAAGCGGTACATGCATGGCGTGATCAATCTGCGTTTCCAAATCCGCCTGCACGCGCTCCTCCGGCACCATCCAGCAGCCAGGACTCACGACCAGCGGCACCCGCGCCACGCGCAACGGTTGCTGTCCCCCGGCCTCTTCCGCCTGAGCGTTTGCCGTCACCGCGCTCGTCTGAACAGCCGCAGCCTGTCCCGTCTGAGCCGTCGCCGCAGCCGCCCCCGCCAACGATGGCAACAGCCAAAGCACGGCAACCAGTACATAGAGCATACACATTCTGATACACATTTTGCCCGCCCCCGTTTCATTTACTGAGGTACTTCGCCGTTCTCCGCCGAAATCCTGCCAATTTATCCTGTCTCAGCACAAAGCCAGCAAATCCCGCAGCGTGACCAGCTGAATCTCTTTCTCCGCTGCTGCCTGTTGCAATTCCAGCGTAAAGGAGGATTTAGCAAAGAGCATCAGGTGCAGCCTGCGCTGGCGCTGAATCAGGGCGGCACGTTCCTGCAGCGTTGTCAGCACGGACAAGCCCACGGGCTCGTTGCGCCATTTGCATTCGCCGCAGAGGATATCCGTTTCATTCGTGCAGACGAGGTCAATCTCCTCCTCCCGTTTCTGCCTGGGGTTATTGCCCCACCAATGGCCATACGTCGTATAGAGCTCGGGAATCGTCCCCTGACGTACCTGCGCCTGTACGTACTGCATGGCGATATCCTCGAAAACATGGCCAAAATACTCCGATAGCTGAGGAGCGATGCGCGCCTGCCAGGCCCGCTCCCCCATACCCATGGCGATGAGCGTCGCACACTCCGGCATAAAACGATACCAAAAGCGGTAGAGATTATCCGCAATTACATAGATGGCCTTGCGGCTGTTTTTGCTTTCCACAGGCACCTGCCGCGTGAGCAGCTCCAGCGACTGCAGGTTGTTCAGGTAGAACGTAATCTGCGAGCCTGTGCGTCCCACTGCCGTGGCGATGTCGTTCTGGCGGCTGGCACCGTGCGCCACTGCCGTCAGGATGGAGTTATAGA
>DEDT01000013.1:0-2641 GCA_002350105.1 Selenomonadaceae bacterium UBA2897 | reverse complement strand
TAGCCCAGCACCTGACGCTCCATGAAACTCATGGACGAGCCACATAGAATCAGGAAAAGTTGCGTATCCTGCCATACGTGATCGATATATTTCTGCAGCAGCGAAGCTATGCCCGTCACGGCCTTCGCCAGATAAGGAAACTCATCGATGACCAATACCAAACGCTGCGTCCTGGCCAGCTCCGTCACATAGCGGAACAAATCATCCCAGCTGGCAAAATCTCCCGCCAGCTGGGTCTCAGGAAGCTGCTCCCGCAAGGCCATGGAAAAAGCATGGCGCTGCTCCCGCTCGCCCTGCTCTGTCGCCATAAAGTAGACGGCACGCTTCCCCTTGATAAACTCCTGCAGCAAGCGCGTCTTCCCCACGCGCCGCCGCCCGTAAATAACAGGAAAACCAAACCCCGCCTGCCGATACCGTCGCTCCAGCTCCGCCATCTCCCGCTCACGTCCAATAAACATGCCGCACGCCCTCTCTATAAAAATAAGATAGTCACGACTATACGAGTCATGACTATCTTATCACAATCCATCATGCTTTGCCATATTTCATTCCGGCTCAAGAATAGGGAGCCCATCTGCCAACGTCCTGCTCATTTTTCTTTTTCCCTGCTATGTGACAAAAAACTCAATCCTCGTTCTCGATAGGCTCCTACACATGGCATTTGAGACATGGATGATGGCTCTTAGCTGGCTATTTCAAATTTTTTTAGCTCTTCATCTGTAATATCTTCCGTTGAAATACCCTTTGCCTCGCAATATGCAATGACGTCCCTTATGCGATAATTTTTACTGTCCTTTGGCGTACTGATAGGAATATCCAGCAAATCCTCCAGTGTTTCAATGTCTTCCGTGTAAATCTTTTCCATAATACATCACCAGCAACTTTCTAGCAGCAACCTCATCAATATACATCAGCGAACTGCTGCCAATCCGTTTTGCCCCCAGCTTATCCTGGTAATACTTTTCAAGCTGTGTCTTTGCCATCATTGACACATACCCACCGTACCCCTTTTGAAAACTAATGAGGCAGGACAACGCAAATAAATGTGCTCCTACACCTGCGTATTCCTGACCTTCAACCTTTCGATTGTGCCTGTTGTTAAAAGGTGCCGACTCTACATTCTGAAGTCTGATCAAAGAATTCTGCGGTTCATCTTGCAAAGCGATAAGGCCCTGCATCCGATAATCCCCTTCCGCTTTAATCGTGTATATGGCATAACCGTCAGAAAAAAGTTCAGGCCAATCAAACTCCCATTGCGAAAAATCCACATGCTCTGGCAATCTATTGAGTTTATAGGATTTCGTTTGCAAAATGGCACCATCCGACAAGCGGCGAAGGCACGGTGTCACTTCATCAATCTCTATACTAATTATACTATTTCTTCGCATGCAGTTAAAGTCCTTTATCCGTTCAGTAAGTGACTCACAGTTCCCCACGGAAGGCGCGGGCGAGGATGGCGGCGCGGAGGCGACGGAGTTCGGTGCGGGCGCGGGTCACGGCGACGGCGGCCTGGTGTTCGCGGGCCAGCAGGCGGTCGAGCTGCGCCACGATGGCGCGCTGCTCGGGAAGGGGCGGGAGTGGGATATGCAGTTGCCTAAAACCTTTTATGGGCACAGTCAGTTGTGCCGTGCCCTTAGCAATAGCGGTTGCCTGCTGAAAAACATTTTGCAGTTGCAAAGCGTACCATAAATATTTAGTTTCTACTTTGCTATGATCTGGCTTAAGCAATCCCATATGACGCTGAAAACAAAAAGCCTGATCGGTATCGACCAACACAGGGATGCCATAGGAACCGACCAAAGTGTATAGTACATCGCCCTTTTCCGGCTTACGTGTGGTACTTAGTTTGTCATAGTACGATTGCGGTACATAACGCGTCTGTGAAAAATCCAGCTTGCCTGTATGGACATTGGCAATTACCAAAAAAGGTACGCCCTCTTCTACCTTGGGCGGTGGCATATGATCGCCATCGAAAATGCTCTTGCACACGTCTTGCAACGTAGTTAACTTACCATGAATAGCAGAACGCAACAGAACAGCCTTGCGTGGAGCAAAGGTGGCGGCGACGGCGTTCAGGCGGACTTCGGCGGCGTCCAGTTTGGCAAACAGGGATTCGATGCGTTGCACGATGCGCTGCTGCTCCTCCATTGGTGGCAGAGGCACTCTCGCTTGCAATACTTCTTTTGCGGAAACGCGCGGCAGATTAACGCCTTTAGAGTTTTCCACAGCATAACGTATAAAATCCAGCCGGTCAAACGACCAATTGAGCCAACGCTTATCTGCAAAAGTGCTTGTCTTGAAAACCAATACATCCGTCGAGCAGACTCCATCAAAATCTGCAATGCCATGTTTATTCAGATATGGGCGCAACTTGCCATAAAGGACATCGCCAACGTGAAAGACACTTTTGGTGCTCAATATCCCCTCGGCAGAGCCAAAATCTATCGCACCGCCATTCTTTTCCATATGCTCCAAGCCGACATATTTATCATCTACCTGAAATGTATCGCACTTCTCTTTCGACAATTCTGCTATGCCGCCCAGCCGTACCCATTTCCAGCCTTTTGGCAGTGCATAGGGCTGCTCTTCTGGGGGCACCTGCGCTTTGGCGAGCTGCCCGGCGGGCGTGAGCTGTTTTTTC
>DEDT01000020.1:19688-19921 GCA_002350105.1 Selenomonadaceae bacterium UBA2897 | reverse complement strand
TGGCCCGATGAAACTGCGGCAACCCTTGCGTGAGCAAAACGGTGCCAATTCCTTTAGGTTACGGCCTATAAGATGAAGGGAGAAACGAGTTTTTGTCCCTGCCTTATAGGCAGGGATTTTTCTTTGGGGAAGTTTCTTGTGATGAGGCTTATGTGATGTAAGGAGGTTTCATTCATGAGCAAGAAACGTATGCTGTTCACGTCGGAATCCGTGACCGAGGGCCATCCGGATAA
>DEDT01000020.1:0-19531 GCA_002350105.1 Selenomonadaceae bacterium UBA2897 | reverse complement strand
ACGATTCGCGAGATTGGCTATACGCGCGCGGATTATGGCTTCGACGCGGATACGGTAGGTATTCTCGTATCTCTAGACGAACAGTCCCCTGATATCGCACAGGGCGTCAACGAGGCGCTGGAAGCCCGTGAGGGCGACATGGACGTCGAGGATGCGATCGGTGCTGGTGATCAGGGCATGATGTTCGGCTATGCGACAAACGAGACCGAGGAGTATATGCCGCTCTCCATTTCCCTCGCGCACAAGCTCTCCCGCCGCCTCGCCGAGGTGCGCAAGAACGGTACGCTGCCGTATCTGCGCCCGGACGGCAAGACGCAGGTCACGATTGCCTATGAGGACGGCAAAGCCGTGGCCGTCGATGCCATCGTCATCTCGACGCAGCATGATCCGGATGTGACGCTCGCAGAGATTCGCAAAGACCTTATCGATCAGGTCATCAGGCCGGTCGTGCCGGCGGAACTGCTGAGCGACGCCACGAAGATCTTCGTCAACCCGACGGGCAAGTTCGTCGTCGGCGGTCCGCAGGGCGACTCCGGCCTCACGGGCCGCAAGATCATCGTCGATACGTATGGTGGCTGGGCTCGTCATGGCGGCGGCGCTTTCTCCGGCAAGGATCCCACGAAGGTGGACCGCAGCGCGGCCTACGCCGCCCGTTATGTGGCCAAGAACATCGTGGCAGCCGGGCTGGCTGACCGTTGTGAAATCCAGCTTGCCTATGCGATCGGCGTAGCGCATCCGGTCTCCGTCATGGTCGATACGTTCGGCACGAACAAAGTAGCAGAAGAAAAAATCGAAGAGCTCGTCAAGAAGTATTTCGATCTGCGCCCGGCAGGCATCATCAAGATGCTCGACTTGCGCCGCCCGATCTATCGTCAGACGGCGGCATATGGTCACTTTGGCCGTACCGATGTCGATCTGCCGTGGGAGCATACGGACAAGGCTGACGTGTTGCGTAAAGAGGCCGGGCTCTAACTAAAACCATCCTTTACGGTACAAAATCATATAATCGTGGATGGCTTATATGAACCGCCCATGATGCTATACAAAATACAAGGCAGCTGATAAAAGAAGGCCGCCTGCTTCCTTTGTGCGAAGCAGACGGCTTTTTGTTTACGATTATACGCGTTGTTGCGTTATTTTGTCTGTGGATGTAACTCTGCCTGATGGTCGGGGGCAATCAGCGTGTGGAACACAATCAGCGCAAGGATATAGCAGCACAGCATAATACCGCCGAGCGGCAGGGCTGTGTCGCTACCTGCGATACCGACGAGCGGCATGAGGCAGCCGCCGAGAATCATGGAAAAGAAACCGATAAGAGCCGAGGCCGATCCCGCGTTTTTCCCTTGACGGGAAAGTGCGAGTGAGAAACTGGATGCACCGAGTACAGAAAGCGGAACAATCGTGATAAATAAGATCACGAACGTGTACCAGATCGATGCTTGCAGCATGAATCCCGCGAGCAACAGCACGCTGCCCAAAAGCGGGATGATCACGCTGTATTTCAGCATGATGATATCCGGCACACAACCGGCAAGCCGGGCAGGTAAGGCGCCAATTAGCATGAGACCAGTACCGATCGCAGCAAAGATCAAGCTGAATGCCTGCGGGGAAACGTGATAGACATTTTGAAAAAGAAATGCTGAGCCGCCAAGATATGAGAAAAATGCACCAAAGATAAAACTCTGTAAGAGACAATGGCCGAGGAAATAGCGGTCGTGCAAAAGTTTGGGGTATTTACTGTACGAATCGATAACGCCGTGGATACGATCCTCCTTTGGCAACGTCTCGCGATATATGCAGGTCGACACTGCTTGTACGATTCCCACGATGATGAGCAGGATAAAAACGCCGCGCCAACTGGTGAAAAGCAATAGCTGCCCACCAATAACAGGTGCGAGGATCGGCGCGAGGCCGTTGACCATCATCAAAATGGCATAGAAACGCGTGAGTTCCGGTCCTTCGCAGACGTCGCGGGCAATGGCTCGGGAAATGACGATGCCGCTTGCTCCTGCGAAGCCTTGAATAAAACGCAGGACGAGGAAGAGCCCGATATTCGTCACGAAGGCACAGCCTGCTGAAGCCGCTGTGAATACAATCATGCCGACGAGCATGGGCGTTTTGCGTCCGCACATGTCACTGATCGGCCCAGAGAAAATCTGTCCAAGAGCCATACCAATCAACGTCATGGTGAGCGTCAATTGCGTAAGGGAAGCACTGATGCCGAGATCGGACTGAACGGTAGGCAGGGACGGCAGGTACATATCCGTCGCGAGCGGTGCCATCGCTGACATAATGCCGAGAAATACGATCAGGCAAATGCGTCTTGTGTGGGATAATTTCATAAATCATCTACCTCCTAAATGACATGGTACGCAGAAATTCCCTATAGGCGTACCATGCTGTCTCTATTCTATCGAAAGACAATAGGAAACGCAACGTACGCCCAAACCGTAGAAAAAACGTACTAAACAGAGGAAGGAAAATGCGGAAATGAAGAGAATAAATATAATAAGGAAATTGGGGGATATATGGAATTTTGTGGATAGGAACTCAGGGGGGGAATAAAAATGAATGGATCGGAGACGATAGCCCAACTTTTTAAAATGCGGCTGGGAAAAGTATCTGCGATTATTGTTGCTGTCGTGTTCGTCGTGGCGGGCAGCCTGTATCTCTTCACAAGCTATACCGGTGTCGTAAATGATGCTGGCATTGTGCGTGGCGGCAGCCAGCGTGTCGTGAAACAGGTCCTGGCGGGAGCCGATGAGTCCAAGACTGTCGCGGCTGTTGAGGGCAAGCTCAAGTCTATCGGTGGCCGTATGCATTTGGGTAGTTTCCCTGGCGAACGCGATGCCTGTGAGCAATACTGGCAACAGTCCGTGAAACCTGCCATTGAGCAGTACAAGCAGGATAAGAACGCCGCGCCGCTGCTGGAAGTCAGTGAGACATATTTCGCCAAGACCAACGCCATGGTCGATGCGGCGCAGGTCATGGTCGACGTCATGGCTGTTATCCTCTATATTCTGTTAGCTGGATTTGTCGTCATCGTGCTGCTTATGCTGCGTCGTGGTATCTACCAGACATTCCTCGATCGTGTCGTCGAGCCTCTGGAGGCGTTGGAGGGCAATGTGAACAGCATGGTGCAGGGCAACCTGTCCCAGCGATTCGACTATGCGCACCAGGACGAGATTGGGGCCGTCTATGATCTTCTCCGCTCCATGAGCAAGTCTCTGCAGTCCTATGTACAGGATATCGATCAAAATCTTTCCCTCATGGCAAATGGGGATCTGGTCACGGCTACCAGTACGAACTATGTCGGCGATTTTAAGCCCATTCAGGACAACCTGGCACATATTCGTCAAACCATGTGCGAGGCGATGGAATCCATCGGCAAGATGGCCGATGAGGTGGCCGTGAGTTCCGGTGAGGTTTCCAAGGTATCGCAGAGCCTGGCAGAGGGCGCAGTCTCCCAGAATGAGAGTGTACAGGACCTGCAGACGCATATCAGCAATGTGATCGACCTGAATGCAACCGTAGATAATTACGTGGCGAATGCCAAGGAAGCCGCGCGCCATACACGTGAAAGTGTCGCAGCCAGCCAGCAGGAAGTGCAGCGCGCTGTTGGTGCCATGCAGGATATCAGCAAAGCATCGGAGGAGATTCGGGGGATTTTGGGCACGCTGGATGAAATCACCAGCCAGACGTCGCTCCTGGCACTCAATGCATCCATTGAAGCCGCTCGCGCTGGCGAAGCGGGCCGCGGCTTTGCCGTTGTTGCCGATGAAGTGCGCAAGCTCTCTGATGAGTCAGCGAAGAATACGCAGGAGATTGGGGATCTCATCGGGAAGGCTTTGTCTGCGATTGAAAGCGGGATTCAGGTTGTCGATACCGCAGTCGCTTCTATGAATACGATCAATGGCAACACGAAAAAAGTGCGTGAAGTCATCGACCAGTTGCAGGAACAAAGCCACCAGCAGCAGGAGCGTCTCGCCCAGGTCGGCAGTCTCTCACAAAATATCTTGTCTGTCGTGACCGACAATTCGGCTGTATCCGAGGAGTGTGCCGCTTCGAGCAGCGAACTTTCGCATTACTCAGATGCACTGAAGGAAAACGTGGGGAGATTCCGCACGAAATGATGGAATGTACTGATTGCCCCTTGCATGCCTCGTAGCGATATGGTAGAATATCAGAGGTCTCATATGAGACGCGGGCTGCAGCTCAGACAGCGAAGCACTCCGACGCTGGCTTAGCTGTTAGCGAAGTATTTTACATTATAGGAGGATTCAGTAATGCTGACTCAGGAAGCAAAACAGGAAATCATCAAGAAGTATGCCGTACACGAGGGTGACACGGGTTCGCCAGAGGTACAGATCGCTGTACTGTCCGCGCGTATCGACTACCTCACCGAGCATCTCAAGCAGCACAAGAAGGATCATCATTCCCGTCGTGGCCTGCTGAAGATGGTTGGTCATCGCCGTCGTCTGCTCAGCTACCTCTACAAGGCTGATATCGAGCGTTATCGCGCCATCATCGCGAAACTGGGCATCCGTTCCACGGTTGAGCGCTAAAAACTGTTTTGCCAGATGGAGACTGCTGCAGGGCTGTAAAGGCTCAGCAGCAGTCTTTTTTATGTTTTTTATTGTTTAAAAAAGGGTTTTTACGCTTTGCGTGGAAGAGCTAAAGAGTAAGTGTAAAATAAGGATAAGTGACGTCGGGAGACGTGTCTGGAGGCAGGACAATGCAGACATTTGAGATGGAACTGGGTGGCCGCAAACTGGTCATCGAGCAGGGCAAGATGGCAAAACAGGCCAACGGGGCCGTATTGGTGCGCTATGGTGACACAGTGGTGCTGGTGACGGCAACGGCCTCCAAGGAGCCACGGGAGGGAGTGGATTTCTTCCCGCTGACCGTCGATTACGAGGAAAAGATGTACGCAGCAGGCAAGATTCCAGGCGGCTTCATCAAGCGCGAAGGACGTCCTTCCAGTGATGCTATCCTCTGTGCGCGCCTCATCGACCGCCCGATCCGTCCGCTGTTCCCGAAAGGGTTCCGCAACGACGTACAGATCGTCGCAACCGTGCTCTCCGTGGAGCCGGATAACGCACCAGAACTGCTGGGCATGCTCGGCGCCTCTGCGGCACTGACTATCTCGGATATTCCGTTTATGGGCCCGATTGCAGGTGTGCGTGTAGGCCGCGTCGACGACGAATTTGTCATTAACCCGACGGAGGAGCAGCGCAAGGTCTCCACGCTGAATCTGACCGTTGCAGGCTCGCAGGATGCCGTGATGATGGTCGAGGCCGGTGCCAGTGAGCTGCCCGAGGACGTGATTCTCGATGCCATCATGTTCGGCCATGCGGCAATTAAAAAGCTGGTAGCATTTCAAAAGGAAATTCAGGCAGCTTGCGGCAAGGAAAAGACAGAGCCCAAGCTCTTCCTCGTGCCGGAGGAACTTCGCATCGCGATTCACGATTATGCTGCGGCACGTCTCGATGAGGCCACTCGCAACCCGGACAAGCTTGACCGCGATGCCCATATCGCGGCGGTCAAGGCGGATACCGTGGAGCATTTTCTCACCGACTATCCCGAGCAACAGGCGGAGATCGAGATTGCGCTGCACGATATCGAGAAGGAAGTCGTGCGCCATATGATTACGAAGGAGAAAATCCGCCCGGATGGTCGCGCCATCGACGAAGTACGGCCGATTTCCTGCGAGGTGGGCCTGCTGCCGCGCACGCATGGTTCCGGCCTGTTCACTCGTGGCCAGACGCAGGTACTGACCGTGACGACGCTCGGCCCGCTCTCGGATGAGCAGATTATCGATGGCCTTGGCCCAGAGCAAAAGAAGCACTATATTCACCATTACAATTTCCCCGGCTACTGCGTCGGTGAAGCCAGGCCCATGCGCAGCCCGGGCCGCCGGGAAATCGGCCACGGAGCACTGGCGGAGCGCGCACTCCTGCCGGTCATCCCGACCACGGAGGAATTCCCCTATACGATCCGCCTCGTCTCCGAGGTGCTGGAGTCCAATGGCTCCAGCTCTCAGGCCTCCGTCTGCGGCAGCACGCTTTCGCTGATGGATGCCGGCGTGCCCATCAAGCGCCCCGTCTCAGGCATCGCCATGGGCCTGGTGAAGGACGGCGAGGATTATACGATTCTCACGGATATTCAGGGCATGGAGGATGCGCTCGGTGACATGGACTTCAAAGTTGCAGGCACGGAACGCGGCGTCACAGCTATCCAGATGGACATCAAGATCAGTGGTATCACGCGCGATATCCTCGCTGCAGCACTGGCGCAGGCCAAGCGTGGTCGTGCCTTTATCCTCGGCAAAATGCTCGCATGCATCGCCGCTCCACGCGAGGAGCTCAGCCCGTATGCGCCGCGCATCGAGACCATCCAGATTCCTGTGGATAAGATTCACGACGTCATCGGCACAGGTGGCAAGGTCATCCATGGCATCATCGACGCCACGGGCTGCGAAATCGACATTGAAGAGGACGGCAGCGTCTACATCGCCTCTACGGATGCCGAGGGTATGGCCAAGGCCAAAAAGATGATCGAGGATATTACGCGCGACGTCGAGGTGGGACAAATCTACACGGGCGTCGTGACGCGCTTGATGAAATTCGGCGCCTTCGTGAAAATCCTGCCGAACAAGGAGGGGCTCTGCCATATTTCCCAGCTCGCGAACCATCGCGTGGAAAAGGTGGAGGACGTTGTGGCTATTGGCGATCAGCTGGAAGTCAAGGTCGTGGAAATCGACGACAAAGGCCGTATCAACCTGAGCCACAAAGCCGTTCTGCAAGAGCATCGTCAGTAAAAAATGGACGTCAGTATATCGTATACAGCAAAAGAGCAGCCCGCGCGGGCTGCTTTTGCTGTATATTAAGGCTTTATATTTTAGGACGGGGCTAAATCGTAAAGTGCGTTGAAGAGTTCCAACGACTGATTCTCTCTTTTGCTGACATAATGCTCGACGAGGGGTAGAAATTCCGACTGCATCATACGGCGCTCCCAATAGGCGAACAGGTCATAGATATCGTGCAGGCGCAGCTGATCGCGTCGCACGGCCGACAGAACCAGCAGACTGAGCTCGCAGAGCTTATAGATTGTCACCATCGTCCAGTAGTTATGTACCATGCCACCAGCCAGAGAGCAGGGGTAGAAGTGACTGAAAAAGGTGTAGATAAGGTAGTTTTCAAGCAGATAAGGGCAACGTTGCCCGACATGTTCCTGCATGGCCTTACGGCATTCCCGGTAGGTGCGTTGCGTCTGCTGTGCCTCCTGTGTTTCGCCTATGCCAAAAATCTGCCGGATTAAATCATAATAATCAGCCAGCGTCGCTTTATCCTGCAACAGGCCCTGTCGTTCCAGGCGTTGCAGCAGCGTGCCGAGATAGCCGGTGTAGGCACAGGCATCGAAGGCGATGGCTCGCATGGCCTCGTCAAAACGCACCTTGAACGTCGGTGAGTTGTAGCTCTTGATGAGTGCCCCCAGCTGGTGGCCACGCTCTGTGGCGACGTAGTCCACGGCATCCTCCAGGAAAAGCCCCAACATGATCAGGCGTTGGTTGAGACCATAGCCGCGCTGCCGCAGCAGGATGATGCCGGCGCGCTGGATATCGAGCATATAGCCGCGCTCAGGGGCGAGCTCGGCACCAGGTTGCAGCCACGGCTTAACCGACTCCTCCTCCACGAGGTGCGAGGTAAGGTGCAGTGGCTGATCAGGCAGGATAACCTGACCAACAGCTGCTGGCGTGAGGAGCACGAGTGCTCTTTCGTAAATATCATTGACGGCATAAGACCTGAAGTGTGCGTCAGGCTCAGGCTCTGTGACGTATTGTGGTTCCAGACATAGCGTTTTCATACGCGTGGGGCTCCTTTTATGGTATAATCTCCTCCTTATTTTAACAAATTCATGTTCCTTTGTCCCGATAAGAAAGAAAATTTGTTACAAAATTTGTTAAAATAAAAGGATTTTTCTCTTTCCTGTCGAAATAAGAGATTAGAAAAAGGTAAAAAGATAACGAGGGGCGAGGTCAGGGTATGGAAGCAAGACTGGTAAAAACGGTGATTTTGGGGCATGCAGTGGGGGATGCCCTCGGAGTGCCCGTAGAATTCTGGCCGCGGGAGAAACTCGCCCAGCATCCGATCAAGGATATGCTGGGATTTGGTACATTGCCTGTTCCGCAGGGATCCTGGTCAAATGTGACCAGCCTGCCATTGGCCTGCATGGATGCCATGGCTGGTGCGGGCTATGTTGACTACCATGCGATCATGGAGAAATTCGATGCCTATCTGAGCCATGGCAAGTATACGCCAGATGGTGAGTTCTTCGATATCGGCCATCACACGCGGCACGCTATCTTGAAGTTCCGTGAAGGCACGCCGCCGCAGCTCTGCGGCAACGCGAGCAGTACCTCGAATGGTTGCGGTGCCCTTGTGCGCATGGATCCGGTCATCCTCTATCTCTATGCGCGGCACGGCAACGACCTCGAAACTTCCGATATGCAGATCATCCACGATATGGCCAGCATCACGAACGCTCATCCCATCAGCCATATCGTCTGCGGCTTGTACGTGCTACTCAGCGTGGAACTCTGTCATGGCACATCTTTTATGGAAGCATTGAAAAGCGCCTTGGCGACGACGCGGGATTTCTACCGTTTCCTGCCTAACTATACGGATTGCCTGAGCACCGTGCTGGAGCATCTCAACGAGCCGGAACAGCTCGTGCAGATGTCCAGCGAAAAGATTGAGAGTGACGGCTATGTCGTGCATGTGCTGGAGGCAGTCATCTGGACGCTTTTGCATACGAAGAACTTTGCCACAGCGGTCATGACGGCAGTCAATCTGGGCAACAACACCAATACGCTCGGTGCCGTGACGGGCAGCCTGGCGGCACTTTTGTATGGCCAGCAGAGTATACCAGAGCGTTGGCTGAAGGCGCTGCGCGGCCGTGAGCAGTTGGAACGCATCTGTCAGGATTTTGAGTTACATTTCTGAAATAATCCGTTGTCATCTGGTAATTTTTTCACCGTTTTCGTTCCTTTTTCGTGACAGACGTGCTATAATCGTCTTACTGAAAAAAGAACGTTACACGCTTGCATACAAGGTGCAGCGTAAAACCGAAGGGAAGGGCGGTGAATCATGAATCAGCAGATGCAGGAGCTGCGTCACGAAGAAGTGGCACAGTTGACGGAAGATTTGGAACTGACGGTTTACACGACGCTGGACGATTTAGAGAAAGATTGTCGTTTCAATCAGGATGGTTTCAGTCTGGGGGCGGTGCAGGCCTGCCGGAGGGCCATCGACCAGGAAATGGAACGGGATGATGATACGCTGAAGCATTGCATGTTCGCCCTGGCCTTGATGGAAGATGTGCTGGAGATGCCGGACCTGACCTATGAATATGCCGACGAGATGCCCGCATCTTTTATCGTCGCTTACCGGATGTACCGGATGCGGACGCAGGAAGAACGCAAGGCTGCCCTGCGCAAGGCGATTCTGTCGCTTTAAGCTTTGGCTAGGTTTTACAATAATAAATAAAAGACGTGTCGTCAGCTTTGTGCTGGTGACACGCTTTTTTTGTACTTGAAATTACAGATTGTCGTACAGCATTGCGCCCACGCTATCGTAGACGCACCCCGCTGCTTCATGCATATATTCCTTCGCACGGGCGACGCAACAGCCGTGCGAGCCGAAACGACGCAGCATGGGCAGATCATTGCGGTCGTCGCCGATGGCCCAGATATCCTGCTCGGGCACCTGAAGCCGCCGTGCGAGGGCCAGGATACCCTGATCTTTAGCCGTACCGTAAATATTAATATCGAGAAAACGGCGGTTAATATTCCCCGCAAACGTCTTGGGAAAGTCCGCATCCAGCGCCGCGAATGCCGCCAGGGTTTGTTCCTGATCCGGGAATTCCATGCCAACCTGCAGCATATCGGGCAGTTCGGTGGCTTCGGCCACGCTGCCTAATGCACGGAAAAGCTCTGGCGGCAGCATCTGCGCCCCATTATACATGCAGGCCTGCGTCGTCGTGAAGAAGAGCAGGCCACCCGTATAGTCCGTGACATGTTGCGACTGCAGTAAGGCCGTTACCGTCGCCTGAGGTATCGTTTGGGCCTGCAGCAGCTTTCCCTGGGCATCATAAACAGAGGAGCCATTCGTGCAGACCATGAAATCAACGGGGATGTGGTGGCGCTCAATCTCTGGCAGGATAGCGCGATAGCCGCGCCCCGTGGCGATGCCAAATTTATTGCCAGCCGCTTGCCAGGCCTTGATGGCCTGCAGATTTTCCTCGGGCACGACCCCATCGATGCAGAGCGTGCCGTCGAAATCGCTGAAGGCGAGTTTCATGCTCATAGTATTTTCCTTTCATAAAACAAAGCACCATCAGCTCACGAGCTCATGGTGCTTCACGTAAGTCTTTTCTATTATATCACAGACCGGGCTTTAGAACATCCCCAGCATCTTTGACGCAAATATCCAGCCAAAGATGGTTATGCAGGAAAGGGCAGAGGTGATGATGACGCAGTTGCCGGCGAGCGGGCCGTCGCTGCCCATTTGCTGGGCCATGGCATAGCTGGCCACGGCGCAGGGCGTCGCAAAGACCGCGATGAGGGAAACAAACTCAATGCCACGGAAACCACAGAATGCGGCAGCTGTCAGCATGATGGCCGGCACAAGGATCAGGCGGCTGACCACACAGAAGATAAGCTGTTTTTTCTCGGCGACGAGCGAACTTACGGTAAAGGATGCACCGAGAACAATCAACGCGATAGGAGAGGTGAGAGCGGCAATCTGTGCCAGCGGCTTCACAACCGGCGCGGGCAGCTTGATCCCCAGCCCCTGAAAGATGAAGCCAACAATGAGGCCGTCGATCATTGGATTCGTGAGTACGCCGCGCAGAATAGGCCAGAGTTTGAACTTGCCACCGCGGAACGTCTCCAGAATGAATACTGCGAGTACATTATAGATCGGAATGACGACGGAAATCAGTACGGTCGGCACGAGTACGTTGTCATCGCCAAAGATGTTACCGACGACCGGGATGCCCAGCAGCACGAAGTTGCTGCGCCAAATGGCCTGAGACATGGCACCGCGCCGCTTATTCGATGGCTCGATGAGCATGACCAGCCCTGTGAACAGCACACACATCGCGATGACGCCTGCGCCGGCAAAGATCAGCAACGTGGGACTGATTGGGATGGAAAAGTCTGCATGGTAAATGTTGTAGAACATCATGATAGCAAAGAACACGCGGAAGACCATGCGGTTCACATGGTTGAGCTCTGTCGGCGTCAGGAATTGCATTTTCTTGATGAACAAGCCAATGGAAATCAGGATAAAGATGGGCACCACCGCGCCCACGGCAACGATAAAATTGCTGAAAATTGTCGGATCCATAGATAAATCTTCCTTTCTTTGTGAGATTCCTCACATCCTGCTATCCCCATTATGCCACGGATGCAGGATTTTGCCTAGTAAAAAAACTTTATGGTATATCAGCTCAGCCTATAAGCAGGTATTTTCGCTGTCTATCTCTTGTCAGCGAGGCCTTGGGAGGTGTAAAATAAGGTGTTGTGTCTGTATGCAGCAGGAGGTGAAGTGACTTGAAAGACGAGACCATCGCAAAGGTGCAGGAGGAGACCAAGGACTGGAACTATCCTCAGGAACTGCCTGCAGACTGTCACGGTTTTCAGCTCGACCGCGAAGTACATATCCACGACGATATGTACGATCTCTTTACCTATGAAAATAAAGCCCTTCACAAGAAGGCCGTAGCCTATTTTCATGAAGAGACGCATGAGTACAAGCTACGCGTGAGCTACGGGCTCATCACCTTCTGCCGCATCGAATACATTACGAGCAAGCTGGAAGTTTTCGAGCAGCAGCTGCGCAAGGAGTTGGAGCGGACGCTGGCAGACATGGCGGAATTCAATCCTGAAAGCATCTGCAGCATCGTACGCGACAAGGAAATCATGACCTGGGATGTCGCGCAAAGGCTGCCGCAGGAACTGGAAGGCTTTCAGCTCTTTGTACGGCCGGACAAGCCTGCCAAGATCACGAATGGCTCCTATATCATCATCGATTACGTTGATTTTACCTATGCCAGTAGCTTCACGGCCTACTACAATATCTTCCGCGACGAATTTTTCGCCGAGGCGCGCATCTGGAATATCCCTGATGTTACCTACGATTTTGATTCGCATGAACTCCCGGAGCTGGAGCGATTGCTGCACGAAAAGCTCGTACCGCGCCTGCAGGAGATTCGCCGCCGCGCCATCGCAGAAAAAGATGAGGTTCACTACACATGAATATCGTAATCAACCATGCTATCCTGCATATCCTCGATTTCAATTCCGGCGTCACCGTATATTCTGACGAGGAACTGGCGCCTGAGGACAGCATCCAGACCTTTCTCACCAAGCACATCGAGAAGGCCTGGGGCAATCAGAGTGCCAAGCCGGGTACGTTCTACGACGATAGCATGTTTAAGCAGCATCTCGCCAAATATCAGGCAGGCGAGCTCGACTTCGTCGCCTTTTCCAAAGAAATTGGCAAGACGTTGGAGCAGGCGTTTACGCATGCGGAGGAGATGGCTTCGGCCGACATCATCGTCGCGGATGTGCGCATCGATGATGCACCGCAGCTCGTGATTTTCAAAAGCAATTGTCACATGGGCTATACCCATCAGGTCACGCGTACGGAGAACGGTGAGATCCGCAATGAAATCATCAACCATTATTCCATCATGCCGAGTCTCACACAGGCCATGGATGAGTTCGCACTGGTTGACCTGCAGACGAGTGGCGTTACGGTACGTGCGAAAAAGTATACCATCGATGGAAACTCCATCTATGTGCTGCCGGAAATCCTGCTCGAATGCAGCCTGGCCCCATCGCCACAGGAGGCCGTGATGGGCCTCGAAAAGACCGTGCGCAAGGTAGCCGAAGCCTACGGGCAGGACGAGGTCGCAGCCACGAATGCCGCGAAACAATACGTAGCCACGCAGCTGGAACAGGAGGATGAGCTCGATCTGCAACAGGCGGGGGCAGCTATCTTTAAGGACAGTCCGGCCATGCAGGCCGACTTCAAGGATGCTGTGACCGATGCGGGCTTTACTGCGCCCGTGCAGGTAGACCGTGAGGCAACGCTCAAGAAAGTCTGCAAACACAAACTCAGGACCGATACGGGGATTGAGCTCACGATTCCCACGGACTACTTCGATAACACGGAGTTCGTCGAATTCAACAACAACGAGGATGGCACGCTATCCATCACGCTGAAACACATAAGCAACATCGTCAATCGATAATCGAGAGGAGAACCTATTTTGCCTTTTTCCCAAAAACTCTTAGCCCTGAAAAAAGAAGTGCTCGCAGACTGCCAGCCACAGTTTGCAGAGATTGACACCGTAGCCGAAACCAATACGCTGAAGGTGCTCGATGCCATGCGCGAATGCAAGGTCGCTGCGGCTCATTTCAACCAGAGTACAGGTTACGCCTACGACGATATTGGCCGCACGAAACTGGAGGAGCTCTTTGCCAAAGTCTTCGGCGCCGAGCGCGCGCTTGTGCGCACGCAGTTCGTCTCAGGTACGCATGCGCTGGCCACGGTGCTTTTCGGCATCCTGCGTCCTGGTGATGAGCTCGTCTCGCTGACAGGTGCGCCCTACGATACGATGCAGACGGTCATCGGCTATGCGGCACCGAGCCCCGGCTCGCTCAAGGAGTTCGGCGTACTCTATAACGAGCTGCCAATGGTAGATGGCAAAGTCGATATAGAGCATATCAAGGACGTCATCACGGACAAGACGAAGATGGTGGAAATCCAGCGTTCGCGCGGCTACAGCATGCGTAATCCGCTCTCCATCGATGACATTCGCGCCATTACGGCGGAAGTGCATCACATCAAACCGGACTGCATCTGCTTCGTCGATAACTGCTACGGTGAATTCGTCGATACGCTGGAGCCAGTACAAGTGGGTGCTGATATCATGGCGGGCTCGCTGATCAAGAACCCGGGTGGCGGCATCGCGCCGACAGGTGGCTATATCGCAGGCAAGGACAAGCTGGTGGAGCTCGCCTCATATCGCCTGACAGCTCCAGGCATGGGCGATGAGCTCGGTGCCAGCCTCAGCAACAATCGCCTGCTTTTCGAAGGCTTCTTCCTTGCGCCGCATGTCGTGGCTCAGGCCATAAAGAGCGCCGTGTTTGCGGCTGGCCTGTTCAGCCGACTGGGATACAAGACGCTGCCGCTGCCGGGCACGAAGCGCGGCGACATCATTCAGGCCATCGAGCTGGGCTCGGCCGAGAAACTGTGTGCCTTCTGCGCCGGTATTCAGAAATATTCGCCGGTCGATTCCTATGCAACGCCGGAGCCATGGGATATGCCAGGCTATGAGGATAAGATTATCATGGCAGCCGGTACCTTTGTGCAGGGTGCATCGATTGAGTTTAGTGCCGATGGCCCGATGCGGGCGCCGTACAATGTCTACCTGCAGGGCGGCCTGACTTTCGAGAGCGCCATGCTTGGCGTCATGGGCGCAGCGCAGGCTATCGAGGATATCCGCAAGTAAATTCATAAAACAAATCACAGGCAAAGCAACGGTATAAAATGCCATCGCTTTGCTGATAAAAATGTGGTTGCAACCATCAACCACATTATCATATACATGTTGATAACTAGTTCAGGGCTCAGTTATCAACTGTTTTTATTGCTTAGTGTGCTGAACAGGAATTCAGCACACTAAGATTGCAGTGAAGTATTGCCCTGGAAATATGACCTGCGCTATAATAAACCTAGTTCATATGTCTGTCGGCTTTGCTGACGGACCTTGCAAAGGAGTCTCTCTATGTCTCAGGAAATTGTTCCGCGTCAAGCCGGCCAATCGTTGGCACCAGCGCTCGATGCCTCTGCCGTCTCGCCGGACTACTTTGTCCAGCACTATATGGATTTCCTGCCGCGCTATATCGCCAATGGCAGCCCATCCGCCGAGACGCTGAAGACCTATCAGGTACGCATCAACGAATTCATCGCCTGGTGCCGTGCCCAGCAGCAGCATCCGCTGACGATTCAGGACTACGGCCTGCGCGTCTATCGCGGCTACCTGCTGGAACAGCAGTACAGCAACGATTCCGTTCACGGCAATATCATCGCCGTGCGTGCCTTCTTCAATGTAGCCGTCAAAATGGGCCTTGTGGCGAGCAATCCATGCACGGACATCTCTACGCCACCGGTCTATTATAATGAAAAGCCAGCGCCGTTCTATACGACGGAACAGATCCAGCAGCTCTGCGACGTCTTTGCCGATGAGCCTTCGGCCTTTATCCGCAACCGCAACCTGCTCATCATATACCTCATGGCCGTCGAAGGTATGCGTACCATTGAGGTACATCGCGCCTGCGTTGAGGACGTCAATCTTGACGTCGGCGTGCTCATGGTACGCGGCAAAGGTGCCCGCGACCGTCAGGAGCCCATTTACTTCTGCGACGGCACGGCGCAGCTTCTGCACGCCTACCTGCAGGCGATCCAGACGGAATGCAGCGATCGCGTAATCCAGAAAGATGGCATGCTTACGCCGCTCATCCTCTCAGATTCCCACCGCAATGAACTTGGCCGCATCTCGAAAAACGGTCTGCGCTACATCGTCAACAAGGCCCTGCGCGCCACGAAGCTCAAGCGTCCCGGCCAGACCTGCCATATCCTGCGACACAGCTGCGGCACGAACCTCTATGACGCTACCAAAGATCTGCGCGCCGTTCAGGAAGTCCTGCGCCACAAAGACCCAAAGATTACGGCCCGCTATGCCCACGTCACGAACCGCATGGAAAACCGCCTGACCAGCACTCTCGACATTCGCAAGCGATCGCAGGACTAAGGTGATTTTCCTTCAAAATCAATGGCAAAAATGTGGTTGACTCTTTCAACCACATTTTTGCATGTCAACTTTTTCTATAAACGACGGCACTCTGCCAACTTCTCAGCTGGTAGAGTGCCGTCGTTTATTATTGCTTATTTTGCCGCCTGTGCTCGTATCGCTTCAAGCTTTACCTTGTTGAACTGGTACTTTTCGTTACAGAACTTGCACACAACCTCGGCATGGCCGTCGTCGATGAGACTTTGCAGGTCATCAGGTTTCAGGCTGAGGAAGGCGCGGCTGATGTGCTCCTTCGAACAGTGGCAGCGGAAAGCAAGATCTGTCTTAGTAAGGTAATTTACCTCGAAGCCCTGCAATACTTCCGCGATGATGGTTTTGGCATCGTAGCCATGCTCCACCATGTGAGAAACAGAGTTGATGCGCTTCAGATTTGCTTCGAGTTTATCAATGCACTCGTCTGTGGCTTCCGGCAGTGGCTGCAGGATGAAACCACCCGCACCGATGCAATGGAAGTCAGGATTGACGAGCACGCCGAGGCCAACACTCGACGGCGTCTGCTCCGAGACGTAGAGATACTTCGTGAGGTCGTCGGCGATTTCGCCGTCCGTGATCTCCGTGCTGCCGGAGATGGGATTCTTCAAGCCCGTGAAGCGCGTGACGGTCACGAGGCCGTCTGTGCCAACACCACCGCCCACGTCAATTTTGCCCTTGCTGTTGAGCGGCAGGTTCACATGCGGCTCGTCGACATAGCCGCGCACGTAGCCCTCTGGCGTCGCGTCCGCCGTGACCTTGCCCAGCGGGCCGTGGCCGTCAAAGCGGATGGTCAGCGCCTCCTCATTCTTGAGGTTGGCCGCCATGAGCAGCGCGGCGGTCATCGTGCGGCCGAGTGCCGCAGCGGCCACAGGATAGCAATCATGACGGCGGATGGCCTCATTCACGAGATCCGTTGTCACAGCCGCATAGATACGTACGCCATCGGCCGTGGCTTTTATAAGATGATCATGCATGCGTCTTTAACTCCATAAGTACTTCGTCCGTGGCGATGTCGTAGACGCGGATGGCATCATCCGCAATCACGGCACAGGTCGCGCGGCCATCCTCGCGCTTCGAGAGCGCAGGTGAGCCCGGATTGAGGAAAATCGTATTGCCGCGCTTTTCCAGCACGTTCGTGTGAATATGGCCGCTGATGAAGATATCGGCCTTGAGGTGTGCTGCCAGCTGGTCTTTTTCCTCATTCGTCATGCATGTGTGGCCGTGCGTGATGATAATGCGCTTGCCCTGTCCGTAGACGTAGGCATAGGGTGCCTGCACTGGCAGCTCGAGGCAGCTCGCATCCACCTCGGAGTCGCAGTTGCCGCGCGCGATCACGACCGGTACAGGGCAGCTGTTGATGCGTTGCACGAGGCCTGCAGGATTGTAGTCGGCCTTCATCGGGTTGCGCGGCCCGTGGTAGAGCACGTCACCCGCGTGCAGGATGAGGTCGGCGTCCGAGAAATATTTATCAAAGCAGTTCTGCCAGGCCATTTCATGGCCGTGCGTATCGCTGATTACACCGATTTTCAAAATGCTCGCTCTCCTTTGCGTCCATTAAAGTTTCGGCAGCAGGTTCGCCATCTCCATGGCCGCCATTGCGCCGTCCGCGCCCTTGTTGCCGGCCTTCGTGCCCGCGCGCTCCACGGCCTGCTGGATGTTCTCTGTCGTCACGACGCTGAAAATCACGGGGACGCCCGTCTGCATGCCGGCCTGCGCGACGCCTTTTGAAACCTCGTTGCAGACATAGTCGTAATGCGTCGTCGCACCACGAATCACCGCGCCAAGGCAGATGACCGCGTCGTATTTGCCGGACTCCGCCATTTTCTTTGCCACCAGCGGGATCTCGAAAGCGCCCGGCACCCAGGCCACGTCGATGTCCTCGTCCGCCGTCTCATGGCGGTGCAGCGTGTCGAGGGCGCCGCCCAGCAGCTTGCTCGTGATGAACTCGTTGAAACGCGCCACCACGATGCCGAATTTCTTGCCTTTGCCAGTTACGAAACCTTCATATACGTTTGCCATTGTTGTTGCCTCCTATATTTCATCAAGTGACGACCCCTTCAGTCGCCTAATGGCGACAGCTCCCCCAAGGGGGGAGCCAAGGATAGGGGGAAATATCCTATTACATGATTACAGTTTGTCGTCGTTCAGCAGGTGTCCCATCTTGTCTTTTTTCGTCTTGAGGTAGCGCTCGTCGTATTTCGTGGCCTGCACCTGGAGCGGGACGCGGTCAGTGATGGTGATGCCGTAGCCCTCGAGGCCCACGCATTTCGCGGGGTTGTTCGTCATGAGGCGGATGCTCGTGAGGCCGAGGTCGGCGAGGATCTGGGCGCCGATGCCGTAGTCGCGCAGGTCCGGCGCGAAACCGAGCTCCACGTTGGCCTCGACGGTGTCGCGGCCATGATCCTGCAGCTCGTAGGCGCGCATTTTATTCGCGAGGCCGATGCCACGGCCTTCCTGGCGCATATAGAGCACAACGCCCTCACCTTCCGCCTCGATTTTCTGCAAGGCAAGTCCGAGCTGCGGGCCGCAGTCGCAACGCAGAGAGCCGAGTGCATCGCCCGTGAGGCATTCGGAATGCACGCGCACGAGCACGTTTTTCTTGCCGCGCACGTTGCCCTTGACCACGGCGATGTCGCACTTATTGTTGAGCTTGTTCTCATAGGCGTGAATGCGAAAATGGCCGTACTTGCTGGGGAAATCGACATCCGCGACTTCCTGCACGAAATTCTCCGTGCGCTTGCGGTACTCGATGAGGCTCTGCACCGTGATGATGTGCAGGCCATGCTTTTTCGCGAACTCCTTGAGCTTCGGCGTGCGCATCATGTGGCCGTCGTCGTCCATAATTTCGCAGCAGAGGCCATAGGGCTTGAGGCCTGCGAGCTTTGCGAGATCCGTCGTCGTCTCGGTGTGGCCGGCGCGGCGCAGCACGCCGCCTTCGACGGAGCGCAGCGGGAAGACATGGCCTGGGCGGCGGAACGTGGCAGGCTTCGACTTCGGGTCCATGAGCGCCTTGACCGTCTGGCAGCGCTCGTAGGCGCTGATACCCGTCTCTGTATCGTAGGCGTCGATGGAAACCGTAAACGCCGTCTCATGGTTGTCGGTGTTGTTCGCGACCATCGGCGAGATGTCGAGCTCATCGAGACGCGCGCCGTCAATCGGCGTGCAGATGAGGCCCTTGGCGTTCGTCGCCATGAAGTTGATGGCCTCTGGCGTGACGAAATCGCCCGCGATGATGAGGTCGCCCTCGTTCTCGCGGTCCTCGTCATCGACGACGACGACCATTTTGCCGGACTTGATATCTTCGATGGCCTGTTCGACCGTTGCAAAATCTGACATATTGTGTTCCCCCTCTGGGTGTTAGTATCCGTATTTTTCGAGAAAGGCTTTCGTGATCGCACCCGTGGAAGATTGGCTGGTACGATTTGATAAGACGTGCAGGGGACTCCCCCCACCGCTCACGCGGTCTCCCCCCCTCTGAGAGGGGGGCTGGCTTGAAAGCAGCAATCGTTCTACATATTTTCCGACGATATCGGTCTCGATGTTGACGTGCGAGCCCTTCTTTTTCATGTGGAGGTTCGTCGACTGGAGCGTATGCGGGATCAGCGAGACG
>DEDT01000034.1 GCA_002350105.1 Selenomonadaceae bacterium UBA2897 | reverse complement strand
TTTGTACACGTACAAGCTATAATAGGTTATGAAGATTATTTTTTGAGGCTTATAGTATGCAATTTGAATGGGACGAGCAAAAAGAACGCAGAAATCTCGTTAAACATGGCGTGGATTTCGGTACGGCAGCTCTTGTGTTCAATGATGAGCATCGTATCGAGTTCTATGATGAAGAACATAGCTTTGATGAAGACCGATTTGTTACGATTGGCAGTATAGCTGGTATGATCACGGTACTTATGGTGGTTTATACAGAACGCGGCGAAGTCACACGCATCATATCCGCACGTAAAGCGACAAGCAGGGAGAAGGCGAAGTATTATGCTGGTATCGAAGAATATTGATATTACCAAGGGACCAAGCAAAGAGCAAATGGCCATGCTGGCCCAAATGGAACAAATGCCGATTGTATTTGATGAAGATGCGCCAGAATTGAGTGACGAGGATTTGAAAAAATTTCATCGGGTCAACAAGGCACAAGGCGTAAATGCTCCAAAACAGCAGATAACGCTGGATTTGTCGCCATGGGCGATGAAACAAGCTAAATCAATGGGCAGTGAGTATAGGACTATTTTGTCGCGTATCCTGGAAGAAGCTCTGCGCAATAAATTCCATCTTAAGGCAAGCGTGTGATAATGCAACCTGTAACTCAAATAGACGAGTACCGCAACAAAGTACTCGTCTATTTTTATCCAGATAATTGATTTTTCAATTTCTTTAGCTGAGCAGCTGCAGCACGCTGCTGGCGTTCTGGTTCGCCTGCGCGAGCATGGCCTGGGCGGACTGGGCGAGGACGTTGGCCTTCGTGTAGCCGGTCATTTCCTTCGCCATATCCGCGTCGCGGATGGTGGACTCGCTAGCCTGCGTGTTTTCATTCGATGTCGTGAGGTTCGCGGCTGTGAAGCCGAGTTGGGTCTGGTATGCGCCCATGCGCGTTTGGTTATCGAGCGCATAGTCGATGGCGCGATCGAGGGCTTTCATGGCGGTATACGACAGGTTGCGCGTCTGTACGTTCACGCCGTCCAAGCCGAGCGCGGCAACGCGCATGTCCTTGATCGAGATCTGGGTTGATTGGTTCGCTTTCGTGCCGTGGTGGATGATAAGGGGCGTTTGGTAGGTTTTGATGGTGAAGGAACTGTCCTCGTCGACACTGGAATCGTCCCAAGCCAAATCGATGCTGCCAACTGTACCGGTCACACCTCGGCCGATTGCCTCGGCATGTGTACTCGTGGCGTTCACGGTCGCGTATTTGCTGATCTTGATGCTTTTGGTATAGCCTTGGGCACAGCCACTGCCGATGCCGGCAGAATAGCCGCTGTGCGCGGTGATGACGGCATTCCTTCCAATCGTAATATTGCCTGTCCGGCTGTGGCTGTTGTACTTGGCCGCGCCTCCAGGGGTACCACCGGAGCCGCCGATGCCTGCGCCTGTCAGCGATGAAAGGTTGAACGTGCCGCCGTTGATCGTGATGTCTCCCACAGTACATTCTATGCTGCCGCCAATTGCGGCACCGTCCACATTGACTGATATATTATATGTACCACTGTTAATCGTAATATTAGGGATGCTAATTTTATCTCCTTCATCCGCACCAATAGCAGCGCAACCTTGCTGTCCAGTGTTTTTTACATTTAGCGTCCCTGTACCTTCGATTGTCAGATCATTTCCCGCATTAATGACCGCTTTATTGTAGTTGGTGGTGGGGGAAGAGTAACTAATCGTATTGTTTCCTAGAATAGTCATGTGGTTGCCCGTTCCATTGAATTTGATGATTGAACCATCTTGCTCATTAATGATGTTCAGCCCATTAATCCAGATATTTGCATTTCCGCCTGACGGGCCAATGATGTAGACGTCGTGTAACGGCGTGGAGGGATCCTCTTGCTGCAGTTCGATGTTTTGTCCGGCAGCCACGTAGACCGTGCCGGTAAAGCCAACAGGCAGCGTATAGACGCCGTCGGCAGAAATCGTGGTTGCGCCGAGGGGCAAAACTGTTTGTACACCTTCTGGGCGATTCTGGTACAGGTAGTGGTCGCCATAATCGCCGCGTAGAAGCAGGCGTCCGTTATAGTTTGTTGTATTTGCGATGTCGTCGATTTCCTCGATGCGCTGCTGGAATTCTTTGTCAAGTGTCGCGCGGTCGAGATCGGTGTTGTGGTCGTTCGCCGAGTTGATGGCCATAGCCTTCATGTCGGGTAGGTTGTTCACGATTTCCTGGATGCCACCCTCAGCCGTGCGCACGAGATTCTTGCCGGTTTGGACATTATCGATGTCCTGATCGAGTGAACGTGTGCGCACTCGCATCTTTTCGGAAATGGCATACTCCGCCGCCCCATCGCCCGCGCCGTTTATCTTCATGCCCGAGCTGACTTTCTTCAGCTGCTTGCCGAAGGTCGTGTCATTTTTCCGTAGCTCGCCGAGTGCCGCCACGGCCGCGCTGTTATTCATGATTTGCATAAGGGTTCCCTCCCTTGACAATTCTCCTTATCTATATAATCGGCGGCGGGGCACGCAAGATTAAGTTCATATCGTCAAAAAATGTTGCCTAATAGCTGGAGCAGGCGCTTGCAGGTGTCCTGACCGTCGAGGCAGGTGCCGAGGAGCCAACCGTGTTCCTAGGGCCTGTTGGTCAGGCCACGATAGTAAAAGGCTTTTCCTCAGCTTTACTTTATTAGAAAAAGTAATATCAAAAAGTAAAGGCTATGGCGCTGAATTTGCTGTAACCTTTACTTTTGGTACAAGTCGGGGATGGTTAAAAGCCGCGTGCCTTCGCGGGCGGTGCGTTCCTGTACGGGCTGGGTGTAGCCGCTTTTGCTGAAAAAGAGGAAATGGCGCTTGGTGATTTGCGGGAAGGCGGCTGCGGCCTGCATGAGGTCATCGTATTCGGCCATGGGCATGGGGCGGTTCTGGTATTTGCATTCGCAGAAGATGGCCTCGGTGCCACTGCGGTCGATGGCCAGGATATCTACGTCGTCCTGTGCCTTGATGGCGGGATTGTTGCCCCACCATTTGCCGATGGTCTGAGGGATGAAGGGCAGGGCATGGAGGCGGGCCTGCCGCATCAGGTATTTCTGGCAGATGGCCTCAAAGACCGGCCCCATATAGTCGCTGAGTTCGGTCATGATTTCCCTGGCGGCGTCCTGTGGTCCCAGTAGGGCATAGTAGTTTTGCCGCGAAAAAATAAAACGGTACATCCCTTGCAGTCGTACGGGGACACTTGTAAAATATAGATAAAAGGGAGTGAGGCCATGCCGGAAATCAGCGAGTTCTTCGGAATTCATATAACGATCAATTACAGTGATCATAATCCACCGCATATACACGCGGCTTATGGGGAATATCAGGCTTTGATTGACATTCAGCAGCAGGTGGCGTTTAAGGGCTATCTGCCGGGTAAGCCATTGAAACTGGTCCTGGCCTGGTGTGTTATGCATGAGGAGGAATTGATGGCCAATTGGCAGCGGGTGCGTTCAGGGCAAAAGCCACATAATATCCCGCCTTTGGTAAAGGGGTGACGTGTATGATGATGGAGCATATTCCCGTGGTGGTGCAGGTTGTACCTGGCGAGGCATATTGCGTATATGCTTATTTTGACGATGGCAGCGTCCATCTCTATGATGTGGCACCACTCATCAAACAGGGAACCGTGTTTGAACCTTTGGCAGATGTAGCGGTATTCAGAAAATCGTTGACCGTGATGAATCGGACCTTGGCGTTTGATATCGCGGGTAACCGCAATCCTTACGACTGCATAGATATTGATCCTGAAACAGTATATGGAGGCAAAGCCGTTGCCGATCCTTTGGAAGCAATAGCATGATGCGTCATTTGCTGAGTGAAAATGGAAAAAGCAATATCAAAAAACGCTTACGCGAAAAGACCGTAAGCGTTTTGTTTTAGTCGAGCAACTGCAGCACGCTACTGGCGTTCTGATTTGCCTGTGCGAGCATGGCCTGGGTAGACTGGGCGAGGACGCTGGCCTTGGTGTAGCCGGTCTTTTCCTTCGCTATATCGACGAGTTCTGTCTGGCAGGTGATGTATCATGATTGACAGACACTTTTTGTGGTCAGGTTAGTCCTGCTGACGAAAGATCGCGTAGGCCAGCATGATTTCTATGAGCAGCAGGCTGGCGAGAAAGGCGAAGGCGTCCACGATGCTCGTAGCCTGGACCAGAAAGCCGATGAAAGCAGGCCCCATGAGCACGCCAAGGTAGCCCATGGTGCTCACAGCAGGCACGGCTTCGTTGACGGGCATGACCTTCTGGCGCCCCATCATGGAGTAAAAGACGGGGACGACGTTCGCACAGCCGACGCCGACGAGGAAAAAGCCGGTATAGAGCAGGGGAAGCTGTGGGGCAAGGATGATGGCGAGAAAGCCGATAAAGGCGAGCACGGCACCGGCATAGATGATGCGGCGCTGGCCCAGACGCATGATCAGTGCATCGCCGGTGAAGCGGACGAGCAGCATGGCGGCGGAGAACACGGCAAAGGCCGTGCCGGCGAGCGAAAGGTCAAGGCCGCGCGCCGTCGTAAGGAATACGCCGCTCCAGTCCATCATGGCACCTTCCATGAGAAAGGCGATGAGCGTAACGAGGCCTAGCAGGATGACGACGCCGCGGGGCCGCGCGAAGAGCTTACCATTCCCTGCCCCGCCGTATGGCAGGTAGTATCGGTAGCTGCCGAGGAGCAGGAGCAGCATGCAGGCGCAGGCAATGAGGGTGGAGAGGGTGGCGGACAGGCCCAGCACTTTCATCCATATGGCAGAGACCCCTGCGCCGGTAAAGCCGCCGATACTCCAGAATGCCTGCATACGGCTCATGATGAGGCGATGCGCGGCCTGCTCGATGATGACGGCCTGAATATTGATGCAGGTGTCGATGCTGCCCATGCAGGCACCGAAGAGCAGCACGAGCATTACGGCTAACGGCAGGCTGCTCACCTGCGAGAGGCCGAATAAGGTGAAGGTGAAGATGGTGGCGGCAGTCACGAGCACGCGGCGGCAGCCCCACATGGCAGCGGCCTTGCCGGAGAAAGGCAGGGTGACCAGCGAGCCGCAGCCTACGCAAAACAAGAGCAGGCCGAGTGTGCCATCATTAATGGCGAGGCGCTCGCGCAGCAACGGGATGAGTGGTGCCCAGGAGGCCGTGCCAAAGCCGCCGATAAAGAAAATTGCCCAGCCAGCCCATTCCGCTGCGCGGACGCGGTGCTGCCGTTCCTTTTCAGGGATGGCGGGATTGTTCAGGTCTTCAGGATGCATGGAATCTTCCTTTCCTCATTTTGTATCGGTATCAACATATCACAGGGGATAGGGAATGTCAAAGGACGCATGCCTGCTCAGGAAAAATCTTTTCTCATTGTTGAAATTCAAATTTGAATTTGATATTATAAAGACAGAAAGAAAAATATCGGGAATATATAAAATCGATAAGGTGGGATACAGATGCAAACGCGTTGGAAAAAAGGCCTGGCTGCGCTATTGTGCGTTGCTGTGCTTGGGGGCGGAGGGTATATGTGGTATGCACATGAATAGCGGATTCAGGCTGAGGCATCACAGACGCTGACGCTTTCCGGGAACGTCGATGTGCGTGAGGTCTCTGTGGCATTCCGACAGAGTGACCGCATTGCGGAAATCCTGGCGGATGAGGGCGATACCGTACAGGCGGGACAGGTACTTGCACGGCTCGATGACCACGAGCTGCAGCTCCAGCGGGCAAAGGCAGATGCGCAGGTGCGCGCGCAACAGAGTACGGTGGATAAACTGCACAACGGGACACGGCAGGAGGAGATTGCGCAGGCCCAGGCGCAGTATGAGGCGGCGCAGGCAGCGGCCGAGAATGCGCGTGGCGTCTATAGCCGTTATCAGCAAATCTATACATCCATTGAAGGTATCAGCGAACAGCAGCTCGATAACGCCCGGCACGATTATGAGGCCAAGTCGGCCTCGGCGGCCGCCGCGCAGCAGACGCTGGCGCAGGCGCTGAATGGCGCACGCGCCGAGGATATCGCGGCGGGGGAAGCTGCGCTGGAGGCCGATAAGGATGAGGCGGCCCGGCTCGCCTATGTGCTTTCGCAGTATGAATTGCGCGCCCCGGCAGATGGCGTGATTCGCTCGCGCCTCCTGCAGCCCGGTGACATGGCTTCGCCCTCCGCGCCGGTATTCAAGCTTTCCCTGCTCGACAAGAAATGGGTGCGCGCTTATGTGTCAGAGACGGATTTGGGTAAAATCTATGAAGGGCAAGCGGCGCTGGTTTCTATCGATAGCCAGAAAGAACCGGTACAGGGGCAGATCGGCTATATCTCGGATACGGCAGAGTTCACGCCGAAGAATGTTCAAACCGACGAATTGCGTACTGCTCTCGTCTACGAGATACGCGTCTATGTTGATGATCCGGATAACGTATTGCGCATGGGCATGCCGGCAACAGTAAAAGTCAATTTATGAAAGCTTTAGCAGACCGTTACCCGGTAAAGAGTTGGGAGTGGAGAGTTGGGAGTGACGGCGTATGGCAACGGATGAAGCGGTTATTGAGGTTCATGGCCTGACTAAAGCGTTTTACCCAAAGGGATTGTGCAAAGTGGTGGCACTGGATCATGTGGATTTAAGGGTAGCGCGGGGCGAGCTCACGGCTCTGGTCGGACCGGACGGTGCGGGCAAGACGACGCTGATGCGCCTAGTTACAGGGCTCATGGCACCGACGGCGGGAACGCTCACGGTGGTGGGCTATGATGTGCGGCAACAGGCACAGGCGGTGCAGGATCGGCTCAGCTACATGCCCCAGAAGTTCGGCCTTTACGAGGATCTCACGGTGCAGGAGAACATGAATCTCTATGCGGATCTGCATGGCGTGCCGCGGGCGGAGCGCACGGGACGCTTCAATCACCTGCTGTCGATGATGGGGCTGGAGCGGTTCACCGGGCGGCTCGCGGGTAAGCTGTCCGGCGGCATGAAGCAAAAGCTTGGCCTCGCTTGTACGCTTGTGCGCTCGCCCGATCTCCTGCTGCTTGACGAGCCGACCGTTGGCGTGGATCCGCTTTCGCGGCGTGAACTTTGGACCGTTCTGCAGCAATTGGTTGGCGAGGAGCATCTCTCGGTTTTCGTGAGTACGGCCTATATGGATGAGGCCGCGCGCTGTCAGCAGGTCTATGTCCTCAATCAGGGACGCATGCTGGCACATGATACCCCTGCAGGTCTCACGCGCCGTGCGCAGGGGCTCTGCTATCGTGTGGCACCGCCAAAGGGCGTGGCGACGCGCGTCCTGCAGAGTGCGTTGCTCGACGATCCGGCGGTGCAGGATGCCGTTCCCGTCGGGGGCCAGGTTCATTTCATCACCAGCGTGCCGGATGGCCGGGTGGGCCTGCTCACGCGCCATGGGCTCACGGCACAGCCGGCAGAGGCCCGTCTGGAGGATGCCTTTATGCTGCTCCTGCATGCGGATCAGAATGGAGCTGCGAACGGGCGCGGCGAGACAACCCTTCGGGGGAAGGCGGTCGGGGAGGATGCCAGCAATACCAGTGCGGCTGCGGCGGAGCAGCTCGCTCCGGTGCCTGCTGGGGAAGGGGACCAGGTCGATATTGAGGTGCGGGATTTGGTCAAGAAGTTTGGCGATTTCACGGCGGTGGCGCATACTTCCTTTCAGGTGCACCGCGGTGAGGTGTTTGGCCTGCTTGGTCCGAATGGCGCGGGCAAGACGACGACGTTTCGCATGCTTTGCGGCCTGCTGCCCGCGACGAGCGGTCAGCTCAGCGTGGCAGGCGTCGACCTGCGCAAGGCACGCACGCAGGCCCGTGCGCATATCGGCTATGTGGCGCAGAAATTTTCCCTCTATGAGAAACTCACGGTATATGAAAATCTGTGTTTCTTCGGCGGGATTTACGGTTTGCCCAGACAGCAGCTGGCCGCGCGGATTGAGGCGGTCATGCAGGAGTTCCAGCTGACGAGCAGGCGCGATCAGCCGGCAATCAGCCTGCCGGGCGGCTACAAACAGCGCCTGGCGATGGCGGCCGCTCTTTTGCATAAGCCACGTATCCTGTTTTTGGATGAGCCGACCAGCGGCATTGACCCCCTGGCGAGACGTACGTTCTGGCAGCAGATTACGCGTCTCGCGGCGCAGGGGACGACCATCATCATCACGACGCATTTCATGGATGAGGCGGAGTATTGTGATCGCATGATGATTCAGGATCACGGCGAGCTGCTGGTGCTCGGGCGACCGTCGGATATCCGCCGGCGGATGCATCTGCCGGATGCGGATATGAATGAAATCTTTATTGCGATTGTCGAGCAGTCGCGCGAGGAGGGGGCGAAGACATGAACGGTTTTCCTGCTTTCCTGCGCCGTCTGCGTGCGCTCACGCGCAAGGAGTTCGCCCAGCTCCTGCGCGACAACAGCAGTATCCTCATGGGAGTGGTGCTGCCGCTCGCGCTCATCTTTATCATCGGTTACGGTATGTCGCTCGATGTGGATCGCGTCCCCACGGCGGTGGTCCTGGCTGAAGATTCGCCGACGACGCGCAGCGCGGCGAGCTTTACCGTAGGCTCCCGGTATTTTTCTCCGGTCTATGTCCATTCACTCCCGGAGGCGGAGGTGCTCATGCGGCAGCATGCGGTCAATGTCATCGTGCATTTCCCACCGGATTTCTCGGCAAAGCTGGCCCGTGGTGAAGGGACGGTTCAGGTTCTCCTGAATGGCGAGGAGGCAACGACCGCGATGTCGGCACAGGCCTACGTACAGGCGGCGGTGCTGACCTGGGCAGCGAGTCAGGGGGCAGCGCGTGCAGGGCTGGGGCAGGCCAGCGTGGTGCCGCGTGTCTGGTTTAACGATGCGAATACGAGCAGCTGGTTCTTCGTGCCGGGCATTCTCATGCTCGTACTCACCATCAGCGGCGTATTTCTCACGGCGATGGTCATGGCGCGCGAGTGGGAACGGGGCACCTTTGAGTCGCTCTTTGTGACGCCTGTGCGTATCTTCGAGGTTATCCTTGCGAAAGTTATCCCGTATTTTACCGTGGCCATCGTCGGCATGGGGCTCTGCCTTGTGGCGGGACGGCTCTGCTACGACCTCCCCATGCGTGGCTCGCTCTGGCTGATTCTCGGGGAATCCATGCTTTACCTCATCATTGCCCTGAGCATGGGCCTGGTCATATCGGCATTGACGAAAAATCAATATCTCGCCTGCCAGGTAGCGTTGCTGGTGAGCTTCCTGCCGACGGTTATGCTGTCCGGCTTCCTGTTTGACTTACATTCCCAGCCGCAGGCGATTCAGGTGATCAGCCATTTTCTGCCAACGACGTATTATCTGGAGCTCATGAAGTCGCTCTTCCTCGCGGGGAATTACTGGCCGTTGATTGCAGAGGATACGGCAATCCTGCTGGGCTATGCGGGGTTCTTTATCTGGCTGGCCTTTTATCTGACGCGAAAGAAGGTGGCATGATGCAGACGCTTACGGGGTGGCGGCTTATTTGGCAGCATTTGCTTTTTCTGGCGCACAAGGAACTCCTGGCGCTCGTCAAGGACCCGCGCATGAAGTTTATGCTGATTATGCCGCCGATCATCCAGGGCCTGATTTTCGGCTATGCGGCGAACTATAACCTCGACGAAGTTCCCTATGCATTGGTCGACAGTTCGCACAGCGCGGCCTCGCGCGATCTCATCGCGCATATGGATGCCTCGCCGAGCTTCCGGCGCGTCGCTACGCTGGGGAATGTGCAGGAGGTGAGCGACTACGTGGATTCGGGCGAGATTATCATGGCGGTGGTCATTCCCGAGGATTTTGCCAGCAAGCTCGAGCGCGGTGAGACGGCGCCTGTGCAGGTGCTGGCAGATGGTCGCAACAGCTCTATTGCGGGGATTGCCTCGGGCTATGTGAATGCGGTCGTTGCGCAGTGGAACCTCGATCGGGCGGGGGGCCGCAGTGCGCTGAGCGTAGAGACGCGCACCTGGTACAATCCCAACCAGCTCACGCGCTGGAATTTCCTGCCCGGCCTCATCGGCATGATTTCCTTTGTGCAGGTCATCCTGCTTGGCGGTATGTCGGTGGCCAAGGAGCGGGAGGAGGGCACGTTCGATCAGCTGCTGGTGACGCCGCTTACCCAGACGGAGATTCTTCTGGGCAAAGCGATTCCGCCGATTCTCGTGGGACTCTTTCAGAGCACGGCACTTTTCCTCATCGCGCTGCTGTGGTTCCGGGTGCCCTTTCAGGGGTCGCTGGGTCTCCTGTATCTGTCGCTGCTGCTCTTTGCCGTGAGTGCGACGGGAATCGGGCTCAGTATTTCCTCTCTGGCGCGTAACATGCAGCAGGTGCTCGTCTATGTGCTGGTATTCCTGATGCCGATGGTGCTGCTCTCAGGGATTGCGACGCCGGTGGCGAATATGCCGGAGGCGTTGCAGATTATTACGTATATAGACCCCATGCGTTTTGCGTTGGATGCTATCCGCCGTATCTATGCAGAGGGGGCTAGCTTTATGGAGATCTGGCCGGATTTCGTGCCGATGCTGGCTATTGCGGCGGTGACGCTGCCGCTGGCGGGCTGGTTGTTCCGCCGTCATGCAGCATAAAGGAGGCGAAGGGGGCGTATATGGTGAAAAAGGATCGAGATAAGAAGCCCGTGAAAAAAGGGCGCGAGGACGGGAGGCAAACGCGGGAAGCGCTGTTGCGCTGCGCGATTGAACTCACCGCACAAAAAGGATTTGCGGCAGTCACGAGTAAGGAGATTTGCCAGCGTGCAGGCGCGAATCTCGCGGCCGTCAACTACCATTTTGGCAGCCGTGAAGGGTTGTATGAGGCCATGATTTTTGCCGTACACGATCATATGGTGAACGAGAATTTTCTCAAAAAACTGGCATCTTCATCCCTACCGCCGCGCGCCAAGCTGGAGCGTTTCCTCGATAATATGCTGCGCGGTATCCAGCATCGGGACTGGACGGATATCGATGGCCTGGCGCTGCGGGTCTGGCTGCGCGAGGCGTTGAGCGGCTCCGAGCGCTTCCTGCCCGCGGCACAGCACCTTGCTGCGAGCAAGGGGCCGTGGCTGCTGCATATTTTCTGTGAGTATACGGGCCTGGGGCTCGGGGATAAAAGGCTTTACGCCGCGCTGATTGCCTTTGTGGCGCCCTTTATCCTGCTCCTGTTCAGTACGTCCCTCCCGTCCAGCTACCGCGCGGTACTCCAACAGAACGCTATACAGCCGGAGGTCCTGACTGCGCTCCGCCGGCAGGTCTTTGCCGGGCTGGACCGCGTGCGGGATGGGGAGCCGGTTTCAGCCCCTATGGGAGAGTAATCTTGTGAGGTGTTTTTTATGCAGACATATCCAACGGCCTGCCCGTATGACTGCCCGGATTGCTGCGGCCTGCTGGTGACGGTGGCGGATGGCAAGGCCGTCAGGGTCGCGGGCGACCCGGCACATCCCTTTACGCGCGGCACGCTCTGCCCGAAGATGGCGCATTATGAGCGCACCGTGCACCATCCGGGCCGCCTGCGTACGCCGCTGCGGCGCACGGGCAAAAAGGGGGAGGGTGCATTCACGCCGATTTCCTGGCCGGAGGCCATACAGGAGATTACGGCGCGGTTCCAGAACATTGCCAGGGAGTATGGCAGCGAGGCCATCCTGCCCTATTCCTATGCGGGCACGATGGGCGCGGTGCAGCACAATGGCTATCATGCCTTTTTCTACAGGCTCGGCGCGAGCAACCTGCTGCGCACCATCTGTGCCCCGGCCAAAAGTTACGGTGTGCAGGCTGTCATGGGTAAGAGCTTCATCACGGCGCCACAGGAGGCCCAGCGGAGTGACTGCATCGTGCTCTGGAGCCTCTCCATGCTCGCAACGGATATTCACTTCCAGCATGATGTCAATGTCGCGCGGCAGCGCGGGGCGAAAATCTGGTGCATCGACACCTACGAGACGCAGACGATGGCGCGGGTCGCCGATGAGGGTATCATCATCCGGCCAGGGACGGATGGGGCACTCGCCCTTGGCGTGTTGCATATCCTGCTGCGTGACGGCTTGACGGATGAGGATTTCCTGGCGCGGTATGTGCAGGGCTGGCCGGAACTCGCCGCGCAGGTGTTGCCACGCTACACGCCGGAGCGCGTCAGCCAGCTTACGGGTATTCGGGCAGAACGCATCGAGGCCTTTGCCCATGCCTACGGCCGGGCGCGGGCAACGTTCATCCGCCTCGGCAGCGGCTTTTCCCGCTATACGAACGGCGCGATGGCGGCGCGGCTCATCGCCTGCCTGCCTGCGGCGGTGGGTGCCTATGCCGCACCAGGCGGTGGCCTGCTTTCGTCTATCAGCAGCTCGCACGCCATCGACAGAGAGTGCATCTACCATACGGACTGGCGGCAGCCGGGCACGCGTTCGCTCAATATGTGCGAGCTCGGTCGCATTTTGAACGACACGAAGCTGGCGCCGCCGGTCAAGGCGCTCTTCGTCTATTCCTCGAATCCAGCTGCCACGGCTCCTGACCAGACGCAGGTACTCAGAGGGCTCGCCCGCGAGGATCTTTTCACGGTCGTGCACGAGCGCTTCCTGACGGACACGGCGCGCTATGCCGATATCGTGCTGCCGGCCACCTCGTCGCTGGAGGCCGATGACCTCTATTATTCCTATGGCAATTACTGCCTTCAGCGCGGTCGCGCCATCGTGCTGCCGGTGGGGGAGAGTAAATCGAACTGGCAGGTCGCCTGCCTGCTCGCCCAGGGCATGGGCTGGGATGAACCCTTTTTCCGGCAGACGGACAGCGACATCGTCGAGCAGCTGATTGTGAGCACGCAGCGCTGCTGGGAGCAGCCGCTGGACCTCGAAAAGCTCCGCCGTGGCGAGCCGGTGCCGTTGCCACTGGCTAAAGATTACAAGCTGGATTTCCGCACGCCCTCGGGCAAGCTGGAAATCTGGAATCCCGCGCACGAACCGGCCCTGCCGGACTATCAGCCGCCGACGGGCGATGCGGCCGCCTTCCATTTCGTGAACGCGCCAGACCCGCGCATCCTCGACAGCTCTTTTAATGAGCGCGAGGAACTTACGCGGAGCCATACGATGGAGCTGATGATGCACCCGGAAGATGCGGCCCGCCTGCACCTGCAGGACGGCCAGCGCGTCACGGCACGCAACACGCGCGGCCAGGCGGCCTTCACCCTTGTCATCACGCCTCGTGCACCGCAGGGCACCGTCGTCAGCGAAGGCGTCTGGTCCCATGCCGTGGCGGGCGGTATGAACACGAACGCCCTCACAGCCCAGCGCCTCACGGACCGCGCGGGCGGCAGCACCTTTTACGATGTCAAAGTCGATGTCATCGGCTGAAGCTGCATAGCAAACAGACAAAATAGGCGAGTGCCGCAACAAAGCACTCGTCTTTTTCAGGAAATTCGCTTTTTCAATTTCCCTTACCTGAGCAGCTGCAGCACGCTGCTGGCGCTCTGGTTCGTCTGCGCGAGCATGGCCTGGGCGGACTGGGCGAGGACGTTGGCCTTCGTGTAGCCGGTCATTTCCTTCGCCATATCCGCATCACGGATGGTAGATTCGCTGGCCTGCGTGTTTTCATTGCTTGTCGTGAGGTTGCTGGTGGTATAGTCGAGGCGCGTCTGATACGCGCCCATGCGTGTATTTTCGTTCAGCGCGTACTCGAGGGCATCGTCAATGGCAGACAGCGAAGCTCCTTGATGGAAATATTGCCTACACTTCCGTCAACACCGGAACCAATACCAGAACCCATTTCTGACCAGCTGCGCAGATAGGATAGTCCGGAAATATTGATATTTGCATTGGATTGCTGCTGGCGATCCGTACCGATGGCAGCACCGTAAGAGTCACCTATATATCCATCCTCAGCAATTGCCACTAGGCGGCTGTTCATTCCTTCACCATAAATATCCAGGCCTTCGCCGACATTGATTACGGCTTTGTCCCATGCACCTCGGCCGCTATTGCAACCGCCTATCAAGGTCACGGAGTTCTGGATATGAAGGGTATTGCCGGAACCGTTGAACTTTACAACATTGCTGTTAAAATTTAGCAACTGGGGCAGCGGGTTTGTGGAGCCATCGCAAATATCCACATTGTCCAACCAAAGAGAGGAGTCGGCCTGTGTACATTCCATGGAGACATTGTAGAGCTTTTGCGCCGTATTCTCCTGTGTGATTTTTACGTTCTTGGCGTTAATTGTGATATGGCCGCTGTAGCCGCTGGACAGTACATAGATGCCATCATTGTTAATCGTGTAGTCGCCGCTTGGAATGACTTTTCTAGTGGTACCAAGTAATTTTGCAGAATTACTGGAGGCTGATAGACGCTTGCCGTAGTTGCCGTTCAGCAGGAGTTTGCCGTTGTAACTGGTCGAGTTGGCAATATCGTCGATGGTCTGTATGCGGCTGTCCTGTTCCTTTTGGATGATGGCGCGGTCATCGTCTGTGTTCGTGTCATTGGCTGCATCTATGGCCAAAGCCTTCATGCTGCGTAGATTGTTGATGATATTTTGAATGCCGCCTTCGGCCGTGCACACGAGGTTCTTGCCTGTCTGCGCGTTTTCGATATCCTGATCGAGTGCACGTGTGCGCACGCGCATCTTTTCCGAGATGGCATATTCAGCTGCACCGTCACCCGCGCCATTTATCTTCATGCCCGAGGCGACCTTCTTCAACTGTTTGCCGAGCGTCGTGTCGTTCTTCTTTACCTCGCCAAGTGCCGCCATGGCCGCGCTGTTGTTCATGATTTGCATGCGGGCTCTCTCCCTTAAAAAACTTCTATTCATATAATCGAAGATAGTGGATAAAAGATTAAGGGGCTGGTGAAAACTTTATGTGAAAATAATGATTATCAACAATTCCCCAACTGTTTTAGCAGGCGTTTGAAAGTGTCCTGACCATCAAGGCAGGTGTCGAGGAGCCAGCCGCGTCTCAAGGCGCTTACGCACCTGTAAAGGTTGAGTTGGATGATATATTGACGAAAATATGGCTAAGTACGCATTTTTGTCAATATGCTGGTATACATCTTGCATGCTTTGTGATATGATATTGACGAAAACGTGGCTAAATACGTGTTTTTGTCAATATCGGAGGCTCGACATGCAAATTCCACGCGATATTTATCTCAAGAAGCTCATCAACCGCATGCATAATGGCATGATCAAAGTTATCACCGGTATCCGACGCAGCGGGAAGTCTTATCTGCTGCTGAAATTGTTTCGGTCGCACTTGCTAGCATCGGGGGTACCGGAAGACCATATTATCGTCATGGAGTTCGACCGCCGGGAAAATAAGCCGTATTGCGACCCTGACCGATTTCTCGCGTATCTGCATGCACACATGCAGGATGCTGGCAGCTATTATGTGCTGCTGGATGAGGTGCAGAATCTGCAGGATTTCGAGTCTGTCCTGAATTCCTTGCTCTATGAGGAAAACGTCGATGCCTATGTGACGGGCAGCAATTCCCGGTTCCTATCCACGGATGTCATCACGGAGTTTCGCGGCCGCGGTGATGAGGTACATGTCTACCCACTGTCATTCCGTGAGTTCATGACGGCTTACAAGGGAGAGACGTATCGCGGCTGGCAGGAATACCTGCTCTACGGCGGCTTGCCGTTCACCGTTACGCGGCAAACAGATGAGGAAAAATCAGAGTATCTGCAGCACCTTTTCCGTGAGACGTACCTCAAGGACATCATCGAACGGAATCATCTGGAAAAGCATCAGGAACTCGAGGATCTGCTGAACGTACTGGCGTCTTCTATCGGTTCGCTGACCAATGCGCCAAAGATTGTGGCCACGTTCAAAAGCCGCCTTGGCTCGTCCATCAGCATCAATACAGTAAAAAGTTATATCGGTTGTCTGCAGGAGGCCTTCCTCATTCAGGAGGCCAAGCGCTATGATGTCAAAGGCCGCAAATACATCGGGACGCCGGTTAAATACTATTTCGAGGACGTCGGTTTGCGCAATGCTCTGCTGAATTTCCGGCAGGTTGAGGAGACGCACCTCATGGAGAATATCGTATACAATGAACTGCGCCTGCGTGGCTACCATGTCGATGTCGGCAATGTCAGCCAGCGTGTCTACAATCCGGAAACCGGTGCGCGTACGGTGAAACACCTAGAGGTGGATTTTGTCGCAAACCTGGGTAGTAAACGATACTACATCCAGTCCGCCTATGCCATACCCGATGAAGAAAAACGCCAACAGGAGAAAGCCTCGCTGTTGGCGTTGAAAGATTCCTTCAAAAAAATTATCGTTGTAAATGGCTTTGTGCCGACAACCCACGATGATGACGGCATCCTGACCATCGGGTTACTCGATTTTCTGCTGGACACTGATAGTTTAGATCGGTAAAAACTTGCTTTCCAAATTTCCTTTAGCTGAGCAGCTGCAGTACACTGCTGGCGTTCTGGTTCGCCTGCGCGAGCATGGCCTGGGCAGACTGGGTGAGGACGCTGGCCTTCGTGTAGCCGGTCATTTCCTTCGCCATATCTGCGTCGCGGATTGTGGACTCGCTCGATTGCGCGTTCTCGTTGCTGGTCGTGAGGTTGCTGATGGTATATTCGAGTCTGCTTTGGTAAGCTCCCATGCGTGTCTGGTTATCTAGGGCGTAATTGATAGCATTGTCCAGCATGAAAAGCGCGGCAGTCGATTTATCACGTGTCGATGCGTTCACGCCATCCAGCCCTAGTGAAGCGGAGCGCATGTCTTTGATGAAAATGTTCGTTGCTTGATTTGCCTTTGTACCATGATGAATTACGAGAGGGGACAGGTATTTTTCAAGCGTCCATGAGGTATCTTCATCGACAAGGGAGTCGTCCCAAGCCAAATCGATACTGCCGACTGTACCACTTACGCCCCTGCCGATGGCTTCGCCGTGGATGCTATTTGCAGATATATTTGCGAATCGGCTGACGGTGATGCTTTTGGTATAGCTATGGTCGCAGCCTGTGCCGATGCCTGCACCCCATTCGCTTTCTGTTGAGATAATTGCATCTTTGCCAATGGTGATTGCACCTGTCGTAGAATCGCTCGTATGGTATGGCGTTAGGTTATTCAAACTCCTGCCGGTTCCGCCAATTCCAGCGCCGGTTCGTGATTTCAGGTAAAATGTTCCGCCATTGATTGTGATGTCACCAACTGACGATTTTGCGCTTCCACCAATTGCTGCGCCATCATTATTGATTTCGATGTTGTAGGTTCCACTATTGATTGTAATGTCAGGGCTGGTATATTCGTTTTGATCAGTGCCGATGCCCGCGCAACTTGCAATTCCAGTATTTTTTACGTTCAACGTGCCAGTACCTTCAATCGTCAGTCCACCGCCCACGTTGATGACGGCGTGGTCGTAGTCTTTCCGTGGCAAGTAATTGATGTTGTTCGTTCCGAGAATTGTTAAGTGGTTGTCTGTCCCTTGGAATTTTATGATGGAAGCATCGTTGCCATTTTCGATGTTCAGTCCGTTAATCCAGATATTCGCGTTACCACTTGATGGGCCGACGATGTAGACGTCATGCAGAGGCGTGGAGGAATTTTCCTGCCGCAGTTCGATATTCTGACCGGCTGTCACATAGACCGTGCCGGTAAAGCCAACGGGCAGCGTATAGACGCCATCGGCAGAAATGGTGGTCGCGCCGAGGGATAAAGTCTGTTGTACCCCTTCCGGCCGTTCTTTATACGAATAGTGGTCGCCGTAATCGCCGCGCAGAAGCAAACGTCCGTTATAGTTCGTCGTGTTGGCGATGTCATCGATTTCTTCGATGCGCTGCTGAAATTCCTTGTTGATGGTCGCGCGGTCGGCGTCGGTATTGTGGTCGTTGGCCGAGTTGATGGCCATAGCCTTCATGTCGCGCAGATTGTTCACGATTTCCTGAATGCCACCCTCAGCCGTGCGCACGAGATTTTTGCCCGTTTGGGCATTTTCGATGTCCTGATCGAGAGAACGCGTGCGTACGCGCATTTTTTCGGAAATGGCTTACTCCGCCGCGCCATCGCCCGCGCCGTTAATCTTCATGCCCGAGGCGACTTTCTTCAGCTGCTTGCCGAGAGATGTGTCGTTCTTCTTTACCTCGCCAAGTGCCGCCATGGCCGCGCTGTTGTTCATGATTTGCAAGCGGGCGCCCTCCTTTGAAAAAATCTTCTATTCATATAATCGGCGATACTCTACAGAAGATTAAGGGGGGTGAAAACTTTATGTGAAAATAATAATTGCGCACAAGTATCAAACTTTAGCTGGGCAAAAATCCCTTGCAGTCGTACAGAGATACCTGTAAAATATAGACAAAGGGGGAGGACTTTATGCCAGAACTGAGTCGTTTCGGAGGTATGGTGATTTATATGCTGTTCTGAGATGTAGGACAGCACCATAAGCCGCATGTGCATGTTTATTATGGCGAATATGAAGCAGTGATAGCTATTGACGGTGAACTGCTTGCGGGTGCTTTACCGCGTAAGCAACTGAAGATAGTTGTGGGATGGCTGGCCTTTCACGAAGAAGAAGCATATAAAGCATGGAATCTTGCTGTGCACGGAGAACATTTTGATAAAATACAGCCAATGGAATGAGGTGAGCTGGATGTATATCAAAGACGATGTATGTTACGCTGGCGCATATGAGGAAGGCATCAAGGTTACAGAGGCCAAACCCTTGCGCGGTGGAATGTTGCTGGTCACGTTTTCGACAGGAGAAAAGCGCTTGTTTGATACCACACAACTGGAGGGGAAAGCATTTGCGCCACTGGCAGATGAGAAAATATTCCAGCATCCTGTGATATTTCATGGCGTTATTACATGGATGGACGGTACTATCGATATAGCGCCGGAGATGGTATACCAACATAGCTATGCCTACGATGACGTGGCGAGCTGAGTAATCTAATCAGACTCAAAAAAACGCTTACGCGAAAATTTACGTAAGCGTTTTTGCATTTAGCCGAGTAGTTGCAGCACGCTGTTGACGTTCTGGTTCGCCTGCGCGAGCATGGCCTGGGTGGACTGGGCGAGGACGTTGGCCTTCGTGTAGCCGTTCATTTCCTTCGCTATATCCGCGTCGCGGATGGTAGACTCGCTGGCCTGCGTGATGATAGTATATTGACAAAAATGTGGCTAAGTACGCGTTTTTGTCAATATTGATGAAGAATGACGGAGCCCCAATAAGGTTAGTAGCAGTTCCCCAGTTGTTTTAGTAGACGTTTGAAGGTGTCCTGCCCGTCGAGGCAGGTGTCGATGAGCCAGCCGTGTTCCTGAGGCCAGTTGGTTAGGCCGCGATAGTAAAAGGCTTTCTTGCGGTCTTCGATGATAAAGAGCACGATGTTGTGGCGCAGGCATTCTTTGAGGGCAATCAGCCTGCCGACACGGCCGTTGCCATCCTGGAAGGGATGGATACGTTCAAAAGCGGCGTGGAAGGCGACGATAGCCTCGAAGTCGATATGCTCCTTGGCGTTATAGGCAGCTAATAATCGCTGGATGCGTGCTGCAACGTCAGCAGGAGCCGTGGTGAGGTGGCCACCGACCATATTGGGACGTTTTTTGTAATCGCCTACGGCGAACCAGAGGAGCTGCGCGTCGCGCGTGTCATGTTTCAGGATATAGTGCAGCTGTTTGATGATGGCTTCGCTGAGTGGTTCCTCAGTGACATCAATGACATAGTCGATGGCGCGGAAATGATGCACGGTTTCGAGGATATCGTCCACGGGCAGGCCGTCGCCTGCGTCTATCGTGGCGGTCTCGAAAATCAGGCGGGTCTGGGCCTCGGTCAGCTGGCTGCCTTCGATGTGATTGGAATTGTAGGTCATACGTACCTGCAGCTCATGGTAGATGCCTCCGGAGATACCAGCCGCTTTCTCTTCGCGCAGACGTTGCAGCAGTGGGTTGTCTGCTACCTGCTTATAGAGTTTTTCCGGCTCACATTGCAGGTAAGCGGCTATCCTTTGCAGTACGCGGGCAGAGAGTTTCTCTCCTCGGCCGATTTTTGCTAAAGTGCGCGAGGAAATATGCAGTTTCTGCGCCAATTGCGTTTTCGTCATGCCGATAGCTGCGAGTTGCTGGTTCAGGCCATCATACGTATACATTTTATCGTCACCCCTTTTAGCTTTGCTTTATTATATAAAATAATAGAAAAAAGTAAAGGTTGCGGTACTGAAATAGCTGTAACCTTTACTTTTTGGATAGGTATATTTCACGATAAGCCTGAGTTTTAGCTGAGCAGCTGCAGCACGTTGCTGGCGTTCTGATTCGCCTGCGCGAGCATGGCCTGGGCGGACTGGGCGAGGACGTTGGCTTTCGTGCAGGTGATTTTTCCATGATGATATAGTTTTAGACTATAACTTTAACTAACTATTGCGTATTAACGCATAACGTCGTATCTGTGCTACACTGGGTTCATCAAAGAGAACGAGCGAAGATTGATAAGGAGAGATTGGTATGACAGCACGTAAAGCACAGGCACCGTTTCGTTATGATATTGTGGGGAGTTTCCTGCGGCCGCAGGCGTTGAAGGAGAAACGCGCGGCTTTTGCGCGGGGGGAGATTGAGGCTGCGGCACTCAGGGCGGCGGAGGATGAGGCCATCCGCGACCTGGTGACAAAGGAGAAGGCTGCGGGGCTGCGGGCCGTGACGGACGGCGAGCTGCGCCGCCGTTACTGGCACCTCGATTTCCTGGCGGCGCTGGCGGGCGTGACGGAGGTCAGCGCGGAGCACTGGTCCGTGGCGTTCAAGGGCGCGCAGCCGAAGGCGGCCACGGTCAGGATTACGGGCAAGGTGGATTTCGGCGCGCATCCTTTCCTCGAGCATTTCCGCTTTGTGCAGGAGGCGGCAGGGGACACGCTGGTGAAGTTCACGATTCCGTCGCCTTCCATGCTGCATCTCATCTGCTGCGTGCGCGCGACGGATTACGAAGCCATCCCGCAGTACGTGGACGAGGACCAGCTCTATCACGACATCGCCATCGCCTACCAGCACGCCATCCGTGCTTTCTACGATGCGGGCTGCCGCTATCTGCAGCTTGACGATACGTCCTGGGGCGAGTTCTGCGACGCGCAGAAACGCCAGGCGTATGCGGAGCGCGGCTTTGACCTCGACCGCATCGCGAAAAAGTATGTGGAGATGATCAACCTCGCGCTGGAGGCAAAGCCTGCGGACATGGTCATCACCATGCATATCTGCCGCGGCAACTTCCGTTCCACATGGTTCTCCTCCGGCGGCTATGAGCCCGTGGCAGATACGCTCTTCGGCGGCTGCCATGTGGATGGATTCTTCCTCGAGTATGATTCTGAGCGTGCGGGCGGTTTCGAGCCGCTGCGCTTTATCAAAGAGCAGCAGGTAGTGCTCGGCCTCGTGACGTCGAAGTCGCCCGAGCTGGAGCGCAAGGAGGATGTGATCGCGCGCATTCACGAGGCGGCGCAGTATGTGCCGCTGGCGCAGCTCTGCCTCAGCCCGCAGTGCGGTTTTTCCTCTACGGAGGAGGGTAATCTGCTCACGGAGGCGGATCAGTGGGCGAAACTGCGGCTCATCAAAGAGATTGCCGAGACGGTCTGGGAGGATGCCTGACAAGCGTATCCCGATAGCGAAAAAGGAGTGGTGCCTGTGCGGGGCATCGCTCCTTCTTTGCGTATATTGTGGTCTTATTTTTCTTTCCTGCCGTCTGGCTGCAGGGGGAGGCCGCACTCCTGGATGTAGGTGCGCAGCATCGTGATGTATTGCCGGCCGATGGGACTGAGTTCTGTGCCAGTGGGATGGATGTAGCCGATGCCCATGTGTTCGTTGCTCTCCAGCGGTACGGCACAGATCTCGGTGCCATTGAGGTCGGCAGAGAGCACGCCGGAGGAAATCGTGTAGCCGTTGAGGCCGATGAGCAGGTTGAAAAGCGTGGCACGGTCGGAGACGATGATGCTCTTCGGTACCTGCTCGGTGCTGTGCAGTTCTTCGGCGAAGTAAAAGGAATTGTTCGTGCCTTGCTCGTAGGTGAGGCGCGGATAGGGGGCAAGCTCCGCGAGGGTTACGGACGTGCGCCCCGCGAGGGGGTTGCGGCGGCTCACGAAGACGTGCGGCCTGGCGGTGAAGAGCGGCTGGAAGGTGAGCTCCGCGCCCTGCAGGATATGACGCATGACGGCACTGTTGAAGTCGCTGAGGTAGAGCACGCCAAGCTCGCTGCGGTAGGTGCGCACGTCCTCGATGATGTCGTGGGTGCGGCACTCGCGCAGGGAGAACTCGTACTCATCCTCGCCGTAGGCACGCACGAGCGAGACAAAGGCGTTGACGACGAAGGCGTAATGCTGGGCCGAAATGGCAAAGACGCGCCGCACGTTGTGCCCGCCTTTGTAGTGCTGCTCCAGCAGGTCGGCCTGCTCTACGACCTGCCGCGCGTAGGCGAGGAAACGGCTGCCCTCCTCGGTGAGCGTCACGCCGCGGTGCGAGCGCACGAAGATGGTCAGCCCCATTTCCTTTTCCAGCTCAGCCATGGCCTTGGAAAGGCTCGGCTGGGCGAGAAAGAGCTCCTGTGCGGCCAGGTTGATGGAGCCTGTCTGCACGATTTTGATGAGATACCGCAGCTGCTGCAGGGTCATGTCATTCGTCACCTTTCTACGCAATACTTTCTTTTATTTTATATCGCTTATAAAATAGTAAAATTTATTGAAACTCCGTTCATAAAAATGTAAAATACGAAAAGAAAACCTCATCAAATGCAATTTAAACGAGGCGGGACCATGGCATATCCAAAAAGGAAGAATGATGCTTTTTGCTTCGCAAATATTTGCAGTCTAAGGTTCAGCAGGGACGGAGTAATACTATGGAAAATCTTTTCTCTCATCAGGATGATGTAGGTATGGTCGTGCCTGATCTCGAGGCACTTTACGATGATATTACCGACCGCAACCGCTCACAGATTTTGGCCGGGCACGAGTATATTGATACGACGATTGATGACCCGGGCGATACACGGATGGGGCTCACATTGACAATCCGGCCGCATGGTGTGAATGGCGAGGCAGCTGCGTCCAGCATTTCGGAGACGCTCGAGGAGATCAGGGAGATAGAACCAGAGCAGTATTTCTATCCGGCACGGGATTTTCACATTACCTTGCTGGATTTAATTACGGCACGGTCAGACTTCCATTATACGCAGGAGCAGCTGCAAGCGTGCATTCAGATTGCGGAAACGGCGCTGGCGGGGATGCGGCCTTTTGCGATTCAGTTCCGGGGGCTCGCCATCAGCAACGCAGCTGTGCTCGTCAGGGGCTATTATGATGTCGCCTTTGCCCAGTTGCGCCAGAGGCTGCGGCAGGCGATTGATAACAGCATTTTGCCCCACGATGAAAGATACCCGGCACGCAGTGCTCATATGACGGTCGTCCGTTTCCGCCAGGCACTGGCTCATAGACAGGCATTGTTTGACTTTATAGAACAAAGCAGGGATATGGTGTACGGCAGTATCGAGGTCAGGCAAGTGGAACTGGTCTACCATAATTGGTTCGATAGCAGAAAAGAAATTTTGAAAAAATTCATTCTTGTGGGATGATTTAATCAGCATTTCTTAGGCTTTTTGGAGGCTGGCCGTGTCGATGAGGCTCCCATCGGGCAGAAAACTCTTGATTTCCAGTTGGTGTGCATCGCCCTGAAGGGTCAGGTAGTTGTCGGTCTCGGGCTGAGGCGCGACGACTTCATCGAGAGAGTGGTCTTTCCATAAATTGGAGTAGCGGACATTACCGGCCACGCCCGTGAGGATGTAGAGCGGTCCGCTTGCATCACGGCGGAAATCACGGATGTGGCCGCGGTTGCGGTAGGTGTGGAGGTGGGCTGAGAGCACGAGGTCGATGCCGTGTGCGTCGAAGAGCGGCATCCAGGCCTTACCGTCGTCGCTGAAGCCTTCTTCACGGTGCCTGTCCGGACGATTTTGGAAGGCGTACTGCAGCGGGTCCTTGTGCATCAGCACGATGTTCCAGGCAGCCTGGCTGTTGGCGATGTCCTTTTCAAACCATGCCTGCTGCTCGGCGAGCAGGCCGGGGTGGAAACTCTCCGTCTCGTCCTCCTGCGTGTTGAGTACGATGAAGTGGGCGGGGCCGTAGTCAAAGGAATAGTAGTAGCGCTGAAAATGCTCGCTGTCGATCTCCGGCACGGCGAACTGGGCGAGGTAGGCTTTGGGCAGGCGCACCTGCCAATTTTTATCATACGTCTCGTGGTTGCCCATGATGGGGGCGATGGGGATGTTCGCCGCGAGGGGCGCCACGGCCTTGAACCAGGCGTTCCATTGCTGATGGTCCTCGCCGTTGTCGACGAGGTCGCCTATATTAATGAAGAAATCCGCCTCGGGATTGCGCGCATAGGCATTGCGCGCGAGTTCCTGCCAGCCGCTGTAGTCATTCGACTGCGAATCGGGGAAGATGAGCGCGGCAAAGCGCTCGCCACTATCGGTGTGCAGAGATTGCCAGTTGCCCGCCCGTTCGCCGTCGCGCAGGCGGTAGGTGTAGGAGGTGCCGGGCGTGAGTCCTTCGATATGGGCGGTTTGGAGGTAGACCGAAACGCCATCATCGGTATAGGGCGTGCTTTCGGCAGTAACAGTTTGGATCATATCGCTGCCATCGGCACGCAGTTCGATACAGGGCTCCTGCGGCGTTGTATCCGCCTGCCACATGATGGTGCGCGTCGTCCGGTTATCTGCTGCGATAATCTGCCGCAGGTTGGCGGCATCGAGTTCGCCTTTGACCTCGCCTGTCCAGCGCTGAGCGAGACGCTGTAGTGTCTCGCGTTGCCACCAGATACCGCCCGCTCCGGCGAGGAGCAGTGTGCCACCTGCTGCCTGCAGGAATCTGCGTCGCGAAATTTGTTTTTCCATATCCAGTCACCTCTTTCTGTTTCCTCTATCATAAAGGAACAAAATGAAATAAGCAAATACCTGGGTTTTATTTCATTCCATGCCTTTTCTCTATGGAAAAGAATAATGGATTAAGTATTCGACATCCTCCCCAGGTTGCTGTACAACGTTTTATCAGCAAAATCCTGCGACGGGAAGCTTTCGTCGCAGGATTTTTTGTTTATGCCAAATATGCTAAAATAAAAGGAAAGGATCATGAAAGGGGCAATCTTTATGGAACTTCGCGTCCTTCGTTATTTTCTCGCCATCGCGCGGGAGCAGGGCATCACGCGTGCGGCAGAGGCGCTGCACATCACGCAGCCGACGCTGTCACGGCAGATTGCCGAGCTCGAGGAGGAACTCGGCGTACAGCTGTTTGACCGCTCCGGACGGCGCATTCAGCTCACCGATGAGGGCATTCTCTTCCGTCGCCGTGCGATGGAGATTCTCGATCTGGTCAATCGCACACGGGAAGAAATGACGCAGCAGGACGAGCTCATCGAGGGCACAGTATCCATCGGCTGCGGTGTGCTGCGTGCCTTTCAGGACCTCGCGCAGATCATCGCGCGGTTCCGGGAGATTCACCCGCATGTACATTTTGAAATATACACAGGCAATGCGGACGATGTGCAGCAACGTATTGACCAGGGGCTGCTCGACCTCGCCCTCTTTATCGAGCCGGTGGCGTCAGAGCCCTATAACTATGTGCGTTTTCCGGGGAAAGAGCGCTACGGCGTCCTGCTGCCGGCGGATTCGCCGCTGGCAGAAAAAGAGGCGGTGACCGTCGATGACCTCGCAGGCCTGCCGCTTATCGTACCCTCGCGGGCGAAGGTGCACAGCGAGGTCGCCAACTGGCTGAGCCGGGCGAAACAGCCGGTGGACATCCCTTTTACCAGCAATCTCAGTACCAATGCCTCCATGCTCGTCGCCGCACATATGGCCGTCGCCATTGTCGCGATGGGTTCGCAGCCCTATGCGGATCCAGCCAGGCTGACCTTACGCCCGCTTTCGCCTGAGCTATCCGATACGGCGCTGCTGGCATGGCGCCGTCAGCAGCCATACCCACGCGCCGTGACAAAGTTTATCGAATTCGCGCAACAGGAAATCCCAAAAATCGCGGAAGCATAAGAAGATAGCAGCGGGATAAGAAAAGTCCGGCATATTGTGCCAAGCCTTTTATGTGGGATATACCGGCAGAAATCATGCTTAAAAGCTATACATAAGGGTAAAGAAACAAGTATTCGACATCATGAAGCTTCCGGCGTACAATAAAAGCTGTAAATAAAGAGTATAGTTTTTGAAGATGAAGGAGGAACCATCCATGATGAAAATGATGATACTGGCTGCACTCGCTCAAATACCATATCACGACGGCAAAGAAGAACGGCGTGACGAAGGACGAGATGGTCGAGATGCTCACGCAGATTGCCTTCTATGCTGGTTGGCCGAAGGCCTGGACGGCGTTCCGTATGGCCAAAGAAGTCTACGCAGATGAGGCAAAGTAAATGGCGGAGATGTGATGAGCATGAAGGAAGTCATCGATCCGGTCGCGCTCGGCTGCTGCCTGCGCTCCTGCGGCAGCCAGACGGACGAGCAGCAGGCATTTCTGGAACACTTTGAAAAAGCGGATACCCGCATGCGGCGGCGTATGCTCCAGCGCAAACGCCAGGACATCCTGCACTTGATTCACGAAAAAGAGAGCGCGCTCGAGCAGCTTGACTATATGTTGCACCTGTTGCGATAAGATGAAATAAAATTTGACTGGGGGGATTTTTATGAAGCGGTTCCGTCTCGACCTTTTGCTCGCGGTGTTGTTCCTGCTCGTCATGGGCTTCCGCGTCCTGACGCCGCTGCTGCATGAGGTGCTCGGCATCGTCTTGCTCGCAGGCCTTGCCCTGCATCTGTGGTGGAACCGCGCGTGGTTTGCTGCCCTCGGACGCGGGAAGTGGCGGCGGCTGCGGGTCGTGCAGGCGATGCTCGTCGTGCTGCTGCTCGTGAGTACGCTGACGGCGCTCGGGACGGGGCTCATCATCTCGAACCATGTGCTACGCGCCTTTTGGGCCGGCAGTGCGCTGCATAGCAGCATCCTCGTGCATCAGCTGCATGTGGCGAGCGCGTATTTTATGGCTATTTTCCTCGGCATGCACATCGGCATGTATTGGGCCGGCCTTTGGGCGCGCCTGAAGACATGGCCTGTGCTGCGGACGGTGGAGGCACATCCGTCCCTGCGCTTCTGGGTGCTGGTGCTCATCGGCTGGGCGGGCTGCGCCTACGCGCGGCTCGATCATTTTGGTGACCGCATGCTGATGCGGCACGTCTTTCAGACGCCGGCGGGCAGCCTGCCAGGAGCGGCGGTGTATCTCTTTATCCTCTGCCTGCTGGGGCTTTATGCCATTGCGTTTTATTATCTGCAAAGGCGCCTCGCACGTCCAAAGCAGCCAGTGCAGTTAGTCGTAGAAAAAGGAGGCACATCGTCATGAACCGCAGGACATTCCTCAAATCCCTTGGCATCGGTGCTGTCGGTGCTGCACTGGGCACAGCCAATTACGACAAACTTTTGGGTGGAATGCCGGCGGGTGCCCCGAGTGGGGGCGACTGGGGCGTTGGCAGTGCGGGCAGCGGGGCGGCGAAGATGCTTTACCGCCCCATCCCGCATACGGGCCAGCAGGTCAGCGTCGTTTCGCTCGGCGTCGGCTCGCTGCATGAGTCCAGTGATGCGGAGATTACGCGCATTGTCGATACCGCGCTTGGCAGTGGCATGAACCTCGTCGATATGATTATGCCGACGGCTGGCCCTATGGAGGCGATTGCGCAGTTCCATCTCGGTGCTACGTACAATATGGCGGGCGTGACGGACCGTACGTGCGACCTCGTGGAGACGAAAAAGGCCTTTGAAAATGATGGTTCAATCACAAAACCTGTG
>DEDT01000003.1 GCA_002350105.1 Selenomonadaceae bacterium UBA2897 | reverse complement strand
CGAAGGTGAAGCCGGAACTCTTAGTCATCGATTCGATACAGACGATTTTCAAGCCGGATGTGACGTCGGCGCCGGGCAGCGTGTCGCAGGTGCGCGAGTGCGCGGTGGAGCTCTTGCGCATCGCGAAGTCCGGCGGCATCGCGACGTTTATCATCGGTCATGTTACGAAGGATGGCAGTCTTGCGGGGCCGCGCGTGTTAGAGCATATCGTGGATACCGTGCTGTTCTTCGAGGGAGAGCGCAATGCAGAGTATCGCGTGCTGCGCGCGATCAAGAATCGTTTCGGCAGTACGAATGAGCTGGGACTTTTCGAGATGCGCGAGTCGGGACTCATGGATGTACCGGATGCGTCGAAGCTCTTTCTGTCGGATCGGCGCGAGGATAGCGGCACGGTGATTATCCCCACGGTGGAGGGCACGCGGCCTCTGCTGGTGGAGCTGCAGGCACTGGTGGCACCGACGCCCTATGTGCCGCCGCGGCGCACGGCGGATAGCGTGGATATCAAGCGCATTCAGCTGCTTTTGGCGGTGTTGGAGAAGCGCGTGCATCTTTCCATCGGCGCGTGCGATGTCTACGTGAAGGTGGCGGGGGGCATCCGCATCGATGAGCCGGCAGCTGACCTCGGTATTTGCGTAGCCATGGCTTCGAGCTTTGCCAACCGGCTGCTCAGGCCACAGACCATCGTATTCGGCGAGGTGGGACTTTCGGGCGAGGTGCGAGCCGTAAGCCAGGCGGAGGTGCGCGTGCGCGAGGCGCAGCGCCTCGGTTTCAAGGCGGCTGTGCTGCCTGCGAAGAATTACCGCCAGCTCATGGCCGACGCCGAGACGAAGGCGGCACTGGCGGATATCCAGCTTTTCCCGGCAGCGACGATTGCGGAGGCGCTGAAGCTCGCCATGCCGCGGCAATAGTGCTATAATAGGGTAATCATTTATAGCAAAGGAGCTCAATCGCTGATGAAGAACGCAAGGCGGCAGCTTGTCTGGCCGCTTTTTCTCTGTTTTGTCTTTTTCCTATGCCTGCCTTTTGCCCGCGCGGCGGCGGAGCCGGTCGTGTCGGCGCAGGCGGCCATCCTCATCGATGCGTCGACGGGGCGCGTGGTCTGGGAGAAGAATGCGGATGTGCAGCATTATCCGGCCTCGATGACGAAGATCATGACCTGCCTGCTCGCACTGCACGCGTTGCAGATGCACGATCTCGTGCCGATTTCCGCCGCAGCGGCCAACACGGAGAGTGTGCCACTGGGGCTGCAGGCGGGGGAGCAGCTGGAGGCGGACGAACTCATCCACGGCATGATGATGGAGTCGGATAACGGCGCGGCCGTGGCCCTGGCGGAGAAGGTCAGCGGCTCGGTGCCGGCTTTTGCCCAGCGCATGAATGACCAGGCGGAAAAGCTCGGCATGACGCATACGCATTTCAACAATCCGAATGGTCTCACAGACCACAATCATTATTCGACGGCGCGCGATATGGCAAAGCTGGCTCGCTACGCGATGGAACAGCGCAATTTCCGCAACATCGTCTGTCAGCCGCAGATGCTCGTGAAATGGTCCAAGCCGAAAGTAAAGTTCATGGTGGCGCAGAATACCAACAAGATGCTGAAATCCTACGAAGGTATGACCGGCATCAAGACGGGCTGGACGCAGGCGGCGGGGGGCTGTCTTGCGGCTTCGGCGAAGCGCAACGGGCTGGAGCTCATCGCCGTCGTCATGCAGTGCCCGACGCCGGATCAGCGTTTTGCCGATGCGAAGACGCTGCTCGACTACGGATTCGCCCACGTGCGCATGGTGCGCGGCATGACACAGGGAGAGCTCACGCGCAAGGCATGGGTCAGCGGTGCCAGCCGCGCTACGACCATGGTGCGTCCGGCATCGGATGTAAATTATCCGCTCATCGACAATGAGAGTGAGCAGCACTACAAGGTCACCTATGATTTGCCGAAGGTCCTCACGGGCCCGCTGAAGGACGGCGAGGTCGTCGGCCATCTGCGTATCACCTACGATGATGAGCCGGTCGGCAACATTGACCTGCGCGCCGATGGTGTCGCCCCCGGCACCAGCCTCAGCGGCTGGCTCGTCGGCCTCTTCGCCCCGCTTTTAGAGAAACTATAAAATAATACGTCCGTTTTAGTGTAGAAAAATGATGATTTTTCACACTAAAACGGACGTATTTTTATTTTACCTGCCTTGCATCCATGCCGCCGCCATGCTATGCTAAAGACAGACAGACCATTTTTCGGAGGAGGGTGATTCGCCTATGGAGCGCAAGGCCATGCAGCAGCTGCAGGCGTGGAAGGACAGCCCCTATCGCAAGCCACTGCTGATACAGGGGGCCCGCCAGGTGGGCAAGACGTATGCGGTGCTGGCCTTTGGCCGTACCTGCTATGAGAACGTGGCCTATTTCAACTTTGAAACGCGGCCGGTGCTGAGCCAGACCTTTGAGGAAAACCTCTCGCCAGCCTATCTGTTGCCCGTGCTGGCGCACATCGCCGGCCAGACCATTATCCCGGGCAAGACCCTGATTGTTTTCGATGAGATTCAGCTGTCCGAGCGCGCCCTGACTGCGCTGAAATATTTCTGCGAGGAAGCGCCGGAGCAGCACATCATCGCTATGGGCAGCCTGCTGGGCGTAGCGGTCAACCGGCAGCAGTATGCCTTCCCCGTGGGCAAGGTGGATATGCTGACCATGCACCCCATGGATATGGAGGAGTTCCTCTGGGCCCTGGGCGAAAAAGCGCTGGCTGAGCAGATCCGCACGGCTTTCCAGACGGACACGCCGCTACCGGCTGCCCTGCATCAGGCGGCGCTGGCACGCTACCGGCAGTACCTGGTCGTGGGCGGCCTGCCGGAGTGCGTGGCGCAATTTGCGGCTACGGGCGACTACCTGCTGATACGCAATACTCAGGACGCGATTCTCGCCGGGTATCTGGATGATATGAGCAAGTACAACGGGAAAAACGAGATACGCAAGACGCATCTGGTCTACGACAACATCACCGTGCAGCTCTCGCGCACCCATACGCGCTTTCAGTACAAATTGCTCAAGAAAGGCGCGCGGGCGGCGGAATTCGAGAACGCGATCGAGTGGCTGGTGTTGTCGGGCATCGTGGCGCGGGTGTATCGGGCGGAGCAGATCAAAAAGCCGCTGGACAACTATCGCGACATCGACGCGTTCAAGATATACGTCTCCGACCCCGGCCTGCTGACCGCCAAAAAAGACCTGCGCGCCGACGACATCCTCTACGGCATGGACCTGGGGGAACTCGATGATTTCAAGGGTGGCATGGTGGAGAACTACGTGAATACCCAGCTGATTACCAACGGCTACCGCACCTATTACTGGGAGTCAGGCGATCAGGCCGAGATCGACTTCATCATCCAGAGCGAGGGCGCGATCATCCCCATCGAGGTCAAAGCGGCCGACCACACCCGCGCGAAAAGCCTGGCCGTCTACCGCCAGCGCTACCAGCCGAAATATGCTGTGCGCCTGTCCACCAAAAACTTTGGTTGCGAAGCCACCCTGAAAACCGTGCCCCTTTACGCCACCTTTTGCTTGTAATAGCAATAGCCTTTTCGTGTCATCGTTGAGCTCGATACTGAATTTCAAAAACAGCATGCCTGCCGTGCTGAACGTGGCGAGGGAGGCTGCCTCTCACTTTGGGAGAGGTGGCACGCGAAGCGTGACGGAGAGGGTCACGATGAGGCAACGATGATTTATCTACGATTCCCCTGGCCATTTTTACCGACACCAAAAGACCGGCACATGACCACTGCTGTCTGCTGCAGGGGGTATGTGCCGGTCTTCTATGTTAGCAGGCGAGGAAATCAATAGGCGATACCGAAACGTTCAGCAATTTGACGCACATCCTCCACGGAGGTCTGTGTCGCGCGGGCAATGTCCTGATAGGGGAGGTGCTTGCTCAGCATGTCGTAGATGCGGAACATCAGGTCGCGTTCTTTAGCTTTGCCTTCGTCAAATGCATCTTGGCGTTCTTCGCGCATTTTCATGATGTAGGTCATATAGCTCTTCCTTTCTGTCTCGCGCCGCTTGATGGTGCGCATGCTGGTTTCAATTTGTGCGATCAGCGGTTCCTTGGTGATTTTCCCGTTCATGTAGTCCAGCAGGGCACAGGCACGGGCGGAGAGGCCACTGCGGGGATTCTTGCTGCTGATGAAGATGAGCTCGGTCTCGTCGGGGAGCGTGAGCCCCGGATCCTCCCGGCAGATGCGGGGGAACGTGTAGACGGCGCGCCTGCCGTCGAAAAGCCGGAACGGGCAGAAGAAAATCACGATGGTCGGGCGGAGGTCGGCGTAGAGGCCGCTGCGCTCCAGGGCCCGCGTATCGAGCTCGCCCAGGTAGAAGCGGCTGCGCTTGGCCAGCGTCATCATGGCGTCAACGTCGTTTTTCTCTTTCTTTTTCAGCACCTGCATTTCCACGTCGTAGATGCGGCTGGTCTCATCGTGCAGGTACACATCGAGCCGCACGCCCTTGGTTGCGTAGCCCGCCTGCAACGGCTTTTCTGTGGCGAAATACGTGATGCTCCGGATGTTCCAGTCGAGAAAAGCGTTCAGCGTCCCCTTGCAGATCCGCTTCCGTTCGATGAGGAGCTTAAACATGTAGTCGTCCGTGAAGGTCAAATCCTCCCAGGGCTTGAATTTCTTTAACATATTTCCTCCCTTGTATTATAACACGAAATCGAGAAAAGTACATTTGTGTTTCTTCTATATCATAATCATAGCACTGCTGAGTGTGCAGTGCAATAGGACAAAAATATGTGACGTCAATTTTACGGCAGTCGGATCCTGCGGGGACATCTGTCGCCAGCGCTGCCACCCCGCCTCCGCCGTGCGCCTGTCCACCAAAAACTTCGGCTGCGAAGACACCCTGAAAACCGTGCCCCTTTACGCTGCCTATTGTTTGTAACGGGAATGGCTGCTAAAATTAAATATAGGGAGGTGGTTGTATGGAGGAACGGCAAGTACCCTTTGTTTACGGCGGAGAACTGAAAAAGTATTTTCAGCTTTACATGACGCAGGTGCTGGGGCGGAAAGATTCCACGGCGAATCATTATCTGCAAGCCTTGAATACCATCTCGAAATACATGCGGCAACTCAATTTGGTGAACAAGGATGTATTCGAGTTGGGCAGTTTGGAGGAGTTGCATCGGGCGTGGGATAAGCTGGAACAGGATTCTGTATTCAGTCACCTGAACCAGAAGGGGCACAATATGTATAGTGCTGGCTTTCAGCGCTATTTGGAATTTGCAGCGGGGCATTCCTTTGGCAAACTGGCGGACAGCGTACATCAGCTGGATGTGCCGCAGGCCGTGCATGAACCGTCCTATATGAGCTACGAGGTATGGCATAGATCAGGCATCTTGCGCGGTCAATGCCTGGAGTATGCCCATTATCAATGCGAGCTGCATCCAGAGCATCAAACCTTCTTGGCAGAGAGCAATCACCGTCCGTACATGGAGGTGCATCATATCCTGCCCATGAGCTTGCAGGGGCAGTTTGAGCATAGCCTGGACATCTATGCGAATATCATCTGCTTATGCCCCATCTGCCACCGTCAGCTGCATGCAGGCTTGATAGCAGAGCGGCGCGATATCATCGACCATCTGTATGAGGAACGCCGAGATCGGTTGGTAAAAAGCGGCATTGAATTAGGCAAGGAAGAATTTGAACGGATGATATTGCCTTTACACGTAGTAGGAAAATAGATTTCGCTGGAAAAAGCATATTTCTCTTTTGGTTATAGATGAAAAACTGTCCGTAGTAAACAGTTCGTATCTGCTGGTGACATATTAAACATCAATAAAAAGTCATCAATTTCATCATCTGTTGTTAGTATCCAGCCTTGGTAGGCGTGATTATCTGTTTTGACAAGTACAAAAAGAGAACCGATTAAATCATCATTGCACATAGCGGTGATACCAGAAAATTTTGTGAGAAAGCAATGATGAACCTTGCCCCCACGCCATACGAATTTATGTTCTCTTACCGTTTTCCCTTGCCAAAGGATGTGAACGTCATGTTCCAAATGCTTATGCAAGGCTGCTCGTTCGGCAAAAATGAGCGGCCAAGCGACATCAGAGATAATCAATTCATCTGGATACTTTGGCAGAGAAAAAAGATCGGGCCAGGTAATATACTGGCAAAAAGCCATTTTGCCGCGAATCACAGAGAAAAAGGCAGCCTGGCTGATGGAATCGTTATCAAATATCATAGTGTATTCCCCCTATATGATGGATATCCTTTATTTTATGCATGAATTTGATTTTTACCCTGGAATAGTCCTGGGATAAGATAAATTTTTACGATATTGAGGTGAGGCCAGTATGCAGGAAAAGCAGAAAGAAAAGCTGCGCAGTGGTGTAGAAACGGCGCTGTTTGATGGGACACATCGCTCAGATGAGGATTACCGCCAGCAGTTTATCTATAATGATTACCACAAGGGCATGAAGGTGCTGGATGCGTTGGAAAGAGAATTATCACATTGTGAAGAATTCGCTTTCAGTGTGGCTTTTGTGACGATGAGCGGTCTGATTACGCTCTTGCCAATGCTGGAAGAATTAGAGGAAAAAGGCGTCAAGGGCAAAATCCTTACGACGAATTATCTGAATTTCAGTGACCCGCGGGCACTGGACAAGCTGCACAGTTTCCAAAATATCGAGCTCAAGATGTATTGGGCAGACAGCAGTATCGGTTTCCATACGAAGGGCTACATGTTCCGGCGCGGTGATGTCTACCGCATTATCGTGGGCAGTTCAAATCTGACGGCCAATGCCTTGACGAAGAACGAGGAATGGAATACGAAGGTCGTCTCGCTGGTACAGGGAGAGTATACCTATAATCTTCTGACACGCTTTCAGCAGATATGGAATGACGAACGGACGCGCAGTTATGATGATTTCATCGAAGCGTATCGTGAAGTCTATCAGCAGGAAAAAGCCAAGCGCAGTTATAGCCAGCATTATCAGCCCTTGCACTCAGAAGTTCTGACACCAGAGGCAACAGAAGGTGAACTGGTGGCAGAGGCTGGCGACAGTTTCTACGCCGCTGGTGCCAAAGGTAATGTGGTGGTCCTGCGGCCAAATCTCATGCAGCAGGAATTCATCGACAGCATGCGCGATTTGCGGGCGAAGCATGCCAAACGGGCCTTGCTGATTTCTGCGACCGGTACGGGCAAGACGTATGCGGCAGCTTTCGCCGTCAGGGATTACCAGCCTCGGCGCATGCTGTTCCTCGTACATCGGGAGCAGATTGCCAAACAGGCCTTGCGGAGCTTTCGGCGAGTTTGCGGTACAGGCATTTCTATGGGATTGCTTTCCGGTAATGCCAAGCAGGGCGGCTCAACGTATGTTTTCTCGACCATGCAGACGATGGCACAGGACACCATGCTGCAGTCGTTTGCGCCAGATGACTTTGATTTTATCGTTATCGATGAGGCCCATCGCGCCGGTGCGCACAGTTATCAAAAAATCATGGCCTATTTTCAGCCGGAGTTTTACCTGGGCATGTCCGCCAGTCCGGAACGCAGTGACGCTTTCGACATCTATAAATTATTCGACCACAATATCGCCTACGAAATTCGTCTGCAACAAGCACTGGAGGAGGATTTGCTCTGTCCTTTCCATTATTTCGGCATTACGGATATTGCCGTGCAGGAAGCAAACGAGACGGTAGCAGCGGCAGGGGTGGCAGATGATGCAGAGGAAGATACAGCAGGCGAAATCTTTTCCCGCTTGACCAGCGACGCCCGCGTGGATGCTATCCTGCAAAAAGCAAAATTCTACGGTTATAGTGGGGAACGGGTCAAGGGCCTAATCTTCTGCAGCCGGCGCACAGAGGCGGCGGAGCTGTCGCGTAAATTCAATAGGCACGGCTTGCATACGGTCAGCATTGGCGGTGAGACATCTCAGGCACAGCGCGAGGATTACATTGAGCGTCTGGTCAGTGATACGCGCGAGGATAAGCTCGATTATATTTTCTCCGTGGATATCTTCAATGAGGGCGTGGATGTGCCGGAAATCAATCAGGTCATCATGCTGCGTCCTACGCAGAGCCCCATTGTTTTCGTGCAGCAGCTGGGACGTGGCCTGCGCAAAGCGGCGGGCAAGGAATACGTCGTAATCCTCGACTTCATCGGCAATTATCTCGACAATAACTTCATGATTCCCATCGCCTTGTCAGGCGACAGGAGCTACAACAAGGACAATATCCGCCGCTGCCTCATGGAGGGTTCGCGCATTATTCCGGGCGCTTCGACGATTCATTTCGATGCGATTGCCAAGCAGCGGATTTTTGCCTCCATTGACCATGCACGGTTAGGCGATGTGAGACGCATCAAGGAGAGCTACCAGCAACTGCGGCAGAAGCTGGGGCGGATTCCCAGCCTGCTGGATTTCGACCGCTTGGGCGAGATGGATCCCGTCTGCATTTTCCGCAGCAAGAGCCTGGGGTCGTACTATATGCTGTTGCATAAATACGAAAAGGCGTATACGACCAAGCTGAGCAAAGAACAAGCTGAGGTGCTGAAGTTTGTATCACTGAAATTGGGCGAAGGCAAGCGACCGCAGGAACTGGAGCTGCTGGATATCTTATTACATAATCCTAAGCAAGTAATGAAACAGCTGACGAAGCGGATGCAGGAGAAGTACAAAATCTCTCTAGGGGCGCTGGCAAGGCAGAATGTCATTAACATCATGACGGGAAATTTCTTGACAGGTACCAGTAAGGACAGTTTTAAACATGCTGTTTTCCTGCACGCGGATAGTCAGGGAGACTATGAGATTGCACAGGAATATCAGGTCATGTTGCAGGATGAGGAGTTTCGTCGGTGCATAGAGGAGCTTATTAAATTTGGGTTGCAGCGATATCAACATTTTTACAGCAATCCCTATGAAGATAGCGGCTTTAGTTTGTATCAGAAATATGAATACGAGGATGTCTGTCGCATTCTGAACTGGCAACAGAATATCGTGGCTCAAAACATGGGCGGCTACAAGTACGACGCAACAACAAACACAAATCCTGTTTTTATCAATTACGTTAAAGCGAAGGATATTCAGGAATCGATCAACTATCAGGATCATTTCCTCGACCGTCAGCGCTTGATTTCCATGTCCAAGGTCAAACGTACGCTGCATTCCAAGGAGGTGCAACGCTTTGTAAACGCCAAGGAAAATCACATGCCCATTGATCTTTTCATGCGTAAGAATAAGGACGATAAAGATGGTGCAAAGAGTTTTTATTATCTTGGCCGCATGACCAATGATGGAGCGAAGCAGGAGAAAATGGCCGGTACAGGGGACGATGTGGTGGAATTGACCTGGAACCTCGACGTGCCGGTGCGCGAGGATATCTACGACTATTTGACGAGCAATGAAGCTTGATTTTTGGCAGAAAGGCGAGGAATACAAGATGAAAACGGTGAAGGTAGTGGCTGCGGCCATCCGCGATGGCGACAGGATTCTGGCGACGCGGCGCAATTACGGCGAGTTCAAGGGCGGCTGGGAGTTCCCGGGCGGGAAGATTGAGCCCGGTGAGACGCCGGAGGAAGCGCTGCGGCGGGAGCTGCGCGAGGAGCTGCAGCTGGAGATTGCCGTGGGTGATCTGGTGGGGAAGGTGGAGTACGATTACCCGACGTTTCACCTGAGCATGCAGTGCTACTGGGCGGAGATTACGGCGGGCCACATGACGCTGTCGGTCCACGATGCCCTGCGCTGGCTGGGGCGCGAGGATATCGGCACGGTTGCCTGGCTGCCCGCCGACACGGATATTGTCGCGGAGATAAAGGCAAAACTGGGCTGAGAAGTTTTTGCAAGCGGCAGGCATTGAGGCTGAACAGGCGTTAGCTGATGCCGCGTTGCTTGACATTCAGCATATTATTTAGTATTCTATGATAGTATTTGCGGATGTGGTGGAATTGGCAGACACGCTGGATTTAGGATCCAGTGCCGCAAGGCGTATGGGTTCAAGCCCCTTCATCCGCACCAGATAGAATTGTGAGCAGGCCTTTGTTGGCCTGCTTTTTCTTTTTTTTGTATACATGATAATAATTAACAATATCATTGACAAAGATAATCGTTTATGATAGCATAAACGAGGAGTGAGATAGAATATCATTCCTACTTGCTACGGAAGAGATCAAAGGAGGAATCTTCATGTTTCAGAAGACAGATTTTTGGATTGGGCTGGCCGTCGGTGCAGTGGCGGGCGTTTTTGGCTATCGCTTCATGCAGGAGCGTGAGCAGCAGCTGGCAGCTATGCAGCCTGCCGCTCCTGCTTCCGAGGTGCCTTTGGCAGAATTGCAGCGCCAGAAAGAGGAGCTTGAAGATTTGATCGCTGCACAGGAGTCCAAACAGTAAGGCATAAGCCAATCGGGCAGCTGGGGTTTTCTACTTTTCCTGCCTATAGGGCTGCCGCAGGCATGCGGCGGCCCTATATTTTTCAAGGAGTATTGAAAATGAATATGAGTATCATGAGCGCGTTGCAGATACCAACCTCGAAGCTGGATTTGTTTATCCGTTCCGTGGAGATTTCGTCGTATATCCCAGGACGCGTGAGACTGTATTCCACGCGGCTGGTGGGGAATACAGCGCTGGAAGTAGAGGTACAGGCGCAACTGGGGGCTTTCCCGGAAATCAGTCACGTGGAGACGAGTACAGTGACAGGCTCCATTTTGATTCAATATGAGCCGGCGACGTTACGACGGAATGCTGAATTGCGCAAGGTCGAGGAATATATTATGACGCATGTGAAGAGGAGATGAGGATATGTCTTACGTTTCTGGTTTTATGATGGGGGCAGCCATTGGCAAAAGCGTTCATCAATTCCTGTTCGGCGGTACAGCACAGCGCACCTGGCCCCAGGCGAAGCAGCAGATACGCCAGGCAGGAGCATGCGCGCAGCAGTATGGCAAGCGCTCCATTCAGCGGGCAGCCAGGGCATTGCAGGGGGCGCCCGTTTTTGCCTGCGTGAGTGATTTGCCGGGGCGGCGGCGCTACCGTGCCGCCATGTTGCCGGAGCTGGCGGCGCTTCTGGCAGACAAGCTGAGTCAGTTGAAATTCCTGCACAAGGTTGAGGTTTGCGCGCAGACGGGAAGCCTGCTTTTGCTTTTTGCGCCGGAGGATGCAGCGAAAGTCGATGCGCTGGCTGATTTCCTGCGGGACAGCATTTTCCGCTCCGTATGGCAGCAGCGGCTGGAAGCGGCCACGGCCCCGCTGGAGGCTCATGCAGGCGCGTTGACGCGAAGCGTGCGCGGGTCGGTGCGGGATTTTTCCGCCTGGATTAAGCGTGTGACCCATGGCTGGCTGGACGTGAGTTCGACGGCCTTCCTGATTTTCCTGCTGCGGGGCCTCCGCAAGATGGTCCTGACGCGGCAGTATCCTTCGGCGTCGCAGATGCTTTGGTGGGCTGTTTCGTTGATGAGAGGATGGCGAACCGTATGATGTACGGACGGTTAAATTATGCTATGCCGCTCGTGCTGTCCCGGGAACAGCGCGTGGCGCTCGCGGCGCATATCCGCCGCTGCCGGGCGGTAAAGGCCGTGCTGGTGGAGGGGCGCCAGGTGCGCCTTTGGTACAGGGGGACGCTGCCTGCACGGCAGATTCAGCAGGAGATCATCGCCATGGTACGGGCGGCGCAGGCGGCAGCCGTGACGCCGGCGGAGCGGCTGGCTGAGTATCGGCGCGATGCGCTGGTGTCACTGGCCGGGTTTGCAGCGGTACAGATTATCCGGCACACGTCGCCAGAGCTTTTTGCCGCGACGAAAATCGCCCGCAGTGCGCTTACCGTGCTGCTGGCCCGCAAATTTATCCAGAATGGTGTCGCGGGGCTCGTACGCGACCATCAGCCCAATGCGGATACCCTGACGGCGACGGCGGTCATCGCCTCGGTACTCGCGGGGAAACCGGAGTCGAGCCTCACGCTGCTGACGCTGTCCAATGGCGCTGAGATGCTTACGAGTTATGCGGCCGAACGGGCGCGCACGCAGATATCGGGGCTGCTTTCGCTGGACCAGCGCTTTGTCTGGCGCGTGGAGCACGGTGTCGAGAGCAAGGTCCCCGTCGAGCAGGTGCGGGCCGGCGATACGATAGCGGCGCATGCGGGAGAGAAAATCGTCGTCGATGGGCGCGTGCTCGCGGGCTCGGCAGCGGTGAACCAGGCATCGATTACGGGTGAGTCAAATCCTGCCATGAAGCATGAGGGGACGCTCGTGTATGCCGGTTCTGTCGTTGAGGCGGGGGAACTGGTCATCCGGGTCGAGAAGGTTGGCAAGGATACGAGCCTGGCGCATATCGTGCATCTCGTTGAGGAAGCGCAGAGCCGCAAGGCGCCGGTGCAGAACTTTGCGGATCAGATGGCGAATTTCCTCGTGCCCGTCTCCTTCCTCGGCGCGGCCATTGTTTATGGGGCGACGCGGGACTGGCAGCGCGTGCTGAATCTGCTGTTCATCGATTTTTCCTGCGGGTTGAAGCTCTCGACCGCTACGGCCATCTCGGCCGCTATCTCAGCGGCGGCGAAGCGCGGTATCCTGGTCAAGGGCGGCAACTATATTGAGGCTCTGGCGGAGACGGATACGGTGGTGCTGGATAAGACCGGCACGCTGACGGTGGGTATCCCGCAGATTGCTTTTATGCGCACGGCGCCCGGCGTGGAGGAAAAGGAAATGCTGCTGCTGGCGGCTTCGGCGGAGCAGCATTCCGTGCATCCGCTGGCCGTCGCAATTCAGAAATATGTCAAGGAAAAGGGCTGGACGGTGCCGCAGCATGAGGACAGCCAGACGGTCGTGGCACGCGGCATGCTGGCCACGGTGCCGGATTTTGCTGCGTACCATGGCGGCACCATCCGCGTGGGCAGTAAGAAGTTCCTGGCGGAAAATGGTGTCCAGGATGAGGCGGGATTGGTCGACAGCAGCCTCGCGGGCAGGAATCTGCTCTATGTGGCGCGTGACCGGCAGCTTTTGGGCGTCATCGGCATCGAAGATCCCATTCGCCCGGCCATGAAGAAGACGCTGAACCAGATGCGCCGTTATGGCATCGATGAAATCGTCATGCTCACGGGGGATAGCAAGACGGTCGCTGCGCAGGTAGCACAGGCTATGGATATTGATTCGTATCATGCGGAGATTCTGCCGGAGGATAAATCCAATTATGTGAATAAGCTCAAGCAGCGTGGTACCGTGATGATGGTGGGCGATGGCATCAATGATGCCCCTGCACTCGCGTTTGCGGATGTCGGCGTATCGCTGGGCGGCCGTCAGACGGATATTGCAGCAGAATCGTCGGCCGTCACGATCCATGGGGAGGATCCTGCGCGCCTGATGGAGGCGTTGCAGCTGGGGCGGCGGACGATGCGTCTCGTGCACCAGAATTTTCTGGCGACCATCCTCGTCAATAGTGCGGCGATGCTCCTCGGTGCGCTCGGACGCATCAGTCCGCTCTATGCCGCCGTCATTCACAATACGGCAACCCTGGCTGTCGTACTCAACAGCTGCCGTATTCTTCAGACCGATAGTCGCGGCATGTTCGCGCATAAGCGCTAAGGCAGGCTTTTCATATCTATGCAGGCGGGTCATAGGTCGATATGACCTGCTTTTTTTGTGCACGCAAAAGAAAAGTCATGTATAATAGAAGTCAGGAATAAATGATAGAGCAGGCAATAGCTCGTCCATTGCCTGCGGGAGAGGGGTAACAAGTATGAAGAAAATCCGCAAGGCCGTCATCCCGGCGGCAGGCTTTGGCACGCGTTTCCTGCCGGCGACGAAGGCAACGCCGAAGGAGATGCTGCCCATCGTGGACAAGCCGACCATCCAGTACATCGTGGAGGAGGCCAAGGCGAGCGGTATCGAAGATATCCTCATCATCAGCGGCCATGGCAAGCGCGCCATCGAGGATCATTTCGATTCGGCTCCGGCGCTGGAGGCAGAGCTCAGGAAAAAGGGCAAGCTCGACCTGCTGGCGAAGGTGCAGGAGACGGCGGATATCAACATTCACTACATCCGCCAGCGCTATATGCGCGGGCTCGGCGATGCTATTCTCTGTGCGCGCTCCTTTATGGGGGACGAGCCCTTCGCGGTACTGCTGGGCGACGATGTGGTCTACAATCCGGGGAATCCGGCATTGCTGCAGCTCATCCATGCCTACGAGCAGACGGACGGTTCGGTGCTGGGCTGCCAGATGGTCGCACCAGAGCAGGTCTCGTCCTACGGCATTGTGGCGGGGGAGCAGACGGGGAAGCCACGTCTCATGCGCGTTGGGGATATGGTGGAGAAACCGGCACCTTCTGAGGCACCGAGCCGCATGGCCGTGCTGGGCCGCTATATTATCAAGCCGGAGATCTTTGATATCCTCGAGAATACGACACCGGGCAAGGGCGGCGAGATTCAGCTGACGGATGCCCTGCGCGTGCTCGCGAAGCGCGATGCGGTCTATGCCTATGACTTCGAGGGCAAGCGCTACGACCTCGGCGACAAGTTCGGCTTCCTCAAGGCGACGGTGGAGTTCGCGCTGCGCCGCGATGATCTTGGCCCGAAGTTCCGTTCTTATTTAAAGGATCTGGCTGCACAAATCTGAGGTGTGAGCTTTGGAGAAGAAAAACAAGGCGAATCTGGCGCTGGGCATCAGCGCGGCGGGCTGTGTCGGCACGCTGGCGCTGGGGGGAGTCGGTTTCCTGCCGGGGCTTCTGCAGCATGGTTTCCTCGCGGCGACCATCGGCGGCCTCGCGGACTGGTTTGCGGTGACGGCGATTTTCCATAAACCACTGGGCATTTCCTACCGCACGGATATCCTGCGCCGTAACCGCCAGCGCATCATGGAAGCCATCGTGCAGTTTGCCAGCGAGGATCTGCTGAGTACGGAGCACATCATGTCCATCTTGTCCCAGCAGGATACGGGCAGGCTCATGGCGGAGTATCTGCAGCAGCGCGGCGGTCGCGAGCAGGTGCAGACCGTGGTGACGGCGGTGCTCCTGCGCTCCGCCGCTGAGCTGGATACGCAGGCGCTGGCCCGTGAGCTGGCTCCGGCCGTGCGGCAGGGCCTGCAGGGCTTTGCCGTGGAGGATATCACCGCGGCGATGCTGACCCGACTCGCGGAGGAGCAGCACAGCCAGCGCATCCTGCAGAGCCTGCTCACGCTCAGCCGGCAGGTCCTACACGCACCGGCCATGCAGCAGGTTTTGCTCGCGCATGTGACGGTGTTGCGCGAGGCCTACGAACGGGACCATTTCGGCCGTAACTTTCTCATGGGTTTGCTGGGCCTTGACGACGCCCGTATCCTGGAGATTTTCAACGAGAATCTCGACGCCTGGCTGGATAAGATGCTGGGGGGGCAGACGGAGTCCTACGCGGCGGTGCGGGCGGGGCTGGAGATGCTGTTGCGGCGGCTGGCACAGGACGAAAGCCTGCAGGCCATGCTGGCGCGTGGCAAGGTGCAGCTGCTGGAACGCATCGACATCGAGGGACTCATCGCGGGCTGGATGGAGGCAAACCTGAAGAGTGAGCAGCCTTTCTGGCTCACGCCGTTGCACACGTTCATCGACCAGCAGATTGACCACTTCTGCCAGTCGGCCACGTTGCAACGTCATTTCAACAGTTTTCTGCAGGCTTTCCTGCGTGAGGAACTGGAGAAGCACCATGCGCTGATCCCGCAGCTCATCCGCGAGCGCCTCGACGATCTGACGGATGACCAGCTCGTGTCTCTGGTGGAGAGCAAGGTGCAGGATGATCTGCAGATGATCCGCATCAATGGCGCCATCGTGGGCTCTCTGGTGGGCATGGGACTCTACCTGCTGGTCTCGCTGGCAGAAAGGATGTGGGGGTTGTGATCTGGCAAAACTGGAATCAGGCGGATAAGACCCTGCTCCTGGCGTTGGCCGTGTTCCTGCTGGCACTTTGCGTGCATCTGCAATATCCGGGACGCGTTGTGGGGGAGGGGTTCCTGTTCTGTGCGGAGGCGGCACTCGTCGGTGGCATCGCGGACTGGTTCGCCGTCACGGCGCTCTTTCGCAAGCCGCTGGGCTTCCCTTATCACACGGCGATTCTGCCGCGGCGGCGCGATTCCTTTATCCGCGCCTCGGAGCAGATGATTAAGCAGGAGTTCTTCTCGCGGCGCAAGATTTTTCATCATCTGGAGAAACTGCACCTCATGCCCATGTTGCTGGGCTGGCTGCAGCAGCCGGAGACGGAGGCACAGGTCACGCGCCGCTTGCAACACTATGCGCGCGATCTCATCCTGCGGCAGGACAGCCTGAAACAGGCGGCGTTCCTCGCGCAGCAGGTAAGGCAGACGCTGACGCAGGTGCAGCCTGTGGCGTTCCTCGCGGCGCTGGGGCGTTGGCTGCATGAGAGCGGCCGCGACAAGGAGCTCCTGGCCTACAGCACGCAGTATCTGCGGCCGCTGGCGGCCTCGGAGGAGGTGCACCAGGGCATCCAGCAAATGCTGGAGGACTATGGCCGTGAGCAGACGCAGGGCGGCTGGGCGCAGTTCTTCGCCGGGCTGGCCGAGGCGGCCGGCGCCATCGACTACGAGGAGGCGGCGACGCTCATGCAACGCCAGCTGCTGAGTCTGCTCGATGAATTGGGCGATGAGGACAGTGAGCAGCAGCGTGAACTGCTGGACCTCTTTTACGAAAAAGCGGGCGTGCTGGCGGCGGAGCCGGAGTTCCGTCAGCTGTTGCGTGAGTTAAAGGACAGCCTGCTCGCCGATGTCCCCTTTGAACAGGTCATCGGCGAGACACTGACCCGGGTGCGGCAGCATTTCGCCGCCGATCAGGCGCGCGCCGTCGATCCGGTGGCGGAGCATCTGCCCCAGCTGCATTCGCGCCTGCAGAAACTGCTGGAACAGGAGTACGAACGTACGCTGACCCTCGTGCAGACGGACGAGCGGCTGCGCCGCATGCTGGAGCATTTCCTCTACGATGTGATTGCCCGCAGTGCCTTGCATGCGCAGTCGCTCATCGGCCCCATCGTCGAGCATGTGCTGGGCCGCCTCACGGATGAGCAGCTTAATCATCTCGTTTACGACAAGGTAGAGCCAGATTTGCTGTGGATCCGCATGAACGGCTCCATCGTCGGTGCGCTCATCGGCCTGCTGCTCTTTATGGTGTTGCATTTCGCGCAACTTTATTGAGTGAAGAATAGAGAATCTGAGATCTGGGGAAGGAAAGACTATGAAACTGAAATTAGACCCGATGAAGGCGAAAAGCCCGCGTTTCTCACATATGTATAATCAGTTCATTCAGGCATGGAATACGGTGTTTTTCCTCTGTGCCGCGGCCGGCGGTGCTTATCTCTGCGCCAGGACGGAGCATGTACTGCTGGGGGGCGGTCTGCTCGTTGCTGGTATCGGCGGCGGCATCTTCTGCGCGCGCCAGCTGCAGCGCATGGTCGCCGCCGAAAAGAAGAGCGAGCAGAAGAAAGAAAGCAGGCATAACGAGTCATAAAAGTAAGTGGGCAAAAAGCGTATTGCGTGAAGGCAGGTGGAATCATATGGACATGGTTATGCCTATTGGTACGGAGTTCTTTGCCAAGCTTCGGCGAAACCATTATTATTTTGTCGACAAGACGACATTCCTCAGCCAATTTTTTCGTGGACATGCTGATGTGACGCTCATTACGCGGCCGCGCCGCTTTGGCAAGACGCTGCTGCTGTCAATGACGCAGCAGTTTCTCGATATCGAGGGCGCAGAGGAACATCGGCAGCTCTTTGCGGGGTTGAAAGTCATGGATGATCCCGTGGCGATGGCTGAGCAGGGGACGCGACCGGTGATATTCCTGACGCTCAGGGATTGGGAGTCGAATACTTGGGAATCCATGCAGGAATTCATTGCTTTTGGCTTGCAGGATGTGTGCCGTCCTTTGCGGTATTTACTGGCCAGCGACCGGGTGGAGCAGAAGGATAAGGCGGATTTTGAACTGCTGCGGAATCGGGAGGGCGATCTCGGCCTCATGCGGCGGGCACTTGCACTCTTTTGCAAAATGCTCCACGATCATTATGGGCGCGATGCGGTACTGCTCATCGATGAGTATGACGCCCCACTGCAGTCGGCGTGGTCACATCAGTATTATGATGAGGCCATTGACTTTTTCCGCGGTTTCTTTGCCGCGGCACTGAAGTCAAATCCTGCGCTCGACTTCGCCATCCTCACGGGGGTGCTGCGCATCGCGAAGGAGAGCATTTTCAGTGGGTTGAACAATCTTGAGGTATCGACAGTCTTTCGCGGCGGTTTTGCCGATGCTTGCGGCTATACAAAAGCGGAAGTCGAAAAAATCGCTCAGGATTTGGAAATGGAGAATAAGCTTCCTGAACTTACCCAATGGTATGATGGTTACAATTTCCAAGGTACAGAAATCTTTAATCCCTGGTCGGTCAACAATTATTTCAAGCAGCATGGAGAGGCGGAAGCCTATTGGGTTAACACCTCAGGTAATGATATTGTTCATACCTTGCTGTCGCAGGCGGATGAGGGACGCTGGGAAGAACTGCAGACTTTACTGACGGGAGGGACGATACAGGCGGTCCTTCGGGAGGGCGTGATTTACAGTACTATCGGGGAGAACAGCAGCGACCTCTACACTATGCTCCTGCAGACCGGCTATCTGAAAGCTGTGGGAAGCATGAAGTTTGGCGATATGCGCATGTATGAACTGGCTATCCCGAATCTGGAGATTCGCAGCTTGTTTCAGTCAGAGATCATGCGTCGTGTCGACCGTAGCTATGGTATGGTCTCCTTCTACAAGATGGGCCTCGCGCTCCAGCAGGGACATGTGGAGGATTTCCAGCGCATTCTGCAGGGCGTCCTGAAGCGCGCCGTGAGCTCTCATGACGCGGCGCATCCTGAGAGTTTCTACCACGGTCTCATGCTTGGCTGTACGCTTTTTTACGAGAACGACTACCGCGTTGTCTCCAACCGTGAGAGTGGCTACGGCCGTTTCGATCTCGCGATGCTGCCCAAGAAGAAAGAACTGCCGGGAGTCATTATGGAGTTTAAGGCTGTGCAGGATGAGGAAGACCTCGAAAAAGCTGCAGACGAAGCCTGCCAGCAGATCGAGAAGAAAGCCTATATCACCGAACTCCAGGCGGCAGATGTATCCAATATTTGGTGCTATGGCATAGCTTTTTGCAAGAAGCACGTCTTGATCAAGATGGGTTGATGGAAGAAAGGATGAGTTGGTAACTTATCTCTGAGCTCCCCGGGATGGTGTATAATTTCACACGGATATGACTATAGCCTGCGTCACCAGACGTGGGTTATTTTTTACATTTGCGTGTATGGACATTCCTGCCGGGTGGTAGTAAAATGAAATGCGGTGCAAAGCGCCGATAGGTATGACATGCCGAGAGATAGCGGCATAGTCGGAAAGGCTGGTGAGGATAATGGACGATCACCCTAGTTCAGCGGACTCCGCGCATAGTAGTACAACTGTATACGGAGAGCCTGTGCCCTTATCCTCGCAGCCTTTGGCAGATGCCCGCAGGTGACGTCTGCCTGCCTGGCTGCGCCCTGTGGCAGGGCTCTTCTCCCTGGAGAGGAGAATATCATGCTGCAAATCTATAAATCTCTGGAGAGCGGCCCGCTGGTGGAACTGTCCCTGAAGACGCTGGAGAAGGGTGCCTGGATCAACATCATCGATCCGACACCCTACGAGCTGAAAGTGGTCAGCAATCTCACGGAAGTCGAGCCGGATTTCCTGCGCTCCGCCCTTGATGATGAGGAGCGCTCCCATACCGACGTCGAGGACGACTCGGTCATGGTCCTGACCAATGTGCCGGTATGCCGCGGTAAGGACGACTATGACACGATCCCGCTGGCCATCATCGTCACGGAAGACTATATCATCACGGTCTGCCTGGAGGAGACGCCGGTGGTGGCGGAGTTCAATGAGCGCACGGCGCGCTTGTTCCGCACCTATAAAAAGACGCGTTTCCTGTTCCAGATCCTGTACAAGTCGGCCACGTATTTCCTGCGCTATCTGCGTCAGATCCAAAAGATCTCCGATGAGATTGAGGAGCGCCTGCGCCATGACATGAACAACAGCGAAATCCTGCGCCTGCTGTCGCTGCAGAAGGGCCTGACGTACTTCAACGCGGCCATCCGCTCAAACGGTGCCGTGCTGGATAAACTGCTGCGCATGCGCAAGAACACGAATATCACGCCGTTCCTCAAGGCCTATGAGGAGGACGAGGACCTGCTGGAAGATGTCATCATCGAGAACAAGCAGGCCAAGGAAATGGTGGAGATGTATGCGAAGATCCTCGCGCGTCTCGCCGATACCTTTTCCTCGATTATTTCCAACAACCAGAACCTCGTGATGAAATTCCTGGCCGCGATGACGATTATCCTGGCCATCCCGACGGTGATCTCGAGCTTTTTTGGCATGAACGTGCCGGTGCCGCTGGCGGACAACCCATACGGCTTCTTCTACGTGACGCTCATGGCCGGCTCCATCGCCGGTGCGAGTGCCTATGTGCTCTATCATCGTGATATGTTCTAAAGCAAAGTATAAGAAAAGCGTTTGCATTGCCTTCGCGGGCGGATGCAAACGCTTCTTTTATTTCTGCAGGGTAATGGTGTCGAGGTGGCCGCCATCGACGTACCACGCCTGTAGCTGCAGCTGCGCGGGCGTGGCGCTGAGGGTGACGTAGTTATCTTTCGTCGGCTGGGGACAGGAGACGACGTCGAAGTCCGGATTGGCCGGCACCTCGTAGTGCTGGTCGCCGCTGGGGCCGTAGAGCACGTAGACGGGTCCGTGGTCTGCGTGCTTCCCCTGGTAGATGTGACCACGGTTGCGGTAGGTGTGCATGTGGCCGGTGAGCACGAGGTCGATGCCCAGCGCGTCGAAGGCGGTCATGAAGGCGTGGCCCACATCGCTGATGCCGCTCGTGAGGCCCGTGCCCTGCTGGTACTCGCCGTAGGCGATGATGTCCTTGTGCATGAGCACGACCTGCCACGGGAGCTGGCTTTGGGCACGCACGCGTTTCAGCCAGGCGAGCTGCTCCGTGAGCAGGCCGGGGCGGAGGTCGCTGAGCTCCAGCATCTGCGTGTTCAGCACGATGAAGTGAACGGGCCCCCAGTTGAAATCATAGTAGTAACCAGGGAAGCGCTGGCTGCCGTTGGCGGGCAGCGCGAAGCCGGCGAGGTAGCGCGAGGGCAGGCACATCTGCCAGTTCAGCCCATAGCATTCGTGATTGCCCATGACGGGCACGAAGGGACGCTGCACGAGGGCGTCGCCTACAGACGCGAAGAAGCTGCGCCAATGCCAGTCGGATTCGCCGTTGTCCGTGAGGTCGCCGAGGTCGGCGAGAAAATCGGCATCGGCATGGCGCGCCATGATACGGCGCAGGTTGCGCGTGAGGACGGTGTAATCGGCACATTGCGAGTCGTTGATGAGCACGGCATGGCAGGCGGCGTCACGGGCCGGGGTGGTGAGCGTGTGCCATGTGCCGGCCTGCTGCTCCCAGCAGATGCGGTACTGGCAGCTCTGTCCCGGCTGCAGGCCCGTGATGGCCGCGTGGAAGGTATATGTCACCGTGCCGTCGAGGGCGAGGTACTCGTAGCCTGCATCCACGCGTTGCGGCGCGGCGTCTGCGCGCAGCCGGTACTCGAGGTGCGTGTCCTGCGGCAGCGAATGGCTCTGCCACATGATGGTGCGGCTCGTGGCAGGGTCATGGGTGATGATCTGACGCAGGAACTGCCAGCTGTTTTGCCCAGCCTCGGCCGTGGCGGGCAGGTAGCGGCCGAGCCCCAGCCAGGCCAGTGCCGTGCCGCAGAAGGCGAGAAAACGGCGGCGGCTGCAGCATGGGGAAGGGATTGGCTTACACATTTTCGGACTCCTTGTCTTCATTAGCCTCCATGGCGTGGGCGGCGCGGCGTTCGTACCACCAGGCGCCGACGATGAGCAGGATGGCGACGATGATCACGACGACGAGGCGCGTCGGGTCCTCCTGCCGCGTGATGGTGTCATGGCCGATGATGGCCTCAATGCCCGTGGAGGGGAACTTGCCGATAAAGGACGCGACGACGTAGTCCCTGAGCGACATAGCGGAGAGTGCGCCGAGGGCGTTCAGCATGATGGAGGGGAAATATGGCACCATGCGGGCGATGAGCATGACGACGAAGCCGCGCTGCCCGCTGTATTTATCGATATTGGCCAGCGTCTTGTGCTTGCGGATGACGTTCTCGGCGGCGTCGCGCAGGAAGAAGCGCAGCAGCAGGAAGCTGATGGTCACGCCGACCGTCTCCGCCGTGCAGGCGAGGATGATGCCGGGGATGATGCCGAAGATCAGCGTGCAGGCTGTGGAGAAGATGATGGCGGGCGGGAAGCCGATCGCGTTGACGAAGAGGGTCAGCAGGAAGGCGAACACCACCGCCCAGGGCCCGAAGGTCTTGATGTAGGCGGCGGTCTCCTGAATGTCGCCGCGGGCGAGCAAGGCACCGAGGTGCGGCCAGAACGTCGGGTCCATCAGGTGGATGATGCCAACGACGGCGACGACGCCCAGCGCCGCGATGATTTTTACCATGCGCATAGATAGATGCAAGAAAGGTGCTCCTCTCAAGTAATATTGATGTTGTCAATTGATGCTATTATATCATTCTTTCCATGGCATGCCTATGAAAAACGCGGGAAACCTGTCATTTAGGCGCTGATTGTGGTAGAATATAATAGATAGTCTGTATTTAGGAGCAATGTCCATGATGAAAGGGAAGTGCCTGCTCACAGCCGGCTGGCGTGAAGCTTTGCTGAAAGGCACGTGGAGCGTCGCGGCGATGCTGCCGGTTTTCCTGCTGGCACCGCTGCTGTGGCAGCAGGCTGGCATGCCGTATCCCGGTGCCTATACGGCGCTGATGCTGACGGCGGTGCTGGGCACGGGCTGCATGGCCTGGCTCGGCCGGCCACTGCTCGTGCTGCCTTCGCTGAGCCTTACGGTCTGGCTCGTCTGGCTCGTCATGCTGGCGGGCGGACTGAACTGGCAGTTCGTGCTCAGCGTGCAGGCCATAGCCGCGGGCGTGGGGCTGCTGCTCTGCTGCCTGCCAGTGGGCCGGCGGCTGACCTTGCTGCCACCGGTGCTGCACTGGGCCATGCCCGTGTGTCTCGCGCTCATGCTGCTCCTGTTCGGGCTCGTGCAGGGGAGGCTGCTCATCCATTCGCCCTGGGCGGTGACGATGCTCGGAGATTTTCATGATCCCATGGCATACTTAGCGGTATGCGGGCTCGTCATCCTTGCGGTGCTCTATTTGCGCCGCGTGCAAGGCGCGGTGCTCTGGAGCGGTCTGGTGACCGGCGGCCTTGCGCTGATGGAGGGCTTCTGGGAGTGGCCGGATGCGCCTCTTCTCTTTCCCGAGGGGCTTGACCGCGTGGCACTGATGCTGAATCCATGGCTGCCGTTGCCGGATGGCGGTATGAGCCTCGCCGTCATGACGGGACTCGCGCTGCTGCTGGTGCTTGGCAGCTATAGCTGGAGTGCGGGGATTGCCGCCTGGCCGGACATGCCGCAGCGGCGCACGCTGGCGGTGCTCTACGCCATCAACGTGGGAGCGGCCTTCCTCGGCTGCCTGCCCGTGACCGTCGCGCCATCCTCCGCCATATCGGCAGGGGAGGGGGATCGCCTTCAGAGCAGGCGCATTGCGCTGGTGATGCTGGCCTGGCTCGGCCTTTTGCTCGCCTGCGAGCCCATCGTCAAACGGATGGCAGACTTTCCCGTGATGGCCGTGCCGATGCTCGTAGGGACAGGGTTCTGCCTGCTCCTGCGTGAGCTGCCGCAGGCCAGGGGGCTAACCTGGCAGCGGACGGAGGTGCTTACGGCGGCTATCACGCTGCTGCTGGCTTTATCATGGAATGTAACGGCGGCGCTCGGCACCGGCCTGCTGGTCTGGGTGGTGGGACAGCTGCTCAGCGGGCAGCAGGCACGGGTGACGTGGTCGCAGCGGCTGGCCGCGCTCGTTTATCTCGCTTATTTGTTTTTCGCGCCGCTCTGATTTTGAGACGGCAAAATCGTATTCGTATATACAAGGAGTGTTCGGTTCGTGAAATTGAAGCATGCGCAAAAAGTTTTGGTTGCCTGTACATTACTCGGTGCCTTTGCCGTGACGGTGGCTTTTCCCGCTGCTGGTGAAGCTCGCCGCCATCATGTCACGTCGGGGACGACGGTGCAGGAGACGGAGATTACGGATAACCTGCATACGGGCAAGACGCGACCCGTCCCGCGCTATCCGCTGGCGCACCAGGGCAGTGAGGATATGCAGCAGCGTCTGGAGAGCAGTCTGCAGCCGGCACCGGTGACGCAGGGCAACTACGTACAGGTCCCCGCTACGGTCTCGGCCTATGACGACGCGATCCTCGGCACGGCGCTCGCGAGCCAGGAGCAGTGCGTCAAGTATCTGCTCTCGGCCAATCCGACGCCGGATATTACGGTAACGCCGCAGGAGCTTGTATCCTACTATTATGAGGAAGGCGCGCGCGAGGGCATCCGCCCGGATGTCGCTTTCGCCCAGGCTTGCAAGGAGACGGGCTTCTTCCGCTATGGCGGCACGGTGACGCCGGACCAGAACAACTACTGCGGCCTCGGCACGACGAGTGCCACGGTCAAGGGTGCGTACTTCGCGACGGCGCGCCTCGGCGTGCGCGCACATATCCAGCACCTGCTGGCCTATGCTTCGACGCGCCAGCCGGGCGAGCCGGTCGTGGACCCGCGCTACAATCTCGTGCGCGACAGCTACGGCCTTACGACGCTGAATAAATGGGAGGATCTCAACGGCCGCTGGGCGGTGCCCGGCTACACCTACGGCCAGAGCATCCTCTCGATGTTCCGCGCGATGCTGCGCGAGTGATTACTTTACCGCATGAGTTTCAATGTAGATAGAGAAAGGCAATAACAAGATATGATTACCGTCAACAACCTGAGCCTGCAATTCGGCAAGCGCGTGCTGTACAAGGATGTCAACCTGAAGTTCACGCCGGGCAACTGCTACGGCATCATCGGCGCGAATGGTGCCGGCAAATCGACGTTTCTCAAGCTGCTTTCCGGCGAACTGGAGCCGACGGGCGGCGTCGTGGAGATCACGCCGGGTGAGCGCATTTCCGTGCTGCAGCAGGATCACTACGCTTTCGATGATTATACGGTGCTGCGTGCGGTCATGATGGGCAACAAGCGCCTTGTGGACATCATGGATGAAAAGGATGCGCTCTACGCAAAGCCGGATTTCTCCGAAGAGGACGGCAACCGTGCGGCTGAGCTCGAGGCGGAGTTCGCCGAGATGAATGGCTGGGATGCGGAGACAGAGGCGGAGAAGCTGCTGAATGGCCTCGGCATCACGAGCGACCAGCACCAGCTGCAGATGGCCGATCTCACGCCGAAAGAGAAGGTGCGCGTATTGCTGGCGCAGGCGCTGTTCGGCAACCCGGATATCCTGCTTTTGGATGAGCCGACGAACCATCTCGATGTCGAGTCCATCAACTGGCTGGAGGATTTCCTCGCGAACTTCGAGAATACGGTCATCGTGGTTTCCCATGACCGCCATTTCCTCAATCAGGTCTGCACCTATATCTGCGATGTCGACTTCGGTGGCATCAAGCTCTATGCGGGCAACTACGACTTCTGGTATCAGTCCAGCCAGCTGGCCCTGCAGATGGCACGTGACCAGAACAAGAAAAAAGAAGAAAAGATCAAGGAACTGCAGACCTTCATCGCCCGCTTCGCCGCCAATGCTGCGAAGTCCAAGCAGGCCACGGCGCGCAAGAAGATGCTCGATAAGATCACGCTCGATGATATCCAGCCGTCCTCGCGCCGCTACCCTTACATCGCCTTTACGCCGGACCGCGAAGCCGGTGACCAGCTGCTGCTCGTCGAGGGTATCAGCAAGAGCGTCGATGGCGTCGAGGTGCTGCACGATGTGAGCTTCACGCTGAAGCGTGGCGACAAGGTCGCCTTCGTCGGCCCGAACAGCCTCGGCAAGACGATGCTCTTCAAGATCCTCATGGGCGAGGAGCAGCCGGACAGCGGTACGTTCAAGTGGGGCGTGACGACGACGCAGGCTTACCTGCCGTCGGATAACTCGGCTTACTTCGATGGTTGCGATATGAACCTCGTCGATTGGCTGCGCCAGTATTCCAAGGATCCGGATGAGACCTTCGTGCGCGGTTTCCTCGGCCGTATGCTCTTCTCCGGTGAGGAGAGCCAGAAAAAGGCCCGCGTGCTTTCCGGCGGCGAGCGTGTGCGCTGCATGCTTTCGCGCATGATGCTCTCGGGGGCCAACGTGCTGCTTCTGGATGAGCCGACGAACCATCTCGACCTCGAGTCCATCACGGCACTGAACAACGGCCTCATCGCTTATCCGGGCACGCTGCTCTTTACCTCGCACGACCACGAGTTTGTGCAGACGATTGCGAACCGCATCATCGCGATTACGCCGGACGGCGTCGTCGATCGCCTTTCCACCTACGACGAGTTCCTGGCCAACGATACCGTGCGCCAGCAGCTGGCCCAGAAGTATGGCAAGGAAAAGTAACGACGAATTTACGATTCATAGAGGCTGCCTATGCTGTCAAAGTTGATTGAGAAACGTATCGACGAGGCCGGTACGACCTCCCGCCTGCGGGAGATGCTGCAGGTTCTCAGGCACCGCGAAGTTATGCGCGGCATGACTCCGGAGAAGCTGCGGCAGATTCTCGAAGACCTCGGCCCGACCTACGTCAAGCTGGGACAGGTGCTCAGCATGCGCCCCGATTTCCTACCCATCGACTATTGCAAGGAGCTCGCGAAGCTGCAGACGGCGGCCAATCCGCTGCCTTTCTCCGTGATTCTGGAGGTCATCGAGCAGGAGTACAATCGCCCGTGGAAAAAGGTCTTCCAGTCCATTGATGAGGAAGTCCTGGGCTCAGCAAGCATCGCACAGGTGCACCGGGCCGTGCTCGCCACGGGCGAGAAAGTGGTCATCAAGGTGCAGCGGCCCGGTATCTACAACGTGATGAGCAAGGATATCGTGCTGCTCAAGCGGGCGGCGCGCCTGCTCAGGGTCGTGAGTCACACGCAGGATGTCGTGGACTTCAATATGGTGCTCGACGAGCTCTGGACCATCGCCAAGCAGGAGATGGACTTCCTTATCGAAGCCGATCATATCGAGGAATTCGGCAATCTGAACCGCGGCGTGGAGTTCGTGGAAGTGCCGCAGGTCTACCGCGCGCTCTGCACGCCGCAGATCCTCGTCATGGAGTACGTCGATGGCGTGCGCATCGATAATGTGGAGGCGCTGCAGCAGGCGGGATATAACGTCGAGCTGCTCGGGCGCCATCTCGGCGAGAACTACGTCAAGCAGATCGTCGATGACGGCGTCTTCCACGCTGACCCGCATCCGGGAAATATCCTCGTGCGCGGCGGCAAAATCGTCTGGCTCGATCTCGGCATGGTAGGACGCCTGTCCAGCCGTGACCGTGCCTCCATCCGCAAGGCGATCATCGCGCTGGCACATCATGATTCCTTTGAAATGAAGGATGCCGTGCTATCGCTCGGTGTGGCACGTGGTACGATCAATCATACGGCACTCTACCAGGACATCGATATGCTGATGACGCAGTACAGCACGCTGGATTTCAACTCCTTGCAGATGGGCGTGCTTTCGCAGCAGATCATGAATATCCTGCGCGTGCACCGGTTGGCCGTACCACAGGGGCTTTCGATGTTCTGTCGCGGGGTGATGACCATCGAGGCCGTCATGCGGCATGTCTGCCCGAACGTAAGCTTTGTAGAGATTCTCGCACAAAATCTTTCTATGGATTTCAAGCGCAACTTCAGCTGGCGCGAGGAATTGGCAAAAGCCAAACGGGAAGGAATACTGCTGGCGCGCAAGACGGCACAGCTGCCGGAACAGATCTCGGATCTCGTGCGCATGACGATGGGCGGGCAGACCAAAGTGAATCTCGATGTCAGAGGAACAGAGGAGACACTCGGACGTCTCGATCGCATGATCAACAAGCTCATCGTCGCCGTGCTCACAGCGGCGCTGCTGCTGGGTTCGAGTACCGTCTGCACGACGGGCATGACGCCGCAGATCTTCGAGATCCCGCTTTTGGGCTTTATCGGTTATCTTTTTGCTTTTTTGCTTTCCCTGCGCCTGATCTGGGAAATCCACAAAGGCGGTATGTGAGTCAGAAACAGATTTTTTGGGGGGGATGTCTTATGGCCATGCGCGGGATCCGCGGGGCGACGACGGTGGAGCATAATACCAGGGAGGATATCTGGCAGGCCGCCCGGGAGATGATACAGGTTGTCTTGCAGCGCAACGCTTTGCATACGGAGAACATCGGGGCAGCGATTTTCAGCATGACCGATGACCTGACGGCGGCCTTTCCCACCGCCGGGGTGCGGCAGCTCCACGGGTTTGATGCGGTACCGCTTTTCGATGCGCGGCAGTGTGCGATCGAGGGCGCGCTGCCTCGTTGCCTGCGCGTGCTGCTCCTTGTGGAGACCAATCGGGGACAGAAAGAGATTCACCATGTCTATCTGCATGGGGCTGCCCGCTTGCGTCCGGATATCACGCAAGAGTAAGCGTAATCCACGTGTAAATGTGATGTAACTATCGACCAAAATGGACACCCGCCCTGTACATGGGACCGCGTGTCCGTTATAATAATTCCTAGATGGATAATTTTCTCACAATTGTATGGAAGAGGGAGAGATCATTTTGAGCAACATCGATACGACGTGTGTCAATGCGATCCGCGTACTGGCGGCAGATGCTATCCAGAAGGCGAAATCCGGTCATCCGGGCCTGCCGCTGGGCAGTGCGCCGATGGCCTATGAGCTGTGGGCGAACCACATGCATCATAATCCGAAGAATCCGCAGTGGGCGAACCGCGACCGCTTCATTCTTTCGGGTGGCCATGGTTCGACGCTCCTGTATTCGCTGCTGCACTTCTTTGGCTACGGCCTGACCATGGATGATATGCGAGAGTTCCGCCAGCTCGGCTCGCTGACGCCGGGCCATCCGGAGTACGGTCACACGACGGGCGTCGAGGCGACGACGGGCCCGCTGGGTGCCGGCATGGCGATGGCCGTCGGCATGGCGATGGCCGAGGCACACCTTGCGGCGGAGTTCAACCGTCCGGGCTATCCCATCGTGGATCACTACACGTTCGCTTTGGGCGGCGACGGCTGCCTCATGGAGGGCATTTCCTCCGAGGCGTTCTCGCTGGCCGGCACACTGGGCCTCGACAAGCTCATCATTCTCTACGATTCCAATAAAATCACCATCGAGGGCGGCACGGACATCGCCTTTACTGAGGATGTGCAGGCGCGCATGCGTGCGTTCGGCTTCCAGACGCTGACGGTGGAGGATGGTACGGATCTCGCCGCCATCGGCAAGGCCATCGAGGAGGCCAAGGCCGACCACGAGCATCCCTCCTTCATCACGGTCAAGACGACGATTGGCTACGGTTCCCCGAATCAGGGCACGGCGGCCGTGCACGGTGCGCCGCTGGGCGAGGAGAATGTCAAGGCACTGAAGGAGAACCTCGGCTGGCCGGAGCCGGAGAAATCCTTCAATATCCCGCAGGAAGTCTACACGCATTATCAGGAACTCGCCAAGAAAGGCGAGCAGGCTGAGGCGGAGTGGAACAAGCTCTTCGCCGATTACTGCGCGAAGTTCCCGGAGGAGAAGGCGCGCTGGGATAAATTCCACGCCCCGGTCGATGCCCAGGCTATCCTCGACGATGAGTCCTTCTGGGCGTTCGAGGACAAGCCTATGGCGACGCGCAACACGTCCGGTGTCATGATTAACCGCATCAAGGACAAAGTGCAGCAGCTCATCGGCGGCAGTGCCGACCTCGCCCCGTCGAACAAGACGCACATGAACGACGAGTCGGACTTCAAGAAAGGCAACTATATCGGCCGCAACCTGCACTTCGGTATCCGCGAGCTCGCGATGGCAGCCATGGCCAACGGCATCACGCTGCACGGCGGCCTGCGCGTTTACGTCGGTACGTTCTTCGTGTTCTGCGACTACATGAAGCCGATGATGCGCCTCGCAGCCCTCATGCATCTGCCCGTGACCTATGTGCTCACGCATGACAGCATTGGCGTGGGCGAGGATGGCCCGACGCATGAGCCGATCGAGCAGCTTGCCATGCTGCGTGCGCTGCCGAACCTCAACGTGTTCCGCCCGGCCGATGGCCTGGAGACGGCTGCAGGCTGGTACCTCGCGCTGACGGCCAGGGATACGCCGACGGCCCTCGTGCTCACGCGTCAGAACCTGCCGCAGCTCAAGGGCTCCAGTAAGGATGCGCTCAAGGGTGCCTACGTCGTTTCCGAGGCCAAGGATCCCGCGAAGATGCAGGGTATCCTCATCGCCTCGGGCTCCGAGGTCAGCCTCGCCATCGAGGCGCAGGCAAAGCTTGCGGCCGAGGGCATCGACGTGCGCGTCGTTTCCATGCCGTGCCAGGAGCTCTTCAATGCGCAGAGCGCAGAGTATAAGGAAAGCATCCTGCCCAATAAGGTGCGTGCACGCGTGGCCATCGAGGCACTCTCTGGCTTTGGCTGGGAGAAGTACACGGGCCTTGATGGCGCCGTGATCTGCATGCCTGGCTTCGGCGCTTCGGGTCCGGCCTCGCAGCTCTTCGAGCACTTCGGCTTCACGCCGGAGCATGTCGTTGAGGTGACGCGCAAGGTCATTGCGGCCAATAAATAAGCGCTGACAGCACTTTTTCGGCGGCTGTCGCCAACAATCGAATCAATCCATAGCAAGACGCGGGTAACCGCGTCTTTTTTGTATGCGTGATGTACTTAAGTGACGGACAAAAAGCGTAAAATGATGGAATGATACGCAAGATGGCGTGTACACAGGAATCTTTATAAATAAAGTGTTGACATGGTTTTTTGCGGGTGCTATATTATAGAGGTGCCTGATTTGAGGGTACAACCTAGTGAGACAGGAGAGTGAAAACCATGACACTGGCTTCACTGCAGGACGCATCGCACGCCATCGGCGCGAAGCAGGTCAGCAAGGCCGTGAAACGCGGTCAGGCTGAGCTGGTATTCCTGGCTGAAGATGCCGATGCGCACATCATCATGCCGCTGAAGGAGCTTTGCGCAGAGCAGCAGGTTCCCTGCGAGATGGCAGAGAGCATGCAGGCGCTCGGTAAGGCCTGCGGCATCCGGGTGGGCGCGGCAGCCGCCGCAGTCCTCCACTGAATCCGTTAGAAACTTCGGTGCTTGCATCGGGGTTTTGATAAATTAAATTTTCAATATGAAGGAAGGAGGTGCATGTATGCCTACTATCAATCAGTTAGTTCGTAAGAGCAGAAAGAGCATGCAGGAGAAGTCCAAAGCACCAGCACTGAAGAATTGCCCGCAGAAGCGTGGCGTTTGCACGCGTGTTTACACTTCGACGCCGAAAAAACCAAACTCGGCCCTGCGTAAGGTTGCCCGTGTTCGTCTGACGAACAGCATCGAGGTTACCGCATACATCCCAGGCATTGGTCATAATCTTCAGGAGCACAGCGTCGTTCTTATCCGCGGCGGTCGTGTCAAGGATCTGCCAGGTGTTCGTTACCACATCATCCGTGG
>DEDT01000026.1:26482-37444 GCA_002350105.1 Selenomonadaceae bacterium UBA2897 | reverse complement strand
ATCTTCTGGATGTGGGTCGCGGCCTTCTTCGGCATGGCGACGAAGTATTCCGAGGGCCTGCTGGCCGTGAAGTATCGCTCTGTCGATGAGAAGGGCGAGATCGCGGGCGGCCCGATGTTCTACATCCGCAACGGCATGGGTGAGAAATGGAAGCCGCTGGCGACGTTCTTCGCGCTGGCCTGTATCGGCGTCGCGTTCTTCGGCATCGGTACCTTTCCGCAGGTCAACGCCATCGTCGACAGCATGAAAATTTCCTTCGGCTTCCCGAAGCTGGCGACCGACGGCATCCTGACCTTCTTCATCGCGGCCATCACGCTCGGCGGCCTGCAGAGCATCGCGAAGGTGGCCTCGAAGATCATCCCGTTCATGGCGTTCCTCTACGTGGCGGTCTGCTTCGGCCTGCTCGTGGCGAACCTCAGCGCCATTCCCGATGCGGTCGGCCTCATCGTCGAGAGCGCCTTCACGGGCTCGGCGGCGGTGGGCGGCTTCGCCGGCTCCACAATCATGATGGCCATGCAGAATGGTATCGCGCGCGGCGTGTTCTCCAATGAGTCCGGTCTCGGCTCGGCGCCGATTGCCGCCGCCGCCGCCAAGACGAAGTGGCCGGCGGAGCAGGGACTCATTTCCATGACGGGTACCTTCATCGATACGATCATCATCTGCACGATGACGGGCCTCACGCTCGTGCTCACGGGCGTCTGGCAGGGCGACCTGGCCGGTGCGGCCATGACGAGTGCGGCTTTTGCCAGCACGTATGGCGGCGTGGGCAGTGCCCTGCTGACGATCTCCCTCGTGCTCTTCGCCTTCACGACGATTCTCGGCTGGAACTACTACGGCGAACGCGCCTGCATCTACCTCTTCGGCAATCGCGGCGTGCTGCCCTATCGCGTCATCTTCATCCTGCTCATCGCTTCGGGTGCTTTCCTGAAGCTGGAGGCAATCTGGATCCTCGCCGATATCGTCAACGGCCTCATGGCCATTCCGAACCTCATCGCGCTGCTGGCACTCTCTGGCGTCATCGTGGCTGAGACGAACAAGTACCTCAGCCGTAGGCCGGATGAGGAATAATTTACCGGAAAAATTTTTCAGGCAGCCGGGCATTGTCGCCAGTTGCCTTTCTTTACAGCAAAACAGACAGCAAAAAAGCAGCCAACGCACGGCTGCTTTTTTGCTGTATCATGGGTTTGGGTTTAGGGGGAAAGAATAGGGGAAATGGAACATGACGAATCAGAGGGCAGCTTTGAGCTTCGTGATCATCGCTTCGTATTCCTTAGGGGAAAGGAATTTCTGCTGGGGATTCATAGCAAACGTGCCACCCCACTCAAAGCCATCTTTGTACTTGGGAACGATGTGTACGTGGCAATGCTTCCCCGTATCGCCATACGCGCCATAGTTCACCTTGTCTGGCTGGAATGCCTTGTGGACAGCTGCGGCGACATGGCGGACGTCGCGGTAGAAGGCATCCATTTCATCCTCGGTCATGTCGGTGATTTCACTGACGTGCTGCTTTGCGGCCACGATGCAGCGCCCGGGATGGCTCTGCTCCTTGAAAAGTACCAGGATGCTGGCCGGCAGTTCGCAGACAAAGATACCGAACTGGTCCAGCAGCTCGTTCCGCATGCAGTACGCGCAGTTTTCGTCTTTCATACAAGCACCTCTGAGAATTGATAGCCTTGAGGGTCGCTGTCTTAGCGGTTCCCTTGATTCGATATTATTGTAACGCCGATTACCGGTTCTGTAAAGCGCTTACAACGAAGAAGTAAAAATATCTAAGCCTTTTTGTAAGATTTTAACGACTTACGCATTCCGTCTACATCGTATAAATTTTACCGAAGGCTAGTGTCATGGAGCACATTCGATTCAATATCACGACGAGCAAAAATCAAGTACGCAAGGCACAGGCCGTTGCTAAATGGCAATCTGATTTAGACTGGGTGCGTAATTACGGCATGAAAAATCAATGCAAAGTTCGGTTGAATAGCATAAAGCGCGCTTATTCATAACCTAACTACGTAAAACACCGTAGGCTCAATCATTGGCTTACGGTGTTTTACATATGACTGATGTTTCTTTATATCATTGTACTGGCTGAAGATTCTGTGAGCGGAGGAAGCTCCGAACCTGATCTGCAGTCCAGTCTGTTGCATCCATCATGTCTGCGACTTTTTTTCCCTTGTGGAAGAGACGCAGAATAGTACTCTTTTGTTCAGCCAGCCGCGTCTCTGCGCGGTCTTCTTCCATGAGTTTTTCCATTGCTTCACACATCTTCATCACCCCATGTTCGTCAATCTTGAAATATTTGGAACGCTCGGCCAGCTCTGAGTAGTACATGTCATCCGGATTCTCGCAGAACATATCGTGCATCAGGCGGCCGAGGGCACTGTCATCTTGATAGCTGGCATTGACGTAGATGACGTCGGCATGATCTTCAAGGCGCTGGTGGTCCAACTCGGCAATCGTGCGATAGGCGTGATAGATAGGTTTTCCGCCACCGAGGGTGTCATGTTCCGTGATGAAGATGACGTGCACGGGCGGCAGATGGTCTTTTCCCCACTTGAAGCCTTTTTTGACGGACATCGTATCCATCATACTGCTGTTGAACCGTGCTCGTTCCGGCGTGGCCCATGCATCGCAATCCCTCCATTCGTCCCTTATATTTATTATACCATAAACGCATGTCTTTGCACCATGTATAACCTATGAGGAAGTTATGGTAGTGTACCGGTTATGCCGGGGGCTTTGTTGCCGCAGCGGGGAGGATGCCGGCCATGCGCAGCAGGTAGCGCGCGTTCGTGGTCTGGCAGCGGCCGGGGCGCACCTTGAAGTCAAAGGCGATCTTGTCCCCTTCGTAGTGCTCGGTGAAGTGCAGGTTGCGCACGGGCCTGTCGTCCGGCGTCTGCAGGTCGCAGAGCTCAAAGTCGTGCGTCGTCACGAGCGTGAGGCAGTGGGGCCGCGAGAGCTGCGTGATGGCGGCGCGGGCGCCGACGATGCGGTCGGCAGAGTTCGTGCCCTTGAAGATTTCATCGATGCAGAGCAGTACGGCAGTGCCCTTGCGGCTGGCCGCGATCATGGCCTTGATGCGTAGCAGCTCGGCGTAAAAGGTGGAAATGCCGTGCTCGAGGTCGTCGGCGATGCGCATGGAGGTGTAGACGGGCATGGGCGTGAGCGCGAAGTGCGCGGCGCAGACCGGTGCGCCCGCGTAGGCGAGGACGGCGGAGAGCGCCAGCGTGCGCAGGTACGTCGTCTTGCCGCTCATGTTCGAGCCCGTGATGATGCAGGTGCCGGCGGCGAAGTCCATATCATTGGGCACGGCCTGTGCCTCGGGCAGCAGCAGGGAGATGACGCCCCAGCCTTGTACCTGCGGTCGTCCATCTGGCAGCAGTTCGGGCAGGCAGGTGTGCTGGCGCGTGAAAAAGGGCGTGCTGAGGCTCGCGAGCATTTCCCAGCGCGCAAAGGCCACGAGCCAGTCTGCGAGGTCGTGGCGGGCGGCCTGCCGCCAGCGCAGTGTGCGCGTGCAGCAGTGGACATCCCAGAGCAGCGCGGCGTTGGCGAGGATGAGAAAGGCGAAGTTGCGCCGCGCGCTCACGGCACTGGTGAGGCGGGCGAGCATCCGTAGTGACGCTGTGGCTCCGGGGTGTCCTTCGTGCGGGCGCAGGCGGGCCTGCAGCTCCTGCAGCAGCGGTGCCTGTGGCGTGGTCTTTTCCAGCTGCTCGAAGATGGCCGCGTAGGGCTGCAGCGTGTCCTGCAGGGCCGAGAGCGGCGCGAGCACGTCCTCGTGCCGGTGGTCGAAAAGCTGCGTGAGGGTGAACTGCCAGAGCACGAGCAGGCCGGGCAACAGCCAGCTGATATATCCTCCGGCGGCCAGCAGGCAGCTGACGAGCAGGCAGACGGGCAGCAGGAGGGCCAGCTTCTCCCAGAGCGGACTGATGGCGGGGAACTCCTGACGCAGGCTCTGCAACAGCGGCTGCGTGTCGTGGTTTTCGGGCAGCAGGGCGGCGCAGGTCTGCACGGCCAGTACCTGCGCCCCCTGCCTGCCAAGTTCTGCAGCGGCCTGCTGGCGGGCGAGGATGACGGCACGGGCGGGCGGCACAGGCGAGAGGGCGGAGGCCAGCTGGTCGCGGCCCATTCTGGTGCGCGCCTGGCAGAGGTATTGGAAGGCGGAAGCGTGGCCGTAGAGGTTGAGGTCCTCCGCCTGTGGCTTCTCTGCACGGCGATAGCTCTCGCCGCTGGCGGCGAGCTCCTTCCAGCCGTCGTCAAAGCGGCTCAGCCAGTCCGCGAGCACGGCGAGACGGCTCTCTGTCAGGAGCAGCGTATGGCGCACCCGGGCATGCGCCCGCACGAGCAGGCAGAAGCCAGCCAGAAGCAGTGCGGCCAGTACCCAGCCCAAGGCATGGCCGTCCCAGCCTGCCGCCAGCGCGAAGACGAGCGCGAGAAACGCCGCGCCGCGCCCCAGGACGAGCCGGCTGTCTTTTTGCTTTAATATCCGGGCTTGCGTCAGCGCCGCCTGGCGCTGTGCCTGAAAGAATTCCTTTTGCATATCATTCGTCCTTTATGTGTGGCTGCCATTTCAGGCAAAAATAAGCACCAGCCCCCAGCGCTGAGGACTGATGCTCAATATGACCGGTATGGGCTTATTTGTCGAGGGCCGTGATGCCGAGGGAGGGGAAGCCGGTGAGGAGCTTCTTGAGCGCCTGCTTGATTTCCTTTATGCCGCCCTCTTTGCGGCTCTCGATATTGAGCGGCATCTCGGAATCGTGCAGGGACATGCGCAGCAGTGCCCAGCCATGCGGGAACACGAGGCGCACGCCTTCGTAGTTCGGCTCGGCCAGTTTGATGCCATCTGCCTTAGCGCGGCTGCCGACTTCCTCGATGACCTTCTGGCCGTAGGCCTGCGGGTCATCCTCACCGCAGATGCTCATGCGGATTTCCGCCGTCTCTGCTGGCTCGCCGAGCTTGGCGATGAGGTTGCCGAGTTTGCGGCCTTTCTTGTGCAGCTGGGCGGCCGCGATGATGAGCTTCACCGCGAGGTAAGCGCCGTCGTCGAGGTAGTAGTTCTCGGAGAGCGCGCCGTGGCCGGAGGTCTCGATGGCCAGCGGCGAGACGGTGCCCGCCTTGTTGAGGCGGATGCACTCGTCGATGACGTTGCGGTAGCCGCGCATGTAGCGGTGATGTTTCAGTCCCAGTTCCTTTTCGAGGAATTCCGTGAGCTCGTCGCTGGTCACGGAGTCCGTGACGATGGTGCTACCCGGATAGTCCGGCGCGAGGATGGCGGCCAGTACGGCGATGAGGTTATTGCGGTTGATTTCCTTGCCGTTGGCGAGCACGGCGCCCATGCGGTCCACATCGGTATCGAAGATGAGGCCGAGGTCGGCGTGGCTGTCGAGCACGGCCTTTTTGATGGAGGCCATGGCCTGCTTGTTCTCCGGATTCGGGATATGATTGGGGAAATGACCATCCGGGTCGAGGTAGACGCTGCCCGTCGTATTGGCACCGAGGCGTCCGAGTACCTGCGTGACGAAGAAGCCGCCGTTACCGTTGCCTGCGTCAACCACAATATGCAGACCCTTCAGCGGATCGTCCTCGACGCCGAGGGCCTTGCGGATCTTCTTGCGCAGATGGTGGCCGTAGCGCTCCATGAGGTTGTATTGCTGTACCTTGTGCAGGTTACCCGCCTGCTCCGGGATGCGGCAGGCCGCCTGGAGGATGGCCATGATGTCTTCATGCTCGACGCCGCCCTCCGTCGTGAAGAACTTCAGGCCGTTGCGGTTGGCGGGCAGATGGCTGGCCGTGATCATGATGGCACCGTCCATGGCCGTCTCCGGGAATACCGTGGTCATGAACATGGCCGGCGTGGAGGCGAGGCCGCAATCGACGGTCACGACGCCCGCGGCCGTCAGGGCCTCCAGCACCGCGAGGCGCAGCTGCGGGCTGGAGACGCGCGCATCGTGGCCCACGGCGATGCGCAGGGCATGGCCCTTGCGCCCCGTGCGGCCCTGCAGGAAGTCGACGAAGCCGCCGGTGATGCGGTTGGCCGCCTCGGTCGTCAGGGTCACGGGCTCGTCGGCCACGCTGGCGATAGCCACACCGCGCACGTCGCTGCCGTTGGCGAGCTTCATTATGTCTTTAGCAGAAATCATGAAAAAATCCCCCTCATTGTTGGAATATTGCGTCATAGCTTTATTATACACTATTCCATATCGTGAGGGGGAATTCCTTCTTGCTTTATTTACGGAATCTGTCGTCGGGCGGCTGGATATCCTGGATATGTGGCTTCTCAGCCTGCGGCGTCACGTCGATGATGTCCTGCTGGCCGCGGTGCTGCTGCTCGCGCATGGCCGCCTCGTAGCCTGCACGGTAGTCATCGTCCTGGCGGCGGTTGCCGCGGAATTTATGCCAGAGCCACTTGAGCCCCATGACCACGGCGAAGATGAGGACGACGTTTGCGAGCATGCCGAGGATGTCGGCGAGCATGCCGGATCCCATGCCGAAGAGGCTCGCGAGCATGGAGCCGAGGAACATGCCGCCCGCGAAAATGCCGATGCCGCGCAGGATGGAGCCAAAGCGGCTGCCGCTCTGCTGGTTGGTCGTGCTCTGCTTGTTCGTGACGTTGTTCTTCGTCTCCGGGCGCGCGTTCTGCTGCGTGCCCGCATTGCTGCCAGACTTGTTCGCCTCGGGGGCCGTCTTGGCCGGAGCCTTTGGCGCCGCTTTCGGCGCAGCCATCTTCACGCCGCCGCCCTTGGCCTGCGCCGTAGCGCAGAGGGACGTGCTCACCGCTGCCGGTACCACCGGCGCCGCCGTCAGCACCAGCGCTCCCGCCAGCGCCGCGGCCAGTAATTTTTTCGCTTGCATAACATTTTCTCCTTCTCAAACTCTGACTTTTTGATGTTTGACTCTATTCTACGGAATCTTATTGGAAAACAGCTGAAAGCAGCTGTTAGACAAAGGGATACAGATAGATGGGTAAACAGAGAATATCTGTATCTTTGTAAAGGTCTTTCGTATAGACCAGATAGCGCTGTCCGATGCGCTGGGAATACTTCACATAAAAAGCGTCCAGCGAGGCGTGGGTCTTATAACTGGAGGATTTGACTTCGATGGGGCATAGCTTGTTATGACGTGTCAGCAAGAAGTCAATTTCATAGTTGTGTGCGCCGCTTTTCGTCGGGAAGGTGTAGTAATACAGCGCATCCCCTTTGGCGGCCGTCATCTGGGCAACCATGTTCTCGTAGAGATAGCCGAGATCCGTATGCTGCTTGTCACTTAGCAGCCTGGCATAGATATCGTTATCCGTAAAAGCTTTGTCTCCGTATACCAGCGTTACGAAGAGGCCAGTATCCAGCAGGAACATTTTGTAGAAGTCGAGATTCTTGGTCAGGGCCATACCAACATCGGGATTGTTCGCATGATAGGACAGAAGAATGGTGTAGGAGTTCTCCATATTGGCCACCAATTCGGCTACGTGGCTGCGTTTGGCGTGGGGAACGGCTGCGGCAATCTGGTAGCGGGCGGCGTTGCTGGATAGCTGCGCGGGAATGGCGCGGAAAAGCTGTCCAGATGTACCAGAGGCATCGATGCGCTGGAAGTCGTCGGTATAAAGATCGAGAATCTGTCGCTTCACCGTATCGACGGCACGGAAATTATTTGTGGCCAGATAGGACTCCACCGCTTGCGGCATTCCACCAACCAGCATGTACAGACGAAAATTTCGCATCAGCTGGCGATGTACGGCATTGCCCAACGGCCTTTTGGCTGCCCATACCTGCTGCAGCAAGGGGAAGGTCACAGTGTCGCCAGTTGCCCAGAGAAATTCCTCGTAATCCAGTGGAAACATGTTGATGCGATGCTCTTCACTGGGGATGAGGATATCCTTGATGTTCTGGCGGATGGACAGCAGTGAGCCAGTCTCGATATAATCGTACCGATGGTCTTTGATGAGATGCTTTATAGCCTGCCGGGCTTTGGGGCAGAGCTGTACTTCGTCAAAGATAATCACCGATTCCCGCTCGTGCAAATCGACACGATAGGTCAGCTGTAACTGCAAGAAGATATAATTCAAATCGGAGGTATCATCAAACAGGGCACGTGTATTTTGGCTGGCGCGGGAGAAGTCAATGAGAATGTAGCTCTTGTATTCCTGTCGGGCGAATGCCTCGACAATCGTCGACTTGCCCACGCGCCTGGCCCCTTGGATCAGCAGGGCCGATCGTCCCTTTTCCTCGTTTTTCCATGTCAGCATCTGCTTGTATATCTTTCTGCGGAAGATCATCTCCCATCCTCCCTTCAGTGCAAAATCCGTAATCTCAAAATTTATATAGCTATATTATACCATAATCTCAAAATTTATTTTACCTAATATGGCGATAATCTCAAAATCTATTAGCTATGAAGGTCTGATGGCAGCGGAATGGCTGCTGAAGCTTGAGAGCCCTATTAGATGAAGCCGTGCGGGGTGGTGAGGCGGTTTAGTACCTGCTGGCAAGACAGGGTATGAGAATCATGCTATAATGTGGGTTAGCCTAAAAATCAAATGGTCATAGGACTGTTTGCTATGGGAAGGAAGATTGCATGAAAGAACAGCGGGTGACGCCCCTGACGGAAAGCGGGCTTCTGGCCGCTTTGCTGGTCGTATTGGGACAGGCCGCCGTTTATCTGCCGGTATTGGGCATGGTGGCGACGCTTTGCTGGCCGCTGCCCCTCATCGTGCTCGTCGTGCGCCATGGCGTGCGCTGGGGCATTCTTGGCCTGCTGGTCGCGGGCGTGGTGATGGGCCTGCTCATCGAGCCGACGCTGGCCGCGCGCATGGTGCTGGCCTTCGGGCCGACCGGGCTGATGCTGGGGCTGGGCTTTCGCCGCCAGTGGAGTGGGACGAAGGTCTTTGGCGCGGGGCTTGCTGGCTCCATCATTGCGAAACTGGCTGCGCTGGGTCTGCTCTTTGCGCTGACGGGGATTAATCCCTGGGATACGCAGCTCTCGCTTTTGCGGCAGTCCTTTGAAGAGTCCTTCGGTCTCTATGGTCAGCTGGGCGTTCCCGAGCAGGATATCGCGACGAGCCGCACGCAGATCGAGGCGGGTCTTCAGCTCGTGTCCATGTTGTTGCCGTTGGTCGTGCTGGTTATGGGCCTGATGGATACGGCGGTATCGTACTGGCTGGGCGGGCGCGTGTTGCGCCGCCTCGGCCATAAGGTGACGGCGGCGTTCCCATCCTTCCGTGACTGGCGCTTGCCACGCGCCTTTGCCCTTCTCGCTGGCTTTGCGCTCGTGGGGCTGTACTGGGGTGATTCGCGCGCCGTTGGCGTGCTCTATGACGCCTCGCTCAATGTGCTGCTCGTGTCGCTTTTAGCCGGGCTCGTGCAGGGATTGGCGTTGTTGAGCGCCATCATGCGTCATTTCCGATTAGGGGGTTTTGCGCGGACGCTTATTTATGCGCTCGTGCTGTTCAACGGCCTGTTTTTGCAAATCGTGGCCCTGACGGGGCTCTTTGATATGTTTTTCGATTATCGCCGTCGCTTTCATATCGGCGCACCGCCAGCGGGCGATGGCGACGGGAAATGAGGTGAGTGCATGCCACGCAATATGTCGGCCTGGATGGATCTGACGTTGCAGCTGTTTATCATGCTGGTCATGATTTTCCTGCTGGCGTGCTATAATCGTATCCTCGCAGGGACGGTATTCCTCGTCTGGATTTGCCTGGCCCTGTTCGCCAGGGAGCGATGCCGCGACCGCTCCCGCCGCTTCGAGCGCTACTGCCGCAACGTCGTGCAGCATATCAGCGCTTCGGCTATGTATGCCATCGAGTCGCTGCCGCAGTCCATCATCATCGTGAGTCAGGACGAGCGCCTGCAATGGTGCAACGATCGTCTGGGCAAATGTCTGGGACAGAAGCCGGAGCAAGGCATCGATGTGCATGATTTCTGGCCGGGCCTCATCGTCGCGCCCATCTGGGGCACGGAGGGCGAGTACGTATTCTCGCATGAAGGCCGCTATTACAAGGTGCGCCACGTCCCCATTTCCCTGCCACCGCACGCGGAGCCTCTGATGGTGCTCTACGTGCAGGATGAGACGATCTATGCGCAGCTGAAAAATGAGTACCAGCAAAGCCGCACGGTGCTCTGCTATATCCAGATCGATAACTACGACGAAGTTATGCAGGGACAGACGGAGGCTGAGCAAGCCTCCATGCTGCTGGCCGTGAACCAGCAGGTTGGCAACTGGCTCAAGCATCTGGGCGGCTTCATGCGGCATGTCTCCGACGACCTCTACGTGGCCGTGCTTGACCGGCACGGACTGGATCAGGCCATGCAGGAGAAATTTGACGTGCTCGATAAGGTGCGTCAGATCCAGAGCACGAACCGCCTGCCCGTAACGCTCTCCATGGGTGTGTCCGTCTCGGACACACAGTCGCTGACGGAGCTCGGGCAGCAGGCGAAGGCCGGCCTCGACCTCGCGCTGGGCCGCGGTGGCGACCAGGTGGCCGTGAATATCGGCGGCAAGACGCAGTTCTTCGGCGGCCGGGCCAAGGCCGTGGAGAAGCACACGCGCGTCAAGGCGCGCGTGGTGGCGCATGCGGTGCGTGAAATCATGGAAGGCGCGGACGAGGTCTACGTCATGGGCCACCATAACGAGGACTTCGACAGCCTGGGCGCTGCCGTGGGCATCGCGCGCATGGCGCGCCAGCTGGAAAAGCCCGTGCATATCGTGCTCTCGGATATGAACGAGGGCATCGACAAATTCCTGGAACTCATGCAGGGACGGGAGGGCTATCAGGATATCTTCGTGCACGAGGACGACCTGATGAATCTCACGGCGCTGCATCCGGTGCTCTTCGTGGTGGACACGCACATCCCGCATCTCGTGGCCGCGCCGACGCTGCTGGAGCGCATCCAGCAGGTCATCGTCATCGACCACCATCGCCGCAGCGAGAGCTTCATCAAGAATCCGCTGCTCGTCTACATCGAGCCGGCT
>DEDT01000026.1:0-26399 GCA_002350105.1 Selenomonadaceae bacterium UBA2897 | reverse complement strand
GCGACGGCGCTCTACTCGGGCATCGTGGTCGATACGAAGAACTTCGCGGTGCAGGCCGGCGTGCGCACCTTCGATGCGGCCGCTTACCTGCGGCGCAGCGGCGCAGATCCCGTGATGGTGCGGCACCTCTTCCGCACGGATTATGAGACGACCGTGGCGCTCGCGCGGGCGGAGGCGGCTTCGGAGTACTATCCGGGCGGTCTCATCGTCAGCGAGATCCGCGGCGTGCGGCCGAACGTCCAGGTCATCGCGGCGCAGGCGGCCGATGCGCTGCTGCGCATCGAGAACGTGCAGATGAGCATCGTCGTGTTCCAGCTGAATGAGAATACGGTCGGCATCAGCGCCCGTTCGACGGGCGAGATGAATGTCCAGGTCATCATGGAGGCCCTGGGCGGCGGCGGCCATCAGAATGTGGCCGGTGCCCAGGTCCGCGATGCAGATCTGGACGAGATCAAAGCCAAAGTTATTGCATTGAGCCAACAATATATCGAGGAGAATGAGCAAAATGAAAGTGATACTGCAGCAGGACGTTAAGAAACTGGGCAAGAAGGGCGAGATCGTCGAGGTCAATGAGGGTTACGGCCGCAACTTCCTTCTGCCGCGCAAGCTGGCGGTGGCCGCGACGGCGGCCAACCTGAATGTGGCCCAGGCCCAGGCGGGCTCCAAGGCGCGCAAGGCGGCGATGGAGACCGATGAAGCCCGCCTCATGGCGAAGCAGCTGGAGAAGGTCGAGGTCACGGTGCCGGTGAAGATCGGCGGCAATGGCAAGCTGTTCGGCAGCGTCACGGGCAAGGACGTGGCGGAAGCGCTGAAAAAACAGCATATCGATGTGGACCGGCGCAAGATCAGCCTGAAGGGCGAGGTCACCGGTGAGGGCTGCTACGAGGCCATCATCAAGGTGCATCCGTCGATTACGAGCACGATCAAGGTGCACGTCAAGGCAAACTGAGCAGGCTGTAGGCTTACCTTCCCCCTTTGCGCGGGCCGCAGAGGGGGATTTCGTGATGTTGCGGGTCCGATTGGGAACCATGCAATTGGCAAGGAATAACGTTTTTGACGTTTTGAAATAGAGGGTATCTCATGAGTTTTATTACGAATTTCATTCGGCGCTGCTTTCGCGGGCAGGGTGACCCGCCGCAGGCAGCAATGCAGTCGCAGCTGCAGGTGCAGCAGCCGGAATCGCTGCTGCTCGACAAGGAAATCGATGCGCTCTACGGCCTGCTGGAGGACATGCTGGGGCGGGAGAAGCTCGTCCTGAATGCGGGGCGCATGCAGTCGCTGTACCTCATGCGCTCGGAGAACCGCTGCGAGCGCGTGCTGGGCTTGCAACGCCTGATTCTCGGCGATCCGCTGGTCGCTCCCGTGCCACAGGAGAGCCAGCTGCCGGGCATCATCTCTGAGCTGACGGACAAGCTCGCGGATATGCAGGTGCGGCGCGAATTGCGTCATAACCTTGAGCAGAAGGTCAACGACCGCATGGAGCAGGAGCATCAGGATTACGTCAGGGAACTCAAGAAGGAAGTATTCAAGGAGGAACACCCGAAGGCGGAATCGCCGCAGGCGGCCAGCAAGCGAAAGAAGCTGGACAAGCTGGAGAAAATCCATCTGACGGAGTCCGTGATGGATCTGCTGCGCCCGCAGTCTCTTGCGGAAATCGTGGGCCAGGAAAAGGCGGTCAAGTCGCTGCTCGCGAAGCTGAGCTCCCCCTATCCGCAGCATCTGCTGCTCTACGGCCCGCCGGGCGTCGGCAAGACGACGGCCGCGCGGCTCGTACTGGAGGTAGCGCGCAAGAAGGCTTCCTCGCCCTTTGCGGAGGATGCGCCTTTCGTGGAGACGGACGGCACGACGCTCAGCTGGGATCCGCGCAACACGACGAACCCGCTGCTGGGCTCGGTGCATGACCCGATCTATCAGGGCGCGCAGCGCCTGCTGGCCGATTCCGGTGTACCGGAGCCGAAGCCGGGCCTCGTGACGGATGCGCACGGCGGTATTCTGTTCATCGATGAAATCGGCGAGATGGACGAGATGCTGCAGAACAAGCTGCTCAAGGTGCTGGAGGACAAGCGCATGCATTTCGAGTCCTCCTACTATGACCCGGACAATCCGAAGGTGCCGCCCTATATCCGCCACCTCTTCGAGCAGGGCGCACCGGCGGACTTCGTGCTCATCGGTGCGACGACGCGCGATGCTCAGCACATCAATCCGGCCCTGCGTTCCCGCTGCGCGGAGATCTATTTCGAGCCGCTGACGCCAGCGCAGATCGAGACGATCGTGCGCCAGGCCGCGGCGAAGCTCAAGGTGACGCTGACGGATGAGGTGACGAAGCTCATCGCGAGCTACACCATCGAGGGCCGTAAGGCTGTCGGCATCCTCGCCGACGCCTACAGTCTCGCGCTGGAGCGCGTCGTGGACCAGCTGCCCGACAAGGTAGATGCCCGGCATCTGCCGGAGAACGTCGAGGTGACGGTGGACGATGTCTACGAAATGGCACGCGTCGCCCGCCTCACGCCCTATGTGACGAAGAAAGCTTCGCACACGGCCGTGCAGGGCCATATCTTTGGTCTCGGCGTGGCCGGCTTCATCGGCTCCGTCATCGAGATCGAGGCCGTGGCCTTCCCCGCCCGCAGCAAGGGCAAGGGCCGCGTGCGCTTCAACGACACGGCGGGCTCTATGGCCAAGGATTCCGTCTTCAATGCGGCCTCGGTGCTGCGTCAGCTCACGGGCAAGGATATCGCCGACTACGACGTGCACATCAACGTCATCGGCGGCGGCAACATCGACGGCCCGAGCGCGGGCACGGCCATCCTCGCCTGCATCGTGAGCGCCGTGACCGGCCGCCGCATCTGGCAGGATGTGGCCGTGACGGGCGAGATTTCGCTGGCGGGCCGCGTGCGCCCCGTGGGCGGCGTCATGGAGAAGGCCTATGGCGCGAGCCAGGCCGGTATCCGCACGATGGTGATTCCACAGGAGAACGCCGAGGATCTGGCGCAGGGGCATCTCGGCCTCGACATCCATCCCGTCGAGACGGCGGAGCAGGCCTTTGCCTATATTTTCGCCGATGCGGAGGCACCGGAGCATAGCGAGCACAAAAGGAAGGAGAAGGACGGATGCCACTGACGGACCGCGTACCACCGCAGAACCTCGAGGCCGAGCGCTCAGTGCTCGGCGCCATGCTCATCCGCAAGGAAGCCATCACGGAAGTGCAGGAAATCCTGCGGGCCGATGACTTCTACCGCGAGTCGCACAAGATCGTCTTCGCGGCGATGGAAGAGCTGGTCCGGCGCAGCGAGGCCGTCGACCTCGTCACGCTGGCCGAGGAACTGCGCAAGGAAGAACAGCTGGAGAAAGTGGGCGGTATGCCCTTTATCACCGACCTCGCCAACGCCGTGCCGACGGCGGCCAACGTGGGCTTCCATGCGAAAATCGTCAAGGAGAAGGCCGACCTGCGCCGCCTCATCGACGCGGCCACGCAGATTGCGGGTATGGCCTATGAGGATGCGCAGGACGTACCGGTCATCATGGACGAGGCGGAGAAGCAGATCCTCGCCGTGGCCGACACGCAGCAGCAGAACGGCTTCGAGCCGCTGAAGCGCATCCTCGTGCGCACCTTCGAGCACATCGACACGCTCTACGAGTCCAAGGGTGGCCTCACGGGCCTCTCGACGGGCTTCCATGACCTCGATGCCATGACCTCGGGTCTGCAGGCCTCGGACCTCGTGCTCGTGGCGGCGCGCCCGTCCATGGGCAAGACGGCCTTCACGCTGAATATCGCGACCCACGCGGGGCTGGAGGGGCACACCGTGGCCTTCTTCTCGCTGGAGATGTCGAAGGAACAGCTCATGCAGCGCATGCTCTGCTCCGAGGGCGGCATCGATTCGCAGCGCCTGCGCACGGGCCAGCTGCAGGACGATGAGTGGACGAAGCTCGTGGAGACGGCCGACCGCCTGAATCGCGCGCCCATCTACATTGACGATACGGCGGGCATCACGGTCATGGAGCTGCGCTCCAAGGCCCGCCGCCTCAAGGCGGAGCATGGTCTCGATCTCATCGTCATCGACTACCTGCAGCTCATGCAGGGCAAGCCGAGCAAGAACAGCGACAACCGCCAGCAGGAGATTTCCGAGATTTCCCGCTCGCTCAAGGCACTGGCGCGCGAGCTCAACGTGCCCGTTGTGGCGCTGTCGCAGCTCTCGCGCTCCGTGGAGTCGCGCCAGGTGAAGAAGCCGATGCTCTCCGACCTGCGTGAGTCCGGCTCGCTGGAGCAGGATGCGGATATCGTCATGTTCCTCTACCGCGAGGACTACTACGACCAGGAGACGGAGAACAAGAATATTACGGAGATCATTATCGCCAAGCACCGAAACGGCCCGATCGGCCATGTGGACCTCTATTTCCAGAAGGAGTTCACGAAGTTCCGCGACCTCGCGAGACAGGGGTGAGTAAATGAGGATAACTGTCCTCATTTCGAAAAAATAAGAATAAATCTGCAAAAAACCGTTGACAATGTCGGCGGTTTATTTTATTATAGAACATGTGAGAACGGTCTCACACAAAAGCAATCATAATCAGCCAAATTCTGTAAGAGAATCGTTTTCAGGGGTAGAGAAAGGGGATAAGAACATGCAGGACATCAGACTGGACAGCCCGCTGCAGGGCGAGCTCATTCCGCTCAGCGAGGTCAAGGATCCGGCGTTTGCCAGCGGCGCGATGGGACGCGGCGCGGCCGTGAAGAATCCGGCTGGCAAGGTCTTTGCGCCGGTGGATGGCGAGGTCACGGTACTCTTTGACACGCTGCATGCCATCGGCATTCATAGCACGGACGGCATGGACCTGCTCATCCACGTCGGTCTCGATACGGTCAATCTCAAAGGTCAGCATTTCACGGCTCACGTGGCCCAGGGGGATACGGTCAAGAAGGGCCAGCTGCTGCTGGAGTTTGATCCGGAGGCCATCAAGGCAGCCGGCTACGACACGACGACGCCAGTGCTCGTGACCAATGCGGGCGACTACGGCAAGATCATCGTGGCGCTCGGTGCACAGGAGATCAGCTCCGACAACGGTGTGGCTGAGGAAGCTGCTCCGGTGGCAACGGCCGATGATGAGGCTGAGCTCGCGGGCCTGCCGAAAGAGGAGCGCGTGGCGAAGCTCATCTGGAAATACGTCGGCGGCCGCGACAACGTGCGCAGTGCTGAGCATTGCGCGACGCGCCTGCGCCTCATCCTGAACGACAAGGATAAGATCCAGGACAAGGCCATCGAGAACATTGACGGCGTCAAGGGGCAGTTCTTCGCTGCTTCCCAGTACCAGATCATCCTCGGCACGGGCTTCGTCGACAAGGTCTACGATGCGTTTGTCGCGGGTACGGATCTCGCGGGCACGAGCAACAACAAGGCGGAAGCCTACGCGCAGATGTCGACCGTGCAGAAGATTTCCCGTACGCTCGGCGATGTCTTCGTGCCGATCATCCCAGTCCTCGTGGCCACTGGTCTGTTCATGGGCCTGCGCGGTGCCTGCCAGGCCATGGGCATTGAGTTCAGCAAGAACGTCATGACGATGAGCCAGGTGCTCACGGATACGGCCTTCATTTTCCTGCCGGCCCTCGTCTGCTGGTCCACGATGAAGCGCTTCGGCGGCACGCCGGTCATCGGTATCGTACTCGGCCTCATGCTCGTGGCACCACAGTTGCCGAACGCATGGGCGGCGATTCCGGGCGGCGCCCAGCAGCCATTGCTGATGGATATCCTCGGCTTCCAGGTACCGGTCGTCGGCTATCAGGGCTCCGTCCTGCCGGCCCTCATCCTCGGCATCGTGGCCGCGAAATTGCAAGCGGCGCTGAAGAGAGTCGTGCCGGATATCATCGACCTCATCGTAACCCCGTTCCTCACACTCTTCATCTGCATGCTGCTCGGCCTGCTCATCATCGGACCGATCATGCACGGCATTGAGAACGCCGTCTTCGGCGCGGTTGCTGCCTTCCTCGCCCTGCCGTTCGGTATCGGCGGCTTCATCGTCGGCGGCCTCCAGCAGGTCATCGTCGTGTTCGGTGTACATCACATCTTCAACGCCCTCGAGGTTCAGCTCCTCGCGACGACGGGTGTCGATCCGTTCAATGCCATCATCACGGGCGCTATCGTGGCTCAGGGCGGTGCAGCCGTCGCAGTGGCCATGAAGACGAAGAACGAGAAGAAGCGCGCCCTGTACTTCTCCTCCGCCGTGCCGGCCTTCCTCGGCATCACCGAGCCGGCTATCTTCGGTATCAACCTCCGCTTCATGAAGCCGTTCATCTATGGCCTCGCGGGCGGCGCTTGCGCCGGCGGTATCGCAGGTTTCCTGCATCTCGCTGGTACGGGCATGGGCATCACGGTTCTGCCGGGCACGCTCCTGTACCTGAACAACCTGCTGCCGTACATCGTGGTCAACGTGGTTGGCTTCGCCGTAGCATTCGGCCTGACCTTCACGCTGTTCACGCCGGAAGAGTAATACGAAAAAAACATAACGGATAACAGATCAGGCGGCAAGTAGCTGTAAATGTCAGGTGACAAATAAGTCTTCAGGCGGACAGCGGCTTGCCGCTTCTTTCATGGAGGTGTACAAAGAATGGAGAAATTCGATAAAAAAGCTATCGACGCGAAGTTGGCGGAGAATTTGCCCTTCCGTCATCGCTGGCATAACCGGTTCCATTTGGAAATGCCGTTCGGCCTCATTAACGATCCCAACGGGCTTTGTTTCTATGATGGCGAATACCACATTTTCTACCAGTGGAATCCCTATGGCTGCGAGCACAAGAATAAGTGCTGGGCGCATGTGCATACGCGCGACTTTGTGCACTACAGCACGCCGGAGCTCGCGCTCTGGCCGGATGATGTGCACGACAAGGATGGATGCTACTCCGGCTGCGGCTTCGCGGCGCCTGAGGGCGTGCGCGTCTTCTATACCTGCAACGCCAAGGACGCGCAGGGCGTGCGCACCTCGTCGCAGCGCTTCGGCACGCTGCAGGCTGACGGTCATGTGAAAAAGGAGGAATTTGCGCTGCCCACGAATCCGGCGGGCTACACGGCGCATTTCCGCGATCCGTTCCTCTTTACGCGCCACGGCCGGCGCTATTTCGTCATCGGCGCACAGGCGGATGAGGACGCGCCGCGCGGCACGGTACTCATCTACGGTGAGACAGACGAGGGCTGGGAGCTTTTGGGCGAGCCTGAGACGCGCCTTGGCAATTTCGGCTATATGTGGGAGTGCCCGAACCTGTTGCAATTTGGCAGCTACGATGTGCTGGCCTTCTGCCCGCAGGGCCTCCCCGCGCGCGAGTTCGATCGCCAGAACCGCTATCAGTCGGGCTACATCACGGGCCATCTTTCCCTCGATGGCATGGCGATGCTGCAGCACAATAAGTTCTGCGAGCTCGACCGCGGCTTTGATTTCTATGCGCCGCAGGTCATGGAACACGAGGGGCGCCACATCCTCCTTGGCTGGATGGGCATGCCGGACGAAGATGCGCAGTATCCAACACGGGAGCAGGGCTGGCAGTACAGTCTCACCATGCCGCGCGAGCTCACGCTCAGGCAGGGCCACATCTACAGCCGGCCTGCACGTGAGCTGCAGGCGCTGCGCATTCAGGAGACGACGCGCCAGCTCGCGGCCAGGCAGACGAAGCGGCTGGAGGCCGATCTTTTCCCCGGCAGCGAGGTGCTGCTCAATATCTGCCTCGGCAAGGCGCAGCAGGTCGATCTCACGTTGCGCTTCGGGCTGGAGACGACGGTGCTGCACTACGACCGCCACACGCAGGTCATGCGCATCAGCCGCGAGGGCATGAAGCTGGGTGCGCGCGGCGTGCGCCAGTTCCACCTCTACGTCGACGAAGTGCTCTCGCTACAGCTCTTTATTGACCGCACGGCCGTCGAAGCCTTTTTCCAGCATGGTGAGGAGGTCGCGAGCTTCTTCATCTTCCCGGAGAAGGACATCGTGCCCGGCCTCGAGCTCACGGCGGACCAGCCCATGGAGGAGGTCAGCGGCCAGGTCTGGCAGCTCGATGTCTTCCGTTACGGCATGCATTAATCCGCTTTTGGCAAGAGAATATCAGGGAACTGCTACCCAAGCGTATGGAAACGGGTGGCAGTTCCCTTTTTTATGTGTCACAGATGAGCATTATATTTATCTGAGATGAGCGAGACGGCAGGAAAAATGACTCCTGTGGCGAATAAATCAGCAGAAGGGAAACGCAATGTGCAAGGTCGCTTTCTGCCCGATGTGGGAGGCGGAAATGTGGATTTTGCTGGGAATTTGGGAGGGATAGATTTATGAAAATCCGGCAAAAGTTCATTCTGCTGGCTGGTGTCATCGGTGCTCTGATGGCCATCGTGTCCATCATCGGCTACTATACGGCCAACAAAAACCTCAATGCAAGCGTGGAGCAGGAACTGACTGCCACCATGAACGGCGAGGCCAATGGCCTCAACAGCTGGCTGCGCGAGAAGAAAGCGGCTGCGACCTATGGCGCAACCGTGCTGTCCGGCTACAATGGCGACATGGCGCACATTCAGGATCCAAAGGCCTCGGCCCTGCATGTGAACGACAAGGATATTCTGGAGTTCACGGTCGGTACGCCGAGCTATAACCACAGTTTTTACGCGGGCGATGGCTCGAAGCCGGCGCCCAGCCGTCCCTGGTACCAGAAGGCCGTCAGCGAAGGCAAGTCTGTCTTCACGGATGTCTACGTGGATAGCAATACGAAAAAACCGGTTATTTCCGCCGCCGCACCGATCAGGAACGGTAACGAAATCATCGGTGCCGTATGCGTCGACATTTCTTTGGATGCACTATCTGAGCAGATTCAAGGCATCAAGTATCACGGTGAAGGCACCGGTTACATCATCGACGACAAGGGCGTTGTCCTGGGCGCAACAGGCGAGACGCCGGTGATGACGAGTCTCTGGGAAGGCAAAGATGGCTGGGAGATGCACCGGCCTGACATTGAGTCCAAGGACAATGGCTATTACATTGTCGATTTCCAAGGCCAAAAATACGTCGATACTTTCGTCAAGGTGCCGGAGACGGGATGGGCCATCTGCCTCTCCATTCCCTATGATAAGGTATTCGGCGCGGTCAGCGGCCTGCGCATGGCCTACATCGTGCTGACGCTCATCGGCCTCGCCCTCGTCGTTCTCGCCTGCGGTATGTTCTCTCGGCGCATCACGGTGCCGGTCATGGCACTCGAGGATCAGGCGTCCAAGCTGGCCGACGGCGACCTGCGCCTCGAGGATCTGCCCGTGACGAGCAGCGATGAGATCGGCTCCCTGACCCGCTCGTTCAATGAAATGGGGCATAAGCTGCGCACGGTTATCACCCATGTCGCGAGTACGTCCTCGACGGTCGCGGCCTCCAGCGAGGAGCTCACGGCGAACGCGCAGCAGTCGGCGAATGCCTCGGTGCATGTCGCCGAGACCGTGGGCGAGGTCAGCGAGGGCATGACGACGCAGCTCGATAACGTCAACGGCGCCAAGCAGAATGTCGATACGGTGTTCATCGACATCAACAGCATGGCCGACAAGGCCAAGGATGTGACGGATTCCTCGAACAAGACGGCGGAGGCGGCGCAGCAGGGCGCGAAACTCATGGAAGACGCCATCGCCAAGATGGGCCATATCGAGAAAAGCGTCGCAGCCTCGGCAGAAGTCGTGCAGAAACTGGGCGCCAACAGCGAAGAGATCGGCACGATCGTCGACGCCATCTCCAGCATCGCCGAGCAGACGAACCTGCTCTCCCTCAACGCCGCCATCGAGGCGGCCCGCGCGGGTGAGCATGGCCGCGGTTTCGCGGTCGTCGCCGACGAGGTGCGCAAGCTGGCCGAGGAATCCCAAAAATCAGCGGAGGAGATCCGCTCGCGCATTAGCTCCATTCAGCAGGATACGGCGCAGGCCGTCGAGAGCATGCAGTCCGGCACGCAGGAGGTGCAGGCCGGTACGGCGGCCATCCGCGATGTCGGTGTCCAGTTCCAGAACATCCTCGACATGGTCAACAACATCCACACGCAGATGGGCGACATCAACAACTCGGTGCAGACCGTCTCGAACGGTGCCAACAACATCGTCGAAGCGGTCGATGCCATCGACACCATCAGCCGCAAGACCGCAGACAGTACGCAGACGATTTCGGCTGCGACGGAAGAGCAATCCGCCTCGAACGAGGAAATCGCCGCCGCATCCCAGTCCCTCGCGAAGCTGGCCGAAGACTTGCAAAATACGGTCAGCCAGTTCAAATACTGAAGGTTCGCCAATGTGCAATCGTATCTGGTGAAGGCACCATGAGGATAGTTTATTCATTCTGAATGGAGGGGGTATCTATGGCTATGAGCAATTTGCTAAAACGGATGGTTTTGATGGCCTCGATGCTGGGGATCATTTTACTAGCTATGCCAGGAACTTCATCAGCAGAGGATGTGTGGTGTTACAGTAGTAACGGATTTTCGTACTATCTCTCATCGGATACGGTGAAGGTAAAGAACGCTCATCCACCATATCGAGGTTATGTAAAGATCGTTAATGAAAATGATGGTAAGCTGTGGAATTTTTTCATATGTGGCTTTGCAAATGAAAATGACATTGTATATGGCTATACGTTAAGTAGAGGGACTGGCGATTGGGGAACCGGAGAGAGAATAAGTAAAAATCCGCTGTACTATGCTGTTTGGCAGGCTATGAAGCCATATTTATAATGTTGAGAATCCGAATGGGGTGAAAAAGCACACGCCCTCGCAGACAAGGCTGTGAGGGCGTGTGCTTTTCGGTTATTTTCCGAGAACCGCATTCACGATGTCGAGCGCGGCGTCGAAGATGTCGTCGGGGACGGCCTAGGCGTAGCGCCAATGGCGCGCTTGATAATCGAGGGATTTCAGCTGTTCACATCAAAAGGGACTTTCCAACTTTGTGGTGATTTGCTATACTGTGGAAAATGAAACCTCAAAAATGCGGATTTTTGAGGTTTCAGATGATATACACCTCAAAAATGTCGATTTTTGAGGTGTGCATGGTGGGGAGGGACGACAGTTGGCATACGAATCGTTGAAGCATATCTTTTATAGGAATCCTGAGCGTTGGAAGGCTGTTTATGAGGCGCGTTACCGTAGCCCGTTTGCGAGACATCTGCCGCTTTCCATACGGCAGGTTGGACGGGCGCAGGTACATCCAGCATTTTATTGCTATCCAGAGGAATTAGTTGTCCTACAGGATACGATCCGCACGTCTTTCCAGTCGTGCATGCGCATCATCGAGCAAGTGCCGCAAGCCGCCGTCGGGCAGTTCCTCCACCATGCGCTTATTGAGGAAATCCAGTCAACAAATGAAATTGAGGGCGTCCGAAGTACGCGACGCGAGATCCTTCAGGCACTCGAAGCACCGCCTGCCGAACAGCGGAGCTATCGATTAGGCAGTATCGTTAGGAAATATTTGCGTATTTTGCAAGGCGAGCGCGTGCCACTATGCGACAGTCACGACATCCGGGCACTCTATGATGATTTCATTGCAGATGAGATCCGTCGTGATGATCCGAGGAATTTGCCGGATGGAAGGATTTTCCGCCGCGAGAGCGTGGACATTCTTTCGGCCGGTCAGAAAGTGCTGCATCGTGGCGTATATCCGGAAGAAACCGTTATCGGGATGATGGATCAGGCGCTTGCCGTGCTGAACGATGCATCTCTGCCAATTCTCGTGCGGATTGCCATCTTCCATTATTTCTTCGGCTATATCCATCCTTTCTACGACGGCAATGGCCGCATGTCACGTTTTATCACATCATATCTTCTGGCACAGGAGTTTCATCCGACGGTTGCGCTTCGTGTCTCCATCTATATCAAGCAGCATCGCAAGCAGTATTACGAACTCTTCTCCACGACAGATGACGACCGGAACGGCGGTGATCTTACGCCATTCGCCCTCGGTATGATGCGTTTTATCGCTGGTGCTATGGATGAGACGTGCGCCTTGCTTTCGTCACGGCAGGAGGAGTATGAATCAACATGGAAACGTCTTGCGCCGCAGTTGGTGAACAAGACGACGCGCGCTGTCGGCAGCGTACTGCTACAGGCGGCAATCTTTTCCGATATCGGCGCATCAATCCGTGAGCTCTGTACGACGCTCCAGAAAACCGAAAATACGATTCACGCGCATATCGATAAACTCCCCGCAGGCCTTGTCTATATTGATAAAACCATGCGACCATACCGGTATCGGATCAATATCGAAAAGCTATGAATGATCTCGCATCTATATAAAATGATCCCCGCAGATATTTGCTTGGCACAAGCAACAAAAAAGGACCCAGAATCATCAGGTGACGATTCTGGGTCCTTTTTTCGCATGGCAGAAATTCTGCCTGCACCTGATGGCGCAGAGAGAATTATTTGTTGACGATGCGTTTTTCGTTTGTGTCCGTAAGATCTACCCGGCGCACGCGCTCGAAAGGAATTCCTTCGAAGGCGTAGCGGATATCCAGATAGGTATCCGCGCGGCGGAAGGTCACTTTCTTCAGCGTGAGTTTCGTGGACTTTTTGATGCGATCAATATAATACTGCGCGTCTTCGGCAGTGAAAGGTCCATTTTCCAGGGTAACACGGACGTTGTCGATCATCATAAGGAGGCACCTCCTGTTCGAGATAGAAAACGTTTAACTGTAAGCATGCTAATGCTGAAATCAATTCCCTTTTTCTTATTCGGCGACATTATACTATACTCTCACCACTTTGTGAAGGACTATTGGTCCTTTATAGAACGAGATACGCATCTTGTACCGCATATACGTAGCTGTAATCGCGGTTCAGCCCTGTTCAAGGCGTCAAAATGCAAAAAAAGGAGCAAAAAAAGGCCGCCTGGCGGTTGCCGAAGGCGGAAAAAGAGTACGTATACCCGAAAGTCCTATAATAAAAACAGGAATTTGGCTCGTGTACAGTGCCTTAGCGTGTAACGGCTCAGATAAAGTACATGAAGTTGTCGGCGTTGCTCTGGGCATCGAAGGCCTGCAGGATCTTGTCGAGGGTCACGGCACTCAGCGTGTCCTTAATCGCTGTATCAAGCGGTGCGTAGACGGCTGATTCCATGGCACGGTCGAGCTCGGGCAGCTTGTCCGGCGCGGCGGGGGCCGTCTGCTCCATGAGGGACAGCTCGATGGCCGAAAGAATATCGAAGGCCGAGATCTCGTACGGTGCCCGCGTGAGCCGGTACCCGCCCTGGCTGCCCTTGATGGAGTTCACGAGGCGGGCGCGCTTGAGCAGGGAAAAGACCTGTTCGAGGTAAATCTTGGAAATGCCCAGCTTCTCGGAAATGGAAATGATGGTGATGGGGGCGCCAGCCTGATAGTGGCGTGCCAGATAGGTCATGGCCGCCATACCATAACGCCCTTTGGCTGAAATCTTCATATTATATCCCTCGCAATTTACGTCATCAATTATATACTAAATATATATGGAATAACTAAGAATGTCAATGACCTATGTTCTTGATATGAATGATAAATTTTGTTTAGGCGTATTGACAAACGGGCTGAGAGTGATTAAAATATAAACATATAAGAAATATATGCTTTATAAATAGTCACAGAACATAACACATAGTATGGAGGTTTTGATTATGGCAAAGATTTACCAGAGCGTCACGGAACTCATCGGCCACACGCCGCTGCTGCAGGCGAATAACTTCGCCAGGGTCAACCATCTCAAGGCCAATATCCTCGCGAAGCTGGAGTATTTCAATCCGGCCGGCTCGGTCAAGGACCGCATCGCCAAGGCGATGATTGAAAAGGCAGAGCAGGAAGGTAAGATCAAGCCGGGCGCGACGCTGATCGAGCCGACGTCGGGCAACACGGGCATCGGCCTCGCAGCGGTCGCCGCAGCGCGTGGTTACAAGGCTATCCTCACCATGCCGGAGACGATGAGCATCGAGCGCCGCAAACTGTTGCAGGCCTATGGCGCGCAGATCGTGCTGACGGACGGCAGCAAGGGCATGAAGGGGGCCATCGCCAAGGCCGAGGAGCTGGCCGAGTCAACGCCGAATTCCTTTATCCCCTCCCAGTTCACGAACCAGGCCAACCCGGCGGCGCACGAAGCCACGACGGGCCCGGAAATCTGGCAGGATACGGACGGGCAGGTCGCGGCCTTCATCGCCGGTGTCGGCACGGGCGGTACGCTTACGGGCACGGCGCGCTACCTGAAGAAGCAGGATGCGAACGTCAAGGCCATTGCCGTCGAGCCGCAGACCTCGCCGGTGCTCTCCGAGGGGCATGCCGGCCCGCATAAGATTCAGGGTATCGGCGCGGGCTTCGTGCCGGAGACGCTGGACACGAAGATCTACGATGAGGTCCTTCCCATCAGCAATGAGGATGCGTTCAAGTACGGCCGCCAGTTCGCGCACAGCGAAGGCGTGCTCGTCGGCATCTCCGCCGGTGCCGCCCTCGCCGCCGCCGTGCAGCTCGCCCAGCGTCCCGAGTACGAGGACAGGAACATCGTCGTGCTGCTGCCGGATACGGGCGACCGCTACCTCTCCACGGAGCTTTTTGCAGAGTAAGAAAGTAATTTTTGCGGTCTGTTGATTGAAACAGGACGTAGGGTGTGCTATACTTGACGTAGGCAAAGCGATTTGGGACATTACGCAATGCGTAACGAACCCCCCTGCATGTATTTTAGCGTTCATGCAGGGGGGTTCTTGCACATTAAGAGCTGTGTTATGCTCAGGCTAGTTACCCATGAGGAAGGCTATTACCCCGTCTAGCCATTTGCAAACGTAGTAGGCGATTACGCTTGCCATGACGGAAAGCCAAAAGCGGTATTGGGACACGCAATGCACCCCCTTCTGTTGCCAGTATAGGGGTGGGCAACAATTGTATTATAGACTGTTCCCTCTATATAGACAAGTGTTATGATAAAAGTTTTGATTCATTCGTGCAAATGGTCTTTGCTGTGGTATAATGCTAGGGCGAACTAATGGACTTGAGGTGATATTTTGCGTATTGTGGTTGTAGGTGCGGGCAAGCTGGGGTACAGCATCGCGGACTTGCTCTCGAAGGAGCAGTTCGATGTCATCGTCGTGGATCACGACGAGCACCAGCTCGAAGCGGTGAAGGACACGCTGGATGTGCTGACGGTCTTCGCGAACGGCGCGAGCCCGATTACGATGAATGACCCGGACATCCGCAACTCGGACATCCTCATCGCCGTGACCGCCAGCGATGAGGTGAATATGGTCTGCTGCATTCTCGCCAAGAAGCACGGTATCAGGCATACGATTGCGCGCATCCGCGATATGCAGTTCATGAGCGAGGCCAAAGACTACCTGAAGCAGAACTTCGATATCGACCTCATGCTCAACCCGGAAACCATCACGGCCCACGAAATCAACCGCATCCTCATGACGCCGGCGGCGCTCGATGTGGAGGATTTCGCCCAGGGCAAGGTGCGGCTCTTCGAGACCAAGGTGCACCGCGACTCTGCGCTGGCCAATATCCCCTTCAAGGACATCGACATGCCGGCCGGCGTGCTGGCCGCGATGATTTTCCGCGATCACCACATGATTATTCCCCATGGCGACGATTGCCTGAAGCGCCATGACAACGCGTACTTCGTCGGCATCCCCTCGGCCATCGAGCAGTTCAGTGCGAATTTTGTCCAGCGCGACGCGCACAAACTGCACAACGTGATGATCATCGGCGCGGGACGCACGGGCCGTGCGCTGGCCGTGATGCTGGAGAAACAGGGTGTCATGGTCAAGGTCATTGAGCAGAATAAAGAGCGCTGTGACCTGCTGGCCAGCAAGCTGACGCGCGGCTTCGTACTCTGCGGTGATGGCACGGACATCGACCTGCTGATGAAAGAGGACGTGCAGGGGGCCGACGTCGTGGTCTGCCTTACCGAGGACGATAAGCTGAACCTCATGCTGGCCCTGCTGGCGCGCCATCTTTCGCAGAACAAGGCCAAGACGGTCGTGCGCGTCACGCGCAACGAGTACGTGGAGCTCATGGAGAAAGTGGGCGTGGATGTCGTACTGTCGGCGCGCCTGCTCTCCGCGAGCGAGGTACTGGCCTTCGCGCGGCGCGGCGGCGTCGTCTCGGTATCGTTGCTGGAAGGCGCGCGGGCCGAGGCCGTAGAGGTCATCGTGCAGGAAGGCGCGCCCGTGGCGGGTAAGCGGCTCATGGATGTGAAACTGCCGCGCGAGTGCCTTGTCTGTGCCTATGTGCGCGGCGAGGAAACGGTCATCCCGAATGGTAATTCGGTGCTGCAGCCGGGCGACCAGACCATCCTGATCGTCCAAACGCAGTTCTCGCAGAAAGTCATGCGCTACTTTAAGGGGAAGAACTGATATGCGCCATGGTATGGAACTATGCTGGCGCCTCTGGGGCTGGCTGTCGCTGGCCTGCATGCTGGCCTTGATGCCGCCGGTCTGTCTCGCGGCACGGCAGGCGGCGCCGCTATATCCCTTCATCCTGCCCGCGTTGCTGGCGGGGCTTTGGGGCATGGTCTGCCTCACGCTCGGCGGGCGGCGCGTGCAGCAGCTGAAGTTGCGCGAGAGTGCGTACTTCATGCTGGGTAGCTGGGTTGTATTGGGTATTTTCGGCGCGCTGCCGTACTGGCTGGGCGGTGTGACGACGAACTTCCTGTGTGCGCTATTCGAGAGCCTGGCGGCGCTGACGACGACGGGCGTGAGCTGCCTGCAGGCTTTGCCGACAGATCCCGCTTTCGTGCTCTGGCATAGCCTGCTCTGCTGGCTGGGTGGTCTGAACTTCATCGTGATTCTCGTGACGGCGCTGCCGCAGGTGAGTGGCTGTTTCGGCCTTACGCTCTCGGCGCGGCAGAGCATCTTTTTCAGTCCCGTCTGGCACAAGATGGAGGAGTCCATTGGGCAGGCCACGCGCGTTTATCTCGTGCTGACCGCCCTGGCCGTAGGGCTTTTTGCGCTCGCGGGGCTCGATGGTTTTATGGCGGTCACGCAGGCATTGATGGGCGTCGCTTCGGCGGGGAGCGCGGGGGAGATACTCTTCCTGCGGCAGGATTCGCTGTATCTGGAGCTCGCGGCGTCCGCCGTGATGCTGCTGGCCTCGCTGAATCTCCTGCTCTGCTGGAAAGCCTGGCAGCGCCGCAGCCTGCGCCTGATCGGCGGGGATATGGAGCTCAGGACTTTCCTGCTCGTGCTCGGCGGTGCGGGGCTGCTCATCGCGGGCAGCCTATGGCATCAGGGGTACTACGATCTGCCAGAAAGTCTGCGCTACGGCTTTTTTCAGGCCCTTTCCTTTCTTTCGACGAGCGGCTATGTTTCGGCCGATACCGTGTCATGGCCGCCCTTCGTGCGCTATCTGCTCTTCCTGCTGGTTTTCATCGGCGGCTGTATCGGCTCGACGACGGGCGGCCTGAAGGTCATGCGCCTGCTCGTACTGCTGCGCATGATTACGGCGGAGCTGCGCCGCACGCTGCACCCGCAGCTTGTCATCAGCCTGAAAATCGATGGCCTGCCCGTGTCCATGCATATTGTCGGGCGCATCCTGAGTTTTTTCTTTCTTTATATGCTTTTTTTTATGGTATTTGCGCTGCTGCTGACTTTATCGGGCATTACGCTCATGCAGGCCATGGGCGTGGCGGCGGGCTGCCTCTCCAGCAGCGGTTCGACGGCGGTGCTTTTCGCGGCACCAGCGTTTGCCTCACTACCCGGCTGGGCATTGGGGCTTTGCGCGCTGTTGATGGTGCTGGGACGCATCGAGATTTTCGCTTTTTTGCTGCTGCTCGATATGGGCCTCAGTAAATTGCGGCATCAATAGGAGGTAGCTGTCAATGGATATGCGTGTTGTCGCATTCGTCCTGAGCAAGCTGCTGCTGGCTGAGGCCGTCATCCTGCTGCTGCCGCTGGGCTTGTCCCTTGCGGCGCGGGATGGCATGACCTGGGTTTTCTCGGTGGCTGCCATGCTGACGGGGCTCGTTGCTTTTGGCTGCAAAACGTATGGCCACACGCATGCGGCCAGCCTCACGATGCGAGAGGGCATCGCGATCACGGGACTGGGCTGGCTGCTGGCCGTGAGCATGGGGATGACGCCATATCTTCTCGGTGGCTGGCTCGGTCCGCTGGATGCCGTCTTTGAGAGCATATCCGGTTTTACAGGCACGGGGGCTACGGTGATGACGGGACTGGATTTCCTGCCCCCCAGCTTGCTTTTCTGGCGTATGATGACCAACTGGTTCGGCGGTCTCGGCATCATCGTCATCTTTATTGCCATCCTGCCGCAGACGGGGCAGAGTACCGTCTATATGTACAATGCGGAGACCACGGGGCCGTCGAAAGACCGCGTGCTGCCGCGGTTGCGGGATATGACACGTATCCTTTTTTCCATGTATGTCTGCTTTACGGCGATAGCAGCGGTTGTTTTCCTGCTCTGCGGGATGTCACCGTTGATTGCCGTTATGCATGCGATGAGTGCAATCAGTACATGTGGTTTCTCAACTTTTGACAGCAGTGCCATGAACTTTGACAACTGGCCGCTGGAAACCTGTATGACGCTTTTTATGATTCTTGGGGGAGGCAACTTCGGTCTTTATTACCGTGTCTGGCATAAGGGCTTGTGGGTGCTGCGGCAGAATACGGAGTTTCGGGCGTATCTCGGCATCGAGCTGGGGGCGATGCTGCTCATCGCGGCAAATCTTATCTTTGCGCTGGATATGACGCCGTCGGAGGCTTGGCGCTATGCTTCCTTTCAGGTCAGTTCAATCTCTACAACAGCGGGGTTTGTCTCGGCTGACTATGAGCGATGGCCAATTTTTTCACAAGGCATTTTACTGCTGTTGATGTTTGGCGGTGGCTGCGCCGGATCTACGGCGGGCGGCATGAAGATCGCGCGCATCGTCTTGTTGTTCAAGCAGGCATGGCGGATTGTTCATCAGAAGCTGCGTCCGCAGCGGATTCTTACCGTGCACATGGATGGACAATGTGTGGATGATGAGACCTTGCTGCGCGTCGGTGAGTTCTTTTTCCTCTATATGGTGTTCATTGTGTTCTTTGCGCTGCTCTACACCTGGGACGGGCTGGAGGTGTTTGATGCCATCGGCGTCAGTGTCTCCGCCATTGGCAACGTGGGGCCGGCCTTCGGCATCGCGGGCGCGACGCAGAACTTCGCGGCGCTGCCCGACTTCACGAAGTTTGCGCTCTGCTTCGAGATGCTGATGGGCAGGCTGGAGATCTTCACCTTTATCGCGCTGCTGCGCCCGGCGTTCTGGCGGCGACGCAGTGGCTGGTGATGCTTGGGAAACAGCGTTGACATGCTCGACGCTGCATGATATGATAGCAGAGGGAAATAAGGTAAGTCTCCAGAGACTCGGGAGGCATTTCTCCACAAGATGGGAGGGATGCACTCCCGGGTCTTTTTCGTGTTTTCACTTCCGCGGTGCTGTGACGCCGCCAGGAAAATGAGGAGGAAATCACTAATGATCGAACGCTATACCAACCCGGAGATGGGCCGCCTTTGGACGGACGAGTACAAATGGCAGCAGGTGCTGAATGTGGAGATGGCCGCCTGTGACGCAGCTGCGGAACTGGGGCAGATCCCGAAGGAAGCGGCGAAGAACATTCGCGCGAAAGCGAAGTTCGAGGTGAGCCGCATCCACGAAATCGAGAGCGTGACGCATCATGACCTCATCGCCTTCCTGACGAATGTCGCGGAGCATGTGGGCGAGGACTCGAAATACATCCATAAGGGCCTGACGTCGAGCGACGTGGAGGATACGGCAACCTGCCTGACCATCTGCGAGGCTGCGGATATCCTGCTCGATGACCTGCACAAGCTGCACGAAGTGCTGCGCCGCCGCGCGGCTGAGTTCAAGCACACGCCGTGCATCGGCCGCACGCATGGCATCCATGCTGAGCCGATGACCTTCGGCCTGAAGTTCCTGCTCTGGAGCGCCGAGGTAGAGCGCGATATTGAGCGCCTCGAGCACGCGAAGAAGATCTGCCAGGTTGGCAAGCTCTCCGGTGCCGTGGGCACGTATTCGAACATCGACCCGCGCATCGAGGAAATGGTCTGCAAGAAGCTCGGCCTCACGCCGGTACGCCTCGCGACGCAGGTCATCCAGCGCGACCGCCACGCTGAGTTCGTGACGACGCTCGCGCTCATCGCGACGTCCTTCGAGAAGTTCGCGACGGAGATCCGCAACTGGCAGCGCACGGACATCCGTGAGGCGGAGGAGTATTTTTCCCCCGGCCAGAAGGGTTCGTCCGCGATGCCGCATAAGCGCAACCCGATCAACTGCGAGCGCATCAGCGGCATGGCGCGCCTCGTGCGCGGCAACGCCGTGGCGGCCATGGAGGATGTGACGCTCTGGCATGAGCGCGATATCTCCCACAGCTCCGTCGAGCGCGTGATCCTGCCGGACAGCACGATCAACGTCGACTATACGGCACGCCTGCTCACGCGCATCGTGGACAAGCTGCTCGTCTATCCGGAAGCCATGCTCCATAACATGGAGCGTACGGGCGGCCTCATCTACAGCCAGCGCATCCTGCTGACGATTGTGAGCAAGGGCGTGCTGCGCGAGGATGCCTATAAATGGGTCCAGCGCAACGCGATGAAGCGCTGGATGGAGGGCGAGGACTTCCGCACGAACGTGGAGAAGGATCCCGATATCACGAAATACCTGACGAAGGAAGAGATCGACGATTGCTTCGATTATCAGTACTTCCTGCGCCATGTCGATAATATCTTTGAGCGCTTCGGTCTTTGATCCGCGCTTTTTATCATTTGAATGCTGCCGGGCAGGCAGCGACAGAAGGGGAGACGGTTTATGTCTACAGTAGTAGTTACCGGTACGCAATGGGGCGATGAAGGCAAGGGCAAGATTGTCGACTACCTGGCACAGCAGGCCGACACGGTCGTGCGCTATCAGGGCGGCAGCAATGCCGGCCATACGGTCGTCGTCGATGGCGAGGCATACAAGCTTCGCCTCATGCCGTCGGGCATCCTCTATAAGGGTTCGCATTGCATCGTGGGCAACGGCGTGGCCTTCGATCCGAAAGTCATGCTGGAGGAGATGGACAATCTCGCCGCGCGTGGCATCGACCTCAGCGGTATCCGCATCTCGAACCGCGCTCATGTCGTGCTGCCCTATCATTGCCTCATGGATGGTCTCGGTGACGAGGCTCGCGGCGAGAGCAAAGTCGGCACGACGCACCGCGGCATCGGCCCATGCTACGTAGATCGTGACAACCGCATCGGCATCCGCGTCTGCGACCTCATGGATAAAGACGAGTTCGCGCGCCGCCTGAAGGAAAACCTCGCGATCAAGAACAAGGAGCTGAAGCTCCTCTACGATCATGAGCCGCTCGATTACGAGGCCATGCTCGAGGAGTACAATGGCTACGCCGATCGCCTGCGTCCCTATGTTTGCGACACGATTGCGCTGCTGAACGACGAGATCGAGCAGGGTCGCAAGATCCTCTTCGAGGGTGCACAGGCTACGATGCTCGACATCGATTATGGTACGTATCCGTACGTCACGGCATCGCACCCCATTTCGGGTGGCGTCGGCGTCGGCGCTGGCGTAGCGCCGCGCAAGATCGACAAGGTCGTCGGCATCGTCAAGGCATATTGCACGCGTGTGGGCGAAGGCCCGTTCCCGACGGAGCAGCTCAACGCCATCGGCGACAAGATCCGCGAGGAAGGCCATGAGTACGGCGTCGTCACGGGCCGTCCGCGCCGCACGGGCTGGCTCGATGCCTGCGTCGTGCGCTATGCGGGCATCCTCTCGGGCATCGACTACATGGCCGTCACGCGCCTCGATATCCTCGACAGCTTCGATGAGATCAAGATGTGCACGGGCTACAAGTATCAGGGCAAGCTCCTGAACGAAATCCCGGCCAGCCTGAAAGTCCTCGCCGAAGTCGAGCCGGTCTACGAGACCTTCGAAGGCTGGAACTGCGACATCACGAAGGTGCGCAAGTACGAAGACCTGCCGGAGAAGGCAAGGAAATACCTCGAGCGCATGGCCGAGGTCACGGGGATTAAACTCGGCATCGTCTCCGTCGGCCCGAATCGCGACGAGACCATCGTGCTCGCCCACGATATTTTCTAAGTTAAAAACATCAACGCAGGCCCGCCTGGAGTGCAGCTTCAGGCGGGCTTTTTCGAAAGAGGGATTTGCCAATGTATAAAATGATTGCCTTGGACCTCGACGGTACGCTGAACAACGACCAGCGCGAGATTACGCCGCGCACGCGCGATGCGCTGCTCGCGGTGCAGGAGATGGGGGTGACGGTGGTGCTGGCCTCGGGACGGCAGGCGCCTGGCCTGCTGCCGGATAGCGAGGCGTTGCAGTTGGAGAAGCACCATGGCCTGCTCCTGTCCTATGGCGGCGGCCGCATCACGGATGCGACGACGGGCGAGGTGATTTTCGACAGCAGCATCGATAATGAGACGGCCGTCCGGTTCCTGCGCCACCTCGAGGCGTGGCCGGAGCTCTCGCCCATTGTCGATGATGGCCACGATATCTACACGACCGATGCCAGTCGCCACAAGGTCTACGATGAGAGTCACAACAATCAGCTCGGCGTCAAAATCGTGCCGAACATCGCCGATGCCGTGACCTGGCGTCCCTGCAAGATTCTCACGGCGGCTCCGAATGAGATTCTCATGACGCATCTTGATGATATCAGCCGTGGCTTTGAGGATAAAATGTCCTTTGTGCAGAGTGCGCCCTGGTTCTACGAGGGCATGCCGAAGGGCACGAGCAAGGAGGGCTCGCTCGCGAAGGTCTGCGAAGAGCTTGGCATTGCGCAGGAGGAGGTCATGGCCTTCGGCGATGCACAGAACGACATGGGCATGGTGGACTTTGCGGGACACGGTGTCGCTATGGGCAACGCCTGCCCCGAGCTCAAGGCCATGGCCGATGAGGTTACGTTGACGAACAATGAGGACGGCATCGCGCATACGCTGGAACGCATCTTTAAGCTTTGACCCTCAGCAGTGCAGTTTCGGCCTGGCTGTCATTGCTGGTGATATTTTGCTTGCCATGTGGGACGTAAGTAGTGTATGATGCTTGCAGGACTTTTGCAGGATAACGGCACATCGTGAGGGTGTGCCGGATTTTGAATTGTGATGGTGAGTGATATACGATGAGGAAAAGGCTGGCGAGATGGGGCAGGCTGCTCGGTTCGCTCTGTCTCGCACTGGTGCTGCTGAGTGGCAGTGCGCTGGCGGAACGGCCGGTCATCCGCGTGGGCTACGTCGATGACCCCTACCTGATGACACAGAACGCCGATGGTACCTATAAGGGCGTGCTCTATAACTTTCTGGAGATGGTTGCCGCCTATGCAGGCGTGGAGATGGTCTATGTCCAGGGGGGCATTTCAGAGAACTACACCCGGCTTGCCGAAGGTGAAATCGACATGCTGCCCGGCGTGATGGCCGGGCGGACGACCCATAAGGGCAAGTCGTTCATTCTGTCGAAGCACAGCATGTCCGAAACGACGATGCAGGTGGCGATGCGTGACCATACGGCCATCGATAACGGCCAGAAGCTGCGCATCGGCTACTACGCGCCGAGCGTGAATCTGGCGCCGCTTCGCCCCTGGCTGGAGCACCAGATGGAGGACTATGGGCCGGGCTATGAGCTCGTCCCCTTCACTGTACCGGGACAGCCGGATAAAGAGTACATGGCCGGGAATATCGACGGCGTGATCACGAACACCATGCATCCGGAGCCCGTAGTTTCAGATACCTATTCCCTGCTGAACGAGAAGACATATATCGCGTTCCGCCCGGAGGATACGGAGCTGGCGCGAAAAATCGATACGGCCATGGAGGATGTGCTGCTCTCCGTGCCGGATTTCTCGCGCACGCTGCAGCGGCAGCTGGAGGTCAGCTTCACGCCGGCCGAGCGGCAGTACCTGTCCGGTCTCGATAAGCTGCGCGTGGCCATCTCGCCGGGCCAGCGGCCCTACACCTGGTTTGAGAATGGAGAGGCGTGTGGTGTCATCGCGGACATCCTGGAGTTGCTCAGCGACGACCTTGGCGTGTCGATGGAAGTAGAGGAATACGGCAGCAATAAGGAGATGTTCCAGGCTTTTGCCAACGGCGAAGTCGACATCATCGCGGACTTCAACAGTGATCCCAACTGGGCGGAGCAGCATCAGGCGGTCATCACGGCGCCTTATCTGCAGCTGAACTACGTGGCGGTGACGCGGCGCAACGATCCCCTGCCGGAGCATCCCATGGTGGCCTGCGTGCGTGGTCATCACTATACGCAGGAATTCGTGGAGCAGCGCTGCCCCGAGGAGCAGCGTGTCTATTTCGATACGGTCAAAGACTGCTTGCAGGCCGTCAGTAAGGGGACGGCGGACATTACGTATGAGAAGGCGCTTACCGCGCAGTACGATATCGCGCACGGTGATTTTTACAATTTGACGACGACGGGCAGCGTGGAGTTCACGCACGGCGTCAGCGTGGCCTTGCATGAGAACGTGGATCCGCGCCTGCTGCGTATCCTGAACAAGGCGGTCACGCACCTCAATGAAGATAAAGTGGAGAGCATTGTCAACAAGCATATGATCAACCAGCCGCAGGCCCGCAGCCTGGGCGAGACCATTCTGCGTAATCCCGTGGCGGCCATACAGTCTGTGCTCGTCGGCTTTGTGGTGCTGGCCCTCGTACTGGGCGGATACCTCCTGCTGCGTTACCGCTATATCCGCAAGCTGCGCCGCCTCGCCTATATTAACGAGCCGACGGGGATGCACACGCTGAACTGGTTCCAGCCCTTTGCGCTGGAGGAAATCGAGAAACGTGAGAAGGCGCGGCGGCAAGGACGTCTCTGGCTCGCGATCATGGGCGCGCAGCGCTTCATGTTCATGAAGGAGAGCTACGATTTCGAGTTGCTGGTCGCGGGCATCCGCAAGTTGATCGAGCGCGCGCACAAACTTTTCCCGTATTTCTGCATGGAGGCAGCCAATGCAGAGAATACCAGCGTCTATGCCCTGTGTGAACTGCCGCCTGACGTGACGCCGGAATCCCTCGTGCAGGATATGCAGGCGCAGATCAGCCACATCGATATCGGTGCGGTCAGGACGTCGATTAACTTCCGCACAGGCTTCTGCCAGATACCGCGTCACAGCATCAAGGAAGCGGACCTTACGAAGCTGCTGGAGTGGACGATGCTGGCGCAGGACGAGGCGAACAAGCGCGACCAGCCCTGCATCGTCTACGACAATACCCTGCGCGACGAGGTCATGCAGCAGCAGCAGATCGAGCACTATATGCACAAGGCCCTGCAGAACCACGAGTTTCAGGTCTGGTTGCAGCCGAAATACGATATCCGCACGCACCGCACGGTGGGCGCGGAGGCGCTCGTGCGCTGGCACAGCCCCGAGCTTGGGCTGCTGCCGCCGGGGCGTTTCGTGAAGCTCTTCGAGACGAACGGTTTCGTCGTCGACCTCGATTACTACATGTTGGAGCAGGTGCTGCGCATCCAGCAGCTGCGCTATGATCAGGGCAAGCGCTTCGTGCCGATTTCCGTGAACCAGTCCGGCCTGCATATCAGTGAGGAGGGGTATCTCGACCGCATGCGCGATCTGCTGACGAAGTTCGAGCTGCCGCGCGGTGCCGTCGATCTGGAGATCACGGAGACGGCTTTTGTCGACTACACGACACAGGGCAGCCGCACCAATGCCACGGACATCGTGCGCGAACTGCAGCAGATGGGCTATCTGATCTCCATGGATGATTTCTGCACGGGCTATTCCTCGATTGCCATGCTGCGCAATTTGCCGATGGATATCATGAAGATCGACCGCAGCATGCTGCTGGCGGCGGAGGAGGATCCGCGCGCGGAAAAGATCCTGCGCTACGTCATCAACATGGGCGATGCGCTGGGCATGCAGGTGCTCTGCGAGGGCATCGAGACGCTTTCGCAGGAGCAGCTGCTCTTGGACAACGGCTGTTTCTACGGCCAGGGCTACCTCTTCGGCAAGCCAATGCAGCTCGATGACTTCCTCGCGAAGCTCGATGCTGAGGACGCTGCGGCGGCGCGCCAGCAGCCGCAGCTGGCCCACTGAGCCCGTTGTAACAAATGTTGTTGACAATTATTTGGAAAGCACATACAATAAGAATCGTTAATCCCGAGTATTTTACTAAGGTATGATACGCCGGGGCGTACGATTCTTATTTTTTTGCAGATATGTACCGCGCAGGGTACAAATAGAAATACTATAGGAGAGCGAGAAAATGTCTGAGCAACTTCTGGCCATCAAAGACCTTCACGCGGGCGTGGAGGGCAAGGAAATCCTCAAGGGCCTGAGCCTGAATATCGGCAAGGGCGAGGTGCACGTCATCCTGGGACCGAACGGTTCCGGCAAGTCGACACTCATGAACGTCATCATGGGCCATCCGAAATACGAGGT
>DEDT01000005.1:3090-5727 GCA_002350105.1 Selenomonadaceae bacterium UBA2897 | reverse complement strand
ATGACCGTCTCCTTTTCCTCGGGCGGATATTTATAGGCGATAGCCCAGCGCGGCACCTTGGCCGTGGCGCCGAGCTTTTCACGGTCCGCGAGGTTATTGAGCTTCACCACCGCACCGTCGATATCGTAGGGCAGGTTGCCGCGGTTCTCGCCAATGGCCTGAATGGCCTGCCAGACCTCTTCCGCCGTATGGCAGACACGGTAGCCGTGGATGACCTTGATGCCCTGCGCCTTCATGAACGCGTAGGCCTCGGTGTGGGTCTTAAAGGTGTGCCCCGTGGCCGTCTGCAGGTTGAAGATAAAGAGCGAGAGTCGGCGTTCCTGCGTGATGCGGCTGTCGAGCTGCCTGAGCGTGCCCGCTGCACAATTGCGCGGATTAGCAAAGGGCTTCAGGCCCAGCATTTCCTGCCGCTCATTGACTTTGTCAAAGGCTGCCTTCTCCATGTAGACTTCGCCGCGAATCTCGAAATACGGCAGCTTGTCATGGAGTTCCTGTACCACATCGTCGATCACACGCGCGTTGGCCGTCACATCTTCCCCCTGCACGATGCCATCGCCGCGCGTGATGGCGCGCACGAGGCTGCCATTCTCGTAGCGCAGTGCCATGGAAAGGCCGTCAATTTTCTCCTCGACCACGAACTCCGGCTCATCGAGCTGCTCCTGCAGCTCCGTCACGAAGTCCACAATCTCCTGTTTCGAGAAGACATCGGCCAGCGAAAGCATCGGCACATCATGCTTCACGAGCACGCCCGCCGTGCGCATGGCCTTGCCGCCCACGACCTGCGTCGGCGAATTCTTCGTGATGAGCTCGGGATACTGCCGCTCCAGTTTTTTCAGGCGAAGCATGAGCTGGTCATACTCGTAGTCGGAGATTTCTGGCGCATCTTCGTTGTAGTAGCGGTTGTTATGGTAGCGGATGGTCTTACGCAGGCTCGTCAATTCTTTTTTGACGGCCTTGATTTCTTCTGGCACTGCTTTTGCTTCTGCCATCTGGCAAAACCTCCTAATATGATCTGTCACACCTTTTCAATCGGTGCGTATTTCTGCATGAGGCCCTTCACGCCCTGACCGGGGAAAGCGATCTTGAGCTCGACTTCCTCTCCCGTGCCCTTGACGGAAACGACCGTGCCGACACCCCACTTGCGATGGCGGGCCTTGTCGCCCACATGCCAGGTAATGCTCGTATCAGGACGCACAACACCGGGGGCGGGCTGCGCCACAGACTGAATGCGCTGCTGACGCAGGGCGCCGAGAGCCGCGAGGGCCGACTGCGGTTCGCCGTTGAAATGGACGCCATGTCCCATTTGCCGGGTACTAGGATGAAAAGCCGTATTGGCCGTTGGCGCAGCCGGACGTGTCTGGCGTGCCTGATAGGAGGAAGCCGTACGCTGCTGTCCCCAGCCGCCATTCTGTCCGTGCCCTGCGGCAAAGCCGCCGCCGAAGCCGCCCTGCTGCCGTGCGCCGAAACCGTTAAAGCCGCCAAAGCTGCCGGACTGGCTTCCCTGATTGGGCATGAATGCGCCGTAGCCATCGGAGACGAGCTCTTCCTTATATTCCTCCGGAATCTCCGCGAGGAAGCGCGAGGACGGGAACGCATTGGGACGACCGTAGAGCATGCGCTGACGCGCGTAGGTCAGGTAGAGCTTGCGCTGGGCACGCGTGATGCCCACGTAACAGGTGCGCCGCTCCTCCTCCATTTCATCCGGTTCCGTAAGCGTGCGCGAATGAGGGAAAAGCCCTTCCTCCATGCCGGCCATGAAGACGACGGGGAACTCGAGGCCCTTTGCTGCATGCAGCGTCATCAACGTCACGCGATCGTCTTCCATGTCGGCGTTGTCGATGTCCGAGACGAGAGAAAGCTGTGAGAGGAAGGTCTCGAGGTCGGGATTTTCCTCGTCATGCTCGAAGTCACGCGCCACACCCACGAACTCGTGCAGGTTCTCGATGCGCGACTCATTCTCCGTCTTCTTGTCTTTCTGCAATTCCTCGATATATTTCGTTTCGTCGAGCACTTTTTCCACGAGATCATCGAGGTGCATCTCCGGTGCCTCCCCCATGAGGGAAAAGATCATGCTGGCGAAGGCTAAAAGCGGCTTGCTCGCACGCGCCGTGAGTCCCGGCACCTGCGCCAGCTCATCAGGATTAGCGAGAATGGCAAAGAGCGGCCGCCCGCTTTCCTCTGCGTACTGTGTGAGCCGCGCGATAGACGTCGCACCGATGCCGCGCTTCGGCGTGTTGATAACGCGCAGCAGGCTCACGGTGTCGAGCGGGTTGTAGATGAGGCGCAGATAGGCGAGAATATCCTTGATTTCCTTGCGATCGTAGAACTTCAGCCCGCCGACCATCGTATAGGGCAGACCGCGGCGCATGAACGTCTCCTCGATGACACGCGACTGCGCATTCGTGCGGTAGAGGATGGCCACGTCGCCGTAGGCCACGTTTTGCTTGCTGTGCATTTCCTCAATCGTCGAGTCGATGTAGTCGGCCTCGTCGCGCTCGTCGCGCGCCTCGTAAACGGTCAACGGCTCGCCCTGGGCATTCTCTGTCCAAAGTTTCTTCGGCTTGCGGTTGATATTATGCTCGATGACCGCATTCGCCGCCGCAAGTATGGTCTTGGTCGAGCGGTAGTTCTGCTCCA
>DEDT01000005.1:209-3056 GCA_002350105.1 Selenomonadaceae bacterium UBA2897 | reverse complement strand
TCCTTCTCGAAATCCAGGATGTTGCGCATATCGGCACCACGCCAGCCGTAGATGGACTGATCGGCATCACCGACAACGCAGAGATTGCGATAGCCTGCAGCCAGCAGCTTCGTGAGCTGGTACTGCGCGCCGTTCGTATCCTGATACTCATCGACGAGGATGTACTGGAAGCGGCGCTGATACTTCGTGCGAATCTCTTCATTATCCTGCAGCAGCTGCACAGAAATCATGAGCAAATCATCGAAATCCATCGCGTTGTTTTCCTGCAGCTTCTTTTGGTAGAGCTCATAGAGCGCCGCAAGCTTTTCCTCATGGAAATTCCCTGCCAGACGTGCGTACTCCGCCGGCGTCTGCATCTGGTTTTTTGCATTCGAGATGGTATTCAGCACGTGGTTTGGCGTGTACTGCTTATCATCAAGGTTCATTTCCTTAATACACTGTTTGATGACCGTCTGGCTGTCCGTCGTATCGTAGATAACGAAATTGTGCTTATATTTGCCATAGCCCTCGATTTCGCGGCGCAGGAAACGCGCGCAGAACGAATGGAACGTGCTGAGCCAAACCTCTTTTGCCAACTCGCCGATAAGGTTGTCCACACGCTCGCGCATCTCCGTCGCCGCCTTGTTCGTGAAGGTGATGGCCAGGATATGCCAGGGCTGCACACCGTGCGCCAGCAGGTTCGCGATACGACAGGTCAGCACCTTCGTCTTGCCTGAGCCCGCGCCCGCCATGATGAGCAGGGGACCGTCGCGATGCTCGACGGCGCGTTTCTGGGCGGGATTCAGTCCACTGAAAATGTCCAAGATGTTCTCCTTTTTCTCTTTCTGTTTCAGTAAAAAACCGCCCCACACCGGAGGCGGTTATAACATACAAAATCGAGACAGGCTCAGTTCTGAGCGATGCGTTTGACGGCCTCAGAGAGAGGCGGTACAATCTGCTTCTTGCGGCTCATGACACCAGGCAGATAGATATGCGTACCGGAAGCGTCCTGCTTGAATGCCTCGCCGATCAGCGTCTTCGGCGAGCCTGCATACATGAGGTACGTGGCTTCCTGCAGGATATCCGTGACCATAACGAGACTCATGTCGAAGCCCTCTTTCTCGCAGATGGCACTCATAGCCTCGATGAGCTGCGGCTCGATGTCGAGCACTTCCTGCGGGTCCATGACGGAAATCTGGCTGATGATCACATGGTAATCGCCGAACTGGAATTCCTTAAGATCCGTCTTCGCGATCTCGGCTGGCGTCATATCGCCAATGCCGGCGCCCGCCTTCAGCATCCCCATGCCGTACTCTTTGAGGTCAACGCCCGCAATCTCCGCGAGCTTGTTAGCCGCATCCTTATCCTTCTGCGTACAGGTCGGGGACTTAAAGAGCACCGTATCAGAAAGGATGGCCGAAAGCAGCAGGCCCGCGATGGACTGCGGGATATCGACATCGTGATCCCAATGCATGTTCGCCACGATCGTCGCCGTGCAGCCGACCGGCTCCGCGTGCGTGAAAATCGGCTCGCTCGTCTGGATGCCGCCGAGGCGATGATGATCGATGATCTCGAGAATCTTGGCCTCCTCGATGCCCTCAACCGCCTGGCCGCGCTCGTTATGGTCGACGAGGATTACGCGATCGCGCTCCGGTACCATGAGGTTATCACGGCTCACAAGGCCGACGATGCGGCCGTTTTCCACCACAGGATAGTTGCGGTAGTTCGTCGTCTCCATCGTGCCCTTGATATCGGAGAGCAGGTCGAGCGGTTTGAAGCAGACCGGTGCCTGATGCATGATACGGCGGATGGGCACGCACTGGTTGATGAGGCGGGCCACCGTATAAGTATCATACGGCGTAGAGAGCAGGAAGGCACCATTCTTCTCACAAGCCTCAACGACATTTGCTGAGACGCGGCCCTTCCCCGTGACGATGAGGCAGGCAATCCCCTGCTCCACGCAACGCACAAGCGTCTCATCATGACGGTCGCCAACGATGACGATATCCTTTGCCTCGATACCACGCTCAATCGTCTCGACGGATCCGGCCGCGATGCGCACGCTGCCCTCGATGAAGGCACTCTCGTCGCCGTTCACGACGACTTCACTGTCCGTAGCCTGGATGATGTCGCGATAGCGTACGCGCATATCCTTGAGCTTCTGCATATTCAGTTCCTGGAAATAGCGCTTCGCGAGATCCGAAACCGTTACGATGCCCACGAGCACGCCCTTGCTATCCGTGACCGGCACGGATTTCAGGTCATTCTTACGCATCACTTCGCCGAGATGACGCAGCGTGTCATGCTGACGCACAACGATCTTGCAGTCCAGCGAGATATCCTTGACACGCGGATAGAGATCCGTGAGCAGCAGCGGCTGCTCTACGTGGAAATAATCGAGCGCGTACTTCGTCTCAGCGTTCACCTTGCCGGCACGAGCGGCGACGACGTTCTGCCCCAGTGCCTGTTTCAGGTGCGCATAGCCGATGGCGGAACAAATGGAATCCGTATCCGGATTGCGATGGCCGATGGCGTAAATTGGTTTCGTATTACTCATGCTGAGCAAATCCTCCTCATCCTCCAGACTGACAGCCTGCCGGTCCGTGCAGCCTGATTTATCTCCTCAGTAAAGGAAAGTCATGCTTTTACCAGCTTATTCCGTGAGAATAAGCTACGCTATCTATCATTATAACCTATTGCCACAATGATTGCAAAAATGCTTTGCCAAAACTTGCCCTGTTGAATACGTTCATTCATCTCAAATTCATCCTTGACAATGTTTATTGCAAATGGTAAACTATTTCCTGTTGATGACACAGTTGTAGTCATTCAGCCGGAATGGCGGAATTGGCAGACGCAGCAGACTCA
>DEDT01000005.1:0-133 GCA_002350105.1 Selenomonadaceae bacterium UBA2897 | reverse complement strand
GAATTACAAGGCTTCGCGGCTTTCCGCGGGGCCTTTTTTGTACGCACAAGTCACCGCAGGGACACACCTACAGCTATGTTCAGGGAATCACTGCTTAAAGCCCTAAATGCCTCTGCCACATCGCTGCCGAAAT
>DEDT01000052.1 GCA_002350105.1 Selenomonadaceae bacterium UBA2897 | reverse complement strand
GCGTTACAATAAAGACGATTGAATTTTATTAGGAGGATGATGATATGGCTAAGACGATGGACGATGCGTTGCTGGAGCAGAAGCTGAGCAGCGAGGATATTTTCGATGGTACATTGCTGCATGTGCGGCGAGATATGGTGAGGCTGCCGGATGGCGGCGAGTCGGTGCGCGAGTGGATCAGGCATCCGGGGGCTTCGGCCGTGATTCCGCTGACGGAGGATGGGCAGATTATCCTCGTGCGCCAGTACCGCTATCCCGTGCAGTGCGTGACGCTGGAGATCCCGGCGGGCAAGCTCGACAGCCCCGATGAGGATCCACTGGCCTGCGCTGAGCGCGAGCTCTCGGAGGAGACGGGCTATACGGCGGAGAACTTCACGAAGCTGACGACGATCGCGACGACCGTGGGCTTCTCAAACGAGAAAATCCATATCTACGCGGCGTCGGGCCTGAAGCCGGGCAAGCAGCACACGGATGAGGACGAGTTCATCAACGTCGTGCGCCTGTCGCTCGATGAGGCCCTGCGGCTCGTGGAGCGCGGCGAGATCATCGATGCGAAGTCGGCTGTCGCCATCCTCATGCTCGCCCGCCAGCAGCATATTTGATGCCTGATTGTCCGCCGTGCCGCCGGTCCTTTTATGGTGCGCCTGTGATGGTGCGGCGGGCTGTTTTCTTCCCCTTGGTAATGGAGGTTTTGTTTTTTTATGTTCGGTTTCAGCCTCATGGAACTTATCGCCGGTCTGCCCGGCCTCATCATCGCCATGGTGATTCACGAGTACGCCCACGCGCGCGTGGCGGTGGCCCTGGGCGATTTCACGCCGAAAATGATGGGGCGCCTGACACTCAACCCGATGGCTCATATCGACCCGCTGGGCCTCGTCATGCTGCTGTTGGTGCGCTTTGGCTGGGCCAAGCCGGTCATGATCAATCCGAATAATTTCCGCCAGCCGCGTCGCGACGATATCCTCGTCTCGCTGGCTGGGCCGGGCGCGAATCTCGTGATGGCTTTCTTCGCACTCGTGCTGCTGCTCGTCTGCTACCAGATGGGCATGGTCACACCGGGTACGAAGCTCGTGCTGCAGCTCATCATCGAGTACAACATCGGCTTTGCCATCTTCAACCTGATCCCCATCCCGCCGCTGGATGGCTCGCATATCCTCATGCAGCTCCTGCCCTGGGAATGGCAGCAGCGCATGCGGGAGCTGGAGCGCTACAGCATGCTCCTGCTCATCGTGCTGCTCATGACGCCGGCGCTGGAGTATATCTTCGTACCGGCGCGGAATCTCATCTATCAGGTGTTCTTCGCCATCCTGAAGCCGTTCTTCTGATCGCGGATGGAAAAATATCAGTTCAAGCTTGAGGGCTTCGAGGGGCCGCTTGACCTCCTGCTGCACCTCATTGAGAAAAATAAGATCGATATCTACGATATCCCGATTGCGGAGCTCACGGAGCAGTATCTGGCCTATCTGGATAAATTCCGTGAGTTCAACATCGAGATTGCGAGCTCTTTCCTCGTCATGGCGGCGACGCTCTTGCAGATCAAGTCGCGCATGATGCTGCCGAAGCCGCCCAAAGAGGACGAGGCGGAGGAAGAGGACCCGCGGCGCGAGCTCGTGGAGCGCCTGCTGGAATATCGGAAATTCAAGCAGATCAGCGCGGTGCTGGGTGAGATGCACGCGGTACAGGAGCAGTTCGTGACGCGTGATCCCCTGCCGCTGCCCGTGCATCATCTGCCGCCGGGCAACCTCTCGCTGCGTAAGCTGGTGGAGGCATTCCATACGGTCTTGCAGGTGAAAAAGGAACTGCATATCCCCGAGGCCCTCGTGCAGCCCGAGCATTGGAGCATCAAGGGGCAGATGACGCATCTGCTGGACGCACTGCGGGCACACGCGGGGAAAATGGAATTCGCCGCAGCCTTTGCGGCGGGCTCGCGCGACGAGCTCATCATGACCTTTCTGGCACTATTGGAGCTCTTGAAGCGGCAGCAGGTGCGGGCGGTGCAGGCCCATGTGTTTGCTCCCATCATGCTGGCGCTGCGCCCCGACGCGCCGCCCATGATGCTGGAGGCAGAGGAGGCAGAATCAACTGGAAGCAGTAAATGATACGGCCCTGCTGGAGGCCGTGCTTTTCGCGGCGGGCAATCCGGTGCAGCTGTCGGAGCTCGCGCGCGTGCTGAACTGGCCGGAAGCCCATGTCGACCAGATCGCGCAGGCGCTGAAGGAGAAACTGGCGCGGGACGAGAGCGGCCTGACGCTTCGGCAGACGGGCGGCGGCTGGCAGCTCGTAACCCTGCCGCAGGTCTATCCCGTGGTGGAGCGGCTGGCCGAGGTCACGGACCGCCATATCGCGGCGCCGACGATGGAGACGCTTTCTATCATCGCGTTCAAGCAGCCGATTACGAAGCAGGAAATCGAGCAGATCCGTGGCGTGCGCGTGGATCGCGCGATGCAGAAACTCCTGGAGCTGGAGCTCATCGAGGAGCAGGGGCGCAAGCCGGTCATCGGCCGTCCCATTCTCTATGGGACAACGGAGCTCTTTCTGCGCAGTTTTGGTCTGAATTCCCTTGCGGAGCTGCCGGAATTGCCCACAAATGCAGAGGCAGCGGCGGGACTCGACGAGGCGCAGCTGCGTCTGCTGGATGAGTCCGGCCTGCTGGACGCGGAGAATCAGGAACAGGAACTGGACTTCGGTGAGCCCTTGGAGGGGCCTTTGGATCAAGATACGGGAGACAACGATTAATGGTAGAATTACTTGCGCCCGCGGGCACGAAGGAAGCCCTCGTGGCGGCCGTGGAGAGCGGGGCCGATGCGGTCTATCTGGCGGGCGACCACTTCGGCGCGCGCGCCTATGCCAGCAACTTCGATGAAGATGGCCTGCGCTGGGCGGTGACGTTCGCGCACCTGCGCAACGTGCGCATCAATGTCACGGTCAATACCATCGTGAGCGATGAGGAGCTGCCGGCCTTGCAGGAGTATCTGCGCTTCCTTGCAGAGATTCATGTGGATGCCGTGCTCGTGCAGGACCTCGGCGTGGCGAAGCTCGCCCATGATACGGTGCCGGAGCTCGCGCTGCATGCGAGCACGCAGATGAGCGTGCACAACCTCGCGGGTGTCAAAGCGCTGGCGGCACTGGGCTTCACGCGCGTCGTGCTCGCGCGCGAGGTGGCGCTGCGGGATATCGCGGCTATCTGCGCGGCGTCTCCCGTGGAGATCGAGGTGTTCATGCACGGTGCGATCTGCATCTGCTATTCGGGACAGTGCCTCATGAGCAGCATGATTGGCGGACGCAGCGGCAATCGCGGCCGCTGTGCCCAGCCCTGCCGCCTGCCTTATACGCTCGTCGATGAAAAGGGACAGGATGTGCTCGCTGGCAAAGCGGGGCAGTATCTGCTCTCGCCGCGCGATTTCAATACCATTGAGGTATTGCCGCAAATCCTGCAGGCGGGCGTGGCCTCGCTGAAGATCGAGGGTCGCATGAAGCGCCCCGAGTACGTGGCGACGGTCGTGCGCACCTACCGCGAGGCCATCGACCGCTGCGGGGGCGGCGCGCCCTATCAGGTGCGGCAGGCACAGCGCGACAACCTCACGCAGATATTCAATCGCGACTTCACGACGGGCTTCCTCTTCGGCCATCAGGGCAGGAAGATGATGTCCGATCGGCGGCCGAATAACCGCGGCCTGCTCGTGGGACGTGTCGTGGCGGCGGACTGGGCGAAGGAGCGCGTGACGCTGAAGCTCAGCGGCCGTCTTGCTCAGGGCGACCAGATCGATTTCTGGGTCAAGGTTGGCGGCCGCGTGACGGCGACCATCGACACGCTGACGAACGCGCGGGGTGAGACCGTTACCGCGGCGGAGGCGGGCGAGACCGTGTCCTTCCCGCTGGAGGGCCACGTGCATCCGCATGACCGCGTGTTCAAGGTCTATGATGCCGCGCTCATGGCCGAGGCACGGGCGGCGTACCAGAGCGGTGCGCCCGTGCGCCGCATCCCCATCACGGCACAGGTAAAGGCGGCCATCGGTGAACCGTTGACGGTCGTGCTGCGCGATGCGGCCGGCCACGAGGGCAGGGGACAGACGGCATTCATCGGCGAGGCGGCGCGCAAGCGGCCGCTCACGCGCGAGACCGTAGAAAAACAGCTCGGCCGCCTCGGCACATCCGTCTATGCGCTAAAGAAGCTCGCTTGCGATATTCAGGGCGCGGTCATGGTGCCGATGTCGGAGATCAATGAGGCGCGGCGGCAGGCCGTGGAGGCGCTCGATCGCGTGCGTATGGCAGAATTCGAGGCCTCGGCGCTCCATGGCAAGGCGGATGGCTGGCAGGATACGCGCCAGCGCCGCACGATCGAGAAAACGGCCAGCCTCATGGTGACGGTGGAGAATCTCGCGCAGGCGAAGGCCGCCGTGGCGGCCGGTGCAGACGGCCTGCTCTTCGGCGGCGAGTCCTATGCGCATCGGCGCCTGACCGTGAAGGACTATCAGGTGGTTTGGCAGTATGCAAAGGAAAAGGGCGTGCGCCTCGACTACGACACGCCGCGCATCGTGCGCATGGCGGATGAGAAGGCGTTTCGCCAGCTGCTCGCAGACTGGCAGAGCTGCCCGCCGGCGGCCGTGCACGTGCATAACATCAGCGAGCTGGCCGTCGTGCGCGATACGACGGATTTTGCATTGCATGCGGACTATTCGCTCATCAGTTATAACAAGCTCACACTGGCTTTCCTGCAGGCATACGGCGTGGCGGAGGCCACGCTGTCGCCGGAGCTGAATGCGGGGCAGATCAGGGAAATCGCACCGCAGAGCCCGCTGCCGCTTACCTGTATCGGCTATGGACGGCTGGAGCTCATGGTTTCAGAATACTGCGTGACGGGGAGCTTCCTCGGCGGCGTGGGCGAGGGCAAGGAACTGCAGTGCTCCTGCCCCTGCGTCGGACGCCATTTTGCGCTCAGGGATCGCAAGGACGCCCTTTTCCCGCTGGCGATGGACCAGTTCTGCCACATGCACGTGCTCAACAGCAAGGTGCTCTCCATGCTGCCCCATGCGATGGCATTTCATCCCGCGGGCATCCGGACCGTGCGCATCGAGGCGCGTGATAGGACACCGGAGCAGATCGGTCATATCGTCAGGGCATGGCGGCGCGCCGAACGTATGCCGCAGGAGCCCGACGAGGCGCAGCAGGCCTGGCTGCACGAGCAGGAGGGTGCGGACATCACGCGCGGCCATTATTTCCGCGGCGTGCTCTGATGCGCGGTAACGTGTGTTTTCAGTTTTTTTACGTTTAAGGGTCATAGTATGATACTATGACTTTTACTATATCGGAAAAGGAATCATCAATCCATGGAACAAAATGCCTTTAAGGTACTGGAATATGAGAAAATCCGGCAGATGCTGGTGGAGAGGGCCAGCTCCATGCCGGGCAAGGACCTGGCCGCGAAGCTGCAGCCGGGCGCCGACTACGACGAGGTCTGCGAGCGCATGCGGGAGACCGAAGAGGCCGTCACTATCTATCAGCTGACGGCACCGCCCCTCGGCGGCATCCGCGATATCCGCCCCTTCCTGCAGAAGGCGAAGAAAGGCGCGGTGCTCGATCTCGCGGAGTTCACGGAGCTCATGAGCACGCTCTACGCCATGCGCAACGTCAAGTATTTCTTCCGCGATCTCGAGCAGGAGACGCCGATTCTCAAGGGCTGGGCACATAATCTGGAGATTCTCGGCCAGCTGGAGCGCGAATTGGACAACGCCATCGACGACCACGGCAATCTGCGCGATACGGCCAGTGTGGAGCTCAGGCGTATCCGCACGGAGCTGCGCGGTTCGCAGGCGCGCATCAAGGAGCGCGTCGGCGCGATCCTGCACAACAATGATAACCAGAAATACTTTCAGGAAGCCATCGTCACCATGCGCGATGACCGCTACGTCATCCCGGTCAAGGCGGAGTACCGCCACAGCTTCCCCGGCCTCGTGCACGACCGCTCGGCTACGGGCTCGACACTCTACATCGAGCCGCTGGAGGTCGTGGAGCTCAACAACGACGTGAAACAGCTGGCCCTCGCGGAGCAGCAGGAGGTACAGCGCATCCTGCGCGAGCTCACGCACAAGGTGGACAGGGAACGTGGGCCGCTCACCGCGAACAGCGACATCCTCGCGGCCATCGATTTTACCTTTGCCAAGGCGAAGCTCGCGCGCGATATGGATGCGGTGCGGCCGACGCTGAATCACGAGGGACGCACGCATCTCGTGGCGGCGCGCCATCCGCTCATCGCGAAGGAGCAGGTCGTGCCCATCGACATCGAGCTGGGCGGCGACTGCCGCATGCTGCTGGTCACGGGCCCGAATACGGGCGGCAAGACGGTCAGCATGAAGACGCTGGGCCTCATGGTGCTCATGGCGCAGTCGGGCTGCTATCTGCCCTGCGCCTACGATTCGGAGATCGCCGTCTACGACAATATCTATGCGGACATCGGCGACGAGCAGAGCATCGAGCAGAGCCTCTCGACCTTCTCAGCACACATGACGCATATCGTGCATATCCTGCAGAAAGTCGATCAGGGGGATCTGCTGCTGCTCGATGAGCTCGGCGCGGGCACGGATCCGGAGGAAGGCGCGGCGCTGGCCATGGCCATCCTCGAGAAGCTGCTCGCGGTGCGCGCCTCCGTGATGGTCACGACGCATTACTCGGAGCTCAAGACTTTTGCCTACAGCCGCGATGGCGTGCAGAATGCCTGCGTGGAGTTTGACGTGCAGACGCTGCGGCCGACGTACCGCCTGCTCATTGGCATCCCCGGCGCGAGCAACGCCTTCGCCATCAGCCAGCGCCTCGGCCTGCCGGAGAGCATGATCCTGCGCGCGAAGCAGCTCGTGGAGGCCGACCATGCGCAGTTCGAGCACGTGCTAAACGAGCTGGAACAGCAGAAGATGATGTACGAGCAAAGAAACGCCGACATTCTCGAGCGGCAGCTGCGCGTGCAGCAGCTGGAGGCCAGGGTGGAGAAGACCCGCCACGACCTCGACCAGCGCAAGGGTGAGCTCATCCGCAAGGCGCGCGAGCAGAGCGCGGCCATGGTGCGCCGCACGCGCCGCGAGTCCGAGGAGATCATCGCGAAGCTCAAGGAGCAGTTCCACGACCAGGGCATCAAGAAGCGCCAGCAGGCGATGCAGGAGGCGCGGCAGAAGCTGAACGACGCCTTTGCCAAGGCTCAGCCGGGCATCATGGCGCAGAAGGGCGTCGGCAAGGCGGTGAAGCTCAGGGAGCTGCAGCCTGGCGATACGCTTTACGTCAAGAAGCTCGATCAGAAGGGCACGCTCATCGGCATTTCCGGCAAGGAGCTGGAGGTGCAGCTCGGCAGCCTGCGCACGACGGTCAAGGCGAAGGATTGCACCTTTATCGCCCACGCACAGAAGGAACACAAGGTGCCGGGACAGACGAATCACAACCGCCAGTCGGGCACCTACCTGCAGAAGACGGCACAGGCGCGGCGCGAAATCGATATCCGCGGACTCATGGTCAACGAGGCGGAGTCCGTGCTCGGCAAGTTCATCGACGATGCCGTGATCGCGGGCCTCTCGCAGGTGCTCATCATCCATGGCAAGGGCACGGGTTCGTTGCGCAAGGGCGTGCATGCCTGGCTGCGTACGCACCGCAACGTGAAGGATTTCGCTTTTGCCGATATCACGGAGGGCGGTGCCGGTGCCACGGTGGTCAATTTGAAATAATATTATGGCCTGAATGGGTGGGCATACGTGCCGATTCGTGCTACAATAGGAAAGAATGTGGAAATTACACCCAAGGAGGCAGTTCATGGATAAACGGACCAATGCCGGCCAGGGCAGACGTGCGCCGCGCAAGAGCGGTGGCAGCACGGGCTCGCGGATTGTGCTTGGCTTTTTCATTATCGTGCTCGTGATGTTCGTGGGCATCGGTTGCGGCTTTCTCACGGCCAGCATGAATACGAAGCCGGATATCGCCAATGATATCCGGCCGCCCGCGACCTCGGTCATCTACGATTGTAACGGCAACGAGATCGCGAATGTGCATGCGGATGAGAACCGCAAGCCGGTCAAGATCGCCCAGATCCCGAAGGATCTGCAGAATGCATTCGTGGCTGTCGAGGATAATCGCTTCTACGATCATATGGGCATTGACCCGCGCGGTATCCTGCGCGCGGCCTGGGCCAACCTGCGGGGCCGTACCGTCACCGAAGGCGGCTCGACCATCACGCAGCAGCTGGCGAAGAATGCCTATTTGACGCAGGATCGCACGCTGAAGCGCAAGATCCAGGAGGTATTCCTGGCTCTGCAGCTGGAGCGTCAGTACACGAAGCAGGAAATCCTCGAGATGTACCTGAACCAGATTTACTTCGGTCAGGGTGCCTACGGCGTGCAGGCGGCGGCGCAGACGTACTTCGGCAAGAATGTCGAGGACCTCACGCTCAACGAGTGCGCGATGCTCGCGGGCATCCCGAAGAGCCCGAACTACTACTCGCCGACGAACAACCTGCAGGCGGCCACGGAGCGCAAGGCGACCGTGCTCGATCAGATGGCGAAGTACGGCTATATCAACAGCGCCACAGCCACGAAGGTGAAGAAGGAGCCGCTGCAGCTCGTGAAGCCGAAGCCGAAGACGCAGGAGCATCAGGCGGCCTCGTACTTCATCGACTACGTGACGCAGCAGCTCATCGATGAGCTGGGTGCAGACGCCGTCTACAAAGAGGGCCTGCAGATCTACACGACCATCGATATGAATATGCAGGAGGCTGCTGAGAAGGCCATGCAGCAGCTGCCCAACGTGCGCAAGGACGGCAAGGGCATCCAGCAGCCGCAGGGCGCGCTCGTGGCCATCGACCCGCAGACGGGCTACATCAAGGCCATGGTGGGCGGCCGCGGCACGGACCAGTTCAACCGCGCCTCGATGGCGGAGCGCCAGCCGGGCTCGGCTTTCAAGCCCTTCGTCTTCGCGACGGCGCTGGAGAACAAGTACACGCCGGATTCCGTCATCGAGGACAGTCCTATCGATATCGATGGCTGGAAACCGATGAATGACGACATGAGCTGGCACGGCAGCGTCACGATGCGCGACACGGCCAAGCATTCCTACAACGTGCCGACCATCAAGCTCGCGAAGGATGTCGGCATCGACAAGGTCATCTATTACGCAGAGCGGGCTGGTATCACGAGCCTCGTCAAGGAGGGGCCGCACAACGACCGCCATCTGGCTACGGCCATCGGCGGCCTCACGAAGGGCGTTTCGCCGCTGGAGCTCGTGAGTGCCTACGGTTCCTTCGCCAACAAGGGTATGCACATGCCGGCCACGGCCGTCATCAAGGTCGTGGACCGCAACGGCAAGGTTATCAAGCAGGCCAAGGCTGACCCCACGAAGGTCATCAGCGAGAGCAGCGCCGCACAGCTCACCAGCATGCTGGAGGGTGTTATCGAGCATGGCACGGGCTACAATGCGCGGCTCGACCGTCCGGCAGCCGGCAAGACCGGTACGACGGATGACTACCGCAACGCCTGGTTCGTCGGCTATACGCCGGATCTCGTGGCCGGTGTCTGGATCGGTAACGATGACAACACGAGCCTCGGTGGCATGATGGGCGGCCAGCTGCCTGCGAAGATCTGGAAGGCCTTCATGACGCAGGCTCTGTCCGGCACAGCGCCGAAGAACTTCGACGGCTCGACAGCGGCGCGCCGCAATCCGAACCGCAGCGGCGGTGAGTCCGGCCTGAAGTCCAAATCGGAAACGAAGGCGGATACGAAGGCCGATAACCAGAAATCCGACAAGAAGGATAACAAACAGGCACCGGCGGGCGCAGCCGGTGGCAATCAGCAGCCAGCGGCTCCGGGCCAGCCGGCTGCCCCGGCACCGGCAGCCCCTGAGCCCGGCGATGACGTCGGCAAGGGCCGCTGAGTCATGAAGCAATAAAGAGTAAATCCTATCCCGCAGCGTGCGGTTTTCCCAGAAGATAGAGAAATGGAGCGATTCCTTTGGCAAACGTATTGGATACCCTGAAAGAGCGCGGCTACATCGCGCAGTGCACGAATGAGCAGGAGCTGCGCGAGCTCCTGGACAAGGAGAAAGTCACGTTCTACATCGGTTTTGACCCGACGGCGGACAGCCTGCATGCCGGTCACTTCATCGCCCTCATGGCCATGGCGCATCTGCAGCGGGCGGGCCATCGCCCCATTGCCCTCGTCGGCGGCGGCACGGGCACGGTCGGCGATCCATCCGGGCGCAGTGACATGCGCAGGATGCTGACGGACGAGCAGATCGAGCACAATTGCAACTGCTTTAAAAAGCAGATTGCTCGCTTCATTGATTTTTCCGATGGCAAGGCGCTCATGGTCAACAATGCGGACTGGCTGCGCAAGCTGAACTACATCGACTACCTGCGTGAGGTCGGCGCCTGCTTTACGGTCAACCGCATGCTCGCGGCCGATGCCTACAAGACGCGCTGGGAGAAGGGCCTCACGTTCCTCGAGTTCAATTACATGACGATGCAGGCCTACGACTTCCTCGAGCTGAACCGCCGCTACGGCTGCAAGCTGCAGATGGGTGGCGATGACCAGTGGTCGAACATCATCGCAGGCGTCGAGCTGAACCGCCGCAAGCAGAACGTGCAGGTCTACGGCCTCACGAACCGTCTGCTCACGAAGAGCGATGGCAAGAAGATGGGCAAGACGGCGGGCGGCGCGCTCTGGCTCGATGCGAACAAGACGTCGCCGTACGAGTTCTATCAGTATTGGCGCAACGTCGACGATGCTGACGTGGAGAAGTGCCTCGCGCTGCTGACCTTCCTGCCCATGGAGCAGGTGCATGAGCTCGCGAGCCTCGAGGGCTCGAAGATCAACGAGGCCAAGACAGTGCTCGCCTATGAGGTCACGAAGATCGTGCACGGCGAGGAGGAGGCCAATAAGGCGAAGAAAGCCGCGGAGGCCCTCTTCGGCGGTGCAGGCCAGGCCGAGAACATCCCGGAGATTCAGGCGGCAGCCGGCCAAAAGCTGCTTGACGTACTCACGGCGGGCAAGGTCTTCGCATCGAAGGGTGAGGGCCGCCGCCTCATCAAGCAGAACGGCCTTTCCCTCAACGACGCCAGGGTCGGGGATGCGGAATACGTGCTGCAGGAGAGCGACTTCACGGATGGCAGTGCCATGGTGAAGAAGGGCAAGAAGAAATACTTCAAGCTCTTGCAGTAAAAGGCCAATCGTAGTATACTTAAAAAGTTAACGCAAAGAAATTTCAGCCGCCCCGGCGGTATAGAGAAGGAGAGTCGTTCTACATGTCAGGACATTCTAAATGGGCCAATATCAAACGCAAGAAGGGTGCGAATGATGCCATCCGTGGCAAGATCACCACGAAGATCGGCCGTGAGATCACCATCGCCGTACGCATGGGCGGCGCAGACCCGACGGGCAACATGCGCCTGAAGCTGGCCTTGTCCAAAGCAAAGTCTAACAACATCCCGAAGGATAATATCAAGCGTGCCATCGAGAAGGGCCTCGGCAACACGGAGGGTGGCAACTACGAGGAGCTGACGTACGAGGGCTATGGCCCGGCCGGCACGGCGGTCATGCTCGACATCCTCACGGATAACCGCAACCGCACGGCTGCCGATGTGCGCCACCTGTTCTCCAAGCATGGCGGCAACCTCGGTCAGGATGGCTGCGTGTCCTGGATGTTCCAGAAAAAGGCCGTCTTCGTCGTGGATAAGGAAGTTTTCGACGATGAGGATGCGCTCATGGAGATCGTGCTCGATGCGGGTGCGGACGACATGAAGTCCGAGGATGAGGCTTTCGAGATTACGGCGGAGCCGGATGCCTATGATGCGATCGAACAGGCTCTGGGCGAGAAGGGCATCGAGACGGCTTCGGCCGAGATTACGATGGTGCCGGAGAACTACGTGCACATCAGTGGCAAAGACGCCGAGAAGATGCAGAACCTCATCGACGAGCTGGAAGAGAACGACGACATTCAGAACGTCTACAGCAACTACGAAATGGACGACGAGGAGTAATCCCTTGTTGTAAGCTAGAGGGAAAGGGGCCCAGGCAAGTGGGCTCCTTTTTCGTAGTTATGGATAGATACGGGTGGTTTAGCAAGAGGTTTTATGTTAGCATTAGGGATAGATCCGGGTACGGCCATCTGCGGCTTCGGCTTTGTAGAGACCCAGGGCAGCCGGCTCGTGCCGCATGCCTACGGCTCCATCATCACGGTGCCGGAGATGCGCATGGAGGACCGGCTCATGAAAATCTACGATGAGCTGGACGCGATGATCAGGAAGTACCAGCCGGATGTCATGGGCATCGAGAAACTGTTCTTCAACCGCAACGTGACGACAGCCATTCCGGTCGGCCAGGCGCGCGGCGTCGTGCTGCTGGCGGCGGCGAAGAATAACCTGCGCATCGTGGAGCGCACGCCGATGCAGATCAAGCAGGATGTCACGGGCTACGGCAAGGCCACGAAGCAGCAGGTCATCTACATGGTCACGAAGATCCTGCACCTGCCGAAGCCGCCGAAGCCGGATGATACGGCGGATGCGCTGGCCTGTGCCATCTGCACGACGCATTGCCTGGAAAGTTTGCGCTGGAGGAATTAGCTATGATTGGTTTTTTGCGCGGCGAGGTCGCGTATCTCTATACGGACTGTGTGCTGCTGGATGTGCAGGGCGTGGGCTATCGCGTCTATATCGCCGACAGTACGCGGCGGCAGCTGCATCTGCACGAGCAGGCGCTGCTCTTCACGCACATGAGCGTGCGCGAGGACGATATCACGCTCTACGGCTTTGCGACGGAGGAGGAGTACGCGCTCTTCCAGCAGCTCATCAGTGTCTCGGGCATCGGGCCCAAGGTGGCGCTGGGCATGCTCTCGTCCATCACGGTGGCGAGTCTCTGTCAGGCCATCCAGAACAAGCAGACGAGCGTGCTCACGAAGCTGCCGGGCATCGGCAAGAAGTCGGCGGAGCGCCTGATTCTCGAGCTGAAGGATAAGCTCTCCTTCGCCCATACGACGCCAGCGGACGAAGAGCTCTTCCTCGAGACGGAGGGCACGGTGGGCGACGACATCATCAGCGAGGCCCAGGCCGCGCTGCAGGCCCTCGGCTACGCAGAACAGGAGATTACGCCGGTCCTGCGCAAGGCCACGGGCTGCAAGACGACTGAGGAGGCCATCAAGTTCGCGCTGAAGCAGCTGAGCAAGTTCTGATACGTTCGACATAGAAAGGAGGCAGAATTTTGGAAGATTTCCAGATGGACGATTTCGACGAGAGCCGCATCGTATCCATGGATCAGCAGCAGGCGGACGACTGGCAGTACAGCCTGCGCCCACGCAAATTCAGTGAGTATATCGGGCAGGAAAAGGTCAAGGATAACCTGAACGTATGGATTCAGGCGGCGCTCTCGCGCGGCGAGGCCCTCGACCATGTGCTGCTCTACGGGCCGCCGGGCCTTGGCAAGACGACGCTGGCGGGCATCATCGCCAACGAGCTCGGCGTGAACTTCCGCCAGACCTCGGGTCCGGCCATCGAGCGCTCGGGCGATCTCGCGGCGTTGCTCACGAACCTGCAGGAGCACGATGTGCTCTTCATCGATGAGATTCACCGTCTCTCCCACAGCGTGGAGGAGGTGCTCTACTCCGCGATGGAGGACTACGCACTCGATATCATCATCGGTAAGGGGCCGAGCGCGCGCTCCATCCGCCTCGATATCGCGCCCTTCACGCTCATCGGGGCGACGACGAAGGCCGGCTCGCTGGCGCCACCGCTCAGGGATCGCTTCGGCATCATCTCGCGCCTCGAGTACTACACGCCGGACGCGCTCGTGCACATCATCAAGCGCGCGGCGGAGATCCTCAAGATCGACATCGAGGATCAGGGGGCGCTCGAGATCGCGCGCCGCAGCCGTGGTACGCCGCGTATCGCGAACCGCCTGCTGAAGCGCGTGCGCGATGTGGCGCAGATCGAGGGCAGCGGCATGATTACGGCGAAGATCGCCGACAAGGCCCTGCAGATGCTGGAGGTCGACAAGGCGGGCCTCGACCGTACGGACCGCCGCATGCTGGAGACGATGATAAAGAAATTCGCGGGCGGCCCCGTCGGCCTCGATACGCTGGCGGCGGCCATCAGCGAGTCACGTGATACCATCGAGGATGTCTATGAGCCGTACCTCATCCAGCTCGGCTTCATCAACCGCACGCCGCGCGGCCGCGTCGCGACGCCTGCGGCCTACGAGCACCTCGGCATCCCGTATCCGGAGGATTGACATGAAACTTTTACTGCATATGTGCTGCGGGCCCTGCTCCTGCTACCCCGTGAAGAAGCTGCGCGAGGAGGGCATCGAGCCCACGGGCTATTTCTTCAACCCGAACATCCATCCCTACAAGGAGTGGGAGATGCGCCTGAAGACCGCGAAGGAGTTTGCGGAGAAAGTGGGCATGGCCATCGAGACGGACGAGAACTACCGTCTGCGCGACTTCCTCAAGCTGGCCCTGCCCGCCGAGGCCATGCCGAACGGCCGCTGCACCATGTGCTATACCTGGCGGCTGGAGCAGACCGCGCGCTTTGCCAGAGAAAACGGCTATGATGCTTTCACCTCGACGCTCTTCTACAGCATCTACCAGCAGCACGAGCTCATGAAACGCACGGCGGAGAAATTCGCCCGGCAGTATGGCGTGGATTTCTATTACGAGGACTTCCGCCCCGGCTGGCAGGCGGGCATCGACATCAGCCACGAGCTGGAGCTCTACCGCCAGCCCTACTGCGGCTGCATCTTCTCCGAGGAGGAGCGCTACAGCAAGGCCATCCGCAAGCAGCGCCGCAAGGAGAACCGGGCGAAGAAACGTGCCCGTCTCGCCGCCGAGGCGGCAGCAGTGCAGTAAGAAATTTTTTTCCTTGCTGAAGGAAACTGTCCGCAGGGGCTTGGGCGGATTCTTCCTTGCTAAAGGATGCTGTCAGTAAGGGGACGGAATGTCAGCGTAGCGCAGCGTGCCTCTCCCCGTTGGGAGAGGTGCCGAGCTTGCGAGGCGGAGAGGGTCCTGTTGAGGGAGGTGCGGACTTGAATAAATATCTTGTAACACTAGGGTTGTTCTTTTTTATGCTAGGCGGTGTGCTCTCTGCTCCCACCGCCTTTGCCGCCTGGCAGCCGACACTGCGCGTGGGCCTGCTCACGGGGCAGAGCTCCGTCATCCTCACGGCGCAGGGCGTCTCGGCGGATCTCGTGAGCGACCAGCAGACGGAGCCCGTGAAGAATATCGGGACGGGGCGATCGCTCACCATTGAGCGCGATGGCAGTTCCTTTGTGCTCGATGGCCGCCGTATCCCGGGACAGACGCTGACGCTGCGGGCGGCGAATCCCAAGCAGGCCGAATTTCTGTATGTCGAGGTGAATGGCCGTCCCTACCGCGGAGAGGTAGAGCTCAGCCTGCGGGGCAACGGCATGACCGTCGTGAACGTCGTGCGCACGGAGGACTATGTGCGTGGCACGGCACCGGAGGAAATGCCGCCAACCTGGCCCAGAGCTGCGGTAGAGGCGCAGGCCGTGGCGACGCGCACCTTTGCTCTGAAGAGCCGTGGGCGTCACAAGGGCGAAGGTTTCGATATCTGTACGACGACGCATTGCCAGGTCTACAAAGGCATGCGCAGCGAGCAGGCGGAGACGAACCGCGCCGTGGATGCCACCTACGGCCAGGTGCTCGAGTATCAGGGCAAGCTGATCGATGCGCTCTTCCATACGGATTCCGGCGGTATGACGGAGAACAGCGAAGACGTCTGGGGCAGCCGCGTGCCCTATCTGCGTGCGGCTACGGAGGTGCAGCAGCGCACGCAATCATGGTCAAAGGATATCCCTGCGAGCACGCTCGTGCAGCATTTCCAGCGCAAGGGCAAAATCGGCACATTGAAGGAAATCCGCCTCAGCCCGCTGGCATTCGGCAAGGCCTCGGCGGATCGCACGGTGTCGGGCCGCGTGAAAAAGCTGCAGCTCGTGGGCAGCCAGGGCAGCGTTCAGGTGACGGGCGACGAATTGCGCAACGCCTTCGGCCTGCGCAGCACGCTCTTTGCGGTGCGGCTCTCCCAGGGCGTCGTGCACATCATCGGCTACGGCTGGGGCCATGGCCTCGGCCTGTCCCAGTGGGGCGCGAAGGCCTGGGCGGCTCAGCTCGATTACAAGGGCATTCTGGCGCATTATTATCAGGGCACGCAGCTCGTGCCGCTCTATAAGAAATAAGGGGAAGGCGACAGGCACGGCAGGGTGATGCCGCCTTTTCGCGTAAATCTTGGTCCCGGAGGAGGATTATCATGACGGAAAACGAAAAGAATACGATAAAGCAGCTCTTTGCTTTTATCCAGCAGAGCCCTTCGCCCTTTCATACGGTAGCGGCGTTGCGGAAAGAGCTGGAGGCAGCGGGTTTCACCGAGCTTTATATGGATGAACTTTGGGAGCTGGAGCAGGGCGGACGTTACTTTACCAATGTCTATGGCTCGACGCTGCTCGCTTTTACCGTGGGGGAGCAGGGCCCGCTGCGCCTCGCGGCGGCGCATACGGATTTCCCGGGCTTGCGCATCAAGCCGGAGCCGGAGCTGGCCGCAGATTCAGGCAGCCGTCTGAATATCGAGCCATATGGCGGGCTGCTGCGGGCACCATGGCTGGATCGTCCGCTGTCCCTGGCTGGCCGGGTTGCGCTGGCAGGCGAGGATGCGTTTCATCCCGTGGTGCGGCTGGTGGATTTCCAGCGCCCCGTCGGTATTATCCCTAATCTCGCCATCCATATGAACCGTGAGGCCAATGATGGCGTTAAGCTTTCGCCGCAAAAGGAAATGCCGCTGCTGGTCTTGTGCCCGGAGCAGCAAGAGGCGCAGGGCGGCAGCGATGCTGCGGCAGAAAGGGATAACGGCAGCTTTTTCCGCGAGCGGCTGGCGGAGCAGCTGGACTGTGATGTCGAGGATATCCTGAGCTGGGAGCTCAACGTCTATCCTGTGGAGCAGGGCTGCATGCTGGGTTTTGATGCCAGCCTGGCCTCGGCGCCGCGGCTCGATAATCTCACCTCTGTGTACGCCTGCCTGCAGGGCATCAAGGCTTCGCCGGCGCGGGAAGGTGTGCAGCTGGCGGCGTTCTTCGATAATGAGGAAGTCGGCAGCCGGACGAAGCAGGGGGCTGGCTCCACGGTACTGCTCACGGTACTGCGGCGCATCTACCGTGCCTGCGGCTGGAGCGAGGAGCAGCTCGACTGCGATATCGCACAGGGGTTCATGCTCTCCGTCGATGTCGGCCATGCGGAGCATCCGGCTCATGTCGACAAGAGCGACCCGACAAATCACGTCTATCTGGGCAGCGGCCTCGTCATCAAGCAGGCATCCAGCCAGTCCTATGCCGGCGACGCGGAGGCGGTGGCCGTGGTCCGGAGCCTTTGCCAGGAGCACGGGATTCCCTGCCAGATTTTCGTCAATCACAGCGATCAGCGCGGCGGCTCGACGCTGGGTTCCATCGCCTCGGCTATCGTGCCCATCCGCACGATGGATGTCGGTGTGCCGCTGCTGGCCATGCACTCGGTCCGCGAAACCATGGGCACGGCCGACCAGCAGGCACTGGATGATCTGCTCTGCGTTTATTTTTCCGGCACCAAAGAGTCCATGACTGGCGACGAGGCGTGAGTCGTATCGATGACATGAAGTAAGGAGGCTTGATGATGAAAAAGAAACTGCAGCAGCTCCTGGCACCATTGTTCTCTTTTTTGCACTGGGAGGTCGACAGCGGCCGCATCCTGCTGGCCTGCGCGGTGCTGGCAATTATCATCGCCAATTCGCCGCTGGGGCCGTCCTATGACCATCTGCTGCATCTGCAGCTCGGCCTGGCGGGATATTCCATGAGCCTCGTCCACTGGATCAACGATGGCCTTATGGCCGTGTTCTTCTTCGTCATCGGCCTTGAGATCAAGCGTGAGTTCTGCTACGGTGAGCTGCGGACCATGTCGGCGATGGTGATGCCGGTCTGCGCGGCACTCGGCGGCATGCTCGTGCCGGCCATCGTCTACAGCATTTTCAACTACGGTACGCCGACGGCGGGCGGCTGGGGTATCCCCATGGCGACGGATATCGCCTTCGCGCTCGGCGTGATGCTGCTGGCGGCACGGCAGGCCCCCGTGGGCCTCGTCGTGTTCCTGACGGCCCTGGCCATCGTCGATGACCTCGGGGCCATTGTGGTCATCGCGCTCTTCTATAGCGGCGAGATCTCCGTAGCGGCGCTACTGACTGGCCTGGTGCTGCTGGCCCTGGCGTTCCTGCTGGGACGGCGCGGCGTGCAGAGCGTCTGGCCCTATCTCCTGCTGGGCCTCGGGGCCTGGGCGGCGTTCCTCGTTTCGGGCATCCACCCGACGATTGCGGGCGTTCTGCTCGGTTTTACGATCCCCATCGAGGGCCAGCCGGATGACGACAGTCTGCACCAGAAGCAGGCGCATCAGCCCGGCTATCACGGCTCGCTATTGCATATCCTGGAGGAAAAGCTGGAGCCGTGGTCCTCCTATGGCATCATGCCCATTTTCGCACTGGCCAATGCCGATGTGAGTCTTGCGGGGGCCAGCTTCGACCTGACCTCGCCGCTCTGCCTCGGCATCATCGCGGGCCTCGTCATCGGCAAGCCTCTGGGCATCTATGGCAGCGTAAAGCTTTTGACGCAGCTCACGGGCGCGCCGCTGCCCGGTGCGGCGACGAACGCGCAGACCATCGCGGCCGGCACCCTCGGCGGCATCGGCTTCACGATGAGTATCTTCATCGCGACGCTCGCCCTGCCGGATGCAGCCGCGCTGAATGCCGCGAAGATCAGCATTCTCAGCGCCTCCGTCCTCGCCGGTACGCTGGGGGCACTGCTGTTCAAGTTCTGCACGGCAAAAACGAAAAACTCATAAAGAGCGACAGAGACAAAAGCGCCACAGCACGGTAAGTCATGCTGTGGCGCTTTGCGGTAGATCTGGTTATTTCTTTTTCGTTTTGTCTTTATCCTTATCTTTTGCAGGCTGGTTCTGGGCGACTTCACTGAGGGTGAAGTTCTCGAGACCGCCCTGCTTGTCGAAGACGAGGGCACAGTAGACGACGGGGGCCTTCTCGAACTTCATGACGTAGAACATGCGGTCGGCCTGGGTGAAGCGTTCCCAGCGCACGAAGCCGAGGGCCTCTACCTTGCCCCATTTTTTCTGCAGTTCCTGGCTGATTTTCGTCACTTTGTCCCTGGCAATCTGCTTCTGGGCCTCGGGGGCTAAGAGTGTGTAGGCATCAGCCGGTTTCTGTTTCACCAGCATGGCGTCGATCCACTGGTTCGCCTTCGTCTGCTCCGTCGTGAATACGGGTGCGTCCGGGGCACCCGTGGGGAATGCCGCCGCAGCGGAAACCGGCAACGGCAGCAGGGTCATCGCGCCGAGTGCCAGCGCGATTAAAGTCTTTTTCATAGTATCTCCTCCTGCGGACTATTTTACGCGCTTCAAGGGGAAAGTGCAATCCTGTCTTGAAACATGTTGCTATTTCGGGTAACATAAGAAGAGAAAATGATATTTGGAGGCGTTTATTTTTGGATTGGTTGAAAAGAGCGGTTAAGCCGATGGATGTGCTCATCGGTGCGGTGGGTATCTTCCTGTTTGCGAATATGGATTTCCATAATATGCAGACGGTGGACATCATCTACGCAGTGTGCTTCGGCATCTGGTTCGTGCTCACGGCGGTGAAGGTCGGGGTCTACTACCGACGCCGCAACGAGACGGACTCGCCGCAGGCGGCGGACCGCAAGTATGAGCAGAGCCACAACCAGCGGCAGCACAAAGGAAATAAGCATAGATGAAACAGGTAGAGAAAAAGGCGGTCTTCTTCGATATCGACGGCACGCTCCTCGAGGTGACGGCGGGACATAAGTCGCTCACGCCAGCCGTGCGGCAGGCCATTCTGGAGCTGCGCATGGCGGGGCATCACACCTTTATCGCCTCGGGGCGGCCGCTTGCGTACATCGACCCGGAGCTCACGCAGAGCAGTCTTTTCGATGGCATGGTGCTGATGAATGGGGCGGCGGTTATGCTCGATGGCAAGGTCATCTTCGAGCAGCCGCTGCCAAGGGAGCGCGTCGACGAGCTGATTGCGCTCTGCGAGCGCGAGCATATCCAGTACATCCTGCAGGGCGTGCAACACGCCTATCTGTTGCCGGAGTTTCATGAACTGGCGGATTTCTACCGCAGCATCTACATTGACGCGGACCGGTTTGTGCGGGACTTTGACCCGCGCGCGGTGGCGACGTGCAAGCTGGAGTTCTGGACGCCGCAGCCGGAGAAATACCGCCTGTTCGAGCCGTACCTCGCGCTGCCGGAGCTCACGGGCCTGCGCGACCCTTATCATGCAGAGAACATGGAGATGTACGGCACGGCGGTATCGAAGGGCTCGGGCATCCTGCAGGCACTCCGCTATCTGCATCTGCCGCGCTCGGCGAGCTACGCCTTCGGCGACGGCCTCAACGATCTTGAGATGATGGAGACCGTGGGCACCGCCCTGGCCATGGGCAACGGACGGCCGGAGGTCAAGGCGTTAGCAGACTACACGGTGCCCGGCGTACGCGAAGACGGCGTCGCCTGGGGCATCGAGAATGTGATCCTCGCCAATGATTAAGCCGGTTTATACAGATTACTTTCAGTTACACCGTTTACGATAGGACTTTAGAGTCTGCCGGGGAAGTGTGGATTTTGCTCAACGCTGCCCCGGTTTTATGTGATTTCAATTTTGAATGAAAGGTGATTCTTGTGCGGAAAAAATGCGGCATGATCCTGGGCTTGCTCCTGCTGATGATGGCCTTTCTCGTGGGTTGCGGCGGTCAGCAGCCGGCGGCCGGGGGGAGTGGCAGCGGGGCGGTCAGCAAGGCGGCAACGCAGCAGACGGAGGCTATGCCCACGGGGAATGTAACCATCAAAATGCTCAACGTCGGCCAGGGTGACAGCATCCTCGTGCAGACGGCGGAGCAGACCGTGCTCATCGATACGAGCGATGTCGACGAGCAGGACAAGCTGCGCGCGGAGCTGAAAAAGGCAAACGTGCAGAAGCTCGACAAGGTGATTCTCACGCATCCGCACGCCGACCACATCGGCGGCATGCCCGTGCTCTACGAAGCGTATTCAGTCGGCGAGGTCTACGACAACGGCGTGACGGTCAAGTCGAAGATCTACCGCAGCAACCTGAAGACGGCGCAGCAGAAGAACATCCCCGTGAAGACGCTCAAAGCGGGCGATACCCTCGACTTCGGCGGCGGCGTGACATTCCACGTCTATGCGCCGGGTCCGCAGATGCTCGAGGAGAGCAAGGCGAAGAAATTCAACCAGAACAACGGCTCCATCGTGGGCCAGCTCGTCTGCGGCCAGTTCAAGATGATGCTTACGGGCGATGCGGAGCAGGAAGCCGAGGCGGAGATTGACGGCAGTTACAAGGACGTCCTCAACAGCGATGTGCTGAAGGCCGGTCATCACGGCAGCAAGACTTCGTCCTCACCGACCTTCCTGCGCTACGTGCATCCGCAGGTCTGCCTGATTTCCTGCGGCGAGAAGCAGCCGAAGGGCGGCACGGGTAATACCTACGGTCATCCGCACGAGCAGACGCTGAAGAAATACGCGGCGCTGAAAGCTAAGGTCTATGCGACGGTCTGGAATGGCACGATCACGATCACGAGCGACGGCCAGACGTACAAGGTGACGGCGGAACACGCCAAGGATGCGCCGGACCAGCCAGCTGAGACCTATGAAGGAAAGGCAGGCACGAAATGAGAAAGCTGTCTGCTTATGTCGATAGGATCGAGGAAGGCTGCGCCGTGCTGCTTCTGGAAGATGAGGGAGAGCAGCTCAAGCTCCCCCAGCGCCTGCTGCCGGATGATGTTGGCGAAGGCGACTATATGGCCATCACGCTGGCCTATGACCAGCAGGCCAATGAGGAAGCGGAACGCGAGGCCGAGGCTTTGCGCCACGGCACGGAGACGGAGCAATAATACAGGGCAGCACAGGCTGCCAGGGAGGTTATTGACGGCATGTTGTATTCCTGCATGCGGGAAAAGAAAAATTGGCATTACGGCCGGCAACTCGCCTGCCTGCTCGTGATGCTTTGGGGAATGTTCATCTGCCTGCCGGGCACGCAGGCGGATGCGCGCTCGCGCGGTATGCACGAGCTGACGTATTTCGAGACGAGCGAGGTCAAGGTCGATGGCCGCGAGGCCACGCGCGTGGAGATCGGCATGGATCGCGGCAACCTCGATTACGAGGTCTCGGTCTCGGACGGTGAGCCCAATGTGCTGCAGATCCTGATGCAGAAGACGCGCGTGGGCGAGGTGCGGCAGGACATCAAGGTGCACAGCCATGAGGTCAAAGGCGTGCAGTTCCAGCAGTCCGGCCGCCGGGATCTCGTGGCACGCGTGCTGACGCAGCATGAAAAGCTCACAGAAGGCGACTATCAGGTACAGGTGCTGCCGGCCGAGCGCAAGACGCGCTTGCCCTATCGCCTGGCCATCGATATCTTCCATGGCCAGGTACAGCCGGAGCAGCCGCAGGTGGCGGGCGTTGCCGGTCATACCATCGTGCTGGATCCCGGCCATGGCGGCAGCGATTCGGGTGCCGTGGGGCCGGATGGCATCACGGAGGCATCCATCACGCTGCCCGTCGCGCGCGATGTGCGCGATATCCTGCAGGCCTCGGGCGCAAAGGTCGTGATGACGCGCGATGCTGATGTGGACGTCTACGGGCCGAATGCCTCGGACCATGACGAGCTGCAGGCGCGCGTCGATGTGGGCGTCAATACGCCGGGCACGGATATTTTCGTCTCGATTCACTGCAATGCGTTCTCGAATCCTGCGGCGCATGGTATGGAGACGTACTATTATCCCAAGACGGATGCGGACTACCGCCTGGCGGAGCTCCTGAATGAGGAACTGGCGGTGGCGGGCGGCCGCTTCAACCGCGGCGTGAAAGAGGCGCGCTTCTACGTAATGCGCCACTCTGCGATGCCGGCCTCGCTCGTGGAGCTGGCTTTTGTCACGAATCCGGAGGAGGAGGACCTGCTCGCCTCGGCTGATTACCAGCAGAAGCTGGCCATGGCCATCGCGCGCGGCATCGCCCGTTTCTTCGGCGCAGCATAAGGAGGCATAACACAAATGATGAAAAAATGGCAAATCATGCTGCTGGCTGCACTCACTGCCATGCTGCTGCTCGTGGCGGGCTGTGACCCGCAAAATGAAAAGAGCGCGGCGCAGGACGGTGCGTCGTCTGCGGCATCACAGGCCACGTCGTCCACGGGCAGCACGGCGTCCGCTGACGCGTCCGGCAAAAGCGGTGCGAAAAAGCAGGGCAGCCGCACGATCACGGTCTACTTTCCCGATGATAATGGCATGAAGCTCCTGGGGGAGCAGCGCACGATTTCCGCACAGACACCCTGCCAGTCGGCGGTCGAGGAACTGCTGGCCGGCCCACAGCAAAAGGGCGAGAGCGCGATTTTCCCCAGGCACGTGAAACTGCTGAGTGCCGAGGTCAAAGATGGCGTGGCGAAGGTGAACTTCAGCCGTGAACTGAAGCAGGACTTCGTGGGCGGCTCGACGGGCGAGGAGATGCTCGTGGGCTCACTGGTCAATACATTGACGCAGCTCGACGGCGTAAAGAAGGTCCAGATCCTCGTCGAGGGGAAGCCGATTGAATCGCTCAGCGGTCATCTCGATCTCAGCGTGCCGGTTGGGCCAATGAAAAATTTGCTCAAGTAAGGTCAAATCGTATCTGAGAACGCGCGGGAGCTTGTATTCCCGCGCGTTTTATGCTAAGATGAAATATGTATGGCATATCTGCATAGGAAAGACGCGCAGACGGCCAGGCAACATGCAAAAGACAACAGGAGGTCATTTCAGACAATGAAAGTAACGGCAGAAAACGGCGAGAACCAGCAGGTAACTCTCACCATCGAAGTGGAAGCAGCAGAAGTAGAGAAAGCTATTGAGCGTGCCTGCAAGCGCCTCGCTAACCGTGTGAATATCCCGGGTTTCCGCAAGGGCAAGGCTCCGCGCAAGATCGTGGAGACGCATCTCGGCAAGGACTATATCCTGAACGATGCCTTTGAGTACGACCTCGCACCGAAATCCTTTGACAAGGCACTCGACGAGCAGAAGCTCGAGCCGGTGACGCGCCCGCAGATCGACGTCGTGACGCTGGAAGAGGGCAAGGATCTCGTCTTCAAGGCAACGATTACGCCGCGTCCTGAGGTCAAGCTCGGTGACTACAAGGGCCTGAAGATTGAGAAGAAGGTCGAGGCAGTCACGGATGAGGACGTGGACAAGCAGCTGAAGGCTATGCAGGATCGCCAGGGCAAGATGGTTGACGCACCGGAAGGCTCGGCCGTAGCTGATGGCGACTTCACGACGCTCGACTTCGAGGGCTTTGTCGATGGCAAGGCTTTCCAGGGCGGCAAGGGCAAGGACTATCCGCTGCAGATCGGTTCCGGCAGCTTCATCCCGGGCTTCGAGGAGCAGCTCGTCGGCGCTAAGATCGGCGAGGAGAAGGAAGTCAACGTCAAGTTCCCGGAGGACTATCATGCTGATGAGCTCGCGGGCAAGGACGCTACGTTCAAATGCACGATCCGCAGCATCAAGCACAAGGAGCTGCCGGAGCTGAATGACGAGCTCGCCAAGAAAGTCAGCAAGTTCGAGACGCTCGACGAGCTGAAGGCCGACATCCGCAAGAACCTGGAGCATCAGGCTGAGCACAAGGCCGAGGATGAGCAGCGCGCGGCTGCCATCGACCAGGCTACGGACAATATCACGGTCGATATCCCGGATGTCATGATTGAGAACCGCATTTCCGCGATGCTGCAGGAGATGGCAATGCGCCTCGAGTCCCAGGGCATGAAGATGGAGCAGTACCTCCAGTATGCGGGCACGGATATCGCCAAGCTGCGCGAGCAGTATCGCGACACGGCGGCCAAGAATGTCAAGACGGATCTCATGCTCGAGGAAGTTGCCAAGGTTGAGGACATCAAGGTCGAGGCCAAGGATCTCGACGCTGAGGTAGCTGGCATGGCTGCTGCCTACGGTGCTACGCCGCAGCAGGTCGCCAAGATCATCAAGGAGCAGGGCCGCGTGAACGACCTCGCTGCTTCCGTCCTGCGCAAGAAGACGGCTCAGTTCATCATCGACAACATCGCAGAGTAAGAGACGATTCTCTTATACCCTGTTTTGAGGGGGTATTCCACAATGAGTTATGTACCAATGGTCGTTGAGCGCTCTGGCCAGGGCGAGCGGGCGTACGATATCTACTCCCGCCTGCTCAAGGACCGCATCATTTTCCTCGGTGGCCCCATCGACGACAATGTGGCCAACTCCGTCGTCGCCCAGCTGCTGTTCCTCGAGTCCGAGGATCCGGACAAGGATATCTATCTCTATATCAATAGTCCGGGCGGCGTAGTGACGGCCGGTCTCGCCATCTACGATACGATGCAGTACATCAAGCCGGATGTCTCGACCATCTGTATCGGCCAGGCGGCCAGCATGGGTGCCCTGCTGCTGACAGCGGGTGCTAAGGGCAAGCGCTATGCGCTGCCGCAGGCCCGCATCATGATTCACCAGCCGCTTGGCGGCGCGCAGGGCCAGTCTACGGACATCCAGATCCAGGCGCGCGAGATCATGCGTATCCGCGAAGTCATCAATGAGATCCTGACCTCGACGACGGGCAAGCCGCTCGATCAGGTCATGGAGGATACGGAACGTGATAATTTCATGACAGCACAAGAGGCCAGGGAGTATGGCCTGATCGATGAGGTCATCACGCGCCAACCGGCTGCCCGCAAGGGCGGCAAGAAGTCTGCTGAGAAAGGTGACAAGGCAGACAAGGGCTGAGAGGAGCAATCATGTTGAAATTCGGGGATGAGAAAGGTCAGCTCAAGTGCTCATTCTGCGGCAAGACGCAGGAACAGGTGCGCAAGCTGGTGGCAGGCCCGGGCGTCTATATCTGCGATGAATGCATCGAACTCTGCAACGAGATCGTTGAGGAGGAGTTCAATGAAGATGTAGAAGTCGAACTCAAGGACGTACCGAAGCCCAGGGATATTCGCAGGATTCTCGATGAGTATGTCATCGGTCAGGAAGAGGCCAAGAAGACGCTCGCTGTAGCGGTGTACAACCACTACAAGCGCATCAACAGCGGCCAGCCCAAGAACAATGAAGTCGAGCTCCAAAAGTCGAACATCCTCATGATCGGACCGACCGGCAGCGGTAAGACGCTGTTGGCGCAGACGCTCGCACGTATCCTGAATGTGCCCTTTGCCATCGCCGACGCGACGTCGCTGACGGAGGCCGGCTACGTGGGCGAGGATGTGGAGAACATCCTGCTCAAGCTCATTCAGGCGGCGGACTACGACATCGAGAAGGCGGAACGCGGTATTATCTATATCGACGAAATCGATAAGATTTCCCGCAAGGCGGAGAATGTCTCCATCACGCGCGATGTCTCCGGCGAAGGCGTGCAGCAGGCTCTGCTGAAGATCCTCGAAGGGACGCTGGCCTCCGTACCACCGCAGGGCGGGCGCAAGCATCCCCATCAGGAGCTTATCCAGATCGACACGTCGAACATCCTCTTCATCTGCGGCGGTGCCTTCGATGGCATCGACCAGACGATCGAAGCGCGCCTGGGGCATTCCCAGATGGGCTTCGGAGCCAATGTGAAGTCGCGCAAGCACCGCAATGTCGGCGAGACGCTGAAGAAAATCCAGCCGGAAGACCTGCTGAAGACGGGCCTGATTCCCGAGTTTATCGGTCGTCTGCCGGTCATCGTGACGCTCGACGCGCTGGATGAAAAGACGCTGGTCAACATCCTCAAGGAGCCGAAGAACGCACTCACGAAGCAGTACGCGAAGCTCCTCGAAATGGATGGCGTGACGCTGACCTTTGACGATGATGCCCTGCAGGCCATCGCCAGGGAGGCGTTGCAGCGCAAGACGGGGGCGCGCGGCCTGCGCTCGATTATCGAGGGCATCATGCGCAATGTCATGTACGATGTACCGTCTCTGGAAGGCGTTACGGCCTGCCGCGTGACGAAGGATGTCGTGCAGAAGCATCAGGATCCCGTGCTGACCATCACCAAGAAGAATTCCAAAGAAGCATCAGCCTGAGACGCTTTGCTATCTGTGAATAAAGGCGCTGCCGTGGCAGCGCCTTTTGTGACAGAGATGGCAAAGGCCATACAGGCGTTTCCATAAAAGACAAGGAGGGGAAAGCTATGGCAGAAGAACTGCGCACCCTGCCGCTGCTGCCGCTGCGCGGCGTAGTGGTATTCCCTTATATGATCATGAACATCGATGTGGGTCGTGAGCGCTCCGTGGCGGCAGTCGCTGCGGCGGCGGAGACGGAGGAGCGCGAGCTCATCGTGACGGCCCAGCGGGACGAGGAGCAGGACGATCCCACGACGGACGATCTCTTTGACATCGGCATGATCGTGACCATCCGCCAGATCGCGCGCCTGCCGGACGGCACGATGCGCGTGCTCGTCGAGGGCATGGAGCGCTGCCGCATCCTCGGCTTCGACAAGCAGGAGGAGTATACGACGGCCACGGCGCAGCCCTGCCCCGATGTGGAGGAGCATACGCAGCGTACGGAGGCGCTGTTGCACGGCATCGTGGACAAGTTCGAGCGCTGGGTCAAGCAGACGAAGAAGATGCCTCCCGAGGCCATGGTCTCCGTGGTGCTGCTCGACGAGGCGGGCAAGCTGGCCGATCTCATCATCAGCCATCTGAACCTGCGCTTCCGTGAAAAGCAGCATTTCCTCGCGTGCATCGACCTCGAGACGCGTCTCGAGGAGCTCAACACCAAGCTCACAGAAGAACTGCAGCTGCTGCGCCTGGAGCGTGAAATCGACAAGCAGGCGGCGCAGAAGATGGATAAGACGCAGAAGGAATACTATCTGCGCACCAAGCTGCAGACCATCCGCGAGAAGCTCGGCGACGAGAACAGCCCCGACGCCGTGGCGGATCAGTATCTGAAGCAGCTGCAGGAGGGGGATTACCCCGAAGAAGTGCAGACGGCGGTCAAGCGCGAAATCCATCATCTGCAATCGTCCTCCCGCCAGAGCGCGGATGCTGAGGTGAGCCGCAACTACATCGAGTGGCTGCTGGAACTGCCCTGGCGCAAGTCCACGAAGGACATGCTGGACGTGGTGAAGGCGAAGAAAATCCTCGACCATGACCACTACGGTCTGGATAAGGTGAAGGATCGCATCCTCGACTTCCTCGCGGTGCGCCAGCTGGCACCGGACAAGAAGTCGCCGATTCTCTGCCTCGTGGGCCCGCCGGGCGTCGGCAAGACCTCGCTCGCGACCTCCGTGGCCAGGGCCATGCATCGCAAGTTCGTGCGCGCCTCGCTGGGCGGCGTCGGCGATGAGACAGAGCTGCGCGGCCATCGCCGCACCTACGTCGGCGCGCTGCCGGGCCGCATTATCACGGCCTTGCGCGATGCGGGCGCGAACAACCCGGTGTTCCTGCTCGACGAAATCGACAAGATGGGCTCATCGTACCGCGGCGACGCGACGTCGGCCATGCTGGAGATCCTCGATCCCGAGCAGAACCAGACGTTCCGCGACCACTTCCTCGACGTGCCCTTTGACCTCTCGCATGTGCTTTGGATTGTCACGGCGAACAACCTCGGCAATATCCCCGGCCCGCTCAGAGACCGCATGGAGATCATCGAGCTCTCCAGCTACACGGAGTACGACAAGGTCGAGATCGCGAAGCGCCATCTCGTGCGTCGCCAGCGCGCGCAGAACGGCCTCAAGGCCACGGATATCCACATCGTGCCCAGCGTGTTCCCCGCCATCATCAACGACTACACGCGGGAATCCGGCGTGCGCGAGCTGGAGCGCCTCATCGGCACGATCTGCCGCAAGGCCGCCCGCCGCATCGTCGAGGGCGCGGAGAGACCCGTGCGCGTGACCACGAAGAATCTTACGGATTTCCTCGGCAAGGTGAAATACATCGACAACCATGCGGACAAGGAGCCGGAGGTCGGTCTCGTCACGGGCATGGCCTGGACCGAGGTCGGCGGCACGATCCTGCCCGTCGAGGCCACGGTGCTGCCGGGCAAGGGCAAGCTGATTCTCACGGGCCAGCTCGGCGATGTGATGCAGGAGTCGGCGCAGGCCGGCATGACCTACGTGCGCAGCCGCGCCAAGGAACTGAAGCTGCCGGATGATTTCTACGAGAAGGATGATATTCACATCCACCTGCCCGAGGGTGCCATCCCCAAAGATGGCCCTTCGGCGGGTATCACCATGGCCACCTGCATGATCTCGGCGCTGACGGGACGCAAGGTGCGCAATGATGTGGCGATGACGGGCGAAATCACGCTGCGCGGCACGGTGCTGCCCATCGGCGGCCTGAAGGAGAAGGTACTCGCGGCCTACCGCGAGGGCATGAAGACCATCATCCTGCCGGAGAAAAACAAGCGCGATATCGATGAGATTCCGGAGCGCGTCAGGGAAAAGCTGACGTTCAAGCCGGTCAAGAATATGGATGAAGTGCTGCGGATCGCTTTGCTGTAAAGCGTGCTGCAGGCTCGGGAAAGGCAGCAGCCGCTGGCAGACAGTGACGGCTGCCTTTCTGCATAGGAGCTGATTTTTTGGTGGATAAGGAGAAGGAAGTTATCATTACGCAGGCGCAATACATTGCCTCAGCCGTGAAAAAGGAGCAGTATCCGGAGAAAAAAATGCCGGAGTTCGTCTTTATCGGGCGTTCGAATGTGGGTAAGTCCTCACTCATCAATTCGCTCACGCGGGTCAAAGGACTCGCACGCGTCTCAGCCCAGCCCGGCAAGACCCAGACCATCAATTTCTACGAGCTCGGCGTGAAACTGCCGGGGGAGGAGGAGCGCCGCGCGTGCTATCTCGTTGATCTGCCGGGATACGGCTACGCGAAGACGGGCCGCGAGCGCCGCGCCACCTGGTCGAAATTCATCGAGGAATACCTGCTGACCTCGCCGCAACTGCAGTTCGTCTGCCAGCTCATCGATTGCCGTCACGATCCCATGCCGGCGGATGTGAAGATGTTCCACTGGCTCGTCGAGCAGCATATTCCCGTGCTCATCGTCGCGACGAAGGCGGATAAACTGGGAAAGAACGCCGTGCAAAAGCAGGTGGTGCGTATCAGGCAGGTGCTGGGTGTGCCGGAGCTCTCCGTGCTGCCCTATTCCTCATTGAAAAATGAAGGTCGTTCAGATTTACTTGACGTCATAGGTCAGACTCTGCTACAATAAGAACAAAGAAATATGAATAAAGTTCATATATTGCGAACGACATCATCGGCTGCTGACCGGGTGGCTGGTGTCCGCAAGACATATGGAGGGAGCAGGGCATGGAAGAGCTGACGACTTTCGACAAATCTTTACTCAATATTCTGCAGGGTGGCCTGCCGGTGTGCAGCCATCCATTTCAGGTAATCGGCGAGGAACTGGGCACGGATGAGCAGACCGTGCTCGCGCGTGTGCGTGCCCTGAAGGAAGCGGGCTACGTGCGCCGCATCGGCACGTTCTTCAACTCGGCACGGCTCGGCTACAAGGGCACGCTCGTGGCGCTTCAGGTCGAGCCGGAGGCCATGACGCAGGTGGCTGAGGCCGTGAACCAGTATCCGGGCGTAACGCATAACTACGAGCGCGAGGGCTGCTACAATCTCTGGTTCACGCTGAACACGCCGTGCCCGGAGGAGGAAGAGCGCATTCTCGGCACCATCGAGGAGCTGCCGGGCGTCGAGTCGCTGCTCAACCTCAAAGCCAACAAGAAGTATAAGATCAACGTGCAGTTCAAGCTGCAATAAGGGGAGTCGTATGCAGAACCTCACAGAGAAGGAAAAGGCAGTCGTGCGCGCGTTGCAGGGGGATTTCCCGCTTGTAGCCGACCCATATGCACAGCTGGCCGAGAGCGTCGGCCTCACCAAGGAGGATTTCCTCGCGACGGTCAAATCCATGCAGGACGAGAAGAAAATCCGCAAGATGGGAGCCGTGCTGGCTCACCGCAACGTCGGTTTCAAGGCGAATGTGCTCGTAGCATGGGCTGTGCCGCAGGAACGGTTGGAGGAGGTCGCCAGGGTCATGGTGGACTCGCCCTCTGTCTCGCATTGCTACGACCGCAACACTGCGCCGGACTGGCCGTATAATTTCTACACGATGGTGCACGGCCACAGCCGCGAGGAGTGCGAGCAGATCGTGCAGCAGCTGGCCGATGCGGCTGGCGTACAGGATCGGCAGATGCTCTTCACCAAGAAGGAATGGAAGAAGCAGAGCATGCGCTATTTTCAGGAATAACCGCTAATCGTATAGAGTAATCCATCAAGCAGGCCCGTGGGGCCTGTTTTTTGTGCTTTTAGCAGGAATGATTCCCATTGATGGCGAATAGGGTAATATAGGTTTAGGTTTCGTATTTTACGGGTTAAGATACCTTCTACTGGAAAGACGAGTAGAGGTGAGAAAAATGGGTTTCTTTACGTCCAATAAGGGCGATGATGCCGGCGAGCGCAAGAAAGTCGTGCGACCGGTCATCAGCGGTCTGACGGAGCAGAATGCCGCCCGTATGGCCAGGCACAGCCAGCCCATGCGGCCGGCCTGGCATCCGGTGCCGACGCCAGCGCCAAAGCCGCAGATGGCACGGCAGCCGCTGACGGATCACGCCGCACAGCGGGAAGCGCGCATGGCCGAGGTAAGGAAGCTGCGGCAGCGCTCACAGCAGACATCGGCCCGTATCAGCGCGGTGCTGGAGCGCATCCGCCAGGGAGACAAGGATGAACATGCGGCGGCCGTGCCGCAGCTGCTCACGCCGCAGCTGCAGCTGGAGCTCAGGAGCTGGGCACGGCCGAGCCTGGTCGTCATCGGCTCATCCACGGGAGGGCCGGAGGCACTTACGCAGGTGCTGTGCCATCTGACGCCGCCGCTGCCGCCTATTCTTATCGTGCAGCATATCCCGGCGATGTTCTCCCGGTTGCTGGCGGAGCGGCTGGATGGGGCCAGCCAGCTGCACGTGCGTGAGGCGGCCACGGGCAACGATCTGCAGCCCAATCACGTGTACATCGCGCCGGGCAAGCAGCACATGGAGCTGGAGCGTATGGCAGGCCAGCTTCGCCTGAATTGTCATCCGGGGCCGAAGGTCAACAGTGTCTGCCCCTCGGTGGACGTGCTCTTCGACTCCGTGGCCAAGCTTATGGGGGATAAGGCGCTGGGCGTCATCCTCACGGGCATGGGGCGCGATGGCGCAGACGGGCTGCTCAGGATGCGGCAGGCCGGGGCGCATACGCTGGGGCAGGACGAGGCCAGCAGCGTTGTCTACGGCATGCCGCGGGCAGCTTTCGAGTGCCACGCCGTGGAGCATCAGATTACGTTGGCGGATATGGCACAGGCGATTATCTGTGCAGCGCGGACCTGAGGAGGTCAGATCTATGAAAGAGTATGGCGAATTTCGCCTGGAGGCGGAACGGCAGAATTTAGCATATCGCCCGAATCTGGCTGAGGAGATGCGCCATTTGCTCAAGGGCATCGAGGCCCTGGGCCAGTTCCCCGTCTTCCGGCTGGAACATGGCGATCCCGACGCAGAGATCCGGCGCATCTTGCAGCGTATCGGTGAAGACCTGGAGGCAGATCGCATCTATATCAGCGAAGAGGCAGCCGATGGCAAGGTCAGGCGTACCTATGAATGGTGCCGTGAAGGGGTGCAGCCGCATGAAAAACTGTGGTATGGCGTACCCGAGGGCAAATATGGTCCCGAGTGGTTTTCCGCTTTTCGCCGCGGCAACGGCTATATCATCCGCGATACGAAAGCCTATGCGGAGCGGGATGCGGCGCTCAGCAAGGATTTGTGCGCGGAGGGCATCCGCAGCAAGATGGCCTTCCCCTTGCAGATTCAGGGCAGGTATATTGGTTTTCTCGGCTTTGATAATCCGCCGGAAAAGGTCATGGGACTGGCGGCTGCCGTCTTCATCGTGGCGGCGAAGCTGCTGTCCATCGTGCTGCTGGAGAGGAATTATCTGAGCCGTCTGGAAGCGGCGAAACGCGTCGATCCGCTGACCGGGCTGCGGAGTTTCAGCAGCTTTACGGCGGCACTGGATCGTCGGGCAGAGACCATCGTGAGCGGCGAGGAAAAAACAGCCTGGGACGTGGTCTACTTCAACATCGCCGATTTCAAGATCTTCAATATGCAGCACTCGCTGGGCGAGGGCGATGACCTGCTGCGTGATATGGCACATGCCATGCGGGAGATCGTGGGCAGCGAGGACGTCACGCGCTACATGGGCGATCATTTCTACGCGCTGGTGGAGCATGATCGTGCCGTGTCCGTCGTCAAAGCTCTGCACCAGCGCATGAAGGACTGGCCGGGCTACCAGATCGATGTCCATGCGGGTATCTACACGCTGACGGCGGAGGACCGGCGGCCTGGCGTAGCCATCGACCGGGCCAAGATTGCCGGCGATATGGCGCGCAGCGATTTCACGCATTACTACCGCTACTACGATGCGGAGATGGAGACGCGGCTGACCCAGAACGACTATCTGACGACGCACCTCGACGATGCTATTGCGCAAGGGTGGGTACAGCCGTACTACCAGCCCATCGTGCAGACGCAGACGGGCAAGATCAGCCATTTTGAGGCGCTGGCGCGATGGATTGATCCCGATGGCGGCATGGTGCTGAATCCGGCCGACTTCCTGCCCATGCTGGAGGCGAACCATCTGCTCTATAAGGTGGATACGGCGATCTTGCGTCAGGCTTGCCAATCCATGGCAGGGCAGCTGGCGGCGGGGGCACCCTGCCTGCCCGTGTCCATCAATCTCTCGACACTCGATTTCGAACAGGAGAACCTGCATACGCTGATCAACGACATCATCGATCAGGCAGGCGTACCGCGTCAGCTCATCTCCTTCGAGCTGCGCGAGTCGGCCATGGGCCGCGAGCATATCGAGCTCGGTCAGCACATCCGACAGTTCCACGATGACGGCTATCAGGTATGGCTCGATAATTTCGGCAGTGGCTACAATTCCCTGCAGGGCCTGCACAACTACGACTTCGACCAGCTGAAGATCGATATGCTCTTCCTGCGCCATCATACGGATAAGACGGAAGAAATCATCGATAACATCATCGACATGGCACAGAAAATGGGCATCGGCACGATGGCTGAGGGCGTGGATACGCAGGAGCAGTACGACTATCTCTGTGACCGCGGCTGCCGCTACATCCAGGGCTACTACATCTCAAAGCCCCTGCCGGGCGATCTCACGTTGTCGCTGATTCAGGAAATGGCGGCACAGGAAGGCCTGCTGCTGCCGGAACAGTAAAGCGGTACAGGTGACGTAAAGTTTTACATTCCCACTTTATTCGGCTATAGATATGTGCTAGAATGTAAACAGTGTATTTTAAAAGCAGATTGGCGTCTATTTGATTCGTCGTGGATGCCAGCTGAAGGTTTATAAGGGTGGTATGGTTATGATTTCACAGAAGATGTATGAGCTGGGCACGAAGAAGTCGACGATCCGCACGATATTCGAGTTTGGCCGCAAGCGGGCTGCGGAAGTGGGCGAGGATCAGGTGTTTGACTTCAGCCTCGGCAATCCGAACGTGCCGACACCGGAGTTCGTTAAGCAGGCCGCACTGGATATCCTGACGACCTGGGAGCCGAGTGCCGTGCATGGCTATACGGTGGCACCTGGTGCGCCGAAAGTGCGCCAGGCCGTGGCTGAGAGCATTAACAAGCGCTTTGGCATGCACTACGCGGGCAAGAATATCTTCATGACGGCCGGCGCGGCTGCCGCCATCACGATCTGCTTCAAGGCGCTGTGCCAGGAGGGCGATGAGTACGTCACCTTTGCGCCGTTCTTCCCCGAGTACCGCTGCTTCGTGGAGTCCGTCGGCGGCAAGCTCGTCGTCGTGCCGGCCCGCACGCAGGATTGGCAGATTGACTTCGATGCTTTCGAGAAGCTCGTCACGAACCACACCAAGGCCATCATCGTGAATTCGCCGAACAACCCGAGTGGTGCGGTGTATTCCGAGGCGACGATCAAGCAGCTGGCCGACATCCTGCGCGCGAAGGAGAAGGAGTTCGGCCATCCGATTTTCCTGATTTCCGATGAGCCGTACCGCGAGATTTGCTTCGAAGGCTATTCCGTGCCCTACATCCCGAAGTATTACGAGAATACACTGGTCTGCTATTCCTACAGCAAGGCCTTCTCCCTGCCGGGCGAGCGTATCGGCTACATTGTCGTGCCGGATGAGCTGGCCTCCTACGATAAGGTTTTCGGTGCCATCGCTGGCGCCGCGCGCGTGCTCACGCATGTCAATGCGCCGTCGCTCTGGCAGTACGTGGTGGAGCGCTGCGCCGACAAGCCTTCCGATATTTCGACCTACGTCACGAACGGCCAGCTGCTCTATAATGGCCTGAAGGAAGCGGGCTTTGCGTGCGTGCAGCCCCAGGGTGCATTCTATCTCTTCCCGAAATGCCTGGAGGAGGATGACTATGCCTTCTGCGAGCGCGCGAAGAAATATGGCCTGCTGCTCGTACCGGGTACGGACTTCGGCTGCCCAGGCTATTTCCGCGCTGCCTACTGCATCAAGACGGACACGATCAAGCGCAGCCTGCCGCTCTTCAAGCAGCTGGCTGCCGAATATAAGCAATAAGGGCAAAGCCCGGGCCGCCGCCCTGAGGCGTGACGATGCCGCAAAAGAATTCCCCTGCCAGTATCGCATGGATACAGGCAGGGGAATTCTTTATGCAGGCTATGTTGTTTTATGCCGTAGCGAGTTCGGTCTCGGACTCGCTATAGGACGGCACATGGGGCGGCTCGGGGTTCGAGTGCGTCATCAGTTTCACGAGCTTGGCCCGGGAGACTGGCGGGCTGTAGAGGTAGCCCTGGAAGATGTCGCAGCCGAGGTGCTTGAGCTTGTCGCGCTGCGGCACATTGTCGACGTATTCGGCGACGGTCACGAGATCCATGCGCCGCGAGAGGTCGGTGAGTGACGAGATGATCTGCTGGCTTTTCTCGTCGGTGAGCACCTTTTTCGTGATGCTGCCATCAAGCTTGACCATGCCGAAGATGCCGGTCTGCAGGTAGTTGATGGAGGTCTGGCCCATGCCGAAATCGTCGATGATGAGCTTGTGGCCTTGTTCCTTCAGGTTCTTGAGGTTGATCTGCGTGCGGCGGTTCAGCGTGATGGTATCCTGCTCCGTGATCTCGATCCAGAGCTTTTCTGGGCTGATGCCATTTTCCGTCGTGATGTGTTGGACGGATTCGTTGAGCCCGTGGTAGAGCAGGGAGTCGCCCGTGATGTTCACGGAAATCTTGAAGTTCGCGCTGGTGCCGAGCTTTTGCTCCAGCTCGGCAATGCACTCGCAAGCGCTGCGGAAGATGAACTGCTCCAGCTTCGGCAGCAGGCCTCCGTGCTTGGCCAGCGTGATGACGAGCGGCGGGTAGACCATGCCCGCATTGGGGTGTTTCCAGCGCAACAGGGCCTCGGCGCCGATGCACTGGCCGCTGCTGCTGACCTGGGGCTGGTAGACCATGAAGAGGTGGGCGGGCTTTTCCTCGTCCAATTCCTCGGCCAGGTCGCTGGTGAGCCAGGAGAAGATCAAGGACTGTTGCTCGTTGAACGTCGCGGGGTTAATGCGCTCGGCGCGGGCCTCGCACCACTGGTGCAGCTTCACCATATGGCGGGTGAGGCGGGCGACCTGCGAGGCACGATACTCGTCAAAGAGCAGGACGAACGGCTGGTAGAGAATCGTATCCAAGCCCAACAGCAATACCTGCAAGACGATGCCATCCAGAGAACCGGTTGCGGTATAGCCGTTGAGGAATACGGGCAGCGAAGCTGCGACGTCGTTCATAGTCAGGGGAACCACACCGAGGCTGGTGTAGCAGTACGCCGCCACGAGATTGATCATCGGCAGCAGTACGAAGGGGACGATGAGGATGGGGTTGCCGATGACGGGCAGGGAAAGCGCAAGTACATCGCCGACGTTGAACAGTGCGGGGATGAGAGCCATCTTGGCCGCCTGCCGGGAGAATTTCTGGCGACTGTGCCAGAGAATGGCCAGCACGAGAGCCAGCGCCGAGCCCGTGCCACCCACGAGCTGGAACGCGTGCAGGAACGATTCGTTCAACATGACGCTGGGGACGCCGCCTTCTGCGGCGAGACCGGCAAAGTAAGCGGCATGGGCATCGAGAAAGATGAGCTGGCCGTCGATGCCGAAGAACCAGCAGGCGTTCGTGAGGAATGTGTATACGAGCTGAGCGGCCAGCGGGTAGGGGGCCAGCAGCTGAAGCAGGTTGAATGCGCCATGTGTCAGCTGTGCTTCCAGCAGGGCTCCGCCTCCGATGGTGAGGATCATGGTCTGCGTGAAGATCGCGGCGACGAAGACGGCCATGGTCAGCGGAATCGCATAGACGACATCGTAGATATGCGTGTTGATATGGCAGCGCGGCCGCACCATGTGCCTGGCCAATGGCTGCCATATCGAAAGCTTCAGATAGATTGCGCTCGTGAACAGGGCCGAGAAGAGGGCCGTGCCCACGCCGGACATGGAGAGAAAATGAATCTGCTGCCCGGAGAAAATCCAGAACGTGCCGATGGTCGACAGCGAAAGCAGCGTACTGCGGAATGGCTTGAGATGCCATTCCCGGGCGAAGCCATAGCTGATGGCTGACGCCAGCAGCAGGGCAAAATAGTTGGCCGTGGCCTGATAGATGGCGGCGAGGGCGAAATACACCGATTGGCCGCCGCCATGTAACAGGTTCTGCCAGGGGGAGAAGGGCAGCGCGAGGCAGGCCGAGGCCAGGGCGTGGATGATCAGGAACGGCAGCATGAGGATCATGCCGTTCCTGATCGCGCGCAACGACCGGTTCTTGCCCCACCTGTCCGCTGCGTGGAACAAGTGTTTCTTGAATTTCATAGACAGTAACCTTCCTTTAATAAGCCTACCGTATTATTCTATCATATTAGTTTATGGGAGTAAACAATCCTGTCGTCTTTTTAATACACGGGCACCGAAAACAAGACGGAATGCCTAATCGTAGTGCTGAAGCGCCTGAGCGTTTGACCGAAACGCCGGTTTTGTATGTTTTGAGGCAGAAAACGTGTTCTGTGATACAGAAAAAGGAATATTATGCTATACTATAAATAAAGTACAGTCCTATCAAATAGAAGGTAATCTATGCAGTTAAAACAAATGACGGCCTATGGCTTCAAATCATTCGCCGATAAGGTAACGCTCGACTTCGATCAGGGCATCACGGCCATCGTGGGACCGAACGGCTCGGGCAAGAGCAACATCACCGACGCCATCCGCTGGGTACTGGGGGAGCAGAACGTGCGCAACCTGCGCGGCACACGCTCCGAGGATATCATCTTCACGGGCTCGGCCAGCCGCCATGCACTGGGCGTGGCGGAGGTCTCGCTCGTGCTGGATAACAGCGACGAGACACTGCCCGTGGACTTCCGCGAGGTCGTGGTGACGCGTCGCCTTTACCGCAGCGGCGAGAGTGAATTCTTCATCAACAACAGCCGCTGCCGCCTGAAGGATATCTACAATCTCTTTGCCGACACGGGCATCGGCCACGATGGCATGAGCATCATCGGGCAGAACCGCATCGACGCCATCCTCAATGCGCGGCCGGAGGAACGGCGCGGCTTCTTCGAGGAGACGGCGGGTATCACGAAGTACCGCAACCGCAAGCGCGAGGCCCTGCGCAAGCTGAACGACACGGAGCAGAATCTCGTGCGCGTGCAGGACATCATCGGCGAGCTCAGCAAACAGCTGGAACCGCTCGCGGAACAGGCGGAGAAGACGCGCCAGTGGCAGGCGTTGCAGGGTGAGTACGACAAGTGCCGTCTCGGCAGCCTTGCGCATACCTATACGGAGGTCGCAACGCAGCAGGCGGAGAATGCGGCGAAGCTGCAGGCGGCGCAGGACGAAGTGCTCGCGGCCGGTACGGCCGTGCAGCAGGCCGAGGCCAGCCAGACGCTCATCGGCAAGGCCATCACGGACCTTGAGCAGGCTATGCAGCAGCAAGCGGAAAAGAACGAGGTATTGCGCGGCAAGCTGGAAACGGCAGGCCGCGAGATGGCGGCGCTGAGCGAAAGGCAGAAACAGGGCGCACGGCGTCAGGCGCAGCTGGCCGAGGAGCACACGGCGCAGGCCGAGGCCCGGCAGAAGCTCGCGCAGGAGCTCACGCAGCTGCAGCGCGAATTGGCGCAGCAGGAGACGGAGCAGCAGGACACGGCGGCGCAGCTGGAAGAATCGCATGCAGCGGTAAAAGCCGGCAAACAGCGGCAAATGGAGGCCGATCAGGAGCTGCAGGCAGCGGACGCGGCACGGCAGGAAAGCGAGCAGGCCCTGACGGCCAGCCGCCAGGAACTGGCCGTGCTCGACCGCGATGTCGAAAACGGCAGCGATGGCCAGTCGGCGCAGGAGCAGGCGGTCAGCGAGGCGGATGCGGCATGGCAGGCGCTCCAAAAGCAGCAGCAGGACCTGGGAAAGGAGCTCGAGGTGCAGGAACAGGCGGTGGAAACCGCCATGCAGCGCCAGCAGCAAAGTGTGCAGGCGGCGCGGCAGGCCCGCCAGCAGGCCGTAGAGCTGCAGGAGCAGCAGCTGGGCATCCAGCAATCCTTGCAAGGCACGCGGCAGCAGCTGCAATTCCTGCAGCGCATGCAGCAATCCTACGAGGGTTTCGGCAAGGCGCCGAAGGCCATCCTGAAGCAGCAGACAGCCTGGCGGCAAGGCGTATGCGGTGCCGTAGCGGAGCTCCTGCATGTGCCCGCGAAGTATGCGGTGGCCATCGAGGTCGCACTGGGCGGCAGTTTGCAGGACATCGTGACCGAGGATACGGCGACGGCGAAGCAGGCTATCGCCTTCCTGAAAAAGAATCATCTGGGCCGCGTGACGTTCCTGCCACTCTCGACGCTGGTCGTGCGCCAGCCGCGCGAACAGGTATCGGGAGAGGGCGTGCTTGGCTGGGCTCACACATTGGTGTCATGCGAGGCGCATTACGCCAAAGCCCGTGATTTCCTGTTGGCGCGCACGCTGGTCGTGGACACGCTCGACCATGCCCTGGTGCTGGCCAAAGCACACGGCTACCGTCTGCGCATGGTGACGCTGGAGGGCGAGCTGCTAAGTCCTGGCGGCTCGCTCTCGGGCGGCAGCATGCATCGGCGCGAGGCCAGCTTCCTCAGCCGTCAGGGCGAGATGGAGGCACTGCAGGAAAAGCTGCAGCAGCTGACGAAAGCACAGGAGCGGGCGGCAGAGGATGCACGGCAGGCGGCAGATAAAAGGCAGCAGGCCGAGCAGGCGCAACAGGAGGCATTGAGCGCGCTGCAGCAGGAGAACGTGCGCCGCGCGGAGCTGCGGACGCAGCTCTCCAGCCAGCAGCAGGCGCTGCGCCGCGCGGAGCAGCGCCTGGCAGAGGCAAAGCAGGAGGCCGGGAAGCGGCAGGCGACCTTTGCCGAGCTGCAGCAGCAGCGGCTGAAGGTATTCCGCCGGACAGGGGAGCTCGAGATCCTTTGCCGCCAGCAGGCACAGGCCGTGGCGGCGGCGCAGGAAAAGCAGCGGGCCGCACAGCTGCAGCTGACGGCCGCGCAGCAAAAGCTGCAAGAGCAGGAGCTGGCGCAGGCCGTCCTGGAACAGACCGTGCTGCGCAGCCGCGAGCGCGTGCAGCAATGCGAGGAAAGCATCGCGCGCGCACAGGAAATGCTGCAATCCCGGCAGCAGGAGGCCGCCTCCCTGCAATCGGCGCAGGCGGCGGGCGAGTCGCGGCGCCAGGCGCTCACGGCCAAGCAGGCGGCATGGCAGCGTGCCTACGATGCGGGCCGGCAGGCCAGGGATGCGCTCTATCAGCAGCGCACGGACAAGCTAGGTGAAGCGCGGGAGGCAGAGCAGAAGGCCAAAGCCGCCACGCAGCGGCAGACGGCCTGTCGCGAACGCGTGCATGGGCTCGAGCTCGTAGCTACGAAGCTGCAGCTTGCCCTGCAGGATAAGGCGGAGACGCTGCTGCACGACTTTGGCCTGACGCCGGAGCGCGCGCAGGAGGAGGCACCGGACCTGCCGCCCGAGACCCTGAAAGAGCGCATGAAGGGGCTTAAGCATCAGCTCGACAAGCTAGGTCCTGTCAATCCGAACGCCTTGCAGGAATACGAGGACATGGCGGCCCGCCACGCTTTTCTGGAGAAGCAGGCCACGGACCTGCAGGAGGCACGGGCGAACCTGCAGCGCATCCTCGATGAGATGGATGCGGCGATGACGAAGCAGTTCAAGGAAGCCTTCCACGATATCCAGCGCTATTTCGCCGATATTTTCGTGCGCCTCTTCGGCGGCGGTGCGGCGGAGCTGAAGCTGCTGGAGCCGGATGATGTGCTCGCGAGCGGCGTCGATATCCTCGTGACACTGCCGGAGAAGAAGCGGCAGAACCTCGCGGCACTTTCGGGCGGCGAGCGCGCGCTCACTGTCATCGCGCTGCTCTTCGCCTTCCTGAAGTACCGCCCGTCACCCTTCGTGGTGCTCGACGAGATTGACGCGCCTCTCGACGAGGCCAACGTCGTGCGTTTCGGCCAGTTCCTCAAGGAATTCGCCGCGCAAACGCAGTTCCTCGTGGTCACGCACCGCAAGGGCACGATGGCCGCTGTCGATACGATGTACGGCGTGACCATCGAAGATGCCGGCGTATCCAAAGTCCTCTCGGTTAAGCTGGACAATACCGCAGCCGCTCCCTCCGCGTGAGCCATATTATCATTCTTGCCTCTCCCCTTGGGAGAGGTGCCGAGCGCAGCGAGGCGGAGAGGGTCACGCCCACTGCCAGTTGCGATGATTTATCCATAGACAAAGGAGAATTACCATATGGGATTTTTTGACCGCTTGAAAAAAGGCCTGACCAAGACACGGGACAATCTGACCAGCAAGATCGAGAAAATCGTGCTCGGCTATGCCGACATCGACGACGACCTGCTTGACGAGATCGAGGAGACGCTCATCATGGCCGATGTGGGCGTGGACACGACGGAGAAGCTCATGACCGCCGTGCGAAAGGGCATTAAGAGGAAGGAAATCAATGGCCCCGAGGATCTCGTGCCCTATCTCGAAAAGCAGATCGCAGCCATCCTCACGCGGGATGCGGCGGACGATGCGATGCATATGGCGGCCGAAGGGCCGACGGTCATGCTCGTCATCGGCGTGAACGGCGCGGGCAAGACGACGACCATAGGCAAACTCGCCGCCTACTACAAGGCGCAGGGCAAGAGCGTCATGCTCGCGGCGGCCGATACCTTCCGTGCCGCGGCCATCGATCAGCTGCAGGTCTGGGGCGACCGCACAGGCGTGCCCGTCATCCGTCATCAGGAGGGCTCGGACCCTGCCGCCGTTGCCTTTGACGCGGTCAAGGCCGCCAAGGCGCGCGGCATCGACCTGCTCATTGTCGATACGGCTGGCCGCCTGCAGACCAAGGCCAACCTCATGCAGGAGCTGGAGAAAATCAACCGCGTCATCGGCCGCGAGATCAAGGACGCGCCGCATGAGACGCTGCTCGTGCTCGACGCCACGACGGGCCAGAATGCCGTGAGCCAGGCGAAGCTCTTCACGAAGGCCGCGCCCATCACGGGCGTCGTGCTCACGAAGCTTGATGGTACGGCTAAGGGCGGCGTCGTCATCGGCATCAAGGACCAGCTCGCCATGCCCGTGAAATGGATCGGCGTCGGCGAGCAGGTCGACGACCTGCGTCCCTTCAACGCGGAGGAGTATGCCAGGGCTTTGTTCAGTAAGGAAAAGAGCAGGTAAGGTTTACAGCCAGCCATATCCCGCCCGGCTGATGTCTGCGATACGGTAGAGAATTCTTTCTTCTTATTGCAGGTTTTTTTCTTTTCTCAGCGAACTAAGAAAATATAAACGGCATAGTATCTACGTAACGTCGGGGGGAAAACCCGAAGGGTAGTGAGGAGCGTTCGTTATGGGAAATTTTTGTTCCAATTGTGGTCATCCGGTCAATCCGGGCAATGCCTTTTGTACGTTTTGCGGTGCAAGGCTGCAGCCTGCTGCCGTTCAGCAGTCGGCCCAGCCACCGCAGCAACTGGTGCAGGACCTGCAGGCAGCAAGGCAGATCCTGCTCAGCCAGCCGCTGCCGGACTACCGTCGCGCGTCTGCCTGCCTGCAGGACGCCGCGCGCTATGGACAGACTGCGGAGCTGCAGAAATTGCAGCAGCTGGTGCAATTCTATCAGCAAGCCGATATGCTGCGCCAGCAGGAATTGCCGTTGATGCCACGCAATGCGCAGGTACAGGGGATGTATCAGGCACCGGGCGGCCAGGGCGTGTATCAGGCCCACGGAATGCCGGGACAACCGGGGCAGCCGGGTCAGATGGCGCAAGGCCGTCAGGGCGCCACGGGGCCGTTGCAGACGATTCCAGTCCATAGCAGTGCTGCAGCCAATGGCGGGCATCCGTCCCCTCAAGGCCAGTATCAGCAGCACCAGCAGAACCAGCAGCAAAGCGGCGGCCCGTCTGCCCTGAAGACGGCTGCCGCGGGCTTTGCCGGTGCGGCAGCCGGCACGATGTTGGCTAACGCCCTGCATAATTCCTCCGGCAGTCCGGGATTGGGCATGTCCCAGGCCTCGGCCGCACCCGCGCACAACAGCAGCTATGCCGATGGCTATGCGAGCGGCTATAGCGATGGTTATGTGGAGCGTGGCGATGAGGCGCAGACGGCGTTGCCGGATGCTGGCACGACGGCCTTGCCGGATGAGGGTAGCACGACAACCTGGCAGGGGACGGCGGGCAACGCCTACGCTGACCCGAATGCTGCCAATTATGTCAGCGGCGATAACAACACGCCGGTATATAGCGACAACAGTGGCTATGCGGATGCCAGTAATCCTTCCAGTTATGCAGATGGCGGTACGGACACGTATACCGGTGAAAGTGCCGATACGGCGAACGATAGCGATGCCGGAACGGAGGAAGAGAGCTATACGGACGACAGCACGGGCGATAGCTCCGATGACAGCAGCTGGTTCGGTGGTGACGACAGTTCCGGCGATGACAGCTCAGATGACAGCGGCAGCTGGTTCGGGGGTGATGATAGCTCGGATGATGGCGGCGGCTGGTTTGGCGGCGACGACGATGATGGCGGTTTTTTCTGAACGTTTTCCGGTGAAGCAGCTTGTTTCTCTCCTGTTTTTCGCAGGAGAGAAATTTTTTTGCAAAAATTTTGCCATACGAATTATTTATGATGTAGCGGATAGAAAAAGAAAAATATTCTGTAAGCTCTTACAAAATATGCTGGGATAAGCAGGAAAATGGAGGGGTTATAGCCGGATTGAAAGGATGGAATGGAGAAAATAAATAAATAAAATACATGATAAAATAATGAATATTTATACTTTGTAACGGAAAGACTCCTTGATGTGAACCGTTTTCGCCCCAACGTGTGATAAGGTGTGTTTACAAGCGTTTTCGCGCGGTGTATAATGTGAATTGTATCTGCTGAAGCTGTATTTTACAGCAGCGCGCATCCGCGATGGAGTGCGCTATTCCATGAAAATGCAAATCCTTGGTTCAAGCAAGAGGGGAGCAAAAAAGTAATGAGCAAACAGATGAAGACCATGGACGGCAACACGGCTGCCGCCTATGTATCCTATGCATTCACCGATGTGGCTGCCATCTACCCGATCACGCCATCCTCGCCGATGGCGGAGCACGTAGATGAGTTCGCGGCGCACGGCAAGAAGAACCTGTTCGGCCAGAAGGTCCGCGTCATCGAGATGGAGTCCGAGGGCGGTGCCGCTGGTGCCGTACATGGTTCCCTGCAGGCTGGCGCGCTGACGACGACCTACACGGCATCGCAGGGTTTCCTGCTGATGATCCCGAACCTGTATAAGGTTGCTGGCGAGCTGCTGCCGGGCGTGTTCCACGTCTCCGCACGTGCGCTGGCTGCATCGAGCCTGAATATCTTCGGTGACCATCAGGATGTCATGGCTGCCCGCCAGACGGGGTGCGCGATGCTGGCCGAGGCCAGCGTGCAGGAGGTCATGGACCTCGCCGCCGTCGCGCATCTCGTGGCCATCAAGGGCCGCGTGCCGTTCATCAACTTCTTCGATGGCTTCCGCACGTCCCACGAGATCCAGAAGATCGAGCTCATCGACTACGATGACCTCGGCAAGCTGCTCGACTGGGATGCGGTCAAGGCGTTCCGCCGCCGCGCACTGAACCCGGATCATCCGGTCATCCGCGGCACGGCGCAGAACCCGGATATCTACTTCCAGGAGCGCGAGGCCGTCAATAAATACTACGAGGCCATTCCGCAGCTCGTCGAGGAGGCCATGGCTGATCTCGCAAAGGTCACGGGCCGTGAGCATCACCTGTTCGACTACTATGGCGCGAAGGATGCCGATCGCGTGATCATCGCGATGGGCTCCGTCTGCCAGACGACGCAGGAGGTTGTGGATTACCTGAATGCTCAGGGCGAGAAGGTCGGCCTGCTGAACGTGCATCTCTACCGCCCGTTCTCCGTGGAGCACTTCCTGAAGCAGCTGCCGGAATCCGTCAAGAAGGTCGCGGTGCTCGATCGCACGAAGGAGCCGGGCGCCCAGGGCGAGCCGCTGTACCTCGATGTACGCGCTGCTTTCTACGGCACGGACCGCAAGCCGGTCATCGTCGGTGGCCGCTACGGCCTCGGCGGCAAGGACACGACGCCGGACCAGATCTTCGCTGTGTTCGACGAGCTGAAGAAAGATGCCCCGCAGAACGGCTTCACCATCGGCATTGTCGATGACCTCACGCACACGAGCCTCGCGCCGACGCACTCGGACGTTGACCTCACGGCTGAGGGCACGACGGCCTGCAAGTTCTGGGGCATGGGCTCCGATGGTACGGTCGGCGCCAACAAGAGCGCGATCAAGATCATTGGCGACAAGACCTCGATGTACGCGCAGGCTTACTTCGCCTATGACTCCAAGAAGTCCGGCGGTATCACGATGAGCCATCTGCGCTTCGGCAAGACGCCGATCACGAGCCCGTACCTCATCAACAAGGCGGACTTCATCAGCTGCTCGCAGCAGTCCTACGTCAATAACTACGACCTGCTGGCCGGCCTGAAGAAGGGCGGCACGTTCCTGCTGAATACGGTCTGGAGCGATGCGGAGCTCGGCGAGAACCTGCCGGCAGCCATGAAGCGCTACATCGCGCAGAATGATATCAAGTTCTACACGGTCAATGCCGTGAAGATCGCGCAGGATCTCGGTCTCGGCGGCCGCTTCAATATGGTCATGCAGGCCGCATTCTTCAAGCTCACGGGCATTATCCCCATCGACGATGCGGTGAAGTACCTGAAGGAAGCTATCGTCACGGCTTATGGCCGCAAGGGCGAGAAGGTCGTCAACATGAACTACGGCGCTGTCGATCAGGGCGTCGAGGCGCTGCATGAAGTCAAGGTTCCGGCTGACTGGGCCGACGCCAAGGACGCTCCGGCAGCGGAGACGGATAAACCGGCCTTCATCAAGGAGATCCAGGAGCCGATGAACCGTCAGGAGGGCGACAAGCTCACGGTCAAGACCTTTGCGGATATGGCCGATGGCACGTTCCCGCTCGGTGGCACGGCACACGAGAAACGCGGCACGGCCATCAAGGTGCCGGTCTGGGATAAGACGAAGTGCATCGGCTGCAGCCAGTGCTCCTTCGTCTGCCCGCATGCGGCGATCCGCCCGATTCTCACGAACGACGCAGAGCTCGCTGCAGCGCCGCAGGGCTTTGCTGCCGCGGATAGAGCGGAGAAGATGCCCATCTATAATAAGAAGGGGCTGCATCTCACGATTGCCACGTCGATGCTCGACTGCCTCGGCTGCGGCAACTGTGCGCAGGTCTGCCCGGCCAAAGCGCTGGAGATGAAACCGCTGACCGAGGAGGTTAAGGAGCAGCAGGCGTGGTTCGATTACGGTGTCGATACGGAGAAAGTCTCCGTCAAACCGAACCCGATGAAGAAGACGACGGTCATCGGCTCGCAGTTCGAGCAGCCTCTGTTCGAGTTCTCCGGTGCCTGCGCTGGCTGCGGCGAGACGCCGTACGCGAAGCTCATCACGCAGCTGTTCGGCGATCGCATGATGGTGGCCAACGCCACGGGCTGCTCCTCCATCTGGGGCGCTTCCGCACCGGCGATGCCGTACACGAAGAATACGCAGGGGCATGGCCCTGCCTGGGCAAACTCCCTCTTCGAGGATAACGCTGAGTTCGGTCTCGGTATGGTGCTCGGCACGAAGGCCCTGCGCAACCGCCTCGCGGATGCGATGAAGCAGGCTGTTGCGGACGGCAAGGGCAGTGCAGAGCTGCAGGCTGCCATGAACGACTGGGCACTGCACATCGATGACGGCGAAGGCACGCGTGACCGCGCCAATGCCCTGACGGCCCTGCTCGAGAAAGAGAAGGGTACGGACGATGCGCTGAATGCGATCTATGACGAGCGCGACTACTTCGTGAAGCGTTCGCAGTGGATCTTCGGTGGCGACGGCTGGGCCTACGATATCGGCTACGGCGGCGTGGATCACGTGCTCGCTTCCGGCGAGGATGTGAATGTGTTCGTCTTCGATACCGAGGTTTACTCCAACACGGGCGGCCAGGCCTCGAAGGCTACGCCGGCTGCGGCTATCGCTCAGTTCGCTGCCTCCGGCAAGAAGACGAAGAAAAAGGATCTCGGCCGCATGGCGATGTCCTATGGCTATGTCTATGTCGCGCAGGTTGACATGGGTGCCGACCACAATCAGGTGCTCAAGGCCATCGCCGAGGCTGAGGCATATCATGGCCCGTCCCTGATCATCGGTTACTCGCCGTGCATCAACCACGGTATCCGCAAGGGCATGGGCTGCAGCCAGCTCGAGGGCAAGCTCGCCGTGGAGTGCGGTTATTGGGCGAACTACCGCTATAATCCGCAGCTCGAGGGCACGGACAAGAATCCGTTCAGCCTAGACTCCAAGGAGCCGGACTTCTCGAAGTTCCATGACTTCCTCATGGGCGAGACGCGCTATATCGCGCTTTCGCGTTCGTTCCCGGATCAGGCTGAGGCACTCTTCCAGAAGACGCAGCATGACGCCGAGATTCGCTACAACGTCTACAAAGCGCTGGCTGGTAAATAATCCATAAACCTATCCGTTATCCGAATCACACATCTTTATCTGCGAAAAAGAGGCTATTGCACGAATGGTGCAATAGCCCTTTTTGCGTATAGCCGCCATGGGCGGCGTGCCTTCCCCCATTGGGGAAGGTGACGAGCTTGCGAGGCGAAAGGGGTCTTGGTTGTACCATACTAAAGACCCTTTCAGTCGGCTGCGCCGACAGCCTCCCCAATGGGGGAGGCTACGCCGCTTTGCGGCTATGATTCAGCCCGCCTGCTGTGCGCTACTGGCCGGTGTGAGCGCCAGCGTGTGCTGGCCAAAGGCCTGCAGGAGCTCGCGGTCATGCGTGGCCATGATGAGCGTCTTGCCCGCCCGCTGCAGTGCCTGCAGGAACTCCATGAGCCAGGCGCGCCCCGCGGCATCGAGGAAGCTCTCGGGTTCGTCCATGGTCCAGACCGCGGGATTCATCGTGAGCAGGGAGGCGAGGGCCACGCGCTTCTTTTCGCCGCCGGAGAGGCTGTAGGGGGCGCGGTCACGCAGGTGGGCGATGCTCAGCGCCTGCAGGGCATCATCCACGCGCTGGCGCACCTCGGCGGAAGGCAGGCCCATCTGGATGGGGCCGAAGGCGAGTTCCTCCGTGACCGTGCTGCAGAAAAGCTGTGTATCGGGATTCTGCCAGAGGAAGCTCACACGCTGATGGAACCATTTCGAGTAACGGTGGTCGCGCATGAGACTGGCTGTGATGGCTGTGCCCTCGAAAAGGTACGTTCCCTGCTCGGGAAAGATCAGGCCGTTGAGCAGCTTGAGCAGCGTGGATTTCCCCGCGCCGTTGGGGCCCGTGAGGCAGATGGTTTCGCCAGGGCTGATGCTGGCGCTGAGGTGACTGAGCACAGGCACGCCGTCGTAGGCGCAGCACACATCCTGCAGGCAGAGCTGCGGCTCGTTGGCTTTTGTCGTGGTATCAGGTGAATCATTCATCAGGGGAGAACCTCCAGTCGCAGGAAAAGGTAAAGATAGCCGAGCGTCAGCGCTGCGAGCAGGAGGTCACAGCGGCAGAGACGCAGTCTGGTGGGCGGCGCGGGGTAGTCGCCGGTGAAGCACCGGCAGCGCATGGCGTCGTACATTTCGAGGGACATCTGCTGCGAGCGCAGCAGCAGCACGCCGAGCAGGCCGCCGATGGCGCGCCCTTTATGCGGATTGTGGCCGACGGAGCGCAACTTCAGCGCCGTGAGCAGCTGCGCGGCTTCCTCGCCGAGCAGCACGATGTAGCGCAGCGTCGTGTCGAGCACGAAGATGGCGATGCCAGGCACGTGCAGCTGGCGGCAGGCGTGGGTGAGGCTGTGCCAGGCAAAATTCTCCTGCAGGAGGTTCAGTGCGATGACCGTGAGCAGGGTCTTGGCGGGGAGCAGCAGTACGCGCTGGCCGTTGCCGAGCCAGAGGGCGGGCAGCACGATGAGTGTGCAGAAAGCCGTGGCGAGCAGTGCACCTGCGAGGTTCTGCCGCAGCGTTTTCGCGGGCAGCAGACAGAGCAGCACGGCCTCGCCAGCGCCGACGGCAAAGAGGTAGGCGCTGTGCTGCGTGAGCACGAGGGAGAGGATGAGGAGCAGCGTGCAGCTGAGGCCGGGCAGGGCCGAGACGCGCTGCTGCCTGCCCGCCTGCTGGCGCAGGGCCTGCAGTACGAGCATGAGACGCAAAAGGGACCGGGTGATGTAGTAATCCCGATCCCGGTCCGGTGTATACGTCTCGTCATGGCAGGCCCAATCCGGTAATTTTATCATAGATTATCCTTTTGATGCATGGACGAGAAATTTTCTTTAGTAACGGGCAGGCTGGCGTATGAGCGAGCTTGCGATCTTGAAGACGATGATGAGCAGGGCGGCACCGAGAATGGCCGAGAGGATATAGCCAAAGGCGTCCGGCAGTCCCGCAACCGTGTAGTCGGGGAAGAGCGCCGCAAAATCAAAGCCGTGCGTCATGCCAGCCGGGGTATAGCCGAGTGCCGTGCCCTGCACCTCCTGTGAAGCGAGTTCCTCAGGATCCCATTCGCCCCAGGCCGTACCCTCTGCCAGCAGGCCCAGCGGCGTGCCCACGATGAGCAATGCAATCAGGGCGTAGACGGAGCGGGAGGAGTGTTGAGCGTTGGGAGTTGAGAGTAGGGAGTTGGTGGAAGCAGGAAGAAGTTCGGCATTTGTGCGGCGCAGGTAGGCGAGAACGGCGGTCGTGAAGACGACCTCCGCGAGGCCGAAGAGCGTGAGGTGGCCGGCCATCATCGCGGGAATGCTGATCCAGAACGGATACGGGCAGTAGAGCGCCTGTCCCGCGCCATCCGTGAAGAGCAGCGGCTGGATGCCAAACTCAATCGCGGCGCAGAGCGCGGCGAGGTTGATGCCCGCGTAGGCACCGCAGCCCGCGGCGAAGAGCGTGCTATGCGCCGAGGAGAGGCGCTTTTTCAGCTGCTGGTAGACGAAATAGCCGCTGAAGGGCAGGACACAGGCCATGTTGAAGCAGTTCGCACCGAAGGCAAGGATGCCGCCATCGCCGAAGAAGACCGCTTGCACGAGCAAGGCTACGCTGATGCCGAGACATGCCGCCCAGGGGCCGAAGAGAATGGCCATGAGCGTGCCGCCCACTGCGTGGCCCGTCGTGCCGCCGGGCAGGGGGATGTTGAACATCATCGCGAGAAAGACGAAGGCCGCGCCGATGCCTAAAAGCGGCAGGCGCTCCTGCGGGATCTGCTCGCGGACCTTTTTTACGGCCATGAGCCAGACAGGCACCATGACTGCGCCTACGACAGCGCAGGTCTCGGGGCTGAGATAGTTTTCGGGAATGTGCATGTGCTTCACGCTCCTATAAATATAATGAAATCGTACATATTTATTCTAACGGAAACGGTCCACAAATGTAAGCCTCCCAGGGGGATACCCTGCGGCGTAAATTGACAGCGGCGGGTAATCCTTTTATACTTTTAGGAAGCTGATATTATCATCCGGCTTATTTACCTGCCCGGATAATGATAAATGATGAATGGGGAGGCCAAAGGGCTTTGGAAAAGCATTTCGATATCAATGAGGAAGGTTACAGCGTTCGCTGCCGCCTGATTGCGCACAGCGAGGCGCGCAGCTATCCGCGCGTCGTGATCTGCACGCATGGTTTCGGCAGCAGCAAGGATGTGGGCAATATTACGCGCTTTGCTGAGAAAGAGACCGCGAAGTACAAGACGGATGCGGTCATCTGCTTCGATTGGCCCTGTCACGGGCAGGACGCGCGCAAGAAGCTCGTGCTCAGCGAATGCCTGGAGTACCTGAAGCTCGTGGTGGACTATGCCAAAGAGCAGCTCAAGGCGCAGACGCTGCTCATCTATTCCGTGAGCTTCGGCGGCTATCTCACGCTTCGTTATCTGCACGACTTTTGCAATCCCTTCGCGAAGGTGGCCCTGCGCTGCCCCGGCCTGCGCATGTACGAGCTGATGCAAAAGAACGTCCCGGCGGACGACCAGAAGAAGCTCGCCAAGGGCAAGGAAGTCATGGTGGGCTTCCAGCGCAAGATGAAGATCGACCAGCAGCTGCTCGACGACCTCAAAGAGGGCGATGTGCGGCAGTACGAGTATTTCGACTGGGCCGACAACATGCTCATCCTGCACGGCACGGCGGACACGACTGTGCCCATCGGGGATTCGCAGCAGTTCGCAGAGAACAACGTCATCGAGTTCATCCCTGTCGAGGGCGCCGACCATCCGTTCCGCGACCCGAAGCTCATGGATATGGCGATTCATACGGTCATCGAATTCTTTGCCCCCGTGGAGGCATAAGGTCTGTCAACCGCTTTTGTCACAGGTCAGGTGCGCTTTTTATGCTAGACTGGAGAAAATATACCGCCATGCAGGCGGCAAAGAAAGAGAGTGGTTGTTATCGCAAAGGGCAAGTATAAGGAGTGGCGTGAGCTGCACCAGCTCGCGAGCATCTTCGGTTTCCTGTTTTTCCTCATCCTCAGCATCAGCGGTACAGTGCTGACCTTCCGGCCAGAGCTCTCGGCCATGACGCAGACGAACCCGCTGGCGGGACTGCTCATGTACGTGATGCATATCCTGCACACGCATCTGGCGCTTGGCGGCAACACGGGCATCAGCGGCTATTTCCTCGCGGGGCTTTTCTCACTGGTCTGCGTGGTGATGATCGTCTCGGGCCTGCTCATCTATCGGCCCCACGCGCTCTCCTGTCATGCTATGCGCGAGCAGGCGCGGCGCACGGGCAGGCTAAGTCACCGTTACTGGGTGACGTTCCTGCATCAGGAACTCTCGGCCATGGCGGCCGTCTGGGGCGTCCTTCTCTGCTTCTCCGGCGCATGGATTGCCGTGTTCTTTATCCTCATCATGTCGGGCAGCGTCAGCCCGCAGATCATGGCGACGGGCGGCGGTGCTTTCGGTACGGGCGGCATGGCGCTTAAGGTCGGCGCTGACGCCGGTATCGGCATGCAGCTCACGCAGTTCATGCTGGCGATTCACCTGCACAATCACGACATCTTCCTGCTGCGCGTGCTTTGGGCCATCTGGATGCTTATCTTTATGGCCGCCGGTACCATCGGCATGCTATTGCTCGCGAAAAAGCAGTGGGGGAGCTCTGAGGTCAGGACAGTGGCCATTGAGGCGAAGGAAAAAGCGGCGGTGCATGTCAGCGATGGCTGGTCCGTCTGGTTCCTGCCCTTCGTCTGGGGCATCCTGACGCTCGGCGGCCTCATTTTGCCGCTCTTCGGCTTTATCGGCAATCTGTTCGGTGCCCTTTGCCTGATCATCCCCTTTTTCCTGCTGGGCTATGAAATTTATCAGGCAGCACGCTGAATTTTGAATCTGAAGAAGTTCTTTTGATATGGAGGTAATGCATGAGCGTTTTAACGGTGTCACATCTTTCGCACAGTTACGGCGGGCGGGAGATCTTCGAGGATGTTTCGTTCCGCCTGCTGAAAGGGGAACACGTGGCCCTCGTGGGGGCGAACGGCGAGGGCAAGTCGACGTTCCTCGCTATCATCACGGGGCGCATGACGCCGGACGCGGGCACCGTGGAGTGGGCGCGGCGCACGAAAGTGGGCTATCTCGACCAGCATGCTTCGCTGACGCCGGGCATGACCATCCGCGAGGTGCTGCGCACGGCCTTCGATGACATGACGAAACTGGAGCAGGAGATGCTCGCGCTCTATGACAAGATGGGCGAGGCGTCGCCTGAGGAAATGGATAAGATGATGCAGGAGACGGCGGCTATCCAGGATGTACTGGATGCGGGCAGCTACTACACCATTGATGCGCGTATCGAGGAGGTGGCGGGCGGCCTCGGCCTGCGCGATATCGGCCTCGAGCGCAAGGTGGACGAGCTCTCGGGCGGCCAGCGCACGAAGGTACTGCTCACGAAGCTCCTGCTGGAGAATCCCGAAATCCTGATTCTCGACGAGCCGACGAACTACCTCGACCAGGAGCACATCGCCTGGCTCACGCGCTATCTGCAGGACTACGAGAACGCCTTTATCGTCGTCTCCCATGACGTGCCTTTCCTCAATGCGATCACGAACGTAATCTGGCATGTGGATAACCTGCAGCTCACGCGCTATACGGGCAGCTACGAGAAATTCGAGGAAATGGCGGCGCTGAAGCGGCGCCAGGAGGATGCGGCCTACGAGCGCCAGCAGGCTGAAATTGCGAAAGAGAAGGATTTCATCGCGCGCAACAAGGCCCGCGTGGCGACGCGCGGCATGGCGAACAGCCGCCAAAAGCGGCTCGACAAGATGGAGCTGCTGACCAAGCGCACGGAAAAGCCGAAGGCGCATTTCAACTTCAAGCTGGACCGCACGCCCTCGCGCTTCGTGCTGGAGGCGAAGCGACTCGTACTCGGCTACGAGACGCCGCTGACGAATCCCGTGGACCTGCAGGTGGAGCGTGGGCAGAAAATCGCGATTCGAGGCACGAACGGCCTCGGCAAGTCGACGCTTTTAAAGACGCTGCTCGGCATGATTCCGCCCGTCTCGGGCACGGTGGAGCGCGGTGAGTTCGTCTCCGTCGGCTACTTCGAGCAGGAGGATAAGGCGGGCAACCAGAACACGGCGCTTGACGAACTCTGGCAGGCCTACCCGGGGCTCACGCAGTTCGAGGTACGCGCAGCCCTTGCGGCCTGCGGCCTCACGAATGAGCACATCACGACGAAGATGCTCGCTCTTTCGGGCGGCGAAGCGGCCAAGGTGCGCCTCGCGAAAATCATGCAATCTCCCGTGAACCTGCTCGTGCTCGACGAGCCCACGAACCACCTCGACGTCGAGGCAAAGAAGGAGCTGCAGCGCGCCATCCGCGAATACAAAGGCACCGTACTGCTCGTCTCCCACGAGCCGGATTTCTACGAGGATTGGGTCGATAAGGTATGGAATATTGAGAAATGGACGACGATGATTGTCTGATAAACGGAAACCGGGGGCGACTGCCCCCGGTTTCTTGTTTCTATTCCCTTCTGTATCTATTTCCATGACTCGGTATAAGGAATGCCTTTTGCCTTCATATAGGGTTTCATAGCATTCCAGACAGCTATAGTTTCCGCTTGGTTTGCACTTTGCCAATGATCGTTGGTTCTGTTGAATGTAGATCCTACGACATAATCATTATCAAGGCAGCGAACCGCGCGGGTAGGGCGTGATTTTTGACGATTTTTCCCACGGCGGCAGGAGAATCCGTGCGAGGCGAGGAATACATTGGTACTGGGCCTCAACATCGACCTGCCGGTCATGACGGATATGATTTCGGGCATCAAACTCGGCGAAACGGGCTATTTCATGGTGCTCGACAAGAACGGCGTCATCATCGCCGATCCGAAGCATCCGGATAAGGCCTTTACGAAACTCAGCGAGGCAGACCTCGGCGATCTTTCGGGCATCGATACCGGTAAGAAGGGCCTGCAGGAAGTCGACCTCGATGGTACGGCAAAATTCGTGAACGTCTATCAGTCCCAGACGACGGGCTATCAGTACCTGACGATCGTCGATCGTTCCCAGGTGCTCGCGAGCGTGCAGCATATCCGCATCGCGCTGGCGCTCGGCCTCATCGTGGCACTGGTGCTGATTTTCTTTGCTACGCTTGGCCTCTCGAACCTTATCGTGCATCCGCTGCGCGGGCTCGAGACGGCGGCGGGCAGCATTGCCGATGGCGATCTGCGCGAGTCCTCTATCGTCGTGGATACCGATGATGAGATCGGCCATCTCGCGACCTCCTTCCATGCGATGACGGGGCATCTGCGCACGCTGCTGAAGCAGATCAAGGGCAGCTCGGATGAAGTTTCGCAGGCTTCGGAACAGATGTCGCAGGGCGTTGAGCAGGTCGCCCAGACGATTACGCATGTGGCCGAGCGCGTTTCGGATATCGCGGAGTCGTCGGATACGCAGTCGAAGACGCTGAACGACGTCGTAGCCAACATCCGCCAGATGGCTGGCGATGTGCGCGGCATTGCGGAGTCGTCGGAGACGATCAGCCAGTCGTCGGGCCAGGCTGGCGAGGCCGCTAAAGCCGGCGGCAAGGCCATCGAGGATGCCGTGTGTGAGATGCAGAAGATCCGTGCGACGTCGGAGCAGTCGGCTCAGGCGGTGGCGGACCTCAGCAAGAATTCTGAGCATATCGGCGAGATCATCCTGACGATTCAGAGCATCGCGGAGCAGACGAATCTGCTGGCCCTCAATGCGGCCATAGAAGCGGCGCGTGCAGGAGAAGCCGGCCGCGGCTTCTCCGTGGTTGCCGACGAAGTGCGCAAGCTGGCGGAGCAGTCCAGCGAGGCGGCTGCCGAGATCTCGGAGACCATCAAGAGCGTGCAGAGCGTAACCGGCCGTGCGGTCGAGTCGATGCAGGCCGGTGTCGAGGAAGTTCGTTCCGGCAGCGAGGTCATGACCAAGGCTGGCGAGATGTTCCGGGAGATTACGACCCATGTGGCGAAGGTGGACCAGCTCGTCAAGGAATCGGCCCAGCGGGCATCTGCCGTTGCCGATGCCAGCCATGCCGTGCTGAAGGGCTCGGAAGCCGTCGAGCAGGCTACGGAAAAGGTTACGGAGAACATTGCTTCCATCTCGGCTGCGACGGAAGAACAGTCGGCCTCGATGCAGGAAATCGCCGCCTCGAGCCAGAATCTCGCGAAGATGGCAGAGCACCTGCAGCAGGAGTCGGCAAAGTTTAAATTCTAAACGTATCTGTTTGGCTGGAACTTGACCGTTCCGCAAATTAAGATGTTTTCGTTTGACAACTGTATATAAAAGCGGTACAATACGTTACAGATAGCAAGGGAGCCGTTGGATTGCGGCTGAGAAATGGCTATGGGGTGTATGCCTCCAGCACATGACCTGACCTGATCGGGATAATGCTCGCGTAGGCATGCAATCTGACGTGGATACAGATGTTTTGTTGATTTGTACCAGCGCCTGTCGCCTATACGGTGGCAGGCGCTTTTTCGCGTCCGCCCTCAGCTATCGAGAATTATTGACAGAGGAGAGATGTGAATGCACCTGATGGTAAATGGCCAGGAAAAAGAGCTGGCGGCTGGCAGTACCGTTGCCGATTTGGTGGCGGATTGCGGCTTTCGTCCGGGGTCCGTCGTTGTGGAGCGCAATGAGGAGATTGTGTCCGGCGAGGCCTGGAGGGATGTGCAGCTGGCAACGGATGATGTGATTGAGATCGTACAATTTATGGGAGGCGGCTGCTGATGGATAAGCAGGTAAAGGACACACTGCGGCTCGGTGGACAGGAATTCATCAGCCGGTTATTTTTGGGCACGGGCAAGTTCCGCACGTATGCACTGATGCAGAAGGCCGTGCAGGCATCCGGGGCACAGGTGGTGACGACGGCCCTGCGGCGGGCGGATCCGGATTTCCCGCAGGAGAATATCCTCAGCTATATGCCGCGGGATATCACCTTTATGCCGAATACCTCCGGTGCCCGCACGGCGCGGGAAGCGGTGCGCATCGCGCATCTGGCCAAAGCCATGGGCTGCGGCAACTGGATCAAGGTCGAGGTCATCAGCGACAACCGCTACCTGATGCCGGATAATTTCGAGACGGTCAAGGCGACGGAGCAGCTGGTCAAGGAGGGCTTCACCGTCCTGCCCTATATCAATCCGGACCTCGGCACCGCCACGCGTCTCGTGGAGGCAGGGGCGGCGGCGGTCATGCCGCTGGCTGCCCCCATCGGCAGCAATCGCGGCCTGCGCACGCGGGAGCTCTTACGCATCCTCATTGAGGAAATCGATGTGCCCATCGTCGTCGATGCGGGCATTGGCAAGCCATCGGAGGCCTGTGAGGCCATGGAGATGGGCGCGGATGCCGTACTGGTCAATACAGCGGTCGCAGTGGCGGGCGATCCCGTGCAGATGGCCGCAGCCTTTAAGCTGGCCGTGGCGGCAGGACGGCAGGCGTATCTGGCACGTCCGGGCCGCGTGCTCAGCGGCGAGGCCAGTGCTTCTTCCCCACTGACTGGCTTCCTGCATATGCCACACGAGGAGGTGGCCGTGCATGGATGAGCGGATGATGGCGGATGAGCTCGCAGCTGCCGCTAAGCGCGGGCAATTCCTCGATGTGGTCAGAAGCTATGCGGACTTTGATTGCGATGCTTTTTTGCAGGGCGTGCAGCCTGCCGATGTGGAACGGGTGCTGGCCAAGCCCGTGCTGAATCGGGAGGATTATCTGACCTTGCTCTCGCCCTGCGCCGCGCAGTATCTGGAGCCCATGGCCCAGCGGGCACATCGCGAGTCCGTGCGGAACTTCGGCTATGTCATGCAGCTTTTCACGCCGATGTACATCGCGAATTACTGTGAAAATGGCTGTGTCTACTGCGGCTTTCATCAGGGTGAGAAAATCGTGCGGCGTCAGCTGGATATGGAGGAGATCCGCGCCTGGGGCCGGCACATCAAGGAGACGACGGGCCTCGAATCGGTGCTCGTGCTCACGGGCGAGTCGCCGAAATTCAGCTCGCCGGAATATATTCGCGAGGCCGTGGCGGTGCTGCGTGATATCTTTGCGAGCGTCAGCCTGGAGGTCTATTCCCTGACGGAGGCGGACTACCGCCAGATGGTCGAGGCGGGCGCTGATGGCATGACGATGTTTCAGGAGTGCTATGATGAAGAGGCCTATGCGCCGCTTCATCCTTTCGGGCCCAAGAGTAACTATGCGTTCCGTCTGGATGCGCCGGAGCGGGCGGCCCGCGCAGGCATGCGCACCATCGGCCTGGGGGCACTGCTCGGCCTGACGAACTGGCGGCGCGAGGCGTTCTTCACGGGCATTCACGCTGACTATCTGCAGCATAAATACAAGGACATCGAGGTGGCCATTTCCACGCCGCGGCTGCGTCCCTGCGTGGCCGGCTTCCAGGCGCGCAGCCCCATCGATGATACGGGTCTCGTGCAGTATATCCTCGCATTCCGCCTCTTCATGCCGCGGGCGGGCATCACGGTCTCGACGCGCGAGAGCCGCGAAATGCGCAATCATCTCGTCTATCTTGGCGTCACGAAGATGTCCGGCAGTTCCTCCACGGCCGTGGGCGGCCTGGAGGCAGAGAAGGATGAGGAAAGCCAGTTCGATATCAATGATACGCGGACGGCGGCCGAGATGGCGCAGATGCTCTATGACGAGGGCTACCAGCCCGTCTATCAGGATTGGCAGCCGCTGACGAGGGCAATGCCATGAAACGGGAAGCCGCGTTGGCGATTTTCCGCGCGTCGCCCATCTATGCCCTGACGGCGGAAAAACTGTCCTGCGGGCGCTCAGCCCTGCAGACGGCGGAGGCGATGCTCGCGGGCGGCGTGCGGCTGCTGCAGTACCGGGAGAAGGAAAAGACGGGGCGGGCACGCTATGAGGACTGCCTGGCCTTACGCCAGCTATGCAACCGCTACCGGGCGGTATTCATCGTCGATGATTTCGTCGATCTGGCCATGGCCGTGGGTGCGGATGGCGTGCATATCGGGCAGGATGACTTGCCGCCGGCGGTCGTGCGGCAGCTGGTGGGCGGGGATATGCTGGTCGGGCTTTCCACGCACAATCCGGCACAGCTGGAGGCCAGCAATGCGCTGGGCGATACCATTGATTACATTGGCTGCGGACCGGTCTATCCGACGCAGACGAAGGACAAGCCGGCTCCCGTGACCGGTCTTGCCTATATCCAATATGCGGCGCAGCACGCCACGCATCCCTTCACGGCCATCGGCGGCATCAAGCGACATAATCTGCAGGATGTGCGCAGGGCCGGTGCCACGACCTGCGCCCTCGTCTCTGAGATCACCGGCGCGCCGGATATTGCTCAGAGGGTGCAGGAGCTTCTTGCCCTTTCTGCCGGGGCGTGAGCAGGTGGTGGCTGTTGTGTAAATGGTTTTGCGGCTTTGGCCGATGTCATGACAAAATAAAAATGCTGTATCGCATCGCCTGGATGTGGTACAGCATTTTTATTTTTACTTTATGGCTGGCGCAGGAGATTCGTGTGGCGGTTGATGATTTCGCCCATGAGCATCTTGCCGTAGATGTCGTTATGCAGGCCGTCGATGGAAAACTTCGGGTCGAGCACCTGCTGGCTGTCGTCGTAGAAGTAAGGCTCGAGGTCGACGTGGTATTCCTGGTTGCGGATCCAGCGGTTGATGGTCGTGAGCTTGGCGCGCCAGTTCGGATCCGTGTCGGTGTGGAACGCGTATTTGATATGCTGGGGATTGATGGGCATGAGTGTGAGGTAGATGGGGCGGATGTCGTTGGCACGGCATTTATCGCCGATGGCCCGCAAGTCAGCGATGACCTGTTCGGCCGTGATGGTCGTGGAGCGCAGGGAGTTCGTGCCCGTGAGGATGAGCAGGTTCAGCGGCTGACAGGGCAGCACATCCGTGTCGAAGCGCGCGAGTGTCATCGAGGAGGTGTCGCCACTGCGGCCGAGATTCAGGCAGGGGAAGTCGAGGTAGGTGAGGTAGCTGTACTCGAGCTCCGCGGGCGAAATGGAGACGGCACCGCCGCCGTGCGTGATGCTGTCGCCGAGGGCTGCTGCCGTCACGCGCGTGGCAGGGGCATCGACGACGAAGTGCGCGGTGTCGGACCAGGTGCCGATGGGGTTGTTGTTTTTGTCGAGGGCGCGCACGCGCCAGTAGTAGTCGCCAGCGTAGGGACGAGGGTACTCGTCGTAGCAGGCCGTGGCGCTGTCCACGATGCGCGACCAAACGCGGTTCGGATCAGGCTGATTGCAGTGCTCCTCAGCGGGCGGTTGCGTCATGAGCTCCACCTCATAGTGCATGATGTCGTGCAGCGGAATCCAGTGGTAGACGGGGTAGACGGGCATCTTTGCGCCTGGCATGATATCGTAGTTGTTGAGCATGGGCGCGCGCGGTGCCTGCCGTGCGGGGTCGATGGTGAGCGGCTCGGCCGTGGACCATTCGCCGATGGCCAGGAGGTGCAGGTCGAGGGCACGTACGCGCCACCAGATGCGGCCTTTATCCTGATATTTCTTCAGATCGGCCTGCCAGCCATTCGTAAAGATCTGATGCGTGCTCTCCAGATGTGCGGCCGCATCGTGTTCCGTGCCTCCTTCGCTGGCCGGCGGTGCGCTGAGCAGCTCAACCTCATAGCAGACGGCGCCCGGCACCTTATGCCAGATGAGAAAGGGCATGAGGCTGGCCGGATCGCTGGCATCGTAATGGGAAATAATCATGGGGCGCACCGGATCAGGATAGTCGGGATTGGCCACAGGCTCGGAAGGCGCCGTGAGCTGGCCGAACATGCCGAAGGCGGACACGCGGTATACGACGGGGATGGCCGTGCCCGGGAGTTCACAGCTCGCGCGCATCGTGTATTGGCTGTCGAGCAGCTTGTACTGTTCCTCGCCCGCGACGAGCCCCGTGGTGGGGACGAGGGTATCGACCCGGTAAAAGCAGGGGTAGGGCAGACGCTCCCAGCTGAGCTGCAGCTGGCCGTCCTTCTCCTGAAAGGTGGCCTGCAGCGCAATGCGGTTCAAGCCCAGTAAATCACCCTTCTCGATCGTGAACAGTGAGGTGAGGGTGAAGAAGAGAATCAGCAGTGCAAAAATAAGAAACTTTTTCATAGATGATACCAGATTTCCGCATAATTTCGTTATATAGGACATTATAGCATAAGAAAGATAGAATAAGAAAGCGTTGCCGCATCCCCCTGCTTGTTTTTCTTTGCGTTAACAGCTATAATATAAAGGCTTACAGGCTATTGGCCTGCGGTGAGAAATATGTATTTTGAGGTGTGTTTTTTTGCATATCGTTTTGATAGAGCCGGAGATTCCCGGCAACACGGGCAATATCGCCCGCACCTGTGCCGACACGGGCATTGAGTTGCATCTGGTGAAGCCCCTGGGCTTTTCCATCGATGACAAGCATCTGAAGCGTGCCGGTCTCGATTATTGGCATCTGGTCAACGTGCACGTGCATGAGAATTTCGACGAGGTCCTGCAGGCGTACGCGGGGCATCAGTTCTATTATTTGTCAAAAAAGGCGAAGCACTGCTACAGCGATGTACATTATGGCCCCGATGACCTGCTCGTCTTCGGCAAGGAGACGGCAGGCATCCCGGAGCATATTCTCAAGGATAACTGGGAATATACGCTGCGCATCCCCATGGTGGCGGGGGCGCGCTCCCTGAACCTTTCCAATTCCGTGGCCATCGTCGCCTACGAAGCCGAGCGCCAGCTGGGCTTCCCGGGACTCGCCAATGACGGTCCGGGCCTGCGCATGGATGGCAATATTGTGGATTGAATCATTTTGAGATAAGGGGTAATACCATTGAATAAAGAAGATAAAGCGGCGTTTATCGCCAAGTGCCAGGGTTTCCTGCGCCCGGAGCAGTTCCTCATGGATGAGCCGATGAGGCTCCATACGACGTTCGAGATCGGCGGGCCGGCGGATTTCCTGATTTTCCCGTCGACGGTGGAGGAACTGCAGCAGGTGCTGCGCCTCATTCACGAATATGAACTGCCCCTCGTGATTCTCGGCAATGGCTCGAACGTGCTCGTGCGTGACAAGGGAATCCGCGGCGCCGTGGTGAAGTTCAACGGCCCGATGTCTTCCGTACGCGTGGAGGGCAATCGCCTCGTTGCCGGGGCGGGTGCACTCCTGAAGGATGTCTCGGCCGCAGCGGCGGCACACAGCCTCACGGGTTTGGAATTCGCCTGTGGCATCCCGGGAAGCATCGGCGGCGCGATCTTCATGAATGCCGGTGCCTACGATGGCGAGATGAAGAACGTGGCGGATATGGTGCGCACGGTGGACAAACTGGGCGGGACACATAGCTACAGCCGCGAGCAGCTGGAGCTCGGCTATCGCCACAGCATTTTCCAGACCAATGGCGAGGCCGTCTACGAGGTCGAACTGCTGCTGCAACCGGGCGATAAGGCCGCCATCGATGCGAAGATTGCGGACTACACGCAGCGCCGCGAGAGCAAGCAGCCGCTGGAGATGCCGAGCGCGGGCAGTACGTTCAAGCGCCCGACGGGCTACTATGCGGGCACGCTCATCGATCAGACGGGGCTCAAGGGACTCTCGGTCGGTGGCGCGCAGGTCTCTACGAAACATGCGGGTTTCGTGGTGAACAAGGGCGGCGCAACGGCTGCCGACGTGCTCGGCCTCATCCACGAGGTACAGCGCCGCATCAGGGAAGCGCATGGTGTCGACCTGCAGCCGGAAGTGCGCATCATCGGCGAGGAATAACGCACGACGATGAAATAAAACAAAATCGATAAAATCGCATAAGACTTTTGTTCAAAAGCAGGAGAAAAATTCCTAAAGTGCGAATATTAAGAGTAGAAAAATAAAAAATGTCGGCTGGAATGCCGACTTGCCATTTCTACTTGCACTGAAGGAGTGATCTTATGCGACTCGAATTTATCGGTGCCGCGCACACGGTGACAGGCTCCTGCTACCTGCTGCAGACGGAGAACAATAATTTCCTTATTGACTGCGGTATGTTCCAAGGTGCGCGGCGGACCCGCGATCTCAACCACGAGGAGTTCCCGTTCCGCCCGTCGGAGATTGATGGTGTGCTGCTTACGCATGCACACGTCGATCACTGCGGTCTCATCCCGAAGCTGGTGCGTGAGGGCTACCAGGGTCCCGTGTATGCGACGTCTGCGACCTGCGACCTCGTGAGCATCATGCTGCCGGACTCCGCGCATATTCAGGCGGCGGATACGGAGATGCTCAACCGCAAGGGACGGCGCAGCGGCGAGGCACCTGTGGAGGCCCTTTACTCATTGGAGGATGCGGCTCAGGCTATCAAGCAGTGCCAACCTGTGCCCTACGGCAAGGAATTGCAGCTGACGGATAATATCCGTGCGGTCTTTCGCGATGCCGGCCATATCCTCGGCTCAGCCATCATCGAGCTCTGGGTCACCGAGCAGGGCAAGACGACGAAGCTCGTCTTCTCGGGGGATCTCGGCCAGTGCAACCAGCCCATTATCAAGGATCCAACCTATATCGACGGCGCAGACTTCGTGCTCGTCGAGTCTACCTACGGCAACCGCCTGCATCAGGTCTACGACAAGGAAACGGCACTATCGGAAATCATCAACGATACGATGGACCGTGGCGGTAACCTCGTGATTCCGGCCTTTGCCGTGGGGCGCACGCAGACCCTGCTATATTACCTCTACCGTCTGTGGAAAGAGGGGCGCATTGACGAGGATGTGCCGATCATTCTCGACAGCCCGCTGGCCATCAACGCGACGCGCATCTTCATGAACCATGTGCGCGACTTCGACGATGAGGCCATCCAGCTCTTTGAAAAGAGCGGTCATGTGCCGAACTTCCCGCAGGTGCGTATCTGCCGGACGGCGGCGGAATCCCGCGCACTCAACAGCGAGCAGGGCTCGGCCATCATCATTTCGGCCTCGGGCATGGCGGATGCAGGCCGCATCCTGCATCATCTGAAACACAACCTGTGGCGGCCGGAGTCGACGATCCTCTTCATCGGCTATCAGGCGGAGGGCTGCCTCGGCAGACGCCTTGTCGATGGCATCAAGCGCGTGCGCGTGCTGGGTGAAGAGGTCGTCGTGCGGGCACAGATCAAGTCTTTGGATGGCTTCTCGGCACATGCGGACCAGAACGGCCTGATCGAATGGGTCAGCCACATGCAGAATCCGAAGCCGGCCAAGGTATTCATCGTGCACGGCGAGTCGCAGTCGCAGGAGGCGCTGAAGGAACGCATCCAAAAGGAATGCGGTGAAGAGGTCTATATCCCGTTCCGTGGCGATGAGGTAGAGATTATCGGCCGCGCCTCGGAGATTAAGCCCTCGAAGATCCCAGCTGTCTCCGTCGAGACCGATATGGAGCGTGAGCTCAGTGTATTCGACGACGATTACCGTCAGTTGCGGCGCAAGGTACTCAATCTCGTCATTCGCCAGCCGAAGCTCATGGAGCCGCTGCTGCGCACGATGCACAAGGGTGTGAGTTACCTGCGGAAACTTTTTGCGCCATATAACATTTGACAAAAGCTGTACGATTGCTATGATAGTGATAGATGCTTTCTGTTTTGGATTTGAAGAAAGAGGATGATTCCCATGCCACCCATAGACGTCATCGTCGGGCTGCTCATTGTCTCGATATTCGGTTTCTTTTTCGGTTGCTACTCGGCGATGGGTTATTACGTGGGGCATGACCATTATCCGGTCAGGAAGCTCAGCAACGGCAAAATTCTGTCGGGTGGCCTGCTGGCCATGTATATCTTTGGCTGTGCAGTCCTCATCCTGGTGGGTTTTTTGATGATTTATGGTTTGGGGGATATATCTGCCTTTTAAGGGAACGCTGGCGATTTTAGCGGTATTTCGCTGGGCAGGCATTTGAGGCTTTTGCCCCTGGAGCGGGGAAAGAAAAGAGCGTGTCAACCATGAAGTACGAATTTACGGAAGATTATCTGACGGGCATTGAGCAGATCGATAAGGAGCATGAGCATCTTTTTGAGCTGGCGAATCAGACCTATGATCTGCTGCATGATGAACTGGTGACCGATAAATACGACAAGATTGTCGACCTGATCAACGAGCTGCGCGAATATACGAAGACGCATTTTGCCCATGAAGAGGAGTACATGGAGAGCATCGGCTTCCAGCACATTTGGAGTGAGAAGCGGGCACACAAGCTTTTCGTGGCAAAGCTCGATGCGGCTGACCTGAAAAAGGTGGATGAGAATCAGGATCAGTACATCGAAGAATTGCTCGACTTCCTCGTAAAATGGCTCGGCGCGCACATCAAAGGCGCGGACAAGCGCATCGCCGATCCTGCCAAGTCGCACAAAAAGCCTGAAGCTTAACTCAAATGGCTGCCAGTGGCATAAGCTGCTGGCAGTTTTCTTATGCCCTGAAATCACATGAGTCAAGGACATATGACATTTTTTACGGGAAAAGAAGAGCTTTTTCACGCAGTTTATGCTATACTGGATAGGTAAGATTCCACTGTTTGAATTTGGGAGGACTGCAACAGATGAAAGAGTACAAACCATTCAAGTCTGGCAAGGTGCGCGAGGTCTATGATGCCGGGGACAGCATCATCATGGTGGCCACCGACCGCATCTCGGCTTTTGACCACATCCTGAAGAACAAGATCACGGATAAAGGTGCCGTTCTGACCCAGATGTCCCGTTTCTGGTTTGACTATACGAAGGATATCCTGCCGAACCACATGCTCTCTGTCGACAACAAGGATATGCCGGAGTTCTTCCAGCAGCCGCAGTTCCAGGGCAGTGCGATGAAGTGCCAGAAGCTCGAGATGATCCCGATGGAGTGCATCGTGCGCGGCTATATCACGGGCTCGGGCTGGGAGAGCTACAAAAAGAACGGCACGGTCTGCGGCATCGAGCTGCCCTCCGGCCTGCAGGAGTGCCAGCAGCTGCCGGAGCCCATCTTCACGCCGTCCACGAAGGCGGAGCTCGGTGACCACGATGAGAACGTCTCCGTCGAGGAAGGCGCAGCCTATGTTGACAAGAAGTTCCCTGGCAAGGGCAGGGAGTATGTAGAGAAGATTCGCGACTACACGATCGCGCTCTACAAGAAGTGCGCTGACTATGCGCGCACGCGCGGCATCATCATCGCCGATACGAAGTTCGAGTTCGGCCTCGACCCGCAGGGCAACATCGTACTCGGCGATGAGATGCTCACGCCGGACAGCTCCCGCTTCTGGCCGGCCAAGGGCTATCAGGCCGGCCAGTCGCAGCCGTCCTACGACAAGCAGTTCGTGCGTGACTGGCTGAAGGCCAACCCGGACAGCGACTATGAGCTGCCGCAGGATATCATCGACAAGACGATTGCGAAGTACAAAGAAGCCTATGAGATGCTGACGGGCGAGAAATTTCATCGTTAAGCGCTAAGGAAAAGCTGATTAAATCGCCAGCCCATCTTGCCGCATCTTTTTCGCCTGGTCGTCGTCAGTGGCTCTCGACATAGCACCGCTATGCCTTCGAGCCACTTCCTAGCCCAGACAAAAAATCTACGACAATCTGGACCAGCTCAATTAATCAGCGTTTTCCTAATTTATCAAAATTTATGGTTGACAGATGCATAGCGAATGGATATAATACTATTTGTTGGTTGCGATAGATAAGCAATCGGCAGACAAGCAAATAGATGATGGTTCACTAGCTCAACTGGCAGAGCAACTGACTCTTAATCAGTAGGTTCGGGGTTCGATTCCCCGGTGGATCACCATGGTTCACTAGCTCAACTGGCAGAGCAACTGACTCTTAATCAGTAGGTTCGGGGTTCGATTCCCCGGTGGATCACCATTTGAAAGCATGAGTCCCGCAAGTTTTTGCGGGGCTTTTTCTTTTACTATGAGGGAAAAGTGTAATTTTTTTCAGAAAACAAAGATTTCATCATACCAAAG
>DEDT01000006.1 GCA_002350105.1 Selenomonadaceae bacterium UBA2897 | reverse complement strand
TGCAGACGTGCAGGGAGGCTTTTCTTTGACCAAATTTTGACCCAAGTAATAATAGGAATATGTGTAAAACTCCATTATATATGGAAGAAACCTACACGGTCTGCATAGATAAAAAGCTATAAACAAGCATAGCAAGTCAGCCATATAAAACACAGAGACCGTCAGTTTCTTGCCAAGGCAAGGGCTGGCGGCCTTTGTGTTTTTTGTGTTTCGCTCTGCTTCCAGGGCACCCCGCCCGCACCTTGGTTTCTGGCTTATAACGGGCTTGACAGAGTTTGGCGATAATTATACATTATAGTCGGAATGGAGATATTGTTGTGGAGGTATGATGGGCGTGAAATGGCGTAAAATTTTCGGGCTGGCTGTGGCGGCTGCTGGTTTGGGCAGTGCGATATCGCTTTATGGTCTGCGGCCGGCGGAGGCGGTGCAGATTGACTGGACGCAGTGGCGGCTGATGGAGCCGGATGGGGCACAGTATGATGAGGGAAAGAGGCTTTCCTCGCGGCGCAGTCCTTATTTTTATCGTACGGATGATGATTGGCTGGGGTTTGCCGATATTGCGACGGGGACGACGTCGCGTCATTCGAAGCATCCGCGCTCGGAGCTGCGTGAGCTCAATGGGCAGGGGAAGCGCGCCTGCTGGATGCCTGAGGGACAGCATACATTGACGTGCTGCCTGCGCGTCAGACAGGCGGATTCGCGCAACGTGGTCATCGGGCAGGTCTATAATATGACGGATGGCATTCCCATCATCACGCTCGGCTATACGCCGGAGAACAAGTTGGGCGGCAATCTGCGCGTGCTCTACGAGACGGAGCGCGGTCACGGTCATTCGACGCCCCTCGCCGTGCCCATCGCATTGGGGGAACCTTTTTTCTATCAGCTGCGTGAGGAGGACGGTGAGCTGCAGGTGCGCATCAACGGCGAGGTCGTCTACGAGCATGAGGTGACGGTGCCGGATAAGGTGTTTTATTTCAAGTGTGGCAACTACGACCAGAGCGCCGTGGCGGGAGAGATGAGCGATAAAGTCCTCTCGCGCGTGGAGTTCCAGTCTATCGCCGTGGCGCATCCGGAGGGGAGCGTCATGGGGCGGTAGTGACAGAGAAGGGAGGGCCGCCGGCTGCGCCGGTTGCAGTGTTCCACTCCGCTGCCAGGGCACCCCGCCCGCACCTCACCAGAAGCAGGATAATAATTTGCTTGCTGATAGTATCATATAGTGGTATCATAAATTATATAAATAAGAAACATTTAAAAACATGGCAGCGTATATGGCATGATCCTTTGCTTTCAGGGATTGCCTGGTCCGATATTGAGATCATGTTGCTGGCGTTGGGCGCGGAAATCAGCGAAGGCAATGGCTCACGTGTACGTGTAAAACTCAATGGTGTACGTGCGGTATTTCATCGTCCGCATCCTGAGAATACAACAGATAAGGGTGCCGTAAAATCGGTACGCAGGTTCTTGCAGACAGCGGGCGTGACGAAGGAGGTTATGGAACATGATGAAATATAAGGGCTATATTGGCATGGTGGAGTATGACGACGAGGCACATATTTTCCATGGCGAGGTCGTTAACACGCGCGATGTGATTACTTTTGAGGGGGAATCGGTGCAGGAAATCGAACAGGCGTTCCACGGTTCTGTTGATGACTATATCGACTGGTGTCGGGAGGATGGTGTAGAGCCGGAGAAACCGTATTCGGGAACATTTACCGTTCGTATTTCACCAGAATTACATAGCCGCGTGGCGATTGCAGCAAAAAAAGCACATATTTCTATCAACAAGCTGGTAGAGCATGCGTTGGCTAAAGAGACTGCCTTGGTTGGGTAAAATAACAAAAATAACATAAAGCCCACGCCAGGGTTCCGTTTTCACTGGGGCTCATGACGATGATATTCGTGGCAGTAAAAAATCTCCTGCAGCGCTGCGCTGGCAGGAGATTTTTGGTTTGTGGGTTAGTTTGGTTAGGCTTTTTTCTTTTTGGGGAAAGAGCCGATCGTGAGGATGTTGATAATCGGGATGAGCTGGCCGAGCTTGCGGCAGAGGATTGCGGCGAGGATGCTCAGGGTCAGGACGACGAGGAACATGGCGATCGTGAGTGGTGCCGTGAGGATGATGCCGTGGTGTTCCAGGTACATGGCGATGTAGCCGATGAAGAGCGGGTGCACGAGGTAGGCGAAGTAGGAGTGCTTGCCCAGGATGTGCAGCAGGGGATTGAGGGCCTGCGGATATTTCTGGTAGGTGAAGATCGTGAAGAAGAAGAGCGAGGCGCCGAGGGTGTAGAAGATACCTTCCGGCGAGAGCTGGTGCGCCGTGTTGATGGCTTCGAGCGCCGTGTAGCCTTCTTTAAAGAGCAGGTGGTAGTAGTACCAGAGCAGGGAGCCGAGTGAGGCCCAGAACACGAGCGTGATGAAGCGGCGTTTTTCCCGCATGAAGGCGTAGAACTGCTCCATGTGCAGCGCGAGCCAGCCGCCGAGCAGGAAGATGAAGAGGTAGTGCATGACCCAGTAGTTGAGGCGGTACATGAGGAAGGGCTTCAGCAGCGAGCCGTCGGGCAGGCCGTAGACGTAGGTGTTGAAGCCGACGCTATAGCTCGACCAGTAGTCGAAGGCGATCTGCAGGATCATCAGCCCCGCGAAGCCTTTTGGGCCGATGCGCTTTACCCAGTAGATCCAGAGCGGCATGAGCAGGTAGAACCACAAGAGGATCACGAGGAAGTAGAGCTGGTATTTCGCCGCGCCGAAGAGCAGCAGCCCGCCGAGCCGCATGGTGTCCGGGAAACCCGTGTGGTAGAAGATACCGTCGTGCAGGATGTAGAAGACCGACCACACGAGGTAGGGGATGAGCACGGCCTTGAAGCGCTTCTTGAGGAAGAAGCCATAGTCGAACTTCGCGCTCATGTCGAGGTTGTAGAAGAGACCGAAGGCCGAGATGAAGAAGAAAATCGGTACGCTGAAGCGCGAGACAATCTCCATGAGCGCCACGAGATGGATATTGGCCGAGGTATTGACGATGTACTGCGAGCCGATGTGAATCGCGATGACACCGATCATGGAGATGCCGCGGATGTACTCGATGGCGGCGAGGCGCGGCTTGCGCCTGGGAGCGGCCGGGGCCGCGGTCTGGGCTGCTGTCATGAATGCAGGACTCCTAACATAGTAAAATAAAAGGGCCTGACGGCAGGTTACGCTGTCGGGCCCCCGTTTTTGCGGTTAGCCTCCTATTATGTTAGGCGTTGGCGAGGATAAAGTCAATATGTACGTTTGCATGCAGCGTGAGCGTACCGGCCTCGATGGGTGTATCCGCCGCGCTGCCGGCCTTGGCCATCATGAGCATCGGGCCGTTGTAGCGGCGCGGGCTCAGGTCGCCTGTATTCTCGCTGACGTTCTGGATGCCCACGATGCGGCAGCCGAGGCTCCTGGCAATGATTTCCGCCTTGGCACGGGCATCGGCACAGGCCTTTTGCAGGGCGGCCTGACGTACCGCTTTCGTGTCGCTGGCACCAAAGCTCAGGGAATTCACGGCGTTGGCCCCGCTTTTTAGTGCGGCGTCGATGACTTTGCCGGTTTTCCTGATGTCGCGTACGGTGACGACGATGGAGTTATCTACGGTGTAGCCGTCGATTTCGTTGCGACGATTATCCTCCGTACGATAGGTCGGGCGGAAGGAATAGTTCGTGGTCTGAATATCCCTGGCCGGAATGCCCGCGGCCTGTACAGACTGCTGAATCAGGCCCGCGGTGTGGGCATTGTCGTTCTGTGCCGTGGCCGCGTCGCGGGCGTGCGTCGTGATGCCGAGTACGACGGTTGCCGTATCCGGTGCCGCCTCGGCCTGTCCGGTACCGTCCACAGATAAAATGGGACGCTGCGGAGCATCCGCCGCAAAAGCCGGCAGCGCCATGGCGGCGATTAGCAGGGCTGCCATGGCGAAGATCTTCATCATACGTTGCATCGATATTGCCTCCTTAAAAAAAGACAGAATCCTTCGTTGTCTATCCATTGTAGCACAGAAAATGGAAAACGAAAGGAAAAGGCACATCCTGCGAAAAAATTCCCGGCCAGACAGCAGGAAAAACGCCCTATAGAAGCGAAAAAAGAACAACAGATCAGTAAATAATCGGCTGCGGCCGTTGCATGAATGGGAGATGGATCATTATGATGGCTTTGAATTTCGAGACACCGAAGCATAAGAAGATGCTCATGGAGCGCACGAAGAACTGCACGGTGAAACTGGGCGACGTGAGTGCCCTCTATCCGAAACATTCCATCGTCTGGGTGACGGTGGGCAAGAAGTACGAGCCGAAGCATAAGCTCTATACGGCGATTGTCGATAAGGTGCGCGTGAAGACGATGGCGACGCTGAACAGCGAGGACCTTGAGCATCAGGATCCGGGCATCAATACGCGCGAGGATCTCGTGGCGGATTTCGAGCGCATGCATCATCGCCATGTGACGCTCGAGGATACGGTGACGGTCATCTATTTCTCCGAGGTTCACGAGGACTTA
>DEDT01000002.1:59558-119603 GCA_002350105.1 Selenomonadaceae bacterium UBA2897 | reverse complement strand
TTTTGCATAAGAAAAACCGTTGCGCGCGCTTGCGTGCAACGGCTCTGCCTGGTTGTGGGTGATGCGGCTTACTCCGTGAAGCGCTTGACGAGGACGACGAGGAACATCGCCACGGCGAAGCCGATGCTGATGAAGCTGGCGCGGTCGACGAAGACCTTCTGCACCTCCGAGAGTTTGGCGTGACGGCTGAGATACGTCAGGCCGAGGGAGAAGTCCAGCAGCACGTACATCACGCGGTTCCAGTTGTCGAGCGAGCCCCAGCCGCCGATCGTGACGACGATGGTGAAGATGAGGACGCCGAGCAGCAGGTAGTCCTTGCCGGGCTTCCGCTGGGTCTTCTTCTCATTTTCTTCTTTGGGATAGATTTTCTGCTGTAATTTTTTATACTGTTTGGCCATGTTACAGACTCCTTCATCAAAAGCTATAAATCCTTTTCATTATAGCATTTGCGGGAGGGAATTGGCAAAGATTTACAACTAATGGCGATTGTGTTATAATAAAATGCTTGAATTGTAAATTAGGGAATACATTTCCTCATATACGGGATAAAAATATCAGGATAAACAGGGGGTTGACGGCATGATCAGAGAACATCGCAGCCGGGAAAAACTGGAGGGTTATTATCGCCAATTCGTCGACAATGGCATCACCGACCCGAATGTGCATCCCTGGGTGGCCGAGTCCTGGCGCAAGAGCCAGGATCTGGGCATCGCCCGGGATAAGATGGATACGTCGCATCGGCTGGATCCGGCAGAGTTCCAGCATCGGCAGCGCAAGAACCGGGCGGCCATCGAGTACATGGGCAACATCAGCGAGTCCATCCGCGAGCTCTTCCAGGAGTATAATCTTTCGCTGCTGCTCGTGGATGCAGACTGCGTGGTGCTCAAGAGCTATTCGCTGCCTTTCTACCAGATGACGCCGGGCGAAATCGAGGGCGTGCGCGTGGGTGTGGAGGAAGTGGGAACCTCCAGCATCAGCATCGCCTGCGAGCATCAGACGCCGTTCTGGTTGTTCGGCCCGGAGATGTGGGTCGAGGAATGCCAGCTCGGTGATGCCTGCTCGGCGCCGGTCTTTGTCTCGGGCGAGTTCCGCTACATCATCACGCTGGTCTCCATGGAGCAGATCGTGATGCCGCAGGACGCGGTCATCGCGCTGCTGCTCACGATGAAGAATGCGCTGGAGCTCCACATGGCGGAGCGCAGCCGTCAGAGCGCACAGGAGGCCATCCTCGATGCGACGCCCTTCGCGGTCTACCATGTGCTGCCGGGTGGCGAGGTGGCCTATGCCAATGAGCTCGGCTACAAGCGCCTGGAGGGCATCGGCATGGAGAAGCAGACCGATATTCGCCGCCATGGCAACCTGAACCAGGTGATTACGAACTACCGCCATACGCCGATCATCAAGGGGTTCCGTGGCGTTCCTTCCTACAATAAAGAAGTGACGTGGATTACTCCCAGCAAGACCTACGAAGATATCACGACGGTCGTGCCGCTGGAGCGCGACAAGGACAATGTCGTCAAGGCCGTGGCCGTCGTCTCCATGCCCATCGAGGATCTGCGTACGCTCGTGGCGCATGCGGCGGGCTATACGGCGAAGTACAGTCTGTCCTCAATGGTTGGTGAGTGTGCGGCCTTCCATTCGCTTATCAGCAAGGCGGAACGCACGGCGCGCAACAAGCACCACGTGCTCATCCAGGGCGAACCGGGCACAGGCAAGCAGCGCATGGCCCACGGCCTGCATCAGGCCAGCCATCGTGCGGCAGGCCCGCTCATCACGTTGCGCTGTGGCGATACGACGCCGGAGCTTTTGGAGCAGGAGCTCTTTGGCAGCGTACGGCATGAGGTTAGCCATCAGGGCCGGCTGGAGCTTGCCTCGGGCGGCACGCTTTTCCTCGATGAAATCGAGCGCATGCCGAAGCAGATCGCGCTGAAGCTCGCAGACGCGCTGGAGAGGAATGTTACCTGCCGTCTGGGCGAGGATGTGGAGCGCCCCATCGACGTGCGCATCATCGCGGCCTGCGACAGCGACCTCAAGCGTCTCACGGAGCGCGGCCTCTTCGCGCGTCCGCTCTACGACCTCGTTTCGCGCAGCGTACTGCGCCTGCCGCCCTTGCGGGCACGCAGCGAGGATATCCCCGTTCTCGCGCGCCATATCATCAAGGAACTGGCCGTACAGCACCAGATGGAGGAGAAAGAGCTCCCCGGGGAGACCATCGACAAGCTCAGCCACTACGACTGGCCGGGCAACATCAAGCAGCTGCAGACCGTGTTGGAGCAGGCGTTCTTCAATACGCAGGCAGAGGCTATCATGCCGCAGGACATCAACCTCATGGGCGATATCCGGCCGGATAACCGCTGGAAAGAGGACCGCAATGTCTTCCTGAAGGCATGGAAGTCGGCGGGCGGCAACGTGAGCCGCATGGCGAACCTGCTGAACGTGAGCCGTGTGACGCTCTACCGCTACCTGAAGAAATACAACCTCGACAAGAAAAAGCGTGCCAAGGCATAAGGAAGGAGAGAATTGTGCGTTTAAGGAGAAAGCCCTGGGTTGACCAGGCCATACATGATTTCGATGCGTTCGTCATCAGCCGCGATATGAGCATCGGTGAGGAACGCCAGGGACATTGGCAGGAGTGGTTCGAGCGCGAGGCACCGCTGCATGTCGAGCTCGGCACGGGCAAGGGCGATTTCATCACGGGCATGGCCGCACGTCATCCCGAGATCAACTTCATCGGCATTGAGATGCAGCAGGATGTGCTCTACTCCGCCGCGAAGAAGGTGGCGGAGCTGGAGCTCTCGAACGTGCGCCTGCTGGTCTTCGATATCAATCACATCGAGGAGATTTTTGCGCCGGGCGAGGTGGATCGCTTCTACATCAATTTCTGCGACCCCTGGCCGAAGAAGCGCCACGCGAAGCGCCGGCTTACGCACGTCAATTTTCTGGAGAAATACCGCCGCTTGCTGAAGAAGCCGGGCGAGCTGCATTTCAAGACGGACAACCGGCCGCTCTTCGACTTCTCGCTGGGACAGTTCGAGGCGGCGGGGCTGGAGGTGCGCGATGTCTCCTACGACCTGCACGCCGAGAATCGCCCCGACAACATCGAGACGGAGTATGAGCGCAAGTTCAGCGGCTTCGGCGAAAAAATCAATCGTTGCGAAGTGATTTTCCGCTGAGGAGGCGGTACGATGCGCATTCGTAAAACCCTCTGGCACAACGACAGTGAGCCCATCATCGTCATCATGGCCATCCTGCTGGTGCTCGGGACGATCAATGTCTTCAGCTCCAGTTTCGTGTTGGCGACGCACGATTACCAGACACCGTTCTTTTTTCTGAAAAAGCATCTGGCTGTGCTGGCTTTGGGTATTGTGGCCTTCATTCTCTGTCGCCGCCTGAACTATGAGCATTGGCGGCGCTGGATGCTGCCCATGCTGCTCGGCGTGCTCATCATGCTCGTCTGCGTACTGGCTTTTGGCCGTACCGTTAACGGCGCACAGCGCTGGCTCTACATTGGGCCGGTCAGCATCCAGCCTGCGGAGTTCGCGAAGCTGATTTCGCTGATGCTCGCGGCGGCCTATCTGGCGGCCTGCGTGCACCGCAAGCGGAAAGCCTCGTTTCTCTCGCTGCAGATTTTCTGCATCCTGCTCATGGCCGCGCTCGTCTACAAGGAGCCGGATATGGGCACGGCCTGCGTCGTGGCTGGCGTGCCGCTCGTGATGTTCCTGATCGTGGGCGTGGACAAGATCAGCCGCGTCCTGCTGTGCCTTCTGCCCGTGGGCGTCGTGGCCATGATCCTGAGCAGCCCCTACCGTCTGGAGCGCATGAAGGTCTTTTTCGACCCCTGGAGCGATCCGCAGCACGTCGGCTATCAGACCGTGCAGTCGCTCGCGACCATCGGCTCGGGCGGGTTCTTCGGCATGGGCTTTGGCGCGGGCGTGAGCAAGTACCAGTACCTGCCGGAGGCGCATACGGATTTCGCGTTCGCGATTTTCTGCCAGGAGCACGGCTTTGCGGGGGCCTGCTTCGTCTTCCTGCTCTACACGCTGCTGCTCGTCTACTGCATTCGCGTGGCGAACCGCGCGCAGGATACGTTCGGACAGATTCTCGCGACGGGCATCATGATTCTCATCGTGGGTCAGGGCATCGTCAACATGCTCATGGTCAGCGGCACCCTGCCGGTCATCGGCGTGCCATTGCCCTTTATCAGCTACGGCGGCTCGTCGCTGCTCGTCTCGATGATGGCCATGGGCATGCTCACGAACATCGCTGACCATGGCCGTAAGCATACCTTCGAGAAGCCGGCACAAAAGCCGGAACCGGAGAAGCCAGCACCGCGCCGCACGCGCCTGCATGTCGTGCCGGGCGGACAGGCCGGTGAGAGATAAAGATTTTCCCGGATAAATTTGACAGCAAAAAGCGCCAGGCACCAGCTGAAGGGCTGATGCCTGGCGCTTCTGTGCGCGGGAGTTATTTCTTGTTCTTGCGATCCTTGGCGCGATTTTTGGCGGCTTCGTTTTTCGCCTTGGCCTTGGCCTCGAGGTCTTTTTCGTGCTTCATGTAGGCGTAGTCGACGCCCCAGCTGGCCATCTTGTGCTTGAAGGCCATGACGGGGTGGCGTAGCCACATGCGGCTCTGGGCCGACTGCATGATGCGCAGGAAGTCGCGGGCCTGGTTGACGCCGAAGCACTGGTCCGCGAACTGGCAGCGGTCGCAAATGGGCTTCGTGATGCCATACCGGCACCGCCCCATTTTCGTCATGACCGTCGCGAGGAGTGCCGTGCACTTCGGGCAGAGCTTATCGCCGCTCGTGCCGTGATGGGCATGGCAGTAGACGCCGAAGGTCTTGCGGATATTCGCTTTTTCCTTCGGGATGTTATTTTTGATTTCTACCGGTTTCCGCTTGGGCAGGAAACGCGAGAAAATACTCATAGTTGCTCACCTTTCATCCATTAACATTATACCTTTTATATTTTATCGGTAAATGCAGGGAAAAGCAAGTGCAGAGAGACTTTACCTGCGGGCTTCTTTTGGGTAAAATAGAATGGATTGATATTTTAAAGAGGAGATGATGCTGATGGAGCGGCAACAGGATGCCGATGCGGTGGAGCAGGAACTCGCCGGGGATGGCTCGCTGAAGAAAATCCTGACCAGTACCATCCATACGATCGAGGATAACAAGGCACAGGTCTTCGAGATCTACGAAACGGCCAAAGAGGAAGTGGAGGCCTGCCGTCGCCAGCTCAATGAGCTGAAAAAACAGACGCGCGAGGTCATCGACCGCGTCGACGTCCTCGCGGTGGAGGAACAGAAGAAAAAGCAGGAGCTCGTGCGCGTCTCGGGCAACTTCGCCCATTATTCGGAGGAACGCATTCGCGCGAGCTACGAAGAAGTAAAGAACGTGCAGGTAGAGCTCGGCGTCGAGCGCGACAAGGAACAGCAGCTGCGCCTCCAGCGCGACAACATGGAACTGCGCCTGCGCCGCCTCGGCGGCCTGCTGGATCAGGCAGAACATCTGGCCCTGGCCATCGGCTCCGTGCTCTCCTACCTCGCGAATCAGTTCAACGGCGTCGTGTGGAAAATCGAGGCCGTGCAGAAAGACAAGTTTGTGGGCGCGCGCATCATCCGCGCGCAGGAAGAGGAACGCTATCGTCTCTCGCGCGAGCTGCACGATGGCCCTGCGCAGGACATGGCGAACCTCATCTTCCAGACCTCCATCGTGGAGAAACTCGTGGACTACGACCCGGACGAGGCCAAGCACTCACTGCAGGAACTGCGCCAGCAGATCCGCGACTGCCTGACGAGCGTGCGTCAGGTCATCTTCGATATGCGGCCGATGGCGCTCGACGACCTCGGCCTGGAGGCGGCACTGAGCCAGCTCGTGCAGAAGCTCGCCCAGCGCGGTATTGTCTACGCGCGTTTCGAGGCGGATGGTAAGCGCTACGACCTGCCGAAGCACGTCGAGATCGCGGTGTTCCGCATCGTGCAGGAAGCGCTCGCGAACGTGGCGCATCATTCTGGTCAGAACAAGGCCATGGTGCGCATGCTCTATTCGACAGGCGCATTGTCCGTGCTCATCGAGGATCATGGCTGTGGCTTTGATATGGATGCAGACCAGAAGGCGCAGGGCGATGAGGATGCCTATGGCCTCGGCAACCAGGAGAGTCATTTTGGCATGGTCAGCATGGAGGAGCGTGCGCGTCTCATCGGTGCGGAGCTGCAGGTCACGTCGAAGCCGGGCAAGGGCACGCGCGTGCACCTGCGCGTCGAGCGCAACGTGAGCCGGGCGGCGGCCGAGGAAAAGCAGGCCAAAGAGGCGGCCCGCCAGGTGCAGGCCGCGCGGCAGCAGGAGCGCAAGGCGGCAGAGGCCAAGGAGGCTGCGGTTAAAGCCAGGCAGGAAGCCGCGCGCTTAGCCGCCAAGGGACAGGAACTGGCAGTGGAGGTGGAACCGGCGGAGAAAGCATGAACACGACAGGACAGGAAAAGGCACCCATCGCCGAGGCCATGCGGGCCTACGCAGCGGATGGCGCGTTGGCCTTCCATACGCCGGGTCACAAGCAGGGACGCGGCGCGCATCCCTTGCTGCGGCAGCTCATCACGGAGGAGGGCCTGCGCGAGGAAGTCTCACTCATGGAGGAGCTCGATGACCTGCACGAGCCTACCATGTGCATCAGGGAGGCGCAGGAGCTGGCCGCAGAGCTCTATGGCGCGGATGCGGCATGGTTCATGATCAACGGCACGACGGGGGCCAACCATACGATGCTCCTGGGCACGCTGCGCCCCGGTGACACCGTGCTGCTGCCGCGCAATGCTCACCGCTCGCTCATCGGCGCTTGCATCCTTGCGGGCGTGCGGCCTGTCTGGCTGCAGCCGGAGGTGAGTGACGTCTGGGGCATCGCAATGGGCGTGCCGCTGGCGGAGATTCAGGCGGCACTCGCCGCGCATCCCGAGGCCAGGGCCCTTGTGCTCGTCTATCCTACGTATTACGGTGTCACGCAGGATTTGCGTGCCGTGGCCGACTACGTGCACGAAAGAGGCGTGTTGCTGCTCGTCGACGCTGCGCACGGACCGCATCTGCATTTCAGTGACGAGCTGCCGCTCTCGGCGCTCGATGCGGGTGCGGATGTGGTGGCTTCCAGCACGCATAAAATCACGGGCTCGCTCACGCAGACCTCGATGCTTTTCGTCAAGGGCCCGCGTGTGGAGCACGAACGCATCCGCCAGGCCGCGAGCCTGCTGCAGTCCACGAGCCCGAACCAGCTGCTGCTGGCCTCCCTCGACATCGCACGCCTGCAGCTCTACGAGAGCGGGCGCGCGAGCATCAGCCGGGCGGTGGCGCTGGCGCAAAAACTGCGCGGTGGGCTGGCTCAGGTGCCGGGGCTGCGCGTGCTGATGCCGGCAGAGTTGCATACGCCGGGCGCTACGGGGCTCGATTTGACGAAAATCACGGTGCAGGTGAGTGGGCTCGGCCTTTCGGGGACGGAAGCCGAGCATATCCTGCGCCATGCGTATAAGATTCAGTGCGAGCTATCGGATGCCAGCAACCTGCTCTTTATTATCTCTTACGCCGATGACGAGGAGACCTGCGGTCGTCTTTTGCAGGCTATGCAGGGCCTGGCGGCGACGCATCAGGGGTGCGCCGCCTGTCCGCAGCCTGTGGCATTGCCCACTGTGCCACCACAGGCCATGACACCGCGCGAGGCGTTTTTCGCGCCCGTGGTGCAGGTTCCCTTCGTCGCAGCGGTGGGACGTGTGGCGGCGGAGCAGGTCATGTTCTACCCGCCGGGCATCCCATTGCTCGTGCCGGGCGACCGCATCACGGGCGAGACGCTGCACTACATTCACGCCATGCAGGCACTGGGCTTGAAGGTCGTAGGGCCGGCGGACGCCAGCCTGCAGACGCTGCAGGTTATCGCAGAAGAAAAATTGGGGGACAGCGCATCGCGCTGACAGCAAAGATATAGAGGAAAGGAAAAAATATGGCAAAAGGAAAGCTGATTGTGCTGGAGGCTGGCGACGGTTCCGGCAAGGCAACCCAGGCGAAGCTACTCTATGATACCATGAAGAAAGCCAATTACCCGGTGCACCTTATCTCGTACCCGGACTATGACTCGGAGTCGTCGGCGCTCGTGCGTATGTATCTGCGCGGTGATTTCGGACACAAGCCTGAGGATGTCAATGCCTATGAGGCCGCGACTTTCTTTGCGGTGGACCGTCTCGCGGCCTATCGCACGAAGTGGAAGAAATGGTACGACGCGGGCGACATCATCATCGCCGACCGTTACGTGGCCTCAAATGCCGTGCATCAGTACGTGAAGATTCCCGATGAGCGCAAGCAGGATGATTTCATCGTCTGGCTCTGGGATCTGGAACTCGTGAAATTCGGCCTGCCCATGTCGGATTTGACGGTTTTCCTCGACATGGAGCCGGAGGCCGCCGCGCGCCTCATTCAGCGCCGCGCGCGCATGGAAGATAAGGAAGAGGATATCCACGAGGTCGACCGGAAATATCTTGAGCAGGTGCATGCGGCTTACAGTGACTTTGCCCAGCGCTACGGCTGGAAACGTGTGCCGTGCAGCGAGGATGGGCAGGTGCGTGACCCGGCTGCCATCCATGCCGATGTGCTGGAATGCGTGCAGCAGGCCCTGAAGCGCTGACAGAGGGAGGAAAACAGGAGCATTGATTAAGGAAGTACTGGTCGTCGAAGGCAAGATGGATGTCGTCGCCATCGACAAGGCGGTGGAGGCCGACTGCATCATCACGGAGGGCTTCAACCTGAAGCCGCAGGCCATCGCGAATATCCGCGAGGCCTACAAGAAGCGCGGCATCATCATCCTCACGGACCCCGATGCTGCTGGCGAGCGCATCCGCAAGTATCTCACGCGCCGCTTCCCCGAGGCGAAGCACGCCTTCATCCCCGTGGAGGATGCGACGGCCAATAACGATATCGGCGTGGAGCAGGCGAAGCCAGAAGCCATCCGTCAGGCGCTCGCGAAGGTGCGCATGCTCGACTGGAAGCCGTCCAACGAATTCAGCAGCACGGACCTCATCGTCAACGGCTTGTCGGGCACGCCGGAAGCTGGAGAGCGCCGTGCGCGGGCGGGGGCACTTCTTGGTATCGGCTTTGCCAATGCCAAGACCTTCCTCAAGCGCCTCAACCACTATGGCGTGACGCGCGAGGAGTTTGAGGCGGCCATGCGGCAGCTGCAGGAGGAGTCAAAATGAACCAGCAGGACGAGAAGATTCTCCAGCCCGTCATCGCGAGCCGCGAGGTCACGACACATATCCTCAAGGCCTTCGGCCTGCACATGAGCAAGAAACTGGGACAAAACTTCCTCATCGATGCGGGCATCGTGCGTGGCATCGTGGCGGCGGCAGAAGTGAAAGAGGGCGATCGCGTGCTCGAGATCGGCCCGGGCATCGGCACGCTCACGCAAGGGCTTGCTGAGACGGGGGCGACGGTCAAAGCCGTTGAGCTCGACAAGAAGCTGCCGGCCGTGCTGAAAGAAACTCTCAAGGCCTATCCGAATGTTGAGATTATTCCCGGTGATATCCTCAAGGTCAATATCCCGGAGATCATGGGCCCCGGCCCCTTCAAGGTGGCGGCGAACCTGCCGTACTACATCACGACGCCGATTCTCATGGCGCTGCTGGAGCGCCATCTGCCCATTACGATGCTCGTGACGATGGTGCAGAAAGAGGTGGCCGAGCGCATGATCGCCCAGCCCGGCTCGCGCACCTACGGCGCCCTGTCGGTGGCCGTGCAGTACTATACGGAGCCTACAATCGTACTCGACGTGCCTCCGCGCTCCTTCATCCCCGCGCCGGAGGTGGACAGCGTCGTCATCGCCTGCCGCGTGCGCGAGATGCCCGCTGTGCAGGTGCATGACGAGAAGCTTTTCTTCCGCGTGGTCAAGGCGGCCTTCGGCCAGCGCCGCAAGACTCTTGCCAACGCCCTGCGCGGCGGCGGCTTCCCCAGGGAGCAGGTGCGCGACGCCATGGAGCAGGCGGGCATCGACCCCATGCGCCGCGGCGAGACGCTGGCGCTGGCGGAGTTCGGCCGCCTGGCCGACGCCTTCGCCGGCCTGGCCTGAGCAGGCCGTGACAACTGTATCTCCATCAGGCTGTTTTTGTCCTGTATACATGTAAAGATTGGGCATGTATACAGGATTTTTTGAAGAAAGTGTATGCCTGATATGTAAAATCTGTTATAATAAAGGACATGCAAGCGCGTAAAGGTATAGCACAGCGCGCAGAATCTATTTGAGAAAGCAGGAATCCATATGGCAGCAACAGCCTGGTCGGTGCTCCCACCGGTCATCACCATCATCCTGGCCCTCTGGACCAAGGAAGTTTACATGTCCCTGATTATCGGCATTCTCTCCGGTGCGCTCCTCTTTGCGGGCGGCAATCCGCTGGAGGCCATTATCACGATGTTCACCGTCATGAGCGACAAGGTAGGCAAGAACGTCAACATCCTCATGTTCCTCGTCATCCTCGGCATTCTCGTGGCGGCCATCGCGCGCAGCGGTGCCACGCGGGCCTATGGCGAGTGGGCGGCGCGCACGATCAACAGCAAGCGTAAGGCATCGCTCGTCACGGCGCTCCTCGGCATCGTGATCTTCATCGATGACTATTTCAACTGCCTGACCGTCGGCACGGTCATGCGTCCGATCACGGATAAGTTCAAGATCGCGCGCACGAAGGTCGCCTACATCATCGATGCGACGGCGGCGCCGGTCTGCATCATCGCGCCGGTCTCAAGCTGGGCGGCAGCCGTCGGCTCGTCGCTGCCGGAGGACAGCGGCCTCGACGGCTTTGGCCTGTTCCTGCAGACGATCCCGTTTAACCTCTATGCATGGCTCACGCTGATCTTCATGCTCTTCATCATCTGGACGGGGCGCGATTTCGCGACGATGCGCCAGAGTGTGCTGGAGAATGAAAAGGAGTTCCAGATCCCCGATGAGTACAAGGCGGAGGAAGATGCGGCCTCCAAGGTTGAGGAAGGCCATGGCAGCATCCTCGACCTCATCCTGCCGCTTGTCGTGCTCATCGCGGCCTGCATCTTCGGCATGCTCTATACGGGCGGCATCATGGAGGGCAAGACGGTTGCCAAGGCATTCGCGGACTGCGACTCCGCGCAGGCGCTCGTGCTCGGTTCCTTCATCGCCTTCGTCTTCACGGGTCTCCTCTATCTGCCACGCCGCGTTGTGACGTTCAATTCGTTCTGTGACAGCTTCGGCTGGGGCTTCAAGGCCATGACGCCGGCCATCTTCATCCTCTGCCTCGCGTGGACGCTCTCGGGCATTTGCAGCGATCAGTACCTCGATCTTGGCGGTTTCGTCGGCGCTGTCGTCAACAACAACGCATCCGTGATCTCGTTCCTGCCGCCGATCTTCTTCCTCGTGGCGGCCGGTCTGGCCTTCGCCACGGGCACCTCCTGGGGCACTTTCGCTATCCTTATTCCGATTGCCGTGGCGATTCTCGGCACGGGCGATGCGAACATGCTCGTGCTTTGCATCACGGCCATCCTCTCCGGTGCGGTCTCTGGCGACCACGCCTCGCCGATTTCCGATACGACGATTCTCGCCTCGGCCGGTGCGCAGTGCCATCACATCGATCATGTGAGCACGCAGGTGCCGTACGTGGCCGTCGTCGTGGCCTGCTGCCTCGTCGGCTATATCGTCGATGGTGTGACCGCCAACGGCTGGCTCGGCCTCGCTGCCGCCCTCGTCTGCATCCTCGCCGCCATGGCCATCATCCGCAGCAAATTCACGCCCGTGGCACAGGACGACTAAGGCCAAAAGGCTTAACAGAATTTGGGGATTTCTAACAGTTTCCGCCATATAAAAATGGGGATTTAGCGTTTTAGCGTATATTTCCATTGAAAAAACCGAACCCTAAGCAGCAGGGTCCGGTTTTTTGCGTACATGGAAATCTCATATTCAGAATATTCTGGCTCTATTTATCTGCGGCGACTTTGCTGTGCTGGAGGGCAAAGTCCAGCAGCATGCCGATGAGTTCGTTGCGCGTGCGGCCCGTGTCCTGGCAGAGCGTGTTCAGGCGGTCGAGCGTTTCTTCCTTCAGGCGGACGGAGAACACTTTATAGCCGTCCTCGCCGCGTTTCTTCTTGGTGATGACCAATGACTCCATAATTCTCACCTCATAACATATTTTATCCGAATGCACATGATTTTGATATGGTACAAAATCATGTGCATTATATGTTATAAATGATGTTAAATTTTGTAAAAGCGGCTTAATATGACAGGAAAACCATCGATATATAAAATAGAACATAAATAGTAACATATTTTATGTTAGATAAAGCGACGCGTAGTTATTAGCATTCTGGTGACGGTGCGCCGCTCAGGCAGGGAGGCATTCGGAGTGAAAATCTCTGAGGTGACGCAGGGAAGTGCAGTCACGAACCGTCCACGCGGGCAGCGCCAGCGCGGCGGGGGTACTTTTACGCAGGCACTCGCTAAGGAGCAGGGTACGCCCGTGCGCTTTTCGGGGCATGCGGCGGCGAGGCTTTCTGAGCGGCAGATTGCGCTCACAGCCGATGAGCAGCAGAGTCTTGCGCGGGCGGCCGACCAGCTGGCGGCCAAGGGTGTCAAGGAGGCGTTCGTGCATGTGCCCGGCAAGGCGGCGCTGATTCTCAGTGTGCCGCAGCGGGTCGTGGTCACGGCCGTGGACGGTGCCAGCATGCGGGAAAGGATCTTTACCAATATCGATAGTGCGGTCATCCTTACGCAGGATGACCAGGAAAAGGAGCAGTGATTCATTATGATGCGTTCCCTGTTTTCCGGTGTCTCGGGCCTCAAGGCTCACCAGACCGGTATGGATGTCATCGGCAACAACATCGCCAACGTCAACACGACGGGTTTCAAGTCCAGCCGTGCCACATTTGCTGATATGTTTTCCCAGACCCTGACCGGTGCTTCGGCAGGCAACGGTGACGTTGTCGGTGGTACGAATCCGAAGCAGATCGGTCTCGGCAGCGTGGTTTCGAGCATTGATTTGATGTTTACGGATGGTTCGCCCCAGACCACGGGCAAGAACACGGATATGGCGCTGCAAGGCAATGGACTTTTTATTGTGAAACAAGGTAAGCAGACGTATTACACACGCAATGGTGATTTCCAGTTTGACCAGGCAGGTAATTTCGTCAATAGCGCCGGTCTTTTTGTTCAGGGGTGGACGGCCAAGGATGGCGTTGTCAATACTTCAGACCAGCCGAGCAGAATTCAGCTTTCAACGGAGATAGGCATGCCTGCTAAAGCCACCACTTCGGTGAATTACATGAGTAACCTGAATGCGGCAGCTCCCTATATTCAGAGCATGACGGTGCTCGATGGCAACGGCAATAGTGTCAAGGTAAATGCGACGAATACCGATCCTTGGAGCATCGGCAGCGAGCCGAGTTCTACGACGACGCCGACCATTGACAAGGAAACGATCACCTTTGCGGGCAACATCACGTTGGATGAGGCCAAGGGCCGCTATAAGATGGGTGGCAATTACAACGTAGATGGCGATAAATTGGTCAGTGTTACGCTGGAAGATGACGATGTGGTGACCGGCTTGCCCGCCAACAGTAAGACGCTCGAAACAGATTATGCTGCGGGACAGGCATTACCCACGGATATTGCCAGCATCAGCGGCACGGCGGTCTCCTACAAGGACGGCTCCAAGATTCTTGATTCCCAGAATAATACCTATACCGTTACGCTGGATCTCAATGGTACGAAAGGTACGATCTCGGGTCCCTCTGGATCCTATACGGTAGGTGGCAAGCTGGGCAGCAGCGTAGCCACGTTGAGCAGTGGCAGCGTGGTGCTTGCCACTGGCGATACCCTTACGGGATTTGCCAATACGACAGCTAATTTCAAGGTGACACTGTCCAACGGTGATGTGGTGACCAACGGTGGCGGTACGTATGCTGGCACGTATGAGACGGGTGCGGCCGTGACGTCGGATATTCAGACGGTAAAGCAGTCGGCCGTTACCTACGCGAATGGTGATAGCATTACCAGCTCTGGTAACACCTACAGCGCACAGCTGAATAATGGCGATACGTTGCACATTGGCCAAAGTTCGACTGAGACGTATACGTCGAACGGCACTTTGCCAGCCGGTTTAAAGGTAAGGAGTGTGGTCAATAGCAAGGTAACGCTCTCGGATGGCTCTACGATTATTACCAGTACTCCGAATATTTATCAGACGGGTCAGGCCTTGCCTGCTGCCGTTAACTCGTTGAGTAGCAAGATTACGGCCGACACGCCGGTCGTGGTAAAATCGATTGATTTCAATACGGTGCCGCAGGTAGAGTCGATTGCGGCTGTGAATACGCAGAAAATCAAGAGTCAGACGAAGATGCTGACGGTTATTCTGAGCAACAGCGATGTGGTCAGTGTCCCCAAAACGTCTACTTCGCAATATACAGTAGGTACGGCGGTGCAGGCGGCGATCACGTCCGTCAATACCGCGGCAGGGACGTATGTCACCTTTAAGGATGGTGCTTATATCAATGGCTCGAACAGCAAATATACGGTTACGCTGAATAATGGTGATACCGTCGAACTGGGCGGTGGCACGGCCAGCAATTATGTGAAGGGCAGCAGTATTGGCAAGACGAATGCCGGCCTGGCTGTGAAATCTGTCAAGGGTGCGAGTGTAACACTTTCTAATGATGATACCCTGACCAACAACAGCGGTTCGACTTATAAGGCGCTGCTTTCCAATGGCGATACGTTGATTCTTTCGGCTTCGTCCTCCACGACCTATACGGTAGGCAGCAACATGCCAGCCACCGTAACGGTAAAGGCCATCAACGGCAAGCAGGTCATGCTCAGCGATGGTTCGGTCATTACTGCATCCGATACCAGCCAGTATACGCCGGGCAGTGCCGTTACGGCATTGGTGAAATCGTTCACGGGCCTGCCGACGTCCACCGTCGCGACGATTACTTCGAATCCGGAGCCAATTGTGTCGGAAATCAGCGGTAAAGTTGTTTCCGACGACGGTACGGATAGCTTTGATACGAAGAATTCTGGTGCATCCATTAAGCCGGCCAGCGGTTTGACGACCAGTGGCATTACGCTGAGTGTCAACGGGGGCACGGAGGTTGCGGTCAGTAGTTCGGACAAGGCATCCTACAAGCAGGGAAGCGAATATGCAGCGGGTACGATCAAATCCATCACGCTGAATATGAGTGATGGTACAAAGGTCAACGAGACGACGGGTAGCTATACGAATGCAAACAGCATGCCGGTGGCCACGACAATGAAGGTTTTTGATCAACTGGGCAATGAGCACAATATCGTCCTGTACTTTACAAAGATCGGCATCGGCGATGGTACGGATGAGCAGAAAGGTAACACCTGGCGTGTGTCACTGAATCCGGATGGCAGCAACGATGCATGCACGCTTCAGGATGCAAGCGGTGCATCGAAGAACCCGCAGGGCGAAAGTGCTTATACGGCACAGATGAATGCTGTGGATTTGCGTTTCACGCCGGACGGTAAAGTGGAATCCGGCAATCAGTCGCAGCCTACCCTGACGCTGTACAATGGTGCAGGTTCGCCGCAGACGGTTACGTTGGATTTCTCCCAGATGACACAGTATGCTTCTGGCAGTACGGTAACGAATGTGAGTGATGGTAATGGCTTTGGCAACCTCGCCAGCGTCAGTATCGATGAGCAGGGACGTATTATCGGCAGCTACACGAATGATGTCAAGCAGGTAGAAGGTCAGGTTGCCATAGCCCAGTTCTCGAATGCCTCGGGTCTCACGAAGGCAGGCAATAGCCTCTATCAGCAGTCGAACAACTCCGGTACACCAAAAGTCGGCGACAACACGACGCTTGGTGTTGGCCTCACTACCTCTGCCTTGGAGATGTCCAACGTCGATATTGCGAACGAGTTCTCGAACATGATTACGACTCAGCGAGGTTTCCAGTCGAACTCGAAGATTATCACGGTCTCCGATGAAATGCTCGAAACGCTTATCAATATGAAGCGGTAAAACGTTTCGTGATATAACGAAATGCAACAAAGCCGCTATAATCGTTGCATCGTTGCAAAAAGCTCCTGCACGTCATCAATTGGCGTTACAGGAGCTTTTTTTACGCAAAATGCGTTGAGCATGCATGAAGACTATAGCCGACTTGTGGAAACCGCGCTGGATAACTTTTACTTCTTGGACAAGCTATACTCCGTATTTTTTCCACGTCCCTGACGCAATAATATCCCCTGTTCCGTCATATTCTTCAACAGACGGATAGCCGTAGCCATACTGACCGATGTGAGGCGTTCCACCTCCTTGCGTGTAATCGTAGCGTGTGTCTGCAAGTATTTTCGCACGGCTGCTTCAGGGGTCACATATTCAGACGGTTTTTCCTTGACTTCCTCCGCATGTACCATACGCGGCAATATGATCTTAAAGGCATGGGGAGACAGCAGAAGCTGAGGCTTTTTCGCATAGTCACGATAGGCATGATAAATTTTCTGCAAGCCCGTACCGTAAGCCTCGATAAGTTCCAGCCGATAAAACACCTCTGCCAAGCGTTTATTGCGGCACACTGACACTCCCAGAAGAATATCTTCCTTCTGAATGCCCGGCATCAGCCCGCCCAAAGAAATAAACTCCATGCGGTCGGCGTAGACGCTAATCAAAGTACTGGCACTAATAGCATAGTCGCGATGCACAATACAATTCAACAAGGCCTCGCGTATGGCCACATCAGGGTAGGCGCGTTTATCTTGACGATAGAGCCCTTGAAAACTGGCCGCCAGCTCATTGTTAAGCTGCAAATAACCGTAGCATGCCTCCAACTGCGCTAGCAACGAGCCACGGAACTCCTTGCGATCTTGAAATTCGCTCTGCTCCGTGCCACGAAACACCGCTGCCTTAATCGTAAAAGGACATTGTTCTGACAGCAACAATGCCAGGTTCGTATACAGGCCATCCTGCCGCAGCAACCCCAAAGTTTGCATTTGCTGCTTCCCCAAAGGTAATCCATGCGCTGCAAAAACCGCCTGCGTCTTCTCAAACGTCAACGTCTGTTCTAAGGATGCCTGTGCCTCAAACACATCCCCATCGGCTTCTTTAATCATCTGGCTCAGCAACGCCTACCACGCTGCCATCATCGTCAATGCCGATATAAATATCCCCGCCGAGCGTATTGGCAAAAGCAATAACTTCCTTCTTAACTACTTCTGTTAATTCCCTTTTGTACTCCAAACGCTCATTCTCTATCCGCATCATGCTAATCACCTCTTTAATCACAATTATAATCATAATAATCAACTAGTCAAGCTGTTTTTTGTTGTGGAGGAGAGAGAGCACATCTACCTTTCTCAAAGCGCCATGATACGATAATCGTTGCATCGTTGCAAACAAAAACTCCTGTACGTCAGTGCTTGACGTTGCAGGAGTTTTTTATGCAAAGTGGGCTTCCCATTTTTTCTTTACCAAATCCTGGTTGGCAGCCAGCCATTGCATGATACGGTTCAGATCAGTGTCGGGTATTTTGCTCTTATTATGCGCAAGATGCGGGAAAGGCAGGAGCCAGATTTTGGTTGCATCTTTATGTGGCTTGCCTTCGCAGGCATGTACATGTATGGGCTCGGTGCCATCGTCAGACCAAAAGAAGATGATGTATTTGCCGAAACGACAGACTTTAGGCACTTTTACCCTCCTTTTCACGCGCCATATCCCAAATCAGGAATGCGTTCGTGCGGGCGTATTGCAGGAGTTCCTGCTGTTCGCTGGGGGAGAAGTTTTCGGTTGCCACGATATTGAGTGCGGGCAGCGTGGATTCCAAATAAGCAAAGTCATTTTCAATGGGCTTTTCAAAATAGATGCGGATATAATCCATTCCGCCTGCTTGCTGGATATCGCTGAAAGTGAGCGTGATATCATCCACCTCAGAAAAGAAATTTTTCATGGCGAGTGCCTCCTTTCTTCGTGGGATTTATAATAGCTTATGAAATACGTCGGCTACGTTGACGTAGAGGTCGTTGTAGAGGGAGACCTTGATCTGCTTTTTGACCTTGGCGCGTTCCTCGTCGGTCATGCGGTTTAGTTCCCAGTCGGGATAGTCAGTGTAGATGTCGTCCAGCTCGAAGTGGCCGTCGTGCTGCAGGTAGACCTCGACGGAGCGGGAAAGGGGCGAGACAATCCAGTATTCTTTGACGCCGGCCGCAGCGTAGTGGCGCATCTTTGGGCCACGGTCGTTTTTTGCTGTAGAGGGAGAGAGTACCTCCACCACGAGGTCAGGTGCGCCGTATATGCCCTCAGGCTTGATAATGTCGCGGTTGCAGACAATCATCACATCGGGGATATAGTGATTCTTTTCATCAAGGTACACATCGACACCATCAGAAAAGGGAATACATGGTTTGTCCCAAAGATAGTCTTCAAAAATGTGCGAGATATGCGTCAATACCATATTGTGACTGGTCAATGGTCGAGGTGACATCATGACAACTTTTCCTTCAATGAGTTCCATCATTGGCGGTTCCTTTAAGGCTGTATTTTCCATACGACACACTCCTTTCCTGCCTATATTATACACCCGTGCGCAGCCAGTTGTCTGCCTTAAAAATATGTGCAGCAAGACGTAAGATTACATTCCCGTCATAGCCCGTGGCGCGGTATCCAGAGATTCCAGTTCGTCGGCCAGTGTCAGCAGATAATTGCGGACGCTGGCCTTTTCCTTGCGTACGGGCGGGATGAGGCGCAGGCAGCGTTCCAGGGTGGTGGAGGCAGCCTGTACAATGCCTGGCTCATCGCTGATGCGGAATCCGTCGGCATCCATCTGGATGAGCCAGGTGGAGCGCTGGCACCAGCAGTTGAGTGCGGGGAGCGGAACGTGGTCGCGCTCGGAGACGAGTGCAATCTGCAGGTTGGGATAGCGCATCAGTTCATCGGCGAGGACGCGCAGCGCACAGGCGTATTGCGTAGGGCTGATGCAGACGTAGTGGCCGCCGAGCAGGGAGAGGCTGTTGCTGATAAAGGGCTGGGTGGCCAGCCGACGCTCCATTTCCTCCAGCTGGAAGATATAGATAAAAGGCTCGTGCCGTCCGGCGTTCCCATTTTTCACACGACGACGGGCTATGTCGGCAAAGAGCAGTGGGATCTGCCGCGTTGGGATGAGAAGATCCCCATGAGCACGCTGGATATCAACAGCGACTGGATGGAGATCGATCCGAAGCTGAAACCCCGTCCGGAGGAGCCGGTCATCCACAAGAAATATGCGTCGAATTTCTTCGGCACGCATCTCGCGCAGACGCTGAACTACCTCGGCGTCGATACGCTCATCGTCATGGGGGCCACGGCCTGCGCCTGCGTCCGCCACACGGTCATGGACTCCACGGGTTACGGCTTCAAGACGATCGTTCCCGAGGGCACGGTCGGCGACCGCGTACCGGGCGTCATCGAGTGGAACCTCTTCGATATGGAGGCGAAGTTCTGTGATGTCGTCCCCGTCGATGAGGTCGTGAAGTATCTGGAGGGTATCGATAACTCCGTCTACACGAAACATGCTCGCAAATACGACAAATAATTTTTCTCAGGCTTTGACAGGCAAATAAAATGATATACGGCAGGACAACGGCGTCCCGCTTGTTTAGAGGATTGGCATAGGAGGAACTATGCGTCTCCGGGGCAGCGGCGCCGTTTTGCCTTTTTATAGAGGAGGGAACACCGATGAAAAGAATGGGTGTCGACGTCGGCGGTACGTTTACCGATTTTATCTATGTGGATGATGCAGGCAAGGTCGAGGTCTACAAGACTTCGACGACGCCAGCCGATCCGTCGATCGGCATGATGGAGGGCATCAACGCCATCTGCGATAAGCTGCATCTCGACCATGGGGAGATCGACGAGATTTTCCATGGCACGACCATCGCGACGAACATGGTGCTCGAGCATAAAGGCGCACGGGCAGGTATGATCACGACGAAGGGGTACCGCGATATCATCCATATCGCGCGTCATAAGCGGCCGACGAATTTCTCCATCGTGGAGGATATCCCCTGGCAGAAATACCCGGTCTGTAAGCGCCGCGACCGCTATGGTGTCTCGGAACGCGTGATTGCGCCGGATGGCGCCGAGCTCATCCCGCTCGACGAGGATGAGGTCCGGGCAGCGGTGCGCAAGATGAAGAAGGATGGCGTCCAGGCCATCGCGGTCTGTTTCCTCTTTTCCTTTCTGAATCCCGCGCATGAACAGCGCGTCAAAGAAATCATCAAGGAGGAGTATCCCGAGGTTTATCTCTCGCTGAGTTCCGAGGTATTGCCGCAGTTCCGCGAGTATGAGCGCTTCACGACGACCGGGCTCAATGCCTATATTGGCCCGACGACGTCGCGCTATATCAAGCAGCTGGTGAAAAATCTGCACGCGCAGGGCTATACGGCCAACGTGCATCTCATGCAGTCCTTCGGCGGCGTGGCTTCGGCGGAGGCGGCGCAGGAGAAGCCGGTCAACCTGCTGCTCTCCGGTCCTGTAGGCGGCGTGCTCGGCGCCATCTGGACGACGAAGCTCACGGATATTCAGAATGTCATCACCCTCGATATTGGCGGTACATCGGCCGATATCTCCGTGCTGGCCGACCTCAAGCCCAGTATGAAGCATTTGCTCGACACGAAGGTCGGCGGTTACTCCGCGATGGTGCCGATGATCGATGTGGGCACGATTGGCGCAGGTGGCGGCTCCATCGCCTATATCGATGAGGGTGGCTTCTTCCGCGTTGGCCCGCAGAGTGCGGGGGCTGTGCCTGGTCCTGCGTGCTACAACCGCGGCGGCACGAAGCCGACGGTCTCCGATGCGAACATCATCCTCGGGCGACTGGGCACGAAGCTGCTCGGTGGTCGCATGGAGATTCGCAAGGACCTCGCGGAAAAGGCGATCATGAAGCATGTCGGTGAGCCTCTGGGGGAGGATCTCTACGAGGCGGCACTCGGCATCATCGATGTCATGAACAACAATATGATTCAGGAGATCGAGAAGGAGTCCGTACGCCGCGGCTTTGACCCGCGTGACTTCGCGCTCTTCGCCTGCGGCGGTGCCGGTTCCCTGCATGCGTGCAGCGTCGCGCGCGAGCTCGGCATGAAGCACGTCATCGTGCCGCAGAATCCGGGTGCCCTCTGCGCCGTCGGTCTCGTCAATACGAACCTCATGTACGACTTCTCCAAGACGGAGATGCAGCTTTCGACGAAGGTCGATCTCGCGGGCCTCGATGCGGACTACAAGATGCTCGAGCAGGAGGCTCATGACCGCCTGATCGAGGACAATATGTCTGAGGATGATATCGTCATTCAGCGCGTGGCTGACTGCCGCTATGAAGGTCAGGGCTACGAGATGCGCGTGCCCGTCGTGGGCGGCCCCGTGACGGAGGAGACGATTGAGAAGCTCAAGGAATCGTTCCACGTCACGCATAAGAAGCAGTTTGGCCGCTCCTATCGTCAGGTCGCCGTCGAAATCGTCAATATCCGCGTCATCGGTACGGGTGCCATCGAGGACCTCGAGGCGGTCAAGGCACCGCAGGGAACGGCTGATGCAACGGCGGCCATTATCGGTGAGCGCGAGGTTGTCTTCAAGGGCGCCGATGGCAAGCCGGTTCACGAGCAGACGAAGATCTACGATCGCAGCAAGCTGAAGGCGGGCAATACCATCGCCGGTCCGGCCATCATCAACCAGATGGATACGACGATCGTCATCGAGCCGGGCTGCACGGGCCGCGTGAACGAGTACGGCATCATCGTCATCGACATCAATGTCTGAGCCGATGCGCGGAGCCTGTATATAGATAGAAAGGAAGGATATATCATGGGCAAGATGATCGAAGGATTGAACATCCCACGGGTCGAAGTCGACCCGGTCACGCTGCAGGTGCTCGGCGGCGCGTTCAAGATGATTGCACAGGAAATGGGCATGGTACTCTATCGCATGTCCTACTCCAGCATCATCCGCGAGTCGGAGGATATTGGTGCCGGCATCGTCGATACGGTAGGCCGCCAGCTCTGCGAGAGCGAGAGCACGCCGATGCATGTCGGTTCTATCGGCGGCAACGTCAAGGGTATCCTCACGCGTTGGAAGCTCGAGGATATCCACGATGGCGATATTTTCATTCACAACCATCCCTACTATGGCACGTCGCATTCACCAGATATCCATATCTGTCTGCCGATTTTCTACAAAGGCAAGCTTATCAGCTTTTCCTGCGTGCAGGCACATCTGCTCGATAACGGCTCGCATACGCCGGGCATGGATGTCTTCGCGCGCGATGTCTACGCCGAGACGCGCATCTACTATGCGCTGAAGCTCTATGAAAAGGGCAAGAAGAACGAACAGCTCTGGCAGGCTATTCTCGATAACGTGCGCACGCCTTCGATGAATGAGAACGACCTCAAGGCGATGATTGCCTCGGCTCAGCACGGTATCAAGCGCTTCACGGAACTGCTGGACAAATACGGTGTGGAAGTCGTATTTTCTGCCATTGAGGACTGGATGGATTACTCGGAGCGCATGCTGAGGAACGCCATTGCGAAAGTCCCCGACGGCACGTACTACGCTGAGGGCTGGCTCGACAACGATGGTATCAACCTCGACAAGCCGCTCAAGGTCTGCACGACGACGACGATTCACGGCGACAGCCTGACCATCGATCTCACGGGCAGTGCGGACGAGGTCTATACGGCCTTTAACTGCTCCTTCGAGGGTACGACGCGCACCTCGATCAACTATATCATGCACGCGCTGTTCCTTGATGACGATATCTACAAACAATACATTCCGCAGAACGATGGCATGCGCCGCCCGGTGGAAATCATCGCGCCGAAGGGCTGTATCTTCAATCCGAACTTCCCGCGCGCCACGTTCTCGCGCTTCAATCAGGCCAATCTGCTTGCCGACTGTGTCATGCGTTCACTGGCGGATGTCATGCCGGATCGCGTCTCCGCCGGTACGAGCGCGCATATCCATTTCGTGAGTTACAATGGCTTCAATCCGGCCAAGGGAGAGTACTGGGTCTATCTGGAGGTCGATGAGGGCTCCTATGGCGGCCGTTGCGGCAAGGACGCCATCGATTCCTGCGATGCCCTGGTGGCCAACACGCGCAACGTGCCGATTGAAGAAATTGAATGGCATTATCCGTTGCGCGTCGAGCGCTACGAGCTCAATCCCGAGAAGGTGGCTCCGGGCAAATGGCGCGGCGGTCTCGGCATCATCCGTGAGACGCGTTTCCTGCAGGCCGGCACGGTCACCTGCGAGGGCGACCGCCACAACGAGGCGCCGAAGGGCATCTTCGGCGGCGCGGATGGCAGCTCGGCCAGCATGACGAAGAATCCCTACAGCGATCATCCCGTGCATCTGCAGGCGAAGCTCTCCGATGAGGAGATGGGCGAGAACGATGTGCTGCAGATCCGCACGCCGTGCGGTGGCGGCTATGGCAATCCCCTGGAGCGCGACCCGGAGCTCGTGCTCGGCGATGTCCTCGACGGCTTCACGGATGTGGTGGATGCCAAGGCGTCCTACGGCGTGGTCATCGATGAGAAGACCATGACGGTCGATGCGGCTGCAACGGAGAAACTGCGTGCCGCGATGGGTTGATAGCCCGAATTTAGCATGATTATTTTACGAGCCACTGATAAATGGAGATAAGTTTATCAGTGGTTTTTTCGAAAGGAGGGCTTTCTATGGCTGCCTCAGAAAACAACACATTGGTGTCTGCCGATATTGTGCCGGTGACCTCCCGGCGTCGCACGCTTTCGGGCATTGGCTTTGCCAATATCTGGATCGGCATGGCCATCGTTATCTCCGTGTTCAGTTTCGGTGCCAGTGGTATCGGCGGCATGGGCATCGTGGGTGTCGTCACGGCTACATTCGTGGCGAACCTCGTCATCGCGGTGATCGCGAGCCTGACGGGCGATATCGGCGTTGAGCATGGCCTGTCTTTTGCTACCTATCTGCGTGCACCGTTCGGCCTCACCGGCGTGCATCTTCCGGCCGTGGCGCGCGGCGTCGTGGCCTCATGCTGGTTCGGCATCAACACGTATATCGGTGCCCTGGCCATCAATTATTTCACGTTGTCGCTCTTTGGCATCGACAACTGGTTCCTCTGGTTTATCGTCTTCGCCGTGGTGCAGGTCGTGAACACGATGCTGGGCATCAGTGCCATCGACAAATTCGCTTCGCTGGCTGCTCCCTGTATCATCATCATCACTTGCTGGATGTTCTATCGCGTGAATGACCTTGCGACGCTCAACAACATCAATATCCTCGGCTATGTGCCGCCGCAGCCGTCGGACTCTATCTGGCTGATTACGATGTGTGCGAACATGGGCATGTGGGCCGCGCTGGCCTGCGATATCCCGAACATGACGCGCAGCCTGAAATGTCCGGTGGGGGAGCGCAACTGGCTCAAGCGCAACGTCAACAACTGGATTCCGCAGTTCCTCACCTTGCCGATTATCGAGTCCTTTATCGCGGCCATTGGTGCGATTTCCTACCTCACCACGGGTAACTGGAACCCCGTAGAGGTCATTCAGCAGCAGGCGGAGGGCTCGACGCTCCTCATCCTGCTCGTCATGGTTATCCTCGCGCAGTGGTCGACGAATACGGCCGCGAATCTCGTGCCGCCGGCCATCTGCTTTACGAATGCTGGTGCGCGCTGGAAACTCTCCTACAAGGCGGCCGTTGTCATCGCGGGTCTCATCGGCGTCTGCGTCATGCCCTGGCGCATTCTCGATCAGCTCTTTGTCTACCTCGGTTATTTCGGCTCTTTCCTTTCTTCTCTGGCGGGCATTATGCTCTGTGATTATTATGTGCTCCGTCATCGTCGGCTCAATGTCAAAGAGCTCTATGAGGCGCACGGGCAGTACCGTTATCATGGCGGCTTCAATCTCTGCGGCATCATCGCCTGGCTCGCAGGTACGTTTGCGGCGAACCTCAGCCCGGAGTATGGTTATTTCTTCGGTTTCCCCGTGGGCTTTGCCGTGTACTTTGCCCTGATGAAGGCATGGTATCTGCAGCGGTTCCCGCAGCAGGAAATCGTTTCCGGATACGATGAGCAGTATCTCGGCGTTTCGGTGGGGAACGATTGGGTCATCCCCGGGTACGAGGATGCAGCCGGTGTGGTGCTGAACGAGACGCCAATCGATGCGATCGACGTGAGTATGTACCACGGTGGTGCGGCCTATGAGGCGGCCACGGGGCACAACCTCATCATCACCTTCGGACGCCAGTACGGCAGCCATGGGCGCAAGCTCGCGGGCATCCTCGCGCAGAAGCTCGATATTCCCTACTACGATGAAGATATGATCAAGCTGGCCTCGAAGGAGCTCAACGTCGATGAGTCCGTCGTGCGTGAGGAGAACGAGACGGCGACGAATGACCTCGTGCATGCGCTGACCGCAGGCGGCATGTTCGCAGCCAAGGAGTACGAGGCGTCCAAGAGCGATGTGATGTTCGAGGTGCAGTCGCAGATCGTGCGCGACCTTGCCCGGAAATCATCCTGCATCATCGTGGGCCGCTGCGCGAACTACGTGCTCGACCAGGCGCATGTGCCGACAATCGACATTTTCGTCGTCGCGAACCTCGAGGACCGAATCAAGACGGTCATGGCGCGTAATCATCTGAGCAGCGATGAGGCTGAGGCCTACATCAACAAGATGGACAAGCGTCGCGGCGCCTATATTAACTACTATACGGCCTATGCCTGGGGTAATCCACAGTATTACGATATCTGTGTGAATACCAGCCACAAGAACCTTAACGATCTGGCAGATCATCTTGCGAGCTATATCAACAGCATCGCACCGCAGACGGCTGCGCCTGCTGAAGTGAGTGAGGGAATGGCACCCGGCGGAGTGCCTTCACCTGCCGGTCTGGCCTGAAAAAGTGCATCAAAAAAGACTATGCTGCACGAGGCTGCATAGTCCTGATGGGTAACTGCTACGAAGAAAACCGTGGCGGTTGCCTTTTTTATTTGACGATATGTTTGCCGCCGAGGAACTTGGGCGCCCAGTAGGTGTTGCTGAGGTTGTCGACGCGGACGCCGCGGCTGGAGGAGGCGTGGATGAAGTTGCCTCCCCCGAGGTAGAGGCCGCAGTGCGAGGCACCCGGCTCGTAGGTTGTGAAGAAGACGAGGTCGCCGGGGACGAGTTCGCGGGAGCTCGTGGTGCGCAGGCCGAGCTTGTACTGTTCGTCGGCCGTGCGCGGGATGATGATGCCGTTCTCGCGGAAGATGTATTGCAGGTAGCCGGAGCAATCAAAGGCTTTGGGCGTGCTGCCGCCGAAGAGGTACGGCGTGCCCATGTATTTCTTGGCCGTGAAGATGAGGTCGTTTACCTTGCTGCGCGGCAGGATGGGCGTGCCGTTCGGTGCGAGTTCACGGCTGCGCTGCGTCCAGCCCGTGCCAGACGCAGACTTTGCCGGGGTATGCCGGACGGGCGGCTGTACCTGGCTGCCCCAGGGGCGTTTCTTCGCCTTCAGCAGCGCGCGCCAGGTGGAACTGTTCACGATGCCCGTGATGCGAATCTTGTTGTCGCGTTGGAACTCGGCCACGGCCTGCTCCGTGCCCTGGCCGTAGATGCCGTCCGCAGAGCCTACGTTGTAGCCAATCTTGTTCAGCTTTTGCTGCAGTACGAGCACATCGTGGCCGTGCGAGCCCTGTTGCAGGGTCGGGGAGGCCAGTGCCGTGCCGGAAAGCAGCAGAGCGGTCAGCCCGGCACTCAATACAATGCGTTTACAATGAAAATGTTTCAAGCAGAAGGCCTCCTTATCATCGTTATCGTCGTTGGTGGGGATACTGCGTTGTCTGTGGCGCTATTTGCGCTCAGCCGTGCAGGACGTGCTCGAGGCCCTGGCTCATGAGGCGAACGACGTGGTCGTCATCGAGGGAATAAAAAGCCTCTTTGCCGGCCTTGCGGAACTTCACGAGACGGGCGTTGCGCAGCACGCGCAGCTGGTGCGAGATGGCGGATTGCTGCATGTGCAGGGCCGTGGCGATATCGCAGACGCACATCTCATCCTCGGCTACGAGCAGGGAGAGCAGCTTGATGCGCGTCTGGTCGCCGAGTACCTTGAAGATCTCGGCGAGGCGCAGGCTGGTCTCGTTATCGAGCTCGTGCAGCTGGGCCGCACGGATTTTATCCGGATGGGTGTGGTAGATTTCACAGCAGTCACAGGCAGGAGACATCTGAGAAGCAGTATCCTTATTTTCGTTTTGGGTCATAGTTTCCTCTCCCGGAGTTTGGGTTCTGTCTTTTATTATATCATTTCAGTTGTGTAAACGGAACGAAAATTTGCGTCCCGGCGCAACGTATTTGAGGAGGAACATTTCCTCAGGGTCGATCTGTGCCACGACGTTCGTGCGCGGGTCGGCGGGCAGGTCGGTGCGCAGGATCTGCAGCTCGCCCATGTAGCGGCCATAGCCGTTGTTGTCGAGCGTGATGGCGCCGCGCGGGCGCGATGCCGTATTTTCTGGTGTGATGCTCCGCCCCATTTTTTTGAGATGCGGGCGGCTCTCCTGAGCGCGGATGGCGTCGCGGGCTTCATCTTCGCGCGAGGTGTAGACCTGGCTGAGCAGGGCCTGCTGCAACGGATCCTGCGTGAGGCATTTCGCCGAGAGCACGATGCAGTCGTCGCGCAGCTCGCCGAGGGCGTGCAGCTCATTTTCGCCCGGCAGGGCATCGCTGAGAAAGACCGTATCGCAGCCCAGTGCGACGAGGTGGCGCGCCGCGAGGTCGACGGGGACACTGCGGTGCTCTTCCAGCGTGGGCAGGCCATCGCCGAGCGGGGAGCGTCGCCGGCCTGCCTGCGTGGGCACGAAGGCGCCGACGCGCACGCCGAGCTTGTGCAGCATGAGGTTCTTGTGCACGAGCAGCTCCTCGCTGACGCCAGTGCCGGGACGCGGGTAGAAATTGTGCAGTGCATCAATCTGGTGGAAGTTCGCCTTCATGCCGACGAGGGCGGAGAGGATGTCGCCCGTGACCGTGGAGGCGTTGAGCTGGATGCGCATGCCCTGGCGGTTGTGCGAGAGGTCGACGATTTCCTGCAGGCCGAAGCCGTAGTCGAGGCGCAGCGTCGTGATGCCGAGCATGCGGAAGGCCGAGAGGGAGAAATCGCGGATGTCGAGCAGGCGCAGCGTGGCGGGAGAGACGTCGGAGATGACCTCGAGATGGTGGTCGCGGGCGGCGGCCAGCAACGTGCCGAGCTCTGATTTCAGTGCAGTTGTGTCCGTTTCGGGAATCTGCAGCGAGGTGAAGACGCGCTGCAGGCCGCAGGCAGCGGCGTGCTCCAGCAGCGTGAGGTTTTCGGTCAGCGTGTTGTCGAGGCCGGGATAGAGGGCAAAGCCGTTTCGCATGGTAATTCTCCTTTATTCTTCAGGGTCGTCGAAACCCAGCAGGCAGGTGGCGATGAAGCCGCCGATGTAGGCGGTGATGAGGCCGAGCAGATAGATGCCGATGTGGTCCGTGGCCGCGGCGAGTGGCAGGCCGGAGATGCCGATGGTGGCCGCACCGACCATGAAGGACGCCTGTACCGCACCGCCAAAGGCACCGCCGATGCAGGCCCCGATGAAGGGCTTGCCGAGCGGCAGCGTTACACCGTAGATGAGCGGTTCGCCCACGCCGAGGATGCCGACGGGCAGGGCCGAGGCCACGGTTTTTTTCAAGCGTTTGTTTTTTGTGCGCCACCAGACGGCGACGCTTGCGCCGACCTGCCCCGCGCCGGCCATCGCGAGCACGGGCAGCAGAATGGTCACGCCGTATTGGTTCAGAAGCTCCGCATGAATCGGCGTGAGGGTCTGGTGGATGCCCAACATGACCATGGGCAGGAAGGTGCCACCGAGGATGAAGCCCGTGATGGCACCGCCGCCGCCGATGGCCGTCGTGGCACCGTGGCCGATGAGGTCGGAGACGAGGCCGCCGGCGGGCTGCAGTACGAGGATGGCCGCCACTCCCGCGAGCAGGAAGGTGCAGAGCGGTACGAGAAAGAGGCTGAAGATCTCAGGGATAATGCGGCGCAGGTGTTTTTCCAGCCAGGCGGCGAGGCCGGCCACGAGCAGTACGGAGATGACGCCGCCGCGCCCCGGCGTCAGCGGTACGCCATCCAGTACGACGCCCGAAAGGCTGGGATGCGTGAGCAAGGCACCGAGTGCGCCGCCGATGATGGGCGTGCCGCCGAATTCCTTCGCGGCATTCCAGCCGATGAAGAGGTTCATGCCCCAGAAGACGCAGTTGCCCGCGACGGCCAGCAGCTGGTAGAGTCCCGTGCCCACGAGCAGCGGATCTGCCTTGCCCGCGAGGTTCAGCAGGCCGCTGATGAGACCGCAGGCGATGAAGCCGGGGATGAGCGGGATGAAGATACTCGCGATGCGGCGGAAAAAGAGCTTGACGGGCGTGGCATTGCGTGCGCGAATCTGTGCGTGCAGGGCCTTGCCATCGCCGAAGGCGGGACGCTGCTCCGCTGGTTCCTGCGCCCTGGCCTGGCTGGCTGCAGCCACGGCCTGTGCAGGAGCGTGGGACTCTGCGTGCGCTTCGGCGTCGTTTGCCGTCAGCCCGGCGAACCGGGCGAAGCGCTGTGCCACTTCAGAGGCGCGGCCGGGACCGAGGATGATCTGCAGCTCGTCACCGCTTTCGTTCGTGCCGAGTACACCCTCGATCTGCTGCAGTTCCTTGATGAGATCAGGCGGCTGTTTGACGAGGTGCAGCCGCAGGCGCGTCATGCAGTGGCTCACGCTGCGGATGTTTTCGGCAGGGCCGGTGCAGAGGAAGATGGCCCAGGCGAGGGACGCGTATCGATCGTTCATGCGAGTGCCTCCTTCAGGCGGCCGTGGGCGGCTGTGAGGCGTGCTGCGCCCTCTGCAGCGGAGCACCCTGTGAGCTGCAGCAGGATGGCGAGCTTGGCGCGGCCATCCGCGGCCTGGAGTGCGGCGATGGCCTCGTCGCGCGTGCAGCCCGTGACCTCCATGACGATGCGGCGGGCACGTTCCTCCAGCTTCTTGTTGCTCGTCCTGACGTCGACCATGAGGTTGCCGTAGACCTTGCCGAGCTTGATCATGGTGCCCGTCGAAAGCATGTTGAGCACGAGCTTCTGTGCCGTGCCTGCCTTCAGGCGCGTCGAGCCCGTTATGGCCTCGGGGCCGGTCACGGGGATGAGCGCGATGTCGGCGAACGCAGCGATGGCCGGGTGCTCGCTGCAGGCGAGGGCGATGGTCGGAGCGCCGAGCTCCTGCGCAAAGGCAAGGCCGCCCAGCACGTAGGGCGTGCGGCCTGAGGCTGCGATGCCCACGAGTACGTCGTTCGCCGTGAAGCCGTGGGCGATGAGGTCGCGCCGCCCGAGCGTCTTGCTGTCTTCCGCGCCCTCCTGTGCGCGGAAGATGGCGGGGGTGCCGCCCGCGATGATTCCCTGCACGAGCTCGGGAGCCGTGCCGAAGGTGGGCGGGCACTCGACGGCATCGAGGATGCCGAGGCGCCCCGAGGTACCGGCACCCAGATAGTAGAGGCGGCCACCGTGCGCGAGCTGCCGCGCAATCACGTCCACGGCCTGTGCGATGGCGGGCAGGATTTTCGCCACGGCCAGCGGCACCTGCTGGTCCTCCGCATTGATGAGCTGCAGCATCTCCAGCGTCGGGAGTTCGTCAATCCGGGCCGTGCGTGGATTGCGCTGCTCCGTGGTCAGTTGGGAAAGGTCAAGCATAATCGTCGCTCCTTACATATTCTCTCCATTCTAGTATAGCAAAAAAACAGGCCGTTGCGCGGGGCAACGACCTGTTTTTTCAGTATTTTGGGCAGTTTGCAGGAATTTTACCCGCATAGCTGCTGCGACGGTCAGAATTCGTAGGGACGATCGACTTTATGATAGGTGGTGTGCAGCAGTTCGTGTGCCTTCTCCGAGAGCGGCTCGCCGAGGAAATCCTTGTAGAGCGTGATGATCTCCGGATTCTCGTGCGACTTGCGCAGCGGCAGGCTCTTGTCGATCTGGTAGAGCGCGGCCATGCGCTTTTTGCGCACGGCGTTCGTCGTGCCGATGGGCTGGCCGCCGCCGCCGATGCAGCCGCCGGGGCAGGCCATGATTTCGATGAAGTCGTATTTGCAGGTACCCTGCTTGATCTGTTCCATGATGAGGCGGGCGTTGCGCAGCGTGTGGGCGACGGCGATGCGCACGGTCTTGCCGCCGAGATCCACGGTCGTCTCCTTGATGCCCTCGAAGCCGCGTACGTCGTCGAAGTCGAGCTTCTCCAGCGTCTTGCCCGTGACCTTCTCGTAGGCCGTGCGCAGGGCTGCCTCCATGACGCCGCCCGAGGCGCCGAAGATGGCGCCGGCACCCGTGCCAAAGCCCAGCGGCGAATCGAAGTCGCTCTCCGGCAGCTGCTGGAATTCGAGGCCGACGTATTTGATGAGTTTGATGAGCTCGCGCGTCGTGAGCACGACGTCGACATCGCGCATGCCGTCGCGGCCCATCTCCGGGCGGGCGGCCTCGAACTTCTTGGCCGTGCAGGGCATGATGGCGACGGTGACGATGTCGTGTACGTCGACGCCGGCATGCTCGGGATAGTATGTCTTGGCGATGGCGCCGAACATCGACATCGGGGACTTGGCCGAGGAGAGGTGGTCGCGCAGGTCGCCGTAGTGTTTCTCCATGTAGTTGACCCAGCCCGGGCTGCAGGAGGTCATCATCGGCAGCACGCCGCCCTTGGTGAGGCGCTGGACGAATTCCGCGCTCTCCTCCATGATCGTGAGGTCTGCGCCGAAATTGGTATCGAAGACCTTGTCAAAGCCCAGGAGTTTCAGGGCCGTGACCATCTGGCCCGTGGAGATCGCGCCCGGCTCGAGGCCGAAGGCGTCGCCGATGGAGACGCGCACGGCCGGAGCTACCTGCACGATGACATGCTTTTTCGGGTTCTGCAGGGCGTCGAGTACCTTCTGTGTGTCGTCTTTCTCGACGATGGCACCCGTCGGGCAGACGAGGCTGCACTGACCGCAGAGGATGCAGTCCGTGGCCTCCATCGGCTTGTTGTAGGCCGTGGTGACCACGATATCGCTGCTGCGGTGTGCATAGGTGAGGGCTGCGATGCCCTGCACATCCTTGCAGGCGCGGATGCAGCGGCCGCAGCGGATGCACTTCGAGGGGTCGCGCACGATGGAGGGGTTCGTCTCGATGCGCGGCGTGATTTTCACCACGGAGGGCAGCGGGGACTTCAGGATATTGAAGCGGCTGCACAGGCGCTGCAGGTCGCAGTTCTGGTTGCGCGGGCAGGAGAGGCAGTCCTTGTTGTGGTTGGCGAGCATGAGCTGCAGGATGGAGACCTGCGTGTCGCGCACGATCTGCGTATCCGTGTGCACTTCCATGCCTTCCCAGCACTCCGTGGAGCAGGCGGCGAGCAGGCGGCGTTTGCCCACGACCTCGACGGAGCAGAGGCGGCAGTGCGCCTTGATCTTCTGGTCCTCGTGGTAGCAGAGATGCGGGATATCGATGCCCAGCTTCAGGGCCGCCTGCATGATTTTCGTGCCTTTGGGCACTTCGACGGGGATATTGTTGATGGTCAGATGGACCATCGGCACTTCTTTTTCGATGGCAGCTTCACTCATGCCTCAGCACCTCCAACGGCAAAAACTTCGGGGAAAACCTCGATGGCGGAGCGCAGCGTGTTCTGCGCCGTCTCGCCGAGGCCGCAGAGCGAGGACATGCTCATGACGCGCGCGATTTTCTCCATGACGGCGATGTCCTCTTTCGTGGCCGTGCCGGCCTTGATCTTGTCGAGGATGATCTTGATGTGCAGGTTGCCTTCGCGGCAGGGCGTGCACTGGCCGCAGGACTCTTCGGAGAAGAAATCCTGATTGATGCGCAGGAAATCGATGACGCTCGTGCGCTCGTCGACGACGCAGAGGGCACCGGAGCCGACCATGACGCCGTGGGCGCGCAGGTCCTGATAGGTGTAGGGCGTGTCGAGGATGTCGTCCGTGGCGATCTTGCCCGAGGCACCGCCGAACTGAATCAGGCGGATCTTGCGATCGCCCTGGATGCCGCCCGCGAGGCCGTAGATGATATCGCGCACCGTCGTGCCGAACGGGATTTCGAAGGCACCGGGGTGCCTGACATTGCCGCCGACGCTGATCATCTTCGTGCCCACGGAGTCGCCGACGCCGTAGCTCTGGTAGACCTTCTCGTCATCGAGCAGCAGGTGCGGCACGAGCGAGAGGCTTTCGACGTTCTGCAGGCAGGTCGGGCGGGCGAAAGCGCCGCTGACCTTGACGAAAGGCGGTTTCATGCGCGGACGGCCTGCCTTGCCCTCGATGGAGCGGATGAGCGCCGTGCCTTCGCCGCAGACGTAGGCGCCTGCGCCGGAGTAGAGGTGAATCTCGTAGTCGAAGCCCTCGATACCGAGGATGTTCTTGCCGAGGAAGCCGTATTTATGGGCCTGGCGGATGGCATTCAGGAGCAGCGGGCGGAAGCACGCATACTCGGCGCGCATGTAGATGTAGCCGTCCGTGGCGCGCATGACGTAGGCCGCGATGATCATGGCCTCGATGAGGTTGAACGGGTCGTTCTTGATGAGCTCGCGATCCTTGAAGGTCGTGGTCTCGCCCTCGTCGGCGTTGCAGATGATGATGTGGTTGTTGCCGGGCACCTTGCGGGCCTGCGACCATTTGCGGCCCATGTCGTACTCGGCGCCGCCGCGGCCGCGCACCTTGTTCTCGGCAATCAGCGTGGCGATATCCTCACCCTCCATCTTGACTGCCTTGCGCAGGGCGGAGAAGCCGCCGATCTTCATGTATGAGTCGATGGAGCTGGTATCGTACTTGCCGAAGTTCTGGGTCAGGAAAGAAACCTTGTTGTTCATTCTTTGCACTCCCTTCAGTCCAGCGACGCGAGCAGATGCTCGATCTTGGCACGCGAGTCCAGATGATCGTAGACGTGACCGTTGATGCGCACGGCTGGTGCGCGGTCGCAGGCGCCGAAGCAGGTGACCTTCTCCAGCGTGAAGCGGCCGTCATAGGTCGTCTCGCCGAAGTCGATGCTCAGGATATCCTTGAGCGTGGCGGCGAGACTCGCGCTGTCGTTGACGCGGCAGGCGATGGAGCTGCACACCTGAATGGGATATTTCGCGCGCGGCTTGTCCGAGAGTTCGCTGTAGAAATTGATGATGTCGTAGACGTTGGTAACGCGCATATCGAGACGATAGGCGATGTAATAGGCTACCGGCTCCGGGATATAGTGGCGCTCGTTGAGGTCCTGGACCTCGAGCAGGATGCCGACGATCTGCGTGTAGTCGTAGTCGTGGGTTTCCAGCACCTGGTCGATCTTTTCCCGCAGAGTATCGGGGAGAGGGTATGCCTGGGTGGGTTCTGTCAGCATAGAAAAGCCTCCTATAAAACACAACACGTATTATGAATATTATAGACTAAATCGGTTTCGGCGGGAAGTAGAATTTTTTAGGTTTTACGTAGTGATTGCAAGTGTTTACTCCTGAAAGGCGAACGCTATTCCCGCATAGTAAAGAACGGGTAAAGCTTTCGTTAAACTGCGGCCCGATACGGCTGGCAGAGTGTACTTGTTTACAATTATGTGCTATAATGTGGGTGTCGCAAGGATAACACTGTAAATAAATCACGGAGCGTTCGGCCAGCTGTTTGTAGGTGCTGGACAAAGCGCGAAAACCTGTCAGTTTTATTGAGGGGGATTATTTATGGCTATCAAACAGATCGAAATGGACAGCCGCGACAGCGCCAGCTATCGCAAGCATCTCCGGAATGTCGGTTTCCTTTCCGCCAGTTATCTTTCTACGAGCGGTTTTGATGTATCATCCTTGAAGAAGCTAGCCCGTGAGGGCAAACTCGATGCCATCCGCTGTGCCATCGGCAAGTCCGTGCGCTGGTATTATCGCGAGCGTCAGGCGGAGCTGGCGCATCTGCGCGGCCTGGCATGAGTCCTGCGGTACGCCCCTTGCGGGCGGTATGACTTCCCTTCGCGACGTATCTTAGACTCTGTTGAATCGGTGCAGGCCGGTTCTTTTTTTGTGCCCGATTTGCCAGGGCATGGTAGAATAAAAGACAGAGTTGAGAGTGAAGAGTTGAGAGTTGAGATAGAATCACGGCAACTCCCAACTCTCAACACTGAAAGGCTGAAGCATTGAAAAATGTGGAATTGATGGAAATCTTCAGAAGGAAGGCCATATATGACGTTTTTTGAAATTCTCTGTGCCATTCTGGCGGCGCTGCTGCTGGGTACGGCCTGGTCGCTATCCTATGTGAGCCGCGGGCGGGGTCGTATGGTGGCGACCGTGCTGCTGTTACTCGTCGACGGTGCGGCGTTGGCAGGCTTTTTTCTCGGCGCACGCCATCCGGACTGGCATCTGGCAGACTGGGCCTATCTCGGCCCGACGCTGCAGGTTCTGACCGTCGTCTTTATGTTTCAGCTGGTGCTTTTGGTGCTGGTGGTGCTGGCGCTGCTCGTGCGCAGCATGTATAGGCATTGGCATCGGCCCGTGCCCTTCGATGCCTCGCGGCGGCGGCTCCTGCAGCGGGCAGCCGTCTATCCGGTCGCAGCCTTTGGCGCGGGTTTGTACGGTGAAGGCATTGAGCGCCACCAGCTGGCAGTGCGGCACTACGACATTCCCGTGGCGGGCTTGCCAGCGCAGCTGGCGGGGTTGCGCATCGCCCAGCTCAGCGACGTGCATCTGGGGATGTTTTATTCACTGGCGGATTTGCGTGAGCTGCTGACGCGTGCGGTGGCGGCCCGGCCGGATCTGCTGGCGATTACGGGTGACCTCTTTGACGATAACAAAATCAACCTCGAGGCGGTGCATATCCTCGCGGAATACACGGATCAGTTCCCGCTGGGGATCTGGTTCTGCCCCGGCAATCACGAACATTTCCGCAACTGGGGCGAGACGCAGAAGGCACTGCGCGAGACGGACGTGCACGTGCTGGTCAATCAGGCGGAACCCGTGGCAGGCCTTGCACCGCTCTGGCTCGTGGGTGTGGACTATCCCATGAACCGGCCTCGTTTTGCCCAGGACAAAGCGGCCTTTACGGACCAGGCCTTCGCGGCGGTGCCGGAGGACGCCGTGGTGCTGTTCCTCGCGCACCATCCGGAGTTCATCGACGACGGTGCGGCCCGCGGTGCGGCGCTCACGCTTACGGGCCATACGCACGGCAGCCAGTTCGGCTTTCTCGGCATCCCCGTGTTCCCGGTTTTCAAGTATACGCGCGGCATCGTGCGTATCGGCGGGCATTACGGCTACGTGCACAGCGGCAACGGCAGCTGGTTCCCATGCCGTATCGGCTGTCCGCCGGAGCTGGCCGTGTTCACGCTGCAGCAGGCATAAAGATAGCAAAACACCCTCTTGCGGGAGGTACTGAACGAGTTCAGTATTTTCCCGTCAGAGGGTGTTTCTTTGCATATGGCTCAGGCACCGAGCAGGATGAGGCGGATGCCGAGGGCGAACATCGCGAGGGAGAGCAGCGTGAGGATGAGCTTGCTCTTGGTCTTTTTCGAGATTTTCGCGCCGATCTGGGCGCCGATGGCCGCGCCGATGGAGATGCTGATGGCCGGAATCCAGACGATATGATGCATGAGGAAATGGGAAATCACACCGAAGGTGGAGGAGACCGCCAGCACGAAATGCGAGGTCGCTGTAGCCACGTGCACGGGGAAGCCCAGCGCGTAGATCATCAGCGGTACGTGGATGACGCCACCGCCGATGCCGAAGATACTGGAGAGAAAGCCCACGCCGAAACTGATGATGATACCGAGCATGCGTGGATACTGGAAGTTATCCGGGATGTCCATGACATCGGTGCGTGGCTTGTGCATGTTGTTCCAGTACATCATGATGGCCATGAACAGCAGGAAGATACCAAAGTAGAGGTCGAGCTGCGTGCCGCTGAATTTATCGACGATGCTGGAGCCGAACCAGGCACCGGGCAGCGTCGCGATAGCGAAGGGGATCGCCGCGTTGAAGTAGACGCGTTTCTGGCGGATATAGGCCATCGTGCCGGAGAGGGCATTGGCCATGACCACGACCAGCGAGGTGCCGGCGATCTCAGCGGCGGAGTGGAAATAGGGGTAGATGCCGCCGTCGCTCAGGAGCAGGATGAAGATGGGGACGCAGATGAGGCCACCGCCGATGCCGACGAGCGTGCCGAACGTTCCCACGCCGATGCCCAGCAGCAGGAAAAGGATAAAGGCTAACAACAAAAGTAAAACTTCCTTTCTCCGTTTGGGATTTCTGTATAGTCCTTTATTTGTTACAGGCATCAATTATAACATAAAATCGGCGAATCGGCCGTAACTTTTGTTTAGAACCTGTCAGGGGGAATTATGCTTTGGCAGCATGCCCGTCTTTGGGGGCGGGGAAACTCTCGCGGTGTACGATGACCGCGGGGTAGATGGTCTTGGAGGGGGCGGCGTTCTCGCCGTTTTCCAGTACCTTCGTGAGCACGTCGACGGCGGCGGGGCAGAGGATTTCCAGCCGGTTGTCGATGCTGGTAAGCGAGGGCGTCGCACATTCCGCGAGCACGGAATTGTTGCATCCGATGACGGGCAGCCGCTTGCCGTGGGCTGAGAGCGCCTTCTGCGCGCCGACGGCCACGACGTCCTCCGAGGCGATGATGGCGTCGAAGGCCACGCCCTGCTGCAGCAGCTTCTCCGTGGCCTTGTAGGCGGGCAGGATGTCGCGCCCGACCTGGCAGACGAGCTTGTCATCGTCTTTGAGTCCCGCATCCGCGAGGCCCTTGCGGTAGCCCTGCAGCTTGCGCTGGCCGCTGTAGGAGAGGCGGTCGAAAAGGTAGAGAATGTGCTGGCAGCCACTCGCAGCGAGCTCCCTGACGCTCTGCGTGATGCCCGCCGCCTCGTCGCAGACGACGCAGTAGATATTCGGCAGCTCGATGAGGCTGTTGATGGTGATGATGGGGACTTCCTGCGCGACTTTGGCCAGATGATCGTTGCTGCCTTCCTCGCGATAGGGCGAGCCGATGAGGATGATGGCATCGACGTGTTTCTGCAGCATGAGCTCGAGGTACTTCTTCTTGCCGCTGAGCTCGACGCCCGTGCAGCCGAGAATCACATCGAGGCCGCGCTCACGCAGGTCATGCTCGACGAGGGATACGGCCTTGGCGTAGAAGGCATCGGCGATGTCGGTGCAGAGGATGCCGATCATTTTCATGGAGTTCAGGCCGAGGCCGCGGGCGAAGGGGTTCGGGGAATAGTTCTGCTCCTGGATGGCCTGCAGGACTTTCTGCCGGGTTTTCTCGCTGACTTTATCGCTGCCGTTGATGACGCGTGAGACCGTGGCGATGGAAACACCGCAGCTTTTGGCAATATCATAAATAGTCATATAGCTATCCTTTCGCTATGTTGCAACAATTTGGTAAAGAGCTTACAAAACACTCATGATATAGTATAAGCTATTTCCCTGCCTTTGACAAATCTATTTTCCTTTTGCGTATCCTGTTTCCTATTACTTTTACTCCTCGTTGAGATCGGCGTAATTAGAATAAATTGACTAAAATAATTATGATAACGGTTATTTATAATATGAAATCCACATTTTACGAAACAATATAATGGAAAACATGAAAAAGAAGGATTATTCCTGCAAATTGCCTTGGACAGACAGAATTTTCTGCGAAAAGTAATTTTGTATTGACAAGTCGTGTTTTGACGTATACAATGGGGCTGTAAGGCGTTACAGAAGAAACCACGTGGGAAAAGGATGAATCGTTTAGGAGGGAAAATCATGTTCCTGAAGAAGATTATGGCTGCACTCTCCGTGCTGGCGGTCAGCACGATGGTGCTTGCAGGCTGCGGCGGCCAGTCCGGTTCCTCTGGCAGCGGCGACAAGATGGTACTGCGCTACGCGGAGAACCAGGTGGCCGACTATCCGACGACGAAGGGCGCGCAGAAGTTCGCGGAACTCGTGAAGGAGAAGACGAACGGGCGCATCACGGTTGAGGTATATGACAGCGGCCAGCTTGGTGACGAGAAATCCGTGATCGAGCAAATCCAGTTCGGTGGCATCGATATGTCCCGCGTAAGCCTCACGCCGCTCTCCGAGTTCTCGAAAGACCTCATGGCGTTGCAGATGCCTTACCTTTATCGCGATGCCGATCACATGTGGAAGGTGCTCGATGGCGATATCGGCAAGAAGCTCTTAGGCAGCACGGAGAAGGATGGCATCGTCGGCCTGTCCTGGTATGACGCCGGTGCGCGTAACTTCTACAACTCCAAGCACGAGATCAAGAGCATGGCTGACATGAAGGGGCTGAAGATCCGCGTACAGGAATCCGGCCTCATGATGGATATGGTCAAGGCACTGGGCGCGAGCCCGACGCCGATGGCCTATGGCGAGGTTTACTCCGGCCTGCAGACGGGCGTCATCGACGGTGCTGAGAACAACTGGCCGTCCTATGAGTCCACGAGTCATTACGAGGTAGCGAAATACTACGTCGTCGATGAGCACAGCCGCATCCCGGAGATGCAGATCATCTCGAAGCAGACCTGGGATAAGCTCTCGCCGGATGACCAGAAGATCCTGCGCGAGTGCGCTGCCGAGTCCGCAAAGTATGAGCGTCAGCTCTGGGCTGAGCAGGAGAAGGCCTCCGAGCAGAAAGTCCGCGATGGCGGTGCCGTGATCACGAAGCTTTCGGCCGAGGCGCGCGAGGAGTTCGTCAAGGCGATGCAGCCGCTCTATGAGAAGTACGGAGCAGACTACAAAGAGCTCATCGATCAGATTCGCGCAGTGAAGTAAATTGTTCCAGAATTGACAAGGTAAGCAGGTTCTGCCCGTCTGGTACTGCCATGGGCGTATCTCCGGCGGAGCCTGCTTTTATGATGTCCCGAGGGAGTGAATCACTATGGAAACACCACAAGGGCAGGAAAAGGAAAAGCTGAACCCCGTTCTATCGGCGATCACCTACGTCTTTGATGCCGCGTATTCCGTGCTGCTGACCTATTCGCAGGCCGTGCTGCTCGTCATCGTGCTCATCGTCTCGGCTGAGGTCATCAGCCGCAAGTTCCTCGGCACCAGTATCCGCTGGTCCGAGGAGGTGGCCCTGTTCCTCATGGTCTGGATGGCCTTTATCTCGATGGCCATCGGCGTGCAGAAAGGGCTGCATATCGCCCTGGGCTTTTTCTATGGCCTGCTGCCGAAGAAAGTTGCCTGGTTTGTGGGCAAGATGGACCTTTTGGTCATCATGGGCTTTGGCTGCTTCATGGTTTACTACGGCGCGCGCCTCGTCATGAGTACGATGACCTCGACGCTGCCAGCAACGCAGTGGCCGGCCGGTCTCATGTACGTCATGATTCCCGTGGGCGGCGTGTTTATCGTCTACTTTACGCTTTTGGATTTCTTCGGCCTGCAGCGGTATGAGCACAAGAAGTTCTACCGCGATGATCCGGAGGAAAAGGCAGATAGCCAGGATGGGGGTGCCCGGTAATGTTTGACCATCAATTGGCGATTGCGCTCCTGTTCGGTACGTTCTTCGTCTTTATCATCGCGCGCGTGCCGATTACCTTTGCGCTGGCCGGCTCGACGGCCATCACGATGCTCTACGTGCACGTGCCGCTGATGTCTCTCGTGCAGCAGATGAGTAAATCGATTAACTCGTTCTCGCTGATGGCGATTCCGTTCTTTATCCTCGCCGGTGAGATCATGTGCGTCGGCGGTATTTCCGACCGCCTGCTCGCGTTTGCGAATGCGCTGGTCGGACGATTCCGCGGCGGCCTCTCTCATGTGAATATCGTGGCTTCGATGTTCTTCGGCGGCATTTCGGGCTCGGCTGTGGCCGATGTCTCGTCGCTGGGCTCCGTGGAGATCCCGATGATGGTCAAGGCCGGCTACACGCCGGAGTTCTCGACGGCCATCACGGTTACGGGTGCCTGCCAGGGCGTGCTGATTCCGCCTTCGCACAACATGATCATCTACTCGCTGGCCGCGGGCGGCGTATCGGTTGGTGCCCTGTTCCTCGGTGGCTTCATCCCGGGCGTGCTGCTCGGCTGCTGCCTGCTCGTCGTCTCCATCTACATGTCGATCAAGCATAAGTACCCGAAAGGCCGCGCCGTTGGCCTGAAAGAATTCATCACGACGACGAAGGATGCGCTGCTGGCACTCGGTACGGCGCTCATCATTTTCTTCGGTACGGCACTCGGCTTCTTCACGGCGACGGAGTCGGCGGCCATCGCATGCATCTATGCGTTCATCGTTTCCTTCTTTATTTATCGGGAACTGAAGCTCAACATGATTCCGGGCGTACTCATGAATACGGTCAAGACCATCGCGATGGTATTCAGCCTCATCGCGGCTGCGGGTGCCTTCGGCTGGATGATGGCCTTTCTCAAGGTGCCGGCGCTCATCACGCAGGGTGTGCTGAGCATCAGCGACAATCCGGTCATCATCCTGCTGGCGATGAATCTGCTGCTGCTCTTCCTCGGCGCAGTCATGGATATGGCCCCGCTGATCGTCATCATGACACCGATCCTGCTGCCGGTCGCCACGGCCTGCGGCATGAGTCCGGTGCAGTTCGGCGTCATGCTGATCTACAACCTGGCCATTGGCCTCTGCACGCCGCCGGTGGGCTCGGCCCTCTTCGTCGGCTGCGGCATCAGCAAGATGTCGCTGGAGCGCGTGGGCAAGACCATGCTGCCGATGTATGCAGCCATGCTCATCGGCCTCATGCTCGTGACCTTTGTGCCGCAGCTCTCCATGGCCCTGCCGACCATGCTGGGCGCGGTGAAGTAAATAACGCCCTTTCTTTGACAGCATCTGGTTCTCATGCCGGATGCTGTTTTTTGTGACCTTTCTCCCAGACCGATGATTGACAGGCAGGATAGAGGTATATAGAATTAATAGTGAAGGCGTAGCGGAGACAATGGTTTAGGAGGCAGCGGGATGCGGTGGATGAAAACATGGCGGGCTTGGCTGGCGGGCAGCCTGCTGCTGACGGTGGGATTGCTGGCAGGTTGCGGCAGCATGCAGACTGCGCCGAGGACGGAGAGCACGGTACTGCGCTATGCCGACAATCAGGTGACGGAGTATCCCGGCGTCGTTGCAGGGCGGTACTTTGCCGGGCTCGTGAAGGAACGCACCCATGGCCGCATCGTGATTGAGATGTACGACGGCGGTCAGCTGGGCGACGAGAGGAATGTCGTGGACCTGCTGCGCTTCGGCAGCGTCGATATCGCACGCGTGGGCCTCGGCCCGCTGATGCGGCTGGCCCCGCAGCTGCAGGTGCTGCACATGCCCTTTCTGTTCCGCGATTACGATCATTTCCGGCACACGCTGGATGGCGATGTGGGGCAGGAATTACTCAATAGCATGACAAACGATGGCATTCGGGGGCTCACGTGGTACGATAGCGGTGCGCGCAGCTTCTTCAATGCGCGCCATCCGGTCCGCAGCAGGGCCGATATGGCAGGCCTGCGCCTGCGCGTGCAGACGGGGCCGATGAAGGATTTTGTGCGGGCCCTCGGTGCGGTGCCCGTGGTCATGAATTACGGCGAAATCTACGCGGCGGTCCGGGACGGCCGCCTGGACGGGGCGGAGAACAGCTGGCCCTCTTACGTGGGAACCAGCGTGTTCGAGAACGCGGTTTACTTTGTGCAGGATGAGCACAGCCGCCTGCCGGATATGCAGGTTATTTCCGAGCACACATGGGAGAAGCTCTCGCCCGAGGATCAGCAGATCCTGCTGGATTGTGCGCAGGAAGCGGCAGTGTACGAGCACGAACTCTGGCAGGCACGGGACGCCGAGGTCAGGCAGCAGGCACTGGAGGCCGGTGTGCAGATGACGGAGCTTTCGCCCGAGGCCATGGCGGAGTTTAAAAAGGCCGCCGAGCCCGTCTACGCGAAGTATTGCGCCCCGTATCAGGAACTGTTGGCGCGCATCCGCGCTGTGCCCTGAAGGGCGGCCGGATGCAGCAGATACGTAAAGACAGGATAATGCAGTCATTCCTAACGAATTTAGGGATGGCTGTATTTTTTTCGGAATAAATTGATTGACAATTCCGACCAATAGCGATACAATAATTCTTGTAAGAGCTTACAGAATACTGCAGGCCAGGATGTAAATTTCCGTGAAACCCAAATGCCATTTCGTGCAAGTATGGCCAATGGCCAAAAGGAGAGGTTCAGATTATGAGAAAGTTTATGGACGAGGATTTCCTGCTGGAGACGGAGACGGCGAAGAAGCTGTTCCATGAGCATGCGCAGAAGATGCCGATCATTGACTACCACTGCCATATCTCGCCGCAGGAGATTGCCGAGGACCGCAAGTTCAACAATATCACCGAGGTCTGGCTCGGCGGCGACCACTACAAATGGCGTCTCATCCGCTCCAACGGCGTTGAAGAGAAGTACATCACGGGCACGGCTTCCACGCCGCGCGAGAAGTTCCAGAAGTTCGCTGAGGCTCTGCCGCGCGCGATCGGCAATCCGCTCTATCATTGGACGCACCTCGAGCTGAAGCGTTACTTCCACTGCGACAAGCAGCTGAACGGTGACACGGCGGAGGAGATCTGGAATCTCTGCAACGAGCGTCTGCAGCAGCCGGACATGACGGTACAGGGCATCATCAAGCAGTCGAACGTCAAGGTCATCTGCACGACGGATGACCCGGCCGACGACCTGAAATGGCACAAGAAGATTGCCGAGGATGGCAAATGCAGTGCCAGGGTGCTGCCGGCCATGCGTCCGGATGCGGCCATGCGCATCGAGAAGCCGGAGTGGGCCAACTACATGCTCTACAAGCTGGCTCCGGCTGCGGGCATGGATGGCATCGAGACGATGCAGGATATTCGCGACGCGCTCGCCAAGCGCATCGGGTTCTTCGCGTCCATGGGCTGCAAGGCTTCCGATCACGCGCTGGAGTATTGCTTCTGCACGCCGGCCACGGAGGAGCAGCTCGACGATATCGTCGGCAAGGTCATCAACGGCAAAGGTCAGCCGAGCGTGAAGGAGCAGGAGCAGTACAAGACGGCCCTGCTGCTCTTCCTCGGCCAGGAATACGCACGTCGCGGCTGGGCGATGCAGATTCACTACAGCGCGCTGCGCGACAACAATTCCAACATGTTCGCGAAACTCGGTCCGGACACGGGCTTCGACTGCATCGCGACCTACAACTGCGGCGAGGGTCTCGTGAACTTCCTCGATGCGCTGAACAAGCGCGAGGCGCTGCCGAAGACGATCATCTATTCGCTGAATCCGGCCGACAACGCGATGATCGGCACGATCATCGGTTCCTTCCAGGGTCCTGAGGCGCGTGAGAAGATCCAGCAGGGCGCTGCCTGGTGGTTCAACGACACGAAGGCCGGCATGGAGGCACAGCTGCAGAACGTCGGCAACCTCTCCGTGCTCGGCAACATCGTCGGCATGCTGACGGATTCCCGTTCCTTCCTCTCCTACACGCGTCATGAGTATTATCGCCGTATCCTCTGCAACTTCATCGGCAACCTCGTCGAGAGCGGCCAGTACCCGGCAGACATGGATTACCTCGGCCAGATGGTAGAGGATATCAGCTACAACAACGCGAAAAATTACTTCGGTTTCTGAGGGTAGAGCAAAATGAAAAACATTACGGATTTATATACGCCGCAGCAGCACCCGGTGAAGGTGCTGCAGATCGGCGAGGGCAACTTCCTGCGCGCTTTCGTGGACTATGCCATCGACGTCGCAAACGAGGAAAAGGGCTTCGATGCTGGCGTGGCCGTCGTCATGCCGCGCGCGAAGAAACGCAACGAGCGCTTCGACAAGCAGAAGAACCTCTACACGGTGCTGCTGCGCGGCCAAAAGGACGGTAAGCCCTATAAGGAGAACCGCGTCATCACCTGCATTAACGAGGTGCTGGGTGCCTACTGCGACTACGAGCGCTTCATGGGGCTCGCAAAATGCGAGACACTGGAGTACGTCGTTTCCAACACGACCGAGGCCGGCATCGTCTACGATGCGGCGGACAAGTTCGACGACTGCCCGCCAGCGACGTTCCCCGCGAAACTCACGAAGTTCCTCTTTGCGCGCTATCAGGCTTTTGGCGGTGCGAAGGACAAGGGCCTCATCATGCTGCCGGTGGAGCTCATCGACCACAATGGCGAGGCGCTGGAGAAATGCGTGAAGCAGTACGCTGACCTCTGGCAGCTCGAGGCGGGCTTCAAGACCTGGCTCGATGAAGCCTGCCAGTTCGTGAGCACGCTGGTCGACCGCATCGTCGCGGGCTATCCGCGCGAGCAGGCCGCCGATTACGAAAAGGAAATCGGCTACACGGATTGCCTGCTCGACCAGGCCGAGCCCTTCGGCCTCTGGGTCATCGGTGCACCGGCGCTCAAGGATAAGCTGCCGCTGAACTCCGACAAACTGCAGGTAGAGTTCTCCAACGATATCGATAAGTTCAAGGAGCAGAAGGTGCGCATCCTCAACGGTGCGCACACCTCCATGGTGCTCGGTGCCTACCTCGCGGGTCTCGATTACGTAGGCCAGTGTATGGCCGATCCCATCGTGCGCAAGCAGCTCGATGAGTCGGTCTACGGCGAGATCGTGCCGACCGTGCACTTGCCGGAGGAGAAGGCCAGGGCCTTTGCCGACGCGGTGTTCGAGCGCTTTGAGAACCCGTTCGTGAACCATGCCCTGCTCTCCATCTCGCTGAACTCCCTCTCGAAATGGCGTGCGCGTGTGCTGCCGACGCTGAAGGACAGCCTGGCGAACACGGGTAAGCTGCCGAAATGGCTCACCTATTCCTTCGCCGCACTGCTCGCCTTCTATCATACGACGGAGCAGGGTGACGGCTGCCTCGTGGCTAAGCGCGCTGCAGGCGACACCTACGAGATCCACGACGATGCCGACAAGCTCGCCAAAGTGGCAGAGTGGGCCGCCGGTGCCGACAAGGACTATGTGCATCATGTCATGAGCCAGACGGCGTGGTGGGGCGAAGACCTCACGCAGCTGCCGGGTTTCGAGGCGAAGGTCCTGGAGCACTTCCAGCGCATCGCTGAGGTAGGCGCGAAGGCGCATATCGAGGAACTGGGAAAGCAGGCATAACATGGCAGATTTGAAAGTATTCCGCATCCATCCCACGGATAACGTGGCGGTCTCCGTTTCGGGCCTGAAGAAGGGCGAGACGGTGACGGTGGACGGGCAGGAGATCACGCCTCAGGGCGATATCCCGGCCGGCCACAAGATGGCGATCAAGGCCATCAAAAAGGGCGAAGATGTCGTGAAGTACGGCTTCCCCATCGGCACGGCCAAGGAGGACGTCGCTCCCGGCACCTGGATGCATACGCACAACGTCAAGAGCAAGCTCGGTGACCTGCTGGACTACAAATATGAGCCGGACAAGGCGCACCACAGCGACGTGAAGCTTACAAAAGATTACACCTTTGACGGATACCTGCGTGCCGACGGCCGCGTAGGTATCCGCAACGAAGTCTGGATCGTGCCGACGGTGGGATGCGTGAATGCGATCGCGCGCACCATCGAGAGCCAGAGCCAGCAGTTCAGGACGGAGCACATCGACGGCATCTATGCCTACAGCCATCCGCATGGCTGTTCGCAGCTTGACGGGGACCAGGAACGCACGCAAAAGATTCTGTCCGGCCTCGTACACAGCCCGAATGCCGGCGCCGTGCTCGTGCTCTCGCTCGGCTGTGAGAACAACCAGGTGGCCCTGATGAAGCAGGTCATCGGCGACTACGACCCCGAGCGCGTGAAGTTCCTCGTCTGCCAGGACGTGGAGGATGAGATCGCGGCGGGCGTCGATATCATGCGTGAGCTCTGTGTCTACGCGGACCAGTTCACGCGCACGCCGCAGCCCCTCGCGAAGCTGACCATCGGCCTCAAGTGCGGCGGCAGCGACGGCTTCTCTGGCATCACGGCGAACCCGCTCGTGGGCTCCATCGCCAACAAGGTGACGGCGGCGGGCGGCACGGCCATCCTCACGGAGGTACCGGAGATGTTCGGCGCCGAGACGCTGCTCATGAACCGCTGCAAGGACAAGGCAACCTTCGAGAAGACGGTCAAGCTCATCAACGGATTCAAGGAGTATTTCATGCGCTACGGCGAGAAGATCAACGAGAATCCCTCGCCGGGCAACAAGGAGGGCGGCATCACGACGCTGGAGGACAAGAGCCTCGGCTGCGTGCAGAAGGGCGGCACGGCCACGGTCATGGACGTGCTTTCCTACGGCGATCGCGCGCAGGAGCAGGGCCTGCTCCTGCTGCAGGCGCCAGGCAACGACCTCGTGGCGGCCAACGCGCTCGCGGCGGCCGGCTGCGATATGGTGCTCTTTACGACGGGCCGCGGCACGCCCTTCGCCTGCCCGGTCCCCACGGTGAAGATCGCCAGTAACTCCCGCCTCGCGGCGTACAAGAAGAACTGGATCGACTTCAACGCCGGCCAGCTCCTCGAGGGCCGCACGATGGACGAGGTCAGTGAGGACTTCCTGCAGTTCCTGCTCGACGTCGCCTCCGGCCGCAAGCAGGCCAGGAGTGAGGCACTCGACAAGCACGAGCTCGCCATCTTCAAGGACGGCGTCACCCTGTAAGCCACGCCAAAGCCACAAAGATTTCTCCGATAGAAATCTTTGTGGCTTTTTCTATGCTATAATGAAGGTAATATGAACCAAAACGAACGCCACAGGAGGCAGAAATATGGCAGCACAGAGTGTAGCGCAGAATACGAAGGCGCTCGATTTCCAGGAATTCCTCATGGAGAACAACATCGGCGTCTTCAGCTCAGAGACGCTGGATGACGACTACAACACGGTCATCTTCCGCTCGAAGATCGAGACCCACGGGCAGCTGCTGCCCATGGCCATTATCATCGACATGAGCATCTTCACGGTCATCCGCACGCAGATCGTCACGGGCGTTGAGAAGGCGCGCCGTCCGGCGATGAAGGAATATCTCAACAGCCTCAACGAGCGTTTCAAGATCTTCAAGTATTATCTGCGCGACGATGGCACGCTCATGCTCGATGTCTGCCTGCCTTTCGTCGACGAGACCTTCGACAGCAAGATGATCCAGCTCATGCTCTCCGTCATCGTGCAGCACCTGGAGGCGGTCTATCAGGACATCATGGCTGAGGTTTGGCGTAAAATATAAAGGAAGATAGGGCGACGATAGGCTTAATTCCCGTGATGAAATGACGATATTATTTAAGACAGCAGAAGATTCAAGATCCTTCGGACCAGAGCTCTCAGGGAGGAACGACTTATGGCGATGGTGATTAAGAATAATATGGCGGCGCAGCTGGCGCTGGGTGAGCTGAACAAGAATAATAACAAGCTCTCCAAATCGCTGAAGAAGGTTTCGTCGGGCATGAAGATCAATGGCGCTGGCGATGATGCCTCCGGCTACTCGATTTCCGAGCGCATGCGCGTGCAGAAACGCGGACTGGATCAGGATGATACCAACGCGCAGAATGCCTCGAGCCTGCTCAAGACGGCGGATGGTGCCATCAGCTCGTCCATTGACATCCTGAAAACGATGAAGGAAAAGGCCATCAATGCGGCCAACGATACGAACACCGATGCCGATCGCGCCACGATCCAGAAGGAGATGGATCAGGCCATCGACCAGCTCGACGACAATGCCAACCTTACCTTCAACAACAAGCGTCTCTTCGACGGCGCAGCCGATGCGGGCAATGATGTCAAGCAGTTTGTCGTCAAGGCGCTCAACAGCGAGTGGATCGAGTCCAGCCTGGATATGATCAAAGATACGTACGGGATCTCCTTTCAGGATGACACGGCCTCGGTTACCAATATGGATCTCCAGTTCGTGAGCAGCCCTCCTTCAGGGATGGATAATGCGCTGGCCTGGGTGACGTATTCCGGGCCCAAAGGCAGCTCGGCGACGAAGCTGACGATGAGTGTCAATACGAAGTTTTATGATGCGTTGGATCAGAACGACCCCAATGGTGTCTCGAAGAAGACGGTTGCTTATCTTGACCGCACGATTGCTCATGAATTGACGCATGCGGTGATGGCGGCCAACATCAAGGATATGGGCGATATGCCATTGTCCCTCGTCGAAGGTGCAGCGGAGTATACGCATGGTATCGATGATCAGCGCCTCACGGCTTTGAAGGCTCTTCAGCCCAGTCAGCTGGATTCGAAAACAGATGAGGAACCCTATGCGGCCGGCTATGCTTTCCTGCATTACCTGAATGCGCATAGCGGCCATGACGGCTATGCGATGAAACGCATGATGAGCGTGCTGGTGAATAAGGGCGGCGGCACGGCTGGCGTTGATGCCGCTATCGCGGCGGCATCAAAAGGTGCTTTTGGCTCCTGGCAGGAGGCGAAAGATGCTTTCACCAAGGATTTCAACTCCTATACGAACGTGGAGGATTTCCTCAAGGAGAAATGCGATATCGAGCTGGTGCCGGGCTATACGATGAAGGGGCCCTATGATACCGGCTCGGCTACGGGCTCGAAATCGTGGAATGGCGAGCAGGCCAACGGTGAGCAGGTCGTGCTGGAAGGCAAGTCCCCGCGTTTCTGGTGGTATCCGTCCTCAGAGACCTCGACCATCGAAGGATTGACGGTGGAGTGGGGCGATTATCCGCAGCCGGATCTTACGGATGCGGGTTTCCGGTTCCAAGTCGGTACAAAGGCTAATCAGAACATCTTCGCGGCTTTCTCGGATATCCATGCGAATGCGCTCGGTCTGCGCAGCGATCAGGGCGAGAACATCTCCGTGCAGACACGCGCCGATGCGAAGCGTGCGATGACGATTTGCGACCGTGCCCTGCGCAAGGCACTTGATCAGGCTACGACCATCGGCGCCCTCACGAGCCGTATGGAATATACGAGCCGCAACCTCACCACGGCCAGCGAGAACGTGCAGAGCGCCGAGAGCACGATCCGCGATGCCGATATGGCAAAGGAAATGACCGAGTACACGAAGAACAACGTGCTCCAGCAGGCCGCTCAGTCCATGCTGGCCCAGGCCAACCAGACCAGCAGCGGCGTCCTCAGCTTGTTGCAGGGCTGATCGATACAGTAATTTTGTCCGTCGCATTTTGCGACGGATTTTTCTTTACAATTTTGTGATTTACGATATAATTAACTTGAAAGTAAATTACTTTGAAGTTAATTATTTTGATGGCTGGATAGCCGGAGGCAGGTATGTTTTTAGGCAGGGACAGGGAACTGGCGGAACTGAACCGTCTGTATGCGCAGGAGCGGTTCCAATGCTTTGTGCTTTACGGGCGGCGGCGTGTGGGCAAGACCACGCTGCTTAACGCATTCTGTCGGGACAAGGATGCAATTTTTTTCTCCGCTGAGGTGAGCAACGACAAGCGCAACCTGGATAAATTCTCGCAGGTGGTGCAGGCGCATTATGGGGAGATAGACATGGCACCCTTTGCGTCCTGGGTCAATGCCTGGTCACATATCGTCGCGCAACAGCAGGGGCGGCCGCTCGTGCTGGTATTGGATGAGTTCCCCTATCTGGCAGATAAGAATCCGGAGGTTCTCTCGAACCTGCAGCATTTCATCGACCATCATCTGCAGGATAGCCGTATTTTCCTGATTCTCTGTGGCAGCTATGTCGGTTTTATGGAGCGGGAGGTGCTGGGGCAGAAAAGCCCGCTCTTCGGACGACGCACAGGGCAGCTGTTGCTCAAGCCGCTGGACTATTTGAGGAGCAGGCTCTTCCTGCCGGGCTTTACGCCGGAGGAGCAGCTGATGCTTTACGGGGCCGTCGGTGGTACGCCACTCTATCTCAGCCGCATCGATAATACGCGCAGTCTGCACGATAACATCGTCGATGTATTTCTGCGGCCGGTCAGTTATTTCTATGATGAGCCATTGTTCCTGCTGCGTGAGGAACTGCAAGAACCATCTGTCTACAATGCGATTCTCGAGGCTATCGCCCGTGGTGCATCACGTGCGAATGAGATTGCAACGCGCATCGGTGAGCCGCCGGCCAAGTGCCTGAAATATATCAAGACGCTTCGTGACCTGGACATTGTTTATAAAGAAACGCCACTGGGAGAAAGGGAGACCTCACGGCGCACGCTCTACGGCATTGCAGATCAACTGTTTCGCTTTTGGTACCGCTATGTGTTTGGCAATAAGACACTGTTGGAGACGAATGCGTGGGAAGTCGTGTGGCAACGCATCATCCAGCCGGATTACCCTACTTATATGGGACTGGTTTTTGAGCAGGTCTGCCGCAGCTATTTGCTGCAGCAGAACGCGCAGGGGCAGTTGCCACTGCTCATTACGCAGCTAGGCCGCTGGTGGGGGACAGACAGCCATACACATCAACAGGTAGAGATAGACCTTGCAGGTACCGGTGGCACCCAGTATCTGTTTGCCGAGTGCAAATGGCGCAACGAGCCCATGCCGATGTCCGTCCTCGAGACATTGAAGCATCGTGCCGATATCTATCGGCGCCAGCGTGGCGAGACATGGTGGTATCTTTTTAGCAAAAGCGGATTTACTCCAGCACTGCAGAAGACTGCGGCGGTGGATGAGCACGTTGTATTGTGTGATTTGGCAGAGATCATGCAGCTATGAGCATCTTTTTTGACGTGCCTATTATCTTACGCACCATAGGCTAAAAGTTTGATGTGGAATGCGTATAGATTAAAATCGAGCCATCGCTTAAGACGATGGTTTTTTTTTCGATAAAATAACTAGGAAAAGACTATTCTCTGCGCGTGAAATGGTTGAAATGCGTGAGGGTTAACAGTACAATATAGAGAGAACGTTTTGATACAGATAGGGAGGACTCGGCTATGGCTTTGATGGTGAAACATAATCTGGCGGCGATCAATACGCTGAACCAGTTGAATAAGAATGACAGCGCGCTGCAGAAGGATGTGCAGCGCCTGTCCAGCGGCATGAAGATCAACGGTGCCGCCGATGATGCTTCGGGCTATGCCATCGCCGATAAGATGGACGTGCAGACGCGCTCCCTGAAGCAGGATAGCGACAACACGCAGAACGGCCAGAGCGTGCTGAAGACGGCTTCGGGTGCCCTGAGCTCGACGGTCGACATCCTGCGCACGCTGAAGGAGAAGGCCATCAACGCGGCCAACGATACGAACACGGACAGCGACCGCGAGACCATGCAGAAAGAGTTCGATCAGGCCATTGACCAGATCGATGAGAACGCCCAGACGTCGTTCAATGGCATGACCATGCTCGACGGCAGCAAGAACCATTACGTCGTGCCGGGCGGCACGGCAAACGTGCTGACGAATAAGAATTTTTCGATTTTCCAGAACTTCGATATGCTGGTTCCCTTAAATCAATTGATGGATAAGAGCGGTAAGGTCCTGGCGATTCAGCCGGGTGACCAGATTGAGGTATCGTATTTCAAGAATGGTCGTTTTGTTGATGAAAGCGTTGATGCTAAGATTGATACGTGGCAAGGCCCCCAGATTGTATCGTTGGCGGATATATTCGATAATGAGCCGATGAAGCATGATATGTCCTTTGAACATTTTGACCCCCTCAAGCCCAATTACATTGGCAGGGATCATGCGGGTGATGATGTTTATGGTAATCCCGGGGACATGGCCATTAACCTCATATCGAGCTCTACCGGTGTAGATAATCAGATTTCGGGATTCAATTTCTGTATCAAGGATTCCAAGGGCAATCCGCGCACGGATTTGAATAAGATTTTCAATGATTTTCAGGAGACGATTCCGGCGGAGAACCAGTCGCCGGATAATGCCTTCTGGGTGCATACCGGTACCCGGTCCAACCAGAGCGTCAAGATCGATTTCGTGGATATGCGGGCCAAGGCCTTGGGACTGCGCACGGGCACGGATCCGGAGGTCAACATTAGCGTGAAGACGCAGGCGCAGGCCAATTCGGCGATTCAGGCTATTGACACGGCACTGCAGAAGGCGCTGGACCAGCAGACGAACATCGGCGCTGTTTCAAGCAAACTGGAGTTCACGGATGCGAATCTCGTGACGGCCAATGAGAATACGCAGGCCTCGATGTCGACCATCCGCGATGCCGATATGGCGCACGAGGCCACGGAGCATGCCAAGCATAGCATCCTCGTGCAGACGGCACAGGCCATGCTGGCGCAGGCCAATCAGAACAGCAGCAGCGTGCTGAGCCTGCTGCAGGGCCAGTAAGCGTTCATAGTAAGCAGCAGAAAAGCCCTTTCAGTGAGGGCTTTTCTTTTTCTAGGGAAACACTGATTAATTAAGTTAGTCCAGATTGTCGTAGATTTTTCGTCTAGGCGAGGAAGAGACTCGCAGGCATAGCGGTGGCTATGCCGAGAGGATCTGACGAAGTCTAGGCGGAAAAGATGCGGCAAGATGGGCTGACGATTTAATCAGCGTTTCCCTAATTATAGCCACAGGGGATGGAGAATGAACATGGAGCGGTTAACACATAAGGAAAAACTGACATTGCAGGTCAGCCTGGCTCTGGCTGCCGGCATGGTCAGCACGATGCCGGTGACCTATGGTGCACCGATCCTGGATAAGGTCGTTGCGGGCGGGGCGACGGTCAATGTCGGTACGACGACGAAGGTCGCCAGCACGCAGACGAATAATGTCATCGATTGGAAGGATTTCTCCGTCGCGCAGGGCGAGAAAATCGAATTCGACGGCGGCGCGAAGACGAACAACTACCTGAATATCGTCACGGGTGACGTGCAGTCCCATATCAATGGCGAGATGAAGGGCGGCAAGGACGTCTATATCGTCAACCCGAAGGGCGTGATTTTCGGTAACGGCGCACAGGTCGATGTGGGGAACCTCTATGTCTCGACGACGCAGACGGATAAAGTCAATACGGAGGCCTTTATTAAGAACAACGGCTCGCCGTTGCAGAATACCGCTGCGTCAGCCACGGCGGATGTCATCAACATGGGGCAGATTGCGGCCGACTCGGTCTCTATCGAGGGCGGCACGATTAAGTTCCTCGATACGGCGAAGGTGACGGCGCAGGCGGCGAATGTGACCCTGAAGGCGAACACGGCCATCAAGCTGGGACATGATTATTCCACGGCAGCCACGACGCCAGGCTATACGATGACCAATGCCAGCGGGGTGGCTCTGACGCCATCTGCTTTTGCTACGATTACGACGGCTGAACAGTTGCAAAATCTGAGTGCCAATCAGAAGAATGCCGGACTTTTGTCCGGTGACTATGAGCTCGGTGCCGATATTGACTTGCAGAAAGGCTCGCTCACCCCGATTGGCGGCAATGGCAACGGGGCTTTTTCGGGTACCTTTGATGGTAATTTCTTTGAGGTTCGTAACTTTACGGCAAATGGCACAACAAATGGTGGCCTGTTTGGCGATGTGACCGGTACTATCCAGCATTTGGGCGTCGTTAACGAGACAGCGGCAGCGAATCTGGTTGGTGGTATAGCTGGTCGCTTGGGTGCTGGCGGAATGATTCGCCAATCCTATGTTAAAAATAGTACACTTAATCGTACGAGTGGAAACACTCATTCTGGTAGCTCTGGCGCTAATGGTGGTATTGTCGGTATCCTGAATGGTGGCACAATAGAAGAATCTTATTCCAAGGATATTACGGCTCTTGGTGGTGCGGGTATCGCTGGTTATATCGCCAATGGTGGTAAAATTTACAATGTGTACAATACGGAAACGCAGAAACACTCCAATGGCGAATTCTTCGGTATATATGACTATCAAGATGGCAATAGCGAGAATAAAGTAGTTAATGCTTTTACTGACGATAATAAAGCAAATTTTACCAGTATTGTTGCTAAAGCGGTTAATTTGAAGACGACAGATGACATGACGCAAAATGCGTCGGATTATAGTGGCTGGACGGTTAATGGCGACAAGGGTGGTAAGGCTGCAGTCAGCAAATATGGTGGCGAGGATACGATATGGCGTATCTATGACGGGCAGAGCCTGCCGCTGCTGCGCTGCTTCCTCACGGCCAGGGGCACGAAGCTGGTCGATTACAAGTATAATTTCTTCCATAACAGCAAGCAGACGAATGCGGGGAAACTGGACGCCGATGGCCTGACCACGGCCAATCCGGCCAACGTGGGCCTGCCGCAAGCGCAGCAGAAGGCGCTCTCCGGTCATTCCGTGGGCGAGGACCTGACGCTCGTCTATAACGGCGATAATTTCAAGACGGTGGATGATGATAATCAGCCGCTGAATCCCTATGCTGGCGATTCCCTGATCCAAAGTGTCGGTACGGACGCCGTGAAGAATGCGGGATCGTATACCCTCTTCTACGGCGGTCAGGATGGCTATGATCTCGTAGGCAACTACTTGACGATCAATAAGAAGACGCTCGACCTCACGGGCACGCCTGTCCAGCTCAAGCGCGTCTATGATGGTACGCCTACGCTCACGATCAAGGATATCGGCTCGGCTGTCGGCGTCGTCGAAGGCGACGATGCACATATTGATAATCTGACGGCAACGCTGGGGACGACGAAGGGGACGGTGGGCCACTACACCTCCGAACACAAGGGCCAGACCGACGGCATTACCATTGCCAATGAAGGCGGTAAGGTGAAGATTAGCGGCACGGATAGGGATAACTACCAACTGTTGGATGATAGCGCCAATAAAATCAAGATTGAGGCGGATATCGAGAAGCGTTCGCTTTATCTGAAGAGTAACCAGGACGCGTCTATTGATAAATATTATGATGGTACGGCGGATACGATCAATGCGCCTACGGACATTATCCAGATCGACACGGACAACCAGAAGGAAGATAAACGGGGCTATGTTTCCGGTCTGGTGCAGAACGATAAGGTCGGTCTCAATACCACGGGGGTCAAGACGGGGTATGTGGATAACGACGGCAAGTCCACGTCCGATGCTACTGACAATCCCAATGCTTCCGCCCGTGGTGCCAAGTCTGTACGCTACAGCAACATCACGCTCGATACAGAGGCAGATGCGGCCAATTATCAGCTGGTTGATACCGATGGCAATGTCTTCAAGGATAATTCCGCTTACTACGATGCGACGGGCAGCATCAAACAGCGTGTGCTGAATGTCAACACTTTTGTCGTGAAAGACAAAGACGGTAATGCGGCAAAAGCCGAAAAAACGTATGATGGTACCTCCACCTATACCGTTGCCGATGGTTCTGTGATCACGGCAGCAGAGGCCACGGATGCTGGCAAGGAAGGGGATAAGGGCGAAGGCATTATTTCTGCCGATTACCCCAATATCGTTTTTTCCGCCAAGACGGGAGAATTCCAGGATGCAAACGGGAACGCAACGGTTGATGCCACGGACTCCGGCTATACTGACGCCGCAACGCAGGTGGGCTACCATGCGCAGGCCAGTGTCCTGAACGGCGCGTCCGAATCGATACTGGGGAACTATACCCTGAATGACAAAACCCTGCAAACGAATACCGATTATGATGTCAAGGGCGAGGGCAGGATCGACCGCCTCGCGCTCACGGTTGGTATGCTGAAAAATGCGACGGGCATCGACAAGACGTATGACGGCAATGATAAAGTCGTCGGTAGCCAGTACACGACGTTCGGCAATGTCGTGGGCTATACGTCGGATAACCATATCGTGGACACGGATACCGGCCTGCAGTGGACGATTGCAGGTACATATCAGGTGACGGATGGCGATGGCGGCAAAGCGCAGAATGTCCGTATCGCCAATGGCAAACCGGCAGCGAAGGACATCAACTTCGATGTGACGCTCGCTGGTACACATGCGCAGAACTATACCCTGAATGGCACGGATATCAAGACGGGGGAGAAGAGTGAGACGCAGCATCTGACGGGGGCAACCGGTACCATTAATCCGGTGCACCTGAAGAATGTGCAGCTGGCGTCGGATGCAGATATTCACAAGACTTATGACACGACGACGACGGCGGGTGTCGCCGATGGAGATACGGATAAGCTGACCCTTGCCAAGGTGAGCTTCGATGGCCTGGTGCAGGGCGACAGCAAGGGCGATATTCTCACCCAGACGGTTCTGGATACGCTGAACAAGAACGGCAACTACTATACGGCGGACGGCAAGACAGCTGATGCCAACGTGGCCCGCGACAAGGACGGCAAGGTCACGACCAAGCTGGTCAAATATACGGGCCTGACCTCCGGCAGCAATAACTATGTCTTTGACACCGATACGGTAGCAGGGCAGGGCACGATCAAGCCGCTCTCCATCAAGGACGTTTCGCTGGCGAAAACGCAAGCCATCACGAAGGTCTACGACGGCACGTCGACCGTGGCGCGCGACGCCTACACGCCGCAGGGCCAGCAGGCGCAGACCGCGCAGAATTTCGTGGGCGATCTGAGTACCGAGGTGAACGGGCAGACCATCAAGCTGGACTATACCCTCAAGGGTGCCAACTACGTTGATGATAGCGGCAACGAACAAAAGAATGTAGGCAAGGACACACAAGCCCGCTTCGTGCTGAAGGTGTCCATGCAGGGCAACAGCGGCAACTATTCGCTGGATGGCGGTGCGGGTGCCAACTATACGCTCGATCAGGATGGCAATGTCGTCAAGGATCTCGTGCTGGACAAGGGTAAGGGTGACGGCATCACGGCGCGCAACATCTACGCCCGCGCAGCATTGGAGCCGGTGAAGGACTACGATGGCACGACCGTGGTCAAGAAGAATGGCCAGGCGGTCAGTGGCGCCGACGTGGTTACGCTTACGGGCCTGCTCGATGCCGATAAGGGCGATAATGCCAGCACGGCCCTGTACACGAGCAAGGATGTCGTGCGCAATAAGGATGGCAGCATCGGCAAGCAGACGGTGAATTATACCGTCAACCTCGACGGCGATAGTGCGACGAACTATGAGGTCTATCTGGACAGCAACCCCAACGTCAAGGTGACGCTGGGACAGGCTGGCGGCCTCACGAGTGACGGCATCATCAATCCGCTCGACACGACGGTGCATTTCAGCACCATTACCAAGACCTACAACAAGACCACGGCCATCGACGATACCACGCATGCCGATGAAGACAAGACGCAGCAGACGCTGACCAAGGTGCAGAACCTCCAGTCCGATAAGGATACGGTGAACGTCGATATCGATACGTCGAAGTCGTCATTCGATACGCCGGATCGAGGCGATAAGACGCATCAGGTGACGTATACCTTCACGCTGAGCGGTGACGAGGCCAAGGACTACAATCTCACGAATGCCAGCTATACCACGGACGACAAGGGCAACCGCATCTTTACCATTACGGTTGATGGCAATACCATCAACCCGTACAAGCTGACGGACAACGACATCGCGGTCGTGTTTAACCCGGATATCACGAAGGTCTATGATGCTACGAACAGCGTTGCCTATGACCATACGGATGAGACCTTGTGGGGGACGCAGACGGGATCGGCCGAGGCAAAGGACTACCTCAAGTCCCTGACGATCTATGGTACCGGGTTCGAGCTGGGCAAGGACTACACCATCAGCGGTGCGACGTACGCTTCGGAGAATGCAGGCAGCCAGGGGGTGAACTATACCCTGACGCTCCAGGGCGATAAGCTCAACAACTTCGACTTCTCGGGCCTCTCTGCCGATGTCTACGCCAATGGTGCCGTCAAGGGCCATACGACGGGTACGATCACGCAGAAGCAGATTTCGGCGGCGCTTACCCAGACGCCGGCGGACAGCACTATCACCAAGGTCTACAATGGACAGAAGAATGTACTGGTGAACAATGCGGACGCGCTGAACCCGGGCAGAAAGATTGCTCTCTCGGGCCTGATCGCCAGCGATGTCGGCAAAGTTACGGTCGATGCGCAGAACAGCACGGCAAGCTACCAGAGCAAGGATGTCGAGGGCGATGGCATGACCTGGACCGACAACGATGGCAATGTGCATAAGAACTGGGTCAACTACACAGTACAGCTGGCTGGCGACCATAAGGATAACTATGTCATCTACAAGGATGGCCGGCAGGATAATACGCTGAAAGGCGCGGGCACGATTACGCCGAAAGCCCTGAGCCTGCAGGTCACGAACAACACGCTCAATCGCCAGTATAACGCGAAGACGGCAGTAGCATCCGGTGTTATCAATAACGACAATATCACGGTCGGCGGCCTGGTGAGCGGCGAGGGCATTACCCTCGACCTCAGCGGTGTTACGGGTGAGTATGGTACCAATGACAGCACCAAAGCGCATTTCGTGGCGGATGGCAACGTCAACGCCACGAATGGCACAGAGGCAGAGAAGGCGAAGTCCATCCTGCTCACCGGCCTGACCCTCGACGGGGCACAGACCACGGGCGATGGGACGCGCACGAGCAACTATACGCTGGATGATACGGCATTCTTCTCCGTGGACGACAACAAGGGCACGATTACGCGCCTGCCGCTCAAGGAAGGCGATATCGATGACTATCTGGACCATGTAACGAAAGAGTACGATAACAAGGCTACGCTCACGTCTGCCCAGGCAGAGAAATACTTCCATATCGAGGTCAGGAAAGGGGCAGCGGGCAATGAGGAAGCTGTACCCATCAGCCATACGGGAAGTGCTGCCTTCGATAATGGGCAGAAAGACGTCATCTCTGATGCCGGGGTGACCTATACCCTGGATTCCATAAAGCCAGAAGCCTTCATCAACTTCAAGATGGATAGCGATCTGCTGAGTAAGTATAAAGGCAAGACATATACGGCCCGGGGCACGATTACGCCGCGCAAGCTCTATATGGCTATCGACTCGACGGAGAAGAATCCGGTCACCAAGACGTACGATGGCACGACGAAGATCAAAGGCGACCTCTCTGGTCAGGTGCACCTCTACGTCACGGATGAAACGGGCAAGGTCATCGACCTGACCACCAAGGTCACGGCTGACGATATCAACTATGGCGACAAAGCGAAGCTCACGCTGAACACGGCCTATGCATCGCCCGATGTGGCACGCGATAAAGATGGCAACGTGACCCAGCAAGCCGTCAACTATACGTTCGGTATCGGCGGCAATGGCAAGAGCGGCAACTATGCGTTCTACCAGTACGATGCGGACAAAGGCACCATTACCGACACGGCCCTGACGAATAACGTGCTGGCCGATGACCTGGGCGGCCTCATCAACCCGCGGGAACTCACG
>DEDT01000002.1:52687-59375 GCA_002350105.1 Selenomonadaceae bacterium UBA2897 | reverse complement strand
GATGTCAATGGCAATGAGCTGGCAAAGTCCGTGGAGCTCACGGGGCTGCAGGATGCGCTGAACCATGCGACGAGCCAGAAGGGCACCAAGGGGACGAACTATACCTTTACCACGGGCAATACGAAAGTCTACACGGTGGCCGATAACAAGGGCAAGATTACGCGCAAGCATCTCACCGATGCGGACATCAAAGCGGACTTCGCTGCCATCAGCAAGACCTACGACAACAGCAATCAGGTGGCCTACAACCATACGGATACCCAGGTATGGGGCACCGATACGGGCAGCAAGACGGCCTATGATTACCTCAACGGCATCACGCTCGGCGGGATCGCGCTTACGCATAGCGAGGCGCAGGGCGCGTCGAATGATTACGATGTCAAGAGTGCGGTCTACGACAGCGAGAACGCCGGCACGCGCCAGGTGACCTACCAGATCAAGCTTGCCGATAACATCGCCAACGACTATGATTTCAGCCAGGTCAAAGCGGATCACTATCAGGCGGGGACGCTGACGGAGCAGCATCAGGGTACCATCAACAAGAAGACGGTGCTCGCGGAGCTCACGAATCCGAAAGAAGATATCCGCAAGACCTACGATAGCACGTGGGATGCGCAGTATACGGATGGCAAGATTGCCCTCAAGGGACTGATCACGGGCGATGACACGTCGCTCGATACGGACGCGGTCAACGCGCATTACGCGAGCAAGAATGTCGTCTACGCGGGCGGACAGCCGGCACAGCAGACGGTATTCTATACGGCAGCGCTCAAGGGCGATCATGCCGGCAACTACATCATCAATCCGGACCAGCAGGGGAAGGCGCAGACCACGCTTACGGGCGTGGGCACGATTACGCCGCGTGACCTTGTGCTGAAATTTGGCAATCAGACAAAGTGGTATGATGGCACGACGGCTATTGCCAGCCAGACCACGGTGGATTGGCTGAATCTGAAAGAGAACGGCACCAAGGAGATTACCTACGATACGGATCTCTATCATGCCGGTCGTCAGGGCAGCGATGATATCAGCCTGGTGTCGTCCATCAAGGGCAATTTCTCGGATGCTGCCGTGGGTGATGACAAGGACGTCACCTATACGGGCATCGCGCTCAAGGATGATACGATTGCCGGGAACTATCGCCTGGTCGATGCCCAGGGCAATGCGCTCAAGGATGGCACCGCATACGGCAAGGGCAATATCACGCCGTACGTGATTGCCGATAAGCAGTACGTGGTTTCGCTCGATCCTGAGATCACGAAGACGTACGACCAAACGGATAAGGTGAACGATGCGACGTCCCATATCAAGGGGCAGCCCTTCATTGACCTCAATGGCAATGGCAAGTACGATGCTGCAGACGGTGAAATGCTGCTGAAGTATGACCCGCAGGCGGTACAGGATCAGGCACATTATGCCACGAAGGACAGTCATAAGGGGAAGCTGCAGGATGTCACGTATACGTTTGGCGTCCAGAATCAGAATAGTAATTTTGACTTTGTCTCGCAGTTGACGGATGGCGTGCTTACGCGCACGACGAAGGGCCGTATCAATCCTTTGTCCATTACGGCCAAACTCGTCAATCCGGCGATCTCCAAGACGTACGATGGCAGCACGCAGGTGCTCAATGCCGATGGCAGCGAGCGCACGGGCGAACAGCTGCTGCACTTCGAGGGGGTACTCTCCGGTGATGAGGCGCAGATTGTCAATACGAGTACGGCTGCCTATACGGACAAGCATGCCGGTACGGGGAAGGACGTCGTCTACACGCTCAGGAGCGTGGGCGACAACTATCTCGTGACGCAGGTCTATGATGCTCAGGGTAAGGCGTTGTCGATGCTTACCGTCGACGATAAGCAGGACGGCGGCACCCTGCCCGCAGCTGTGGGCCAGGGCACAATATTGCAGCGCGTGCTGACCTTTAATCCTCTGGAGAATAATAAGGTCTATGACGGCACGACGGCAGCGCCGGCGCTCACGGGCGGCTCCTTTGGCAACCTCGTGGCTGGCGAGACGCTGACGCCGGATGTGAAGGTGGTCGCGGGCACGTATGGCAGCGGCTATGATGGCAAAGATAGCAACACCTTTACGCCCGATGCCAATGTCCGCCGCGACACGCAGACGGGTGACGTGCTGTACAAAGACGTGCGCTATACGAACCTGCAGCAGGCCTTGGCAGGTGCTACGGGTACGGGCCAGATCAGCGACTATTCCATCGCGGATACGGCTTACTTCGATGCGGCTGCGAAAAAAGGCAAGATTATGCCGCTCGCCATTACGGCGGATGCCATCCATACGGTGTGGGGCAGCATCTCGAAGGAGTATGATGGCACGACGACCGTTACGGGCGGCAAGACGACAGCCGGCGTGCAGACGTCGGATCCGACGCAGCTGCTGAATCTCTACTACCAGAGCACGGTCGGCGACAAGGCGCGCATCGATATCGGCTATACGCTGAACGATGACGGCGCGAACTACACGCAGAAGGATCATGGCACGGGCCTCACGGTGAACTACAGCCTGAAAGGCATCACGGAGCCGGACTTCGCGGGGACCTATGGCAACTATACCTTTGACGATGCGGTTCTCACCGCGTTCCAGAACAAGACGCTGAGTACGAATACGGGCGAGATTACGCAGAAAGTGCTGACGCCGGAGGTCCTCAGCACGACGGGGCAGAATAAGATCTACGATGGCACGACGGTTGCAGATAATACGAATGTGCAGGTCGCGGGCATCGTCGCATCCGATCAGGGCACGGTGAAGCCGACGATCGTTGCCTACTATGATAGCAAGAACGCCGGCGACCGCAAGGTCAGCTACACGGTCACGCTCGATGGCAACGATAAGGGCAACTACGTCTTGTCGGGCGCCGATACCGATGGTACGGTGCAGCTCGACGACGCGGCCACGGGCACGATTGCGAAGCGCAAGGTCACGGCCAGCGTGACGGGCGATGCCACGGGCATCGACAAGGTCTACGATGGCACGACGGACGTGAAGCAGTCCATCGGCAGCCTCGTGAGCGTCGATGCAGCGACCTCTACGACCGGCCTGGTGTCGGGCGATGATGTATCGCTGGATACGGCTGCGATCAAGGGCAGCTATGACAGTGCTGATGTCAATCGCGATGCGCAGAACAACATTACGACGCGTACGGTTTCCTTCACGAACCTCAACCTCGTGGGCGATGATGCGGCCAACTATGAGCTGACGGATACGGATCTCACGGGCACGGGTACGATCACGCCGTACAGCATCGAGGTCAGCATTAAGGATGCACCGACGAAGACATATGATAATTCGACGGCCATTGAAGGTACCTATGCCACGATGAACAACATCAGCGTGGACAAGGCGAGCCTCATCGGCAGCGACACGCTGAATGTCACGCTCGTGACGGATGGCGATGATGCACCGCACTACGACACGAAGCATGCGGATACGGGCCTCGGCGTGAACTATAAGCTCGCCTGGGATAACGGCAACTACACGCTCGTGCATACGCAGACGGATAGCAACGATACCCAGACGGCGAAGTCGGATAATCAGGCACAGACGACGGCCCTGCATGCCGATAACGGCGTGATAACGGGACGCGTGCTCACGACGTCCGTCATCGACGAGGCGACGAAGGTCTATGATGGTACCAAGACGGTGTCGGGTGCGGAGAAGCATATCTCGATCGGCAATCTGGCCGATGGCGACAGCATCTCGAAGCTGAATCTCAGTGTGACGGGCACCTATAGCAGTGCCAATGCGGCCGACAATGAGTCGGATGCATCGACGCAGCGCGATGTCACGTACAGCATGTCCATCTACAATACGGACTATCTGCTCGATACTTCGACGCAGACCGGCAAGGGCACGATTTCCCGCAAGGGATTGACGGTTGTCGCCGATCCGGTGAAGCGCGTGCAGAATGGCGCGCTGCCGACGAGCTATACGGGCAAGGTCAACGGCCTCGTCTCGGGCGGCACGGGCAGTGCGAGCGACTTTACGTTTGCTACGGATCCGGCTGCTGGCGTGACGAGCGCTGTGCCGGGCACGTATGGCATCTATGGCTGGTACCAGAACCGCACGAGCGACAACTATGGCACGAACTATACGTTCGCGCAGGATGATAGCAACAGCACGGCGCTGGAGATCTTTAACATGAAGGAATACCACGATCGCAAGGTGCCGCTGGATAATGTCCTGCCGCAGAACGCGGGCATGGCGCAGACGAATTCGACGAACTTCGGCGAATTCTACCGCGAGCCGAATGCGGCCGTAGCCTATCAAAATGGCGGGAAGACCGTCACGCTGAACGGTGGCGGCACGTATACGGATGTGAATAGCAGCCAGCAGGATAGCAAGGCCAGTGTCATGAACGGCACGGGCAGCTACAGCACGGCGGCACAGATCGGTGGCAGTCAGATCATCGGCAGCATTGGCGTGCAGGATGTCGGCGTCATCAATATCGATGACAGTGGTATCCTGAACCTGGGGCAGAGTGATATTGCTGTCGAGACGACGGATGCAGGTACGGTGCGCGGCATTGCCTCAGGCGATGACGAGCAGCAGAAGAACTATAGCGATGCATCGGGCACGCAGGCACAGCACGCTGGCAGCAGCCAGCAGGGCAGTGCCAGTCTGGAGACCGTGGGCAGCGGCGTGAATGTCGCTGGCTGAAGTCGAAAATGATGCAGATGATGCGGATAAGGAAGGTAGATCGATGATGAAGGGGAAGAACAGGCATCCGCTCGGCATGGCGGTGTTGGCGTCCGTGCTGCTGGGGACGGTGCCGGCTATGGCACAGGCTGCACCAGCAGCGCCTGCTGTCCCGCAGCCCATTCGGGAGGCGCAGCAGGCCGCGCATGATCTGCAGCAGCAGGCACAGAAAGCGGCGGAGGGCAGGGCACCCCTGTCCGGCCAGCAGGCTGAGGCAGAGGTGCAGAACACGTTGCCGACGCCGCAGGCGGGGGATGCGCAGGTGCATTTCACCATTCGGAATTTCCGCCTGGAGGCACCGGAGTTCTATCTCGATAAAAAAGATCTGGCAACGATCCTGAAGAAGTCGATGGGGCATGAGCTCACGCTGCAGGATCTCCATGCCACGGTGAACGAGCTCACGCGCTATGCGCGCACGCACGGCTACCCGGCGGCAGCGGCCTATGTCCCCGCGCAGGAAAGCACGGATGGCATGGTGCTCATCCGCATGATGCCGGGGCGCTATGGCGAGGTGAAGCTCGAGAACCACAGCAAGCTGAAGGACAGCGTGGCGCGGGGATTCCTGCACGGGCTGAAACAAGGTGCCATCGTCAGGACATCGGAGCTGGAATCCACCCTGTTTGCGATCTCGGATACGAGTGGCACGCGTGCCGTGGGCGTCCTCAGTCCGGGCAAGGATTTCGGTACGAGTGATGTCACCGTGCGCATCGAGGACGGCAAGGGCACGAACACCGTGCTCTATGTCGAGAACCACGGCGCGAAGAGCTCCGGCCGCTATCGCATGGGCCTGCAGCACAGCATTTACGATGTGCAGGGAACGGGCGGCAAGGTCAATGTCGGCACGACGCTTTCGAACAAGAACATGCATAACTACTATGTCAACTATTCGACGCTCGTCGGCCATGGCGGCACGACGGCAGGTATCGGTCTGAGCCGCATGGACTACGATCTCGGTGATACGCTCGGCCCCCTGAATGCCAGCGGTATCGCCATGACGTACAGCCTGTTCGGCAGCAAGCCGCTCTATCACCAGACGGGTAAGCAGATGCAGCTGGATTTTGGCTATGATTACCGGAACCTGCACGATGATATCACGGCGCCGCAGTTCTCCTATGCGAACCGTGGGCGCAAGCATACCCAGGATGTCTATGCCGGCCTTTCGGGCTATTGGCAGCGGAACGGGTTCCTGACGAATTATGATTTCAAGGTGACGACGGGCAAGCTGTCGATGGATTCCGCGGCATCTCGCGCGGCTGACCAGCATGACAAGACGGCGGGCAACTATACGAAGTTTACGCTCGATACGTCCCATGTGCAGACGACAGGGCATCGCAGCGATGTGCTGCTCAAGCTGTCCGGTCAGTGGGCTGCGCATAACCTCGATGGTTCGGAAGAGCTGTCGCTCGGCGGCGCGAATGGCGTGCGTGCCTATCCGCAGGGCGAAGGATCGGGTGATCTCGGCTGGCTGTCGACGGTGGAGTGGCGGTTCTATACGGATGTGCATGGTCTCGTATCGAGTGTATTCTACGATATCGGCCATACGAAGTTCAGCAAGGACGGCCAGACCGTGGCTGGACAGAGCGGCGTGACGCTCAAAGGCTATGGCCTTGGTCTCGCCTACAGCGATCCGGGTAACTGGTTCGCGCGTCTCGATTATGCGCGCCGTATCGGCAACTCGAACAATCCCGTGCTCTCTCGCGATGCGATGTCGAATGGCCGCTTCTGGTTCCTCATGGGCAAGATCTGGTAAGGCAGCTTCTTTGGCTCCCCCCGTTGGGGGAGCTGTCAGCGTCAGCTGACTGAAGGGGTCTATGGGTGCATGACTTGCATTTTTGGTGCAGATTTGAAAATCTGCACTTTTTTTATTTTTAGTGTTGACAAGTGGGCCGGAAATGAGTATACTATTCCTTGTCAGTCAGCGATGGGGCTTCGCAAGAGGCCTGCTGAAGCGACAGATGCGGAAATAGCTCAGTGG
>DEDT01000002.1:0-52426 GCA_002350105.1 Selenomonadaceae bacterium UBA2897 | reverse complement strand
AGTCCAAGTGGGCCCACCAATTTTTATCCTTGCATATCCCCTTTTTTATGGCCCAGTAGCTCAGTTGGATTAGAGTATTTGACTACGAATCAAAGGGTCGAGGGTTCGAGTCCCCCCTGGGTCACCATATTATGGGTAGGTGCCCGAGTGGTTAAAGGGAACAGACTGTAAATCTGTCATCTTCGGATTACGATGGTTCGAATCCATCCCTGCCCACCACGAGGAAGAATAAGCGTCGCGTAAGCGGCGCTTTTTTCGTACATAAAAAATCCTCTCCAATAATGGAGAGGGGCATGATGTTCTTCGATGATTTATTTATTGCTGGCGGGGCAGGAGAAGTTCCCCTGTGCATCGCGGCGCACCTGGTGCTCGCCCTCGAACATGACCTGGCTCATGCGGCGCATGAGCTCGTCCTGCTCCTGCTGCTCATCGAAGATGACGCGCTGGTCTTCTGGCTGTGTCTCGCCGTCGAGGGCCGTGATGGCCAGCTGCAGGCGGTGTTCCTTATCCTTGCGGAAGGAATACTTCTGCCGCGTGGCCAGCCACTCCGTGATCATCTCGATGTTCTGCAGCGAGGCGTTCTCATTGTAGTCTTTGTAGACCTCAGCGGCCGCGACGGCTGCTTTTTTCTTGTCCGCATAGGCGCCGATCAGGGAGAAGGTCAGTTCCTTCTTGACGGTGAGCAGTTCTGTGACGATGTATTGCATGTTTTTTCATCCTTTCCTTTTTACTTCCTGCTCTATTCTAGCAGAATGGACAATATTGTCAATTATGAAGCACGTGACCGTCTTTTGTCACACCATGGAGTGTGTATACAAGATGTGGACAGCACCTGTTTTTGTCCGCAAAATGATACAACTTTACAAAAACGTAAAAAAGTATGTATTATTTTTAAAACTATCTTTCCACCATATACAACCATAAACAGGAAATACCAAGGCTGGTATTTTCGATTATGAACAAATATCCCTTTAAAAGAGAAGAATGGGACATATGTCCATTAGGTTTACAGTCTTTACACATTGGGCAGGTTTCCATAGGCAGGAAATTGTGCTATAATGTCCACTGTTATAACACAGGTACAAAAACAAAACGATTTATAGGTGAGGAGAGTTTTATCATGGTACCACATACCATCAATCGGAAGAAAGCTTTCAACATGCTGTTCTTCCTCGAGTTCTGGGAGCGCTTCGGCTACTACGGCCTGCAGGCCGTGCTGGCTTCCTTCTTCGTCAAGAGCCTCGGCATGGAAGATGCGGAGTCCTTCATCGTCTTCGGCGCCTTCAGCGCCATGGTCTACGGCTACGTGTCCATTGGCGGCTACATCGGCGACAAAGTGCTGGGTACGCAACGTACGATTACGCTGGGCGCCATCGTGCTCATGATCGGCTATGCGCTTATGGCTATGGCTGGCGCAGATAAGTTCATGGTCTTCGTGGCCCTGGGCGCGATTGCCTGCGGCAACGGCATTTTCAAGGCAAATCCGTCTTCGCTGCTGTCGAAGCTCTACGAGGGCGATGAGGCCCATCTCGACAGCGCCTTCACCATGTATTACATGGCGGTTAACATCGGCTCGTTCATTTCCATGCTGCTCGTGCCGATCATCGGCGGGCGCTTTGGCCTGTCCCTCGGCTTTATGATCTGTGCCATGGGCCTTGTGCTGGCCGTTGGCTCCTTTGTTTCCTTCCGCTATCTTGTGCGCGGCATCGATTCGCAGGCCGGCCTGCAGCCGCTCAACAAGGGCAAGCTGCTGGTGACGATCGCCGGCGTCGTGGCTATGACGTTGTTCTCGGCGTGGATGCTTGAGCATCTGACGGTCGCTCATGTGCTGCTGACCATTATCGGCGTCTTCGTCTTCGGCGTGTTCTTCAAGATGATTTTCCAGTCTCATGGCGCGGAGCGCAGCAAGATGATCGCCGCGATGATCCTCATCGTGCAGGCCATCGTGTTCTTCACGTTGTACCAGCAGATGCCGACGTCGCTGAACTTCTTCGCGATCAAGAATGTCGAGCATTCCATCCTCGGCATCACGATTTCCGATGCAGAGGTGTTCCAGACGCTGAATCCGTTCTGGATTATGCTGGCGAGTCCGATTCTCGCCTGGATGTATGCGCATTTCGGCGACAAGGGCACGGATCTTTCCATGCCGGCGAAGTTCGCGCTGGGCATGCTGCTCTGCGCGGGTTCCTTCCTGCTCGTGGGCTTTTCGGCGAACTTCGCCAATGAGGCAGGCATTGTCTCGGCCTGGTGGCTCGTGGGCTCCTACTTCCTTTCGGCTATCGGCGAGCTGCTCATCAGCGGTCTCGGCCTCTCGATGATCTCTAAGCTCGTGCCGCAGCGTCTGCTGGGCTTCCTCATGGGCGCCTGGTTCCTCACGAGCGCCATTTCCGCCGTGCTCGGCGGCTGGGTCGCTACGCTCACGACGGTCTCGAAGGATATCGTCGATCCGCTGCAGACGCTGCCGGTCTACAGTCACGTCTTCACGGAGATCGGCCTCGTGACGCTGGGCATCACGGTGCTCATGGCCGTCACGGTGCCGATGCTGAACCGTATGATCAACAAGACGGATGAGGAAGAGGAGGAAGCCGAGCCGGCTGAATCCTTAAACTAAGTTTTTTCAAAAAGGTATTGACACAACCTCATGGGAGTGCTAATATAATATACGTTGATTGCGAGAGCAACGACGATGTGGCCCAGTAGCTCAGTTGGATTAGAGTATTTGACTACGAATCAAAGGGTCGAGGGTTCGAGTCCCCCCTGGGTCACCATTTTTGCAAAGACACGGTCTGTACGAGGTACAGGCCGTTTTTTGTTGCCTTTTTTCAGCGGTGTCGTTTTTCGCAGGTTTCGTGAATTTATGCGAAAAGGTAGCGCAAACAAGCAGGAATATGGTATACTGATAGAGAATTATGAATAGCGTTCATAAAAGAACAATCAAAGGGTGAGTATCATGGAAGCAGCAAAACTGGGCCGCCGGGAGCGCAAGAAAATGCAGTCCCGGCAGGAGATCCTGGAGGCGGCCGTGAAAAACTTCTCGGAGAAAGGCTATAGCAAGACCTCCATTGCCGATATCATGGAGACGGCGGACCTCGGCACGGGGACGTTCTACAATTACTTCCAGTCGAAGGAGAGCGTGCTCATGTGCCTGCTCGCGCGCCTTGTGCAGCAGGTGGCCGACGCGCTCAGGGAGAACCGCGCGGCGGGCAAGAGCCAGATCGAGCTGCTGGATATCGCCTGCCAGGTGACGGCGGCCTTTCTCGATGAGAACCGTTTCGTGTTGCCGCTGTTCCTCTCGGCTTCGACGATGGCGGAGAGCAGGGACAAGGGCGAAGAAATCCCGACGCCGGGCTTCAAGCCCGTCTACCGCCAGATTATTGAAGAGGGGCAGCGCGATGGAGAAATCCGCACGGATGTGCCCGCCGACCTCATCGCGGAGATGTTCCATTCCATTTTTCAGGCGGCGGCTTTCAGTAAGTTACAGCTTTCTTTTCAGGAGAATGTGGCCCTGAAGACGCGCTTGCTGCTCGATGGCATTCGTGCCCGCTGAGGATTTTGGGCGGAATTAAGTGAGAGTTTTAGGAGAGAAGATATGATCAGTGTAACGAAACTGCTTTTTGCCAGAGACTATTATGGAGACAAACTGCGCTATACAAAGAATGCGCACAGCATGCGTAACGGCGCGGCGGAGGGCATGGGCCCCGTCGTCGTCTGGAACTCGACGAAGACCTGCAACCTGAAGTGCATGCATTGCTACATGGGCTCGGATGCACAGAAATATAAGGACGAGCTCACGACGGACGAGGCGAAGAAGTTCATCGATGACCTCGCGGATTTCCGCGTGCCCGTGCTGCTCTTCTCTGGCGGCGAGCCGCTGATCCGTCCGGATTTCTTCGAGCTGGCTGAGTATGCGCAGAAGGCGGGTGTGCGCCCGACGCTCTCCACGAACGGCACGCTGATCACGCGCGAGGTTGCGCAGCGCATCAAGGATATCGGCGTGGGCTACGTCGGTATTTCGCTGGACGGGCTCAAGGATGTCAACGACAAGTTCCGCGGCGTCGAGGGTGCCTACGAGAAGGCGATGAAGGGCATCGAGAACTGCGTGGCCGTGGGGCAGCGCGTGGGCCTGCGCTTCACGATCAACCAGCATAACGCCCGCGAGCTGGACAAGATCTTCGATTTCATCGAGGAAGAGGGTATCAACCGCGTCTGCTTCTATCATCTCGTCTACAGCGGCCGCGGCGAGGGCATGGTGGCCGACGACCTCACGCATGAGGAGTCGCGCCAGGCCATGGATACGATTATCCGCCGTACCCGGGACTTCGAGGAGCGTGGCCTGGAGAAGGAAATCCTGACCGTCGACAACCACTGCGATGGCGTCTACATGTACCTCAAGGCGAAAGAAGCCGGCGACGAGAAGGCGGCTGAGCAGATTCTCAGCTATCTCTCCATGAATGGCGGCAACCGTTCGGGTATTGCGTTCGGTGAGGTCGACCCGCTGGGTTACGTGCATCCCGACCAGTTCACGCAGCATCATACCTTCGGCAACGTGCGCGAGCGCAAGTTCGGCGATATCTGGTGCGACACCACGAACGCTATCATGGCGGGCCTTAAGGACCGCAAGCCGCTGCTGAAAGGCCGCTGCGCGAAATGCAAGTGGCTGTACTGCTGCAACGGCAACTTCCGCACGCGTGCCGAGGCCGTGACGGGCGACTACTGGGAGTCGGATCCCGCCTGCTACCTGACGGATGAGGAAATCGGCCTCACGGAGGAGAAATAAATGAAGATTATTTCCTGGAATACGACGAATGCCTGCAACATGTACTGCTCGCACTGCTACCGCGACGCGGGCTGCAAGGCGAAGGAGGAGCTCTCCACCGATGAGGCGAAGAAGATGCTGCGCGAAATCGCCAAGGCCGGGTTCAAGATCATGATTTTCTCGGGCGGCGAGCCGATGATGCGCCCGGATATCGTGGAGCTCGTGCAGTATGCGACGGACCTCGGCATGTTCCCCGTGTTCGGCACGAACGGCACGCTGATCACGCCGGAGCTCGCGCAAAAGCTCAAGGCGGCGGGCACGCGCGGCGTGGGGATCTCCCTCGACTCGCTCGATAAGGAGAAGCACGATAAGTTCCGCTCCTTCCCGGGCGGCTGGGATGGTGCCGTGCGCGGCATGATGAACTGCAAGGATGCGGGCATCCCGTTCCAGATTCATATGACGGTCATGGACTGGAACCAGCACGAGATCGAGGATATGGTGGACTACGCCGTGAAAATCGGCGCCCATGCCGTGCATTTCTTCTTCCTCGTGCCCACGGGCCGGGCGAAGACCATCGAGGAGGAGAGCCTGCGCGCCGAGCAGTATGAGGACGTGCTCACGCGCATCATGAAGAAGCAGGAGCAGGTGCCCATCGAGCTCAAGCCGACCTGCGCACCGCAGTTCTTGCGCATCGCTGACCAGCTGGGCATCAGGACGCGTTTCCATCGCGGCTGCCTCGCTGGCCTTTCCTACTGCATCATCAGCCCGAAAGGCAAGGTGCAGCCCTGCGCCTACCTCAAGATGGAGCTCGGCGACGTGCATGATACGCCCTTCGACGAAATCTGGGCGAATAACGAGGTGTTGAAGAAGCTGCGCACGCTTGAATACAGCGGCGGTTGCGGCTCCTGCGACTACAAGGGCATGTGCGGCGGCTGCCGCGCCCGCGCCGCCTGCTACCACGACGGCGACTACATGAGCGAGGAACCCTGGTGCCTCTACCACGGCCGCCGCGGAGAATAATGTTCTTGAAAAAAAGTAGACTGTATGGTAATATACTTTTGTAAGGCGAAGGTCACGAAATAGCCTGAAGGACGTCTTTCAAGCCGGTAACTTGGAAGCGTCCTTTTTTTGATACAGAAAAGACCCCCGACAAAAGCCGGAGGCCTATTGCAGGCTGGTAGGGCCTGCCACGTTGGTACCACAGTGTGCGGCGATTCTACCGCGCCAACGAGCCGAGAATCAGTGATGCCAGGAGACTTCCCAGCACACTTATCCCTAATTCAATCAGGATAGTACGAAAGGTCACGAAAAATAACCCCCTTCCCTTACCCGATTAGGCTTGGTTAGGGCCGTGGCATGATGATTATATCACGAAAGAAAGAAGAACAAAAGTGTTTTCTACGAGCATTTTGAACTCTTTACGATATTGGGGCTTTGTTATATAATGATGGCGTATTTTTAGACGGTCGGGGGTAGCATATGATTAAGATAATTTTCTGCGATATGGATGGCACGCTGCTGGACGAGCAGGGCAAGTTGCCGGCGGAGTTTCCAGCGGTGGCGGCGGAGCTGAGGAAGCGCGGCGTCATGTTCGCGCCGGCCTCGGGGCGGCAGTATTTCTCCCTGCTCGACACCTTCAAGGGCTACGAGGACGAGTTCATGTTCCTCGCCGAGAACGGCACGCTCGTGCGTTACCGCGAGGAGGAGTTGTTCTCCGATACGCTGGACAAGAGCCTGGCGGAGGCGGTGCTGGCAGCGTCGGACCTCCCCGACATCTACCGCGTGTTCTGCGGCAAGAAGGACGCCTACGCCCTGCATGCACAGCGCACGCCGGCTTTTCTGGCGGAGCTGCACAAGTACTACACGCACACGGAGGGCTGCGACAGCTTCCTGGGCATCGCCGACGCGGCGGTCAAGGTCTCGCTCTGGGATGCCAACGGGCAGGCGGAAAAGACGATTTATCCCGCCATTCGGGAGCAATTCGGCGACAAGTTGCAGGTCGTGCTCTCCAGCGCCTACTGGGTCGATGTCATGAACCTCGGCGTGGGCAAGGGCACCGCCGTGCAGCAGGTGCAGCGCCGTCTCGGCATCAGTCCTGATGAGTGCGCGGCCTTCGGCGACTACCTCAATGACGCGACGATGATGCAGGCCGTGACGCACAGCTTCGCCATGGCCAACGCCGTGCCAGAGATCAGGAAGCTCGCCCGCTATGAGACGGCCAGCAACGCCGAGCACGGCGTCATCAAGGGCATCCATAAGCTGATGGACGAAGGCTTGCTGTAAGAGAAAGAAGCGATATCATGCGTTTAGATTATCATATGCATTTCGAGAAGGGCTCCTACGACCTCGACTGGGTGGAGGGCTTCTTTCGGGCTGCGCAGCAGCGTCAGCTCGATGAAATCGGCATCTCCGAGCACTCGCACACGTTCCCCGAGTTCAAGGAACTCTACTATCACGATTTGATTCTCGACGACTCCTTCGTGGGGGAATTCCAGCAAAAATGGCTGCAGTCGAACAAGTTCAAGTATACGCTCGACGACTACTTCCGCTTCATGGAGCAGGTGCGTAAGCGCCATCCACACGTGAAGACCGGCATCGAGGTCTGCAACTTCCAGCAGCAGGACAAGGTGCGTGACATCTTGCGCGACTATCCCTTCGACTACATCATCGGCTCCGTGCACTTCCTGCGCGGCTGGGCCTACGACTCGTCGGAGATCAAGGCGGAGTGGGCCAACCATCCGCTGGAGGAAATCTACCAGTGGTATACGGAGGAAGTGGAGCAGCTGGCGGCGTCCGGTCTCTACGATGTGCTCGGTCATCCCTTCAACATCCGCCTGTTCCGCAACTTCCCGGACTTCGATGTAACGCCGTACCTGGAGCGCGTGGCGAAAGCGCTCGCGAAGGCGAAGATGGGCATCGATGTGAATACGGGCACATACTACCGTTATCCGGTGCAGGAAATCTCGCCTTATCCCGACTTCATGCGCCGCGCTGCACACTATGATCTGCCGATCATCACGACCTCGGATGCGCACAAGCCTGAGGATTGCGGTGCCTACCATGACGAGGCTGTGGCTTATGTACGTCAGTTCGGCTACGATAAGGTGCTGCATTTCTCCCAGCGCAAGCGCGAACTCGTGCCGCTGAGCTGAGCAGATGACCGCTGCTGGTCACAATAATGTATGGCATTGATAACAATGGAAAAGAAGGATAAATCCTGCTTATGATTGTGTAAATATTCTGAATAATGCTTGACAGATTGTGTCGTATGTCCTATAATAAAGGCAGAAAAAGGGAAAAGGTTTAGGGTTTTTCAATCATTCCAATACATTTTTCGGGTTATGGCAATACTTCATCGTTTCACGTAATTTCGTGATACACTCGGCTAACTGTCAGCGCAGCCCCTATAAATGCTTTGGTATCGCTCGGGGGATGCGATAGGGAAAAGCGGAATGAACTGTGGATGGTTCACATCAATTGTTTTTCCAGGTGACAGTAACAAGGAGTGTCTGATCATGAAAATGAAGATTTATTCTCAATGGATGGAAGATGTCTATATCCCCGTACGTGTTGGCCAGCTGACGAAAGCGGCAAAGCTTCTGGGTAAAAAGAGCTTTGTGAGCTACGCTGATGCGACGGTCGGCCTGAGCGCACAGACTGGCAAAGAATGTGAGCGTCAGGCAGTAGCCGCCTGGCTCGATAGCCGTGCAGAGCAGAAGACAGCAAAACAGGTCAACATCGCGTGATTGAGAAAGTGTGAGACTGATGAAATCATTGCATAAAAGCATTGCCGCTTTTATCCATGCAAGTCAGAATTTTATCAGCGGCAATGCGCGTAAATAACAAGAGCCTCGTACATCCACGCGGGGCTCTTTTTGTGTGCCTGAAATATGTGCAAAAAAAGAAGCTCCCGATAGGGAGCAGAGAGCATATCAGTGCAGCTTCTTGTGTGCTGCGCTCATGGGCGGCACGATGGCGAGGGGCACTTCCTGTACGGCACCGGCGCGGTCGCGCATGCTCTGGTCCGTGGGATGCTGGGCATAGACGCTTTGCAGGCGCTGCATGTATTCCGGGGCCGCGAGCGGCTCGGCGAGACGTTTGCTGACGTGCTGGCGCAGCTGCTGCATGAAGGCACCTCCCAGCGCGACGTCGCGCTGGGCCAGCAGAAGGCCGAGCTGGGCGTCGACGAGGTAGAGGTGCAGGCAGGGATCCTGCAGGCTCTTTTCCGTGGGCAGGTGCTCTGCCTGCATATTGTGGAAAGAGAGCGGCGCGTCGCCCCATCCCGCCTTGAAGATGCCGTCGATCTGGTAGAGCAGGAAGAGCAGGCCGTCTTCCTCGTAGAGCGCGAACTCCATCTTGCCCGTGCGGAACGCCTCGATGGCGATGACGTCGAGGTGGTTGAGCTGCAGGATGAACATGAGACCGTTGGCGTCGGCCTGAAAGAGGCCGCCTTCGCCCCGGGCCTGGATGGGCAGCGGGAACTTTTCCCCGATTACGAAATTCATTGCGTCAGCCATAATTTACTGCTCCTTTAGCATAGTTTATGATTATTTTAGCACATTTTACGGTCGTTATGCTATACTTAAAGAAACGATGGCAAAGCCATTTTAAAGCCAGCGTTTCTTTTAACAGGAGTGTGATGAGAAATGAGTCTGAATGATACCCCGCGTGCGACGCGGCTGCATATCGGTCTCTACGGCCGTCGCAACAGCGGTAAGTCCAGCCTGCTGAACGCCCTCACGGGGCAGTCAGTGGCCACGGTCTCCGAGGTGGCGGGCACGACGACGGATCCCGTCTACAAGGCCATGGAGCTCCATGGCATCGGGCCGGTCGTGTTCATCGATACGGCGGGTTTCGACGATGAGGGCACGCTTGGTGAGTTGCGCGTGGGCAAGACCCAGGATGCGGCGAAGGCCACGGATATGGCCATGGTGCTTTTCCATGATGCGGATATGACGGAGGAGCTCGCATGGGTGGCGAAGTTCCGCCGTCATGAGACGCCGGTGATCCCCGTGGTGAGCCAGGCCGACACGTTGCCCGATGGGGGTAAGGCGCTCGCCGCTACGGTAGCGGAAAAGATCGGCACGCAGCCGGTGATCGTCAGTGCCGTGGAGGGCAAGGGCATCGAGCAGCTGCGCGCGGAAATTGTGCGCAAGCTGCCCGAGGGCTATGCGAGCGGCTCGATTACGGGCGACCTCTGCAAGAGCGGCGACCTCGTGCTGCTCGTGATGCCGCAGGATATCCAGGCTCCGCAGGGCCGCCTCATCCTGCCGCAGGTACAGACGCTCAGGGAATTGCTCGACAAGAAGTGTCTCGTGATGAGTTGCACGACGGACTGCCTGGAGGCGACGCTGGCGAAGCTTACAGAGCCTCCGGCGCTCATTATTACGGACTCGCAGGCTTTCCGCACGGTCTATGCGCAGAAGCCGGCCGCGAGCAAGCTCACGTCCTTTTCGGTGCTCTTCGCGGGCTACAAGGGCGATATCGATTACTTCGCGGCTTCGGCCCGCAAGCTGGCCACGTTGCCCAGGGATGCGCACATCCTCATTGCCGAGGCTTGCACGCACAAGCCGCTCAAGGAGGATATCGGCCGCGTGAAGATCCCGCGCCTGCTGCGCAAGAAGCTCGGCGACCAGCTGCACATCGACGTGACGGCGGGCCGCGATTTCCCCACAGATCTCACAGGAGTGGATATGGTCATCCACTGCGGCGGCTGCATGTTCAACCGCAAGTACGTGCTGAGCCGCGTGGCCGAGTGCCGTGCACAGGGCGTGCCTATGACGAACTATGGCATGACCATCGCCTTCCTTTTAGGAATTCTCGACGACGTGGTGCTGCCGCACTGAGGTGCGGTTTCCCCGTCCCCTGATTGATTGCCGGAGGTGTTGATGATGAAAATTTTGGTACAGAAATGCCTGGGCCTGATGCTGGTTTTGGGCGTGTGCCTGACGGCGCTCAGCCTGCAGCCGGCCACCGCGCAGGCTGATGGCTGGTACTGGCTGTCTTCGGACAGCAAGTACAGCAAATACTACGATCCGAAATCCGTTTATACGGCGGAATCGGCCAAGGGGCCGCAGGGCGACACGCCGATTGCGCTCAAGGCATGGACGCGTACGGACTACGCCTATGCCGGGGCCAGAGAAACGATTGCGGCCTACAAGCTGCAAAACGTCATCCCCGATCCGGGCAAGTTCGCCTACAGCTATGCCAAAGTGCTCGTGAGCCCGCAGAACCGCACGTTGCAGTATCTGGAAGAGGCGTTTTACGACAAGCAGGGCAATCGCCTCTGGCATACGACAGCGCCGGGTAGCGTGAAGGAAATCAACAGCCAGGCTTTCGATGAGACATTCTACACGGCCATCGTCGATGCGGCTTTCAACTCGAACCGCGAGCAGGAACGGGCTAAGTCACGCGATCGCTGGCTTTCGCTCTGGGAGCAGACAACGGTTGATGGCAACCGTATCTCCATGATGACGGACACCACGACGCTGCGCCTGCGCGGTGACAACCTCATCGGCTGGTTTTGGCAGGAGACGAAGGACAATAACGGTGCCGTGCTGGAGATCAAGTTCCTCAAGCTGGCCATCAACCTGCCACAGGGTTCGGAGAAGGTCGTAAGCGGCCGCTACTGGAGCCAGCAGACCGGCTGGACGACACTGCGGGATATCGATGGCATCTATCGTGCGATTCGCAAGAATACGCCGAAATATGAAGGCCTTGAGATGCTGCGCATCTACGTGCAGGATCATCGCAGCTGGGTACAGCGCTATCAGCTGGAAAAGTAAGGCGGTTTTTGCCGGATGGGCGGTGTCTTTTGAAAGACGCCGCTTTTTTTGTTATAATAGGATTGTTTATGTATCTGTTTGTACAGATGGTGCAGTATACGGCCGTAAAGGCCCGTGCTGCCTGAGTTGTTGAAGGAAGTGCGCTTATGCCTATCAAGCTCCCGAATAATCTGCCTGCGACTCACATTCTCGAAAGCGAGAATGTCTTCGTGATGGACGCAGAACGTGCGTATCGCCAGAATATCCGTCCCCTGCGTATCCTGATCCTGAATCTCATGCCGATCAAGTACGTGACGGAGACGCAGCTGCTGCGCCTGCTCGGCAACACGCCGCTGCAGGTCAAGGTCGATTTCATCTACACGAAATCCTATGTGCCGACGCATACGCCGCAGGAGTATCTGTCGGAGTTCTACGGCACCTTTGAGGATATCCGGCACAACAAGTACGATGGCATGATCATCACGGGGGCGCCGGTGGAGGAAATGCCCTTTGAGGAAGTTGCGTACTGGGATGAAGTTGCGGAGATCATGGAGTGGAGCAAGACGCACGTCTTCTCGACCTTCCATATCTGCTGGGGCGCGCAGGCCGGTCTCTACTATCACTACGGCGTGCCGAAGTACACGGTGCCGCAGAAGATTTTCGGCGTCTACAAGCATCACCTCTGCGTGGAGCATGAGCGCCTGTTCCGCGGCTTCGACGATGAATTCTACGTGCCGCATTCCCGTCACACGACGGAGCACCGCGAGGACATCGAGAAGGTGCCGCAGCTCACGATTCTCGCTGAGGCTGAGGGAGATGCCGGCGTCTACGCCATCGCGAATCTCAAGAAGCGCCAGTTCTTCATCACGGGCCATGCGGAGTACGATCCGCTGACGCTCAAGGCAGAGTACGACCGCGATGAGAAGGCGGGCCTGCATCCGCGCATCCCGCAGAACTACTATCCGGATGATGACCCGACGCGGCAGCCGGTCGTGCGCTGGCGCAGCGTGGCACACCTGCTCTTCGCCAACTGGCTGAACTACTACGTCTATCAGGAGACGCCGTACGAGATCGAGACGATTACGGGCGAGGAGGAATAATCCTGCCGGGCGTTACATCAGCTTTTCAGCTGCGGGTGGTAACATTTATCTGTTTTTAAATTTTTTTATGATTCAAGAAGAAAGAAATTCACTGCAGGGGGAAATAGAATGAAAAAATGGCATCTGATTCTGGCAGCTGCAGCTGTCCTGAGTCTGCAGGCACCGGTGATGCCTGCAGAAGCGGCGGACGTTGCTGTCCCGGACGATATCTTTCAGTGGGTGCAGTCGACGGCACGCCAGAACTATTACTTCAACAAGCAGCAGATAAAGTACGGTATCGATGCCCAGGGCAATGTCGATCTCAATACGCTCATCGTGCCGACGCTGCGCACCTATGACGATATCCAGATTCGCGATGTGGTGACGAAACGCCGCTGGAAGATGCTTTCCGTGAAGGGCTACGAGCGCCTGATCGGCTCGGCGAAATACCTGAAGTTCAACCTGAAGGCCCAGACCGTGCAGATCGTGGAGCAGGATGACCTCGATGATACCTTCACGTCCATCAATCAGGATCTGGATCCGGAGCCGGCCGTGAACTATGCGACGCTCTCGGAAAAGGATGTGGATGGCTGCTTTTACCGGGCCATCATCAAATATGCGCAAAAGCATCAGGACGAGCTCATCGAACGCACGGGGGCACCGCTGAGCAAGGCGGATGTCGTCGCGCTCGGCAAAGCCCAGCCGGATCAGGGCAATCACAAGCATAAGAAGGGATAAGCAGCCATGGAGGTTACGCCAGAAACCAATGCGGCCCTCGTGGACAAGGCGGTGCGTCTGCACCGTCTGACGGAAAATGAGCTCGTGCGCCTGCTCGCCGACGAGGCGCTGACGGAGGAGCTGGCGGCGGCGGCCGACCAGGTGCGCCACGAGTATGTGGGCGATGGCGTACACCTGCGTGGCCTCATCGAGTTCTCGAATATCTGCCGACAGAATTGCATGTACTGCGGCCTGCGCCGTGACAATCCGCATACGGAGCGCTACCGCCTCACGGTCGATGAAATCGTGGCGCTCGCGCGCAAGGCTGTGGGCTATGGCTACCACACCGTCGTGCTGCAGTCGGGCGAGGATATGTATTTCACGGCGGAGCGCATGGCGGAGATTATCCGCCGCATCAAGGGTCTCGATCTCGCCGTCACGCTCTCGCTGGGCGAGCGGCCGCGCGAGGACTATGCAGCCTGGCGCGAGGCGGGAGCAGACCGCTATCTGCTGCGCATCGAGACCACGGACCGGGCACTCTACGAAAAGCTGGACCCTGGCATGAGCTGGGCGAATCGCGACCGCTGCCTGCGCGACCTCAAAGAGCTGGGCTACGAAGTGGGCACGGGTACGCTCGTGGGCCTGCCCGGCCAGACCCTCGCCATGCTCGCGCGCGACATCCTCTACTACCAGCGCATGGACGCCGACATGCTGGGCATCGGCCCGCTGATTCCCAACCAGGAGACGCCGCTGGGCGAGGCAAAGCCCGGCGATTTTGACCTCACGCGGCGCATGGTCTCGCTGCTGCGGCTGCTGCTCCCTGAGGCCAACATCCCCGCGACCACGGCCATGGAGACCATGGTGCCCCACGGCCGCGAGATCATCCTCGCCTCGGGCGCCAACGTCGTCATGCCCAACGTCACCGAGGGCGACTACCGCCACAAATACGCCCTCTACCCCGGCAAAATCTGCGTCGCCGACACCCCCGCCCAATGCCGCAGCTGCATGGGCGGCCGCATCCAGGCCATGGGCCGCTATGTCGCCGAAGATAAAGGATTTCGGCATCATTATGGTGCCGTGAAGTGATATATGATATATTGAATATGTAATGATAGGAGCTGTTCTTATGCAGGCTGTCATCAATGCCCGTGCCATCGTACCCGATGCTTCGGGCTCTTTTTGTGTGCAGGATGATGTTGCGATTATCTACGATGAATCGATACAGGCTATCCTGCCGATGCAGGAGTTCGCGCATCATGCCTTTGCGGGGCCCGTGTTTGATGCGGCAGGGCGATACGTGAGCCCCGGCTTCATCAATCTGCACGTGCACGGCTGCGCGGGCAAGGACACGATGGATGAGGCCCCCGAGGCGCTGCCCTTGATGGCTGCGATGCAGGCGAAGCACGGCGTTACGGGTTTCCTGCCCACGACCATGACCTACGACATGCCAGCCATCCATCGGGCACTGCAGCGCGTGCGCCAGGCCATGCAGGAACCAGTTGAAGGCGCGCGGGTGCTCGGCGCAAATATGGAGGGGCCCTTCATCAGCCCCGTGTACAAGGGCTCGCAGAAGGAAAGCAACATCCAGAAGGCGGATTTTGCGCCCATCGCTGACTACGCCGACGTGGTGAAGATCATCACCATCGCGCCCGAAGAACTGCACGGCGACTACCATTTTGTCGAACAGTGCCAGCAGGCGGGCATCATCGTGGCCATGGGGCACACGGCGGCCGATTACGCGACGGCGATGGACGCGGTAGCCCACGGCATTCGCCACGTCACGCATCTCTACAACGCGCAGACGCCCTTTCATCATCGCAACCCGGGCGTCGTGGGCGCGGCCTTCGACAGCGAGGCCATCTGTGAGCTCATCACGGATAACGTGCACTTGCACCCCGCCGCACAGCGCCTCGCCTGGCATGCGAAGGGCGGCAGGAACATCGTGCTCGTCACCGACTCCCTGCGCGCCTGCGGCCTCGGCGACGGCGAATCCGAGCTCGGCGGCCAGCGTGTCTGGGTCAAAGGCATGCGCGCGACCCTCGCCGACGGTACTATCGCGGCCTCCGTGCTCTCCCTCAACGACGGCGTGCGCATTTTCCGCGACAACACCGGCATCACCACCGCGCAGGCCGTAGAACTCGTCACCAAAGTCCCCGCCAAGGAGCTGGGCATCTACAACACCTGCGGTTCCCTTATCAAGGCCAAACGTGCGGATATGGTTATTTTCGACGAAAAGCTAAAGGTTGATCAAACCATTATTGGAGGCAGAATCTATGCATAACATCGTAGTGATCGATATCGGCGGGACGGCCATTAAGTATGGGCTCGTGGATGCGGAGGGGCATCTCAGGGATAAGGGCAGTCGCCCGACGCTGGCCAGGGAAGAGGGCGGCGCCGGCATCGTCGCCAAAGCCATCGATATCGTGCAGGCGTATCAGCAGCATTTCTATGTGGATGCCGTGGGCATCGACACGGCGGGTATCGTAGCGCCGGGCGAGGACGGGGAAATCGTCTTTGCCGGGCCGGACAGTTTCCCCGGCTACAGCGGCACGAAGCTCGGCCGGGCGGTGCGCGAGGCCACGGGACTGCCCTGCGTCGTGGAGAATGATGTCAACGCGGCGGCGCTGGGCGAGTATGCGGAGGGCGCGGCACGCGGTGTCCGCTCGGCCTTCATGGTCACGGTGGGCACGGGCGTGGGCGGTTGCTTTATCGTGGACGGGAAAATCTGGCACGGCGCGAGCGATAGCGCGGGCGAGCTCGGTTTCCTGCGCGTGCACGGCGAGCAGCGCATTTTCGAGGAAATTGCCTCCACGCGTGCGCTCATCCAGGCGGCTGCTTTCACGCATAATGTGAGTCCCGCCGAGCTTACGGGCGAGCAAGTATTCCGCTGGGCGCGGCAGGGCGATGCCGACGCTATGGCGGCTATCCTGCAGTGGTGTGATAACCTCACGGAAGGATTCGCGGCCGTCGCCTGCCTCCTGAATCCTGAGGTTATCGTGCTTGGCGGCGGCGTCATGGCTCAGCGCCAGATGCTTGCGCCGCTCCTTACGCAGCGCTTCGAGGCGCGTGTTCCTGAGGCCATGCGCGCCCACACCCGCCTCGCCTTCGCGACGCTTGGCAACGACGCCGGCTTGCGCGGCGCCTGGCATCTGGCAAAAAATATCGCTTAAAATAAAAAAGGCAAGCCTGTTCCTGACGGATTGGCTTGCCTTTTTACTATGTTGCGTTATGCTTTGTCCAGCAGCCAGGATAAGGCATTTTGCTGCAGGATGCCCTCGTAATTGCTGTCCGGTATGGCCTCATCAAGGGTCAGCAGGAATTTAGGATAATTGTCCCGCTGTTTCTGCAGAGGAGCTAATTCTCGTTTCAGTGTGTTTTCGTCCAGCACGGATAAGGAGACCTGGTAGTAGGCAAGTTCGTCGTTTTTCATGGCGACAAAGTCGATTTCGCCATTTGTCAGCTGGCCAACGCGGACCTTGTACCCTCGACGCAGGAGTTCCAGGTAGATGACATTTTCCAGTACATGTCCATGATCTGGACGTTTGCCGCTGGAAAGAAGGTGCCGGAAGCCAAGGTCAGACACATAATACTTGGCATTGTTTGACAAGAGTTGTTTCCCCTTCAAATCATAGCGAGGCGCACGGTAGAGCAGCAGAGAGTCCGTTAGCGCGCGCAGGTATTTTTCTACCGTGCGTGGGTCGATTTTACGGCGCATACTGGTCATGGTGTCAGCTATCTTACGTGGCGTAATGAGGTTGCCTATGGAGTCCAGTAAGAATGCAGCCACGCTTTCCAGCATGGATACATCCGAAATGCCGAGGCGGGCAACGATGTCTTTCAAAACGATGGTGCTGTAGGTGCCACGCAGATAGTCTGTCAAAAGAGCCGGTTCATTGAGGTTTAGCGTGTACGGAAGAGAACTGGTATTGACATATTCCCGATAGTTCTGGGCCAGCGTTTTCCCCTGTGCCTTTTTTGATTGGCAATATTCTGCAAACGAGAGCGGCAGCAGCTGGTATTCCACATAGCGGCCAGAAAGGAGTGTGGCAAGTTCACCGGACAGGAAATAAGCATTGGAGCCGGTGATGTAAATGTCCACGTTTGAGCGGAGGAACAGGGAGTCGACGACTTTCTCGAAGGAAGAAACGTTCTGAATTTCATCCAGGAAGATATAATTCATCGTATCCGGTTGCAGGTGACTGATCAGATGCTGGTAGAGCTTGCGGTAATCGCTGGCAAGTTCCTCGTAAGCCAAATCCTCAAAGTTCAGGAATTGAACCGCCTTTTTCGCTACACCGCGTGCTAACAAATCGTCCAGAAAAAGTTCCAGCAAAGTGGATTTTCCGCAGCGCCGCAGGCCAGAAACGACTTTGATAATATGTTTGTCTCGCCAGCGTTGCAGGAACTGTAACGCAGCAGGCCTTGCAATTCTCTCCATAAAATCACCTCGTTACTACATTGTAGTGTATAAAAGCAGAAAAAGAAAGGGAAAATTTACATTGCGATGTAAATTTTCCCAATATTATATGAGGCGTTTTGCTTCAGTGGTTGAGGAACATGGAGAGGGCGCCGCTGGTGGGGAGGGCGACGATGAAGAACTTCAGCACGGGGCGCGGGGCGAGGTGCGTCCATTTCGCGCCGAACCAGGCGCCAATCATGAGACCGAGCAGGGTCTGGATGAAGATGGCGAAGTCGAGGTGTCCGTTGAAGAGGTAGCCGAGGCCGCCGGAGGCGGAGATGGGCAGTACGATCATCATGCAGGTGCCGATGGTCTGCAGCAGCGGAACGCCGAAGGCGACCATGAGCGTGAGCTGGATGAAGGCCGCGGCGCCGATGCCGAAGGCGCCGGAGAGGAAGCCATTGATGATGCCGGCGAGAATGCCGTATATCCATAGCTTGCGCCCCGTGAGCAGCGTCTCGCGCACGGGGAAGTGGCGCTTGAGCCAGTCGCCCTGGTAGACCTTGAGGTAGAGCAGGATGGCGCTGGAGAGGAGCATGATAGCCGTCATGTTCGTGAGCAGCGGCCCGGCCATCTGGTCGGAGACCTGCGCGCCGATGCAGGCACCCGCTACACCGCCAAGGCCGATGATAGCACCGGTTTTTACGAGCACCTCATGCTGGCGGAAATGGCTGATGGTGCCGGAAATCATCGTGAAGGTCATGGCGGCGAGGGCCACGCCCAGCGCCGTGTGGATCGGGACGTGGAAGCCGACCGTAAGCAGCGCGATGGTAACGCCGGCACCGCCGGCCCCGACGAAGCCGATGACGGCACCGAGGGCTAGCATGGAAGCAAAGAGCATAAGTATCCTTCTTTCAAAAATACAGCCGTGCCTTTCGGGGCGCGGCTTTTGCCTAAATAAGCATATTGTATAACAAAAAAGCCAGGACCGCAATCCTGACTTGTGAGTTCAATGGTGACACCTATGGGATTCGAACCCATGAACCCGGCGTGAGAGGCCGGTGTCTTAACCACTTGACGAAGGTGCCGATAATGGTGACGCCTATGAGATTCGAACTCATGAACCCGGCGTGAGAGGCCGGTGTCTTAACCGCTTGACGAAGGCGCCATAATGGTGACACCTATGGGATTCGAACCCATGAACCCGGCGTGAGAGGCCGGTGTCTTAACCGCTTGACGAAGGTGCCACATATTCATCTTTTTGCGTTTCCGCATCAAAGACGAATATTATTATATTACAGCTCAGCGAGTTTGGCAAGACTTTTTTTCAATCTGGCCAAAGAATTTTCTTTGCCGAGGAGCGTCATGATTTCAGTTGCGCCGCCCGGCGTGACTTTCTGGCCAGCAGCTGCGATGCGGACGACCCACATCATGAGGCCTTTCTTGACGCCCGTGGCCTCGATGTGCGCTTCGAGCTTCGCGTAGAGATTGTCGTTCTGCCACTCGCTCTCAGGGATGTTTTCCAGCAGCTCGATGACGGCTGGCAGCAGATCTTTGGCCTTCTCCGGCGTGACCTTGTTGCGCTTGTTTACATAGAGATCTGCGTCGAAGTCCGGGCAGTTGATGAGGAATTGGATTTGTTCCGGGATTTCGCCCATGCGGCTGATGCGCGTCTGCAGCAGCGCCGCGAGCTCCGTCCAGTGTGCCTCCAGATAGTCTGGAAGATCGCCGGCGAACGTGCGGGCCTTGTCGGCAAACTCTGCCGCGTCCATGGCTTTGAGGTACTCGCCGTTGACCCAGCCCAGCTTGTCGTAGTCGAAGACGGCCGGGGACTTCGAGAGGCCCTCGAGGCTGAAATGCTCGATGAGCTCCTGCATGGAGAAGATTTCCTGGTTCGTGTCCTTCGGGTTCCAGCCGAGGAGTGCGACGTAGTTTACGATGGCCTGCGGCAGGTAGCCGGCCTTGACGAGGTCGTCAAAGGAGGTGGCGCCATGGCGCTTCGAGAGCTTCGAGGTGGAGCCGTCGGCGTTCTTGCCCATGACCGGGGCGAGGTGAATGAAGGTCGGCAGCTCCCAGCCGTAGCCCTGGTAGAGCAGTACGTGCTTCGGCGTGGAGGTGATGAATTCCGAGCCGCGGATGATGTGCGTGACGTGCATGAGATGGTCGTCGATGACGTTGGCGAAGTTATAGGTCGGCATGCCGTCGCGCTTCAGCAGCACCTGATCCTCCAGCTCTTCGTTCGGGATGCTGATGTTGCCGTGCAGCACATCGAAGTAGGTCGTCTCGCCCGTGAGCGGCATCTTCTGACGGATGACGTACGGGTCGCCGTTCTTCAGGTGCGCATCGATGACATCCTGCGGCAAGTCGCGGCAGGTGCGGTCGTAGCCGCCAAACTTGCCCTGCGAGTGATCTTCGTCCGGGTCGCAGAAGCAGTAGTAGGCGTGGCCGAGCTCGACGAGCTTTTCCGCGTATTTCTTATAGATGTCCATGCGCTCACTCTGTACGTACGGTGCATAGGGGCCGCCGAGATCCGGGCTCTCGTCCGGCACGATTTCGGCGAGCTTCAGCGTGCGGTTGATGAAGTCCACGGCATCTGCGACGTAGCGGGTGCGGTCCGTGTCCTCGATGCGCAAGATAAAGGTGCCGTGCTGCGCCTTGGCGTAGAGATAGGCGTAGAGTGCCGTGCGCAGGTTGCCGATGTGCATGTAGCCTGTGGGGCTCGGGGCGAAGCGGGTGCGTATATTCTGGTCAGTCAAGATATTTCCTCCTCATTGATGCAAAAGGTTGTCTTCTGTTTTAGTATTCCCGCAGGAAGCGGTAAAGGGCACGGTACATGATGCAGGCACTCGCGGCGCCGGGATCCTCCGTGCCGATGCTCTGGTCGCCCAAAAGGCTCGCGCGTCCCTTGCGGGCGGCGATGGTGCGGGTGTAGTCAACGCCGGCCATGGCCGCTTTTTCCGCATGGTGCAGGGCTTCGGAGAGCGTCTGCCCTTCGGCTTCTGCCTTTTGGAAGCTGTCGAGCAGGGGAATGAGCGTATCGAGCATGGTCTTGTCGCCCTTCTGGGCGTGACCGCGCTGCTCGATGCCGGTGATGGCAGCGCTCAGGAGCTTTGCGAAGCTGGCGACATCGAGGCGCGTGCTGCCATCGCATGCCGCGGCGGCTTTGACGAAGCCCGTGCCGTAGAGCGGGCCGGCCGCGCCGCCGACGTTGCGCAGCAGTGCCTGGCCAATGGCTTGCAACACGGGCGCGGGCTCATCATCATGTGGAAGCTTATCCACTGCGTCCAGGGCCGCCTGCATGCCGCGGGCCATGTTCAGGCCATGGTCACCGTCGCCGATTTTGGCGTCCAGTTCGGTGAGATAGTCCTTCTGTTCGATGACCGCATCTGCCACGTCTTCCAGCGCCTCAGAAATTCTGCTCATATATCTGCCTCCAGTATCCAGTATAAAGAATCAAACCGCCGCTCTGCCGTTCCAGCGGTTATTTTTGTATTTTACCGCAAGCTTATATTATAACATCCGGGCTGGCTGGTGCAAGTGCGAATGGCAGAAAGTGACAGAAATATCCTTAAAAAACAGAAAAATCGCACAGTAGCGCGGCGCTGTTGCTGCCATAAATTTTTATGCGGGACGTTGCCCGTTTTTGGCAAAAAATAGTATAATAACAATAGTTGCTATATCGGTTTTGTTATAGTAAAGCATTGGAGCGCAGAGGATGAAAAAAGAGGATAAGCCCATGGAAATAAAAGATATGCGTGCTTTTTACGCTATTGTAGAGGAAGGCAACATCAGCCATGCCGCACAGCGGCTGGACCTCGCGCAGCCGGCGCTCTCCCGCCAGATGAAGCGGCTGGAGGCGGGACTGGGCGTGCAGCTCTTCGAGCGCGGCAGCCGCCGCATCCGCCTCACGGATGCGGGGCGTGTGCTCTATTCCCGGGTCGAGCACATCCTCGGCATGGTGGACGGCACAGTGCGCGAGATTACAGAGATTGGCTCAGGGGTGGCAGGCTCCGTGCGTCTGGGCACGATTACGACTTCTGGTGCCATGCTGCTGCCAGAGCTCATCGCGGAGTTCCACCGGCGCTACCCGGATGTGACCTACCAGATCTGGGAGGGCGAGGGGACGCGCATCCTCGAGCTGCTCGACAACCGTGTGATTGAAATCGGCATCACGCGCACGCAGGTGGACAGCAAGGTCTACGAGTCAATCGTGCTGCCGAATGAACCGCTCGTGCTCATCATGACCAGGGAGAAGGAAATCGGTGCTGCGCCGGACAAGGTGACGCTGCGCGAGCTGGAGGGACAGGAAATCATCATCCCGCTGCGCTGGCAGTCCATCTTCACCACGAATTGCCGCCGCCTTGGCTTTGAGCCGAAGATCATCTGTACGAGTGACAGCATCGTACAGGATCTGTTGCTTGCAAAGATGGGGATGGGGATGGCGCTGATGCCGGTTTCCTCGAAGACATTGCTGACGGATGGCGATCTCATCTATAAGCGGCTGGTTGAGCCGGAGATGAATACGCACACGGTCGTGGCCTGGCTCAAGAACCGCACGCTTTCATCGGCCAGCAAGCACCTGATCCAGCTGTTCCGCGATATGTATCTGGGAGAAATTGGCGAGGTCTGAGAGCGGGAGCAGGAAATTGTCTGCCGATAGCGAAGTAAATAGGGTAGATGAAAAGATGCGTGTCATACTTAAGGAAACGCTGATTAAATCGTCAGCCCATCTTGCCGCATCTTTTCCGCCTATGCGTCGTCAGTGACGCTCGACATAGCACCGCTATGCCTTCGCGCCACTTCCTAGCCTGGACGAAAAATCTACGACAATCCGGACTAACTCAATGAATCAGTGTTTCCTTAATGCGAATCTTGCAATTTTCTTAGAACATTTTTCTTTCCTTTGCGCAGTGCCTGTTATATAGTAGAGATAGCGTTAAGGTTTATTTGGAGGGATCGTTATGGCTGAGCCAACCCGTATTTTTATCGTAGAGGATGAGCGACGGATCGCCCGCTTCCTGCAGATTGAGCTGGAGCATGAAGGCTATGCTACAGAGACGGAGGACAATGGTGAGCGTGCGTTGGAGCGCATCGTGCAGGGGACGTATGACCTCGTACTGCTCGACATCATGCTGCCCGGTATGGATGGCCTCGAGATCTGCCGCCGCGTGCGCGAGGTCTCGAACGTGCCCATCATTATGCTGACGGCTCGCGATGAGGTGGAGGATAAGGTTAAAGGCCTCGATCTGGGTGCCGATGACTACATGACGAAGCCTTTTGCGATTCAGGAACTGCTGGCGCGCATTCGCAACGCCCTGCGCAAGCAGCGTGCGGTGGCCGAGAATTCGCCGGAGGGCGAGAAGCTGACGGTCAAGGATCTCGTGATGTTCCCGAGCCGCTATGAGGTCACGGTGCAGGGCCAGGACGTCCAGCTGACGAAAAAGGAGTATTCCCTGCTCGAGTACATGCTGCGCAACAAGCGCACGGTGCTCACGCGTGATCAGATCCTGCAGGAGGTCTGGGGCTATGACTATACGGGCGACACGAACGTCGTCGACGTCTATATCCGCTATCTGCGCGCGAAAATCGATGATCGTTTCCAGCAGAAGTATATCTATACCGTCCGGGGCGTAGGATATGTGGTCAAGGATTAAGTCCTGGCTGCGTCGCAAATGTATCAAAGTGGATGGCAAAACGGCAAAGCTTCGCATCTCGACGAAGATTGCCTGCCTTTACGGTGCCATCCTTTTTGTTATGCTCTGCCTGATGAGCTTTGTGACGGGCCTGGGAATTTATTTCGGCTTTTATAATCAGGCCGAGCGGGAAATGGACCTCAGTATCCGTAATGTACTGCAGCAGCTCGATGCGGGCAAGGCCTTTACGCGGGAGTTCTGGCTCAATGAGCCCATCCTGCCCGGCGTCGTGCTGCGCGTGACGGATGTGAGCGGGCAGGTGCTCATCAATACGGATAACCACTATCCCACCGTGGAGGATGTCGATGCACATGTGGTGAAGCATAAGCCACTCTGGGCCAGCGAGCAAATGGAAGTATCGAAGTTGCACAACATGGTCATCTATCACGAGAAGATCGATACGGTCTACCGGGGCGAGATGTTGCAGCTGCATTTCTACCGCACGATTACGGCGGATGAGCAGTTCCTGCGCCGCCTGCAGTTTTTCGTGCTTTCGGGCACGGTACTGAGCTTCATTCTGGCACTCTTTGCAGGCTATTTCGTGAGCAATCGCATCCTGCGGCCCATCCGCACGCTGACCCAGACGGCGCGCAAAATCGAGGTGGAGCGCATGGATCGGCGCATCCCGGTGCCGGAGTCGCACGACGAACTTTCGGAGCTGGCCGATACATTCAATCACATGCTCGACCGTCTGCAGGCGGGCTTCAAGCAGCAGCAGCGTTTCGTCTCAGACGCTTCGCATGAGCTGCGCACGCCAGTGACGGTCATTCTCGGCTATTCGGATTTGCTTTCGCGCTGGGGCCGCACGGATAAGAGCGTGCTGGACGAAGGGATCGACTCTATCCGCTCGGAGGCGGAGGATATGCAGCAGCTCATTGAGAAACTGCTCTTTCTCGCGCGGGCCGACCAGAAGCGCCAGGTCCTGCATAAAGAGAATCTGGAGCTTTCGGAGCTCGTGGCAGACGTCATGAAAAAGATGCAGCTCGTGGAGAAAGATCATACGGTGGAGCTCAGGGAAAATGAACAGGGCGAGATCTACGGCGATCAGGTGACCATCCGCCAGATGATGCGCATCTTCCTGCAGAACAGCTCAAAGTATACGCCGAAGGGCGGTCACATCTGGGCCAGCTCGCATCGTTCAACCGATGGTAAATTCATGCTGCTGGAGCTGGCCGACGACGGTATCGGCATCGCGAAGGAGAACCAGAAGAAAATCTTCGAGCGCTTCTATCGCGTGGACAGCTCGCGCACGAAGGCAGAGGGCGGCGTCAGCGGCACGGGCCTCGGTCTCTCCATCGCCCAGTGGATTGCGGAGCAGCACGATATCAAGATCAGCATCGATAGCGATTTGGGCAAAGGGACGAAGTTTACACTGAAGATTCCTCTCGTCGGGTAACGGACGAGGAGGATTAGTGGATAGGAGACAAGATGATGAAGGTACTGGTTACTGGTGTTACGGGCCAGCTGGGACATGATTGCGTCGAGGAACTGCAGCGGCGCGGCATCGAATGCCGCGGCGTGAGCAGCAAGGATTTTTCGCTGACGGATGCGGCGAAGGCACGTGAGGTCGTCACGGCCTATGCGCCGGATGTCGTCATGCACTGCGCGGCCTGGACGGCCGTGGACAAGGCGGAGAGCGAGCGGGAGACGTGTGAGGAAGTGAATGCTGGTGGCACGCGGATCATGGCGGAGATCTGCCGCGATCTCGGTGCGAAGATGATCTACATCAGCACGGATTACGTCTTCCCGGGTACGGGGACGGAGCCGTGGCAGACGGACAGCCCCAAGGCACCCTGCAACGCCTATGGTGCCTCGAAGCTGCACGGTGAGCAGGCCGTGCAAGAGTTGCTGGATCAATACTTCATCGTGCGCATTTCCTGGGTTTTCGGCATTAATGGCAAGAACTTCATCCGCACGATGCTGCGGCTCAGTGAGAACCACGACAAGCTGACCGTGGTGGATGACCAGGTGGGGTCGCCGACCTACACGCGCGATCTCGCGGTGCTGCTCGCGGACATGGCCGCCAGCGATAAGTATGGCGTCTACCACGCGACGAACGAGGGCTATTGTTCCTGGGCGGAATTTGCGGCGGAGATTTTCCGCCAGGCAGGTAAAGCTACGGTGGTGGAGCCCGTGCCCTCGACGGCCTACCCGACGCCGGCCGTGCGGCCGAAGAATTCGCGTATGAGCAAGGCGGGTCTCGACGCAGCGGGCTTCCATCGCCTGCCAGCCTGGCAGGATGCTGTGGGACGTTATCTGCAGGAGTTGTCCAATGAAGGTTAGGGAAACACGGACGATTTAATCAGCGTTTCCTTAACATATTGTATCGTCATATTGCCGAAAAAAATAGGGTCTATGTACGCGATATGCGCACATAGACCCTATTTGTATTATAAATATACTACTACAAACAAAAAGTCTCTCATGTATACACAAATATTAGCAAAAAGGCTTGCAATCTGTACGCTGTTCGTGTATACTTGCACCTGTTAAGTTCTTATACGTAAACGTTAGTTTATTGTCAAAGGAGGCTTTCTTATGCTGAAACAGCTGGGAAAGAAGTATCAGGAGACCGCCCTGATCAAGCTGATTATCGTGGGCCTGATTCTGGGTATTATCATTGCACTGACCGCGCCGGGGGCGGTGCCGGCTGTCGCCGTGCTCGGCGATCTGTTCGTCAAGGCCCTGAAGGGCGTAGCACCGATTCTTGTATTTGTGCTGGTCATGAACGCCATGGCGCAGAAAAACGCGGATGCGAGCGCGTCCATGAAGCCAATCGTGCGGCTCTACATCGTGGCGACGTTCCTGGCTTCGCTGGTGGCCGTGGGCTTTTCCTTCGCTTTCCCGACGGCGCTGGATCTGCAGGTGGCCGATGCGACGGTGAAGCCGCCTTCCGGTATCGTCGAGGTGCTGCATAACCTGATCCTCTCGGTCGTCGATAATCCGATTCATGCGCTGGCCACGGCCAACTACATCGGTATCCTCGCATGGGCGGTGCTGGCCGGCATTGCCCTGCACTCCGCCAGTGAGAGCACGAAAGCCTTCCTCGCCGATCTCGCGAAGGCCGTCACGAAGATCGTGCAGTGGGTCATCCGCTTCGCTCCCTTCGGCATCATGGGCCTCGTGGCCAACGCCATCGGTGCGAGTGGCCTCGGCGCACTCGTGGGCTATCTGCGCATCATCGGCGTGCTGCTGGCGGCATTCTTCTCCGTGGCTCTCATCATGAATGCCGTGATCGTCTACCTGCATATCCATCGCAATCCGTATCCGCTGATCTGGACAACGCTGAAGGAGAGCGGCATCTACGCCTTCTTCACGCGCAGCTCGGCCGCGAATATCCCGGTCAATCTGTCCCTCTGCAAACGTCTGCATCTGAATCCGGATACGTACTCCATCTCCATTCCGCTGGGGGCGACCATCAACATGAGCGGCGCAGCCATCACCATCGCCGTGCTCTCGCTGGCCGCTGCCTATACGCTGGGCATCAGCGTCGACCTGCCGACGGCCCTGCTGCTCTGCCTCGTGTCGACCATCGGTGCCTGCGGTGCATCCGGCGTGGCGGGCGGCTCGCTGCTGCTCATCCCCGTGGCCTGCGCTTCCTTCGGCATCGGCAACGATATCGCGATGCAGGTCGTCGGCGTCGGCTTCATCATCGGCGTCCTCCAGGACTCCTGCGAGACGGCATTGAACAGCTCGACGGATGTACTCTTTACGGCCACGGCTGAGCTTGCCGAAAAGGCTAAAGAGGGGAAGCTCAAGGCAGACGATCTCGTGCCGGAGCCCGAAGCAGATAAAGCATAAGGGAAACTGGATATTTGCTATACGCAAAGGAGCCGGTCGCATTCGCGGCCGGCTCCTTTTGCTGTGCCTATAGCAGCGGGAAAATTCCGCTGCTATTACGGAAGTTACTTATTGATGATGAGCGCCATGAAGACGAGATCCTCGGTCTTGGAGGCGTTCTCGATGCCATGTTTCTCGCCGTCCGGGCAGAACGTCGTTGCGCCGGCGTGCAGCGTGACCTTGTTGCCGTTGTCGTTGTAGAGCGCCGTGCCGGAGAGGATGTGATAGGTCTCCGTGTTGCCATGATGCTCATGCTCGCCGATGGAGCACTCGGGCGGGATGATGACCTTGGCGTACATCGCGCACTTGCCGTCGAGCTCCTTATCCGTGAGCAGCTTGACGATGGTGATCGTGCCTTTGCCATCTGCCTTGTGCGTAGCCTGGGTCGGGTTCGGTTCAATGAATGCCATAATGAAACTCTCCTTTATTTTTTCACAGGATTTTGATAGAATAGCCTACAGACTATATTATAGCACGATTTCGTGCGCAATCGAATGCGATGCGGAGATTCCTGAAGGAAATACAGCAGATGATGCTTCCCGTGGGAGTTTGCGCTTTCTTTTATTGCTTTTCTTGTTTCATGTTGGAGGAATACCGTGGTTTACTTGATGAAATTCGGGGCGGGCTGGGTGCTGCCGCCAGGCAGCATCATCCTGGCATTGCTGGTACTGGCCGGATATATCTGGCGGCGAAAGCATGAGCCCCGGCTGGCGGCCGTGCTCGGTGTCCTGACACTGGCGCTCTATCTGCTCTGTTCGCCGCTGGTCTCGGAGCGGCTTATGGGCCATCTGGAGCAGACTTATACGCCGCCGGCGGAGCCGCAGGGCGATGTCATCGTGATGCTGGGCGGCGGCGCGATGCCGGACAGCCCCGGCGTGGACGGCGAGGGCGAGCTTTGCGCCCGCCCCGCCAACCGTCTGCTCACGGCCGTGCGCCTGCAGCGTCGGCTCGACGTCCCCATCCTGCTCTCGGGTGGCCGCGTTTACTCCGATACGGGTGATGAGGCGAAGATTGCCGCGCGCATCCTGCAGTCGCTGGGCGTACCGGAGGATAAGATCCTCGTAGAGACGCGCAGCATCAACACACATCAGAATGCGCGTTACTCTGCGGCTATCCTGCACGAACACGGTCTCAGTCACCCGATTCTCGTAACTTCGGCTTTCCACATGCCGCGCGCCATGCTGAATTTCCAGCAGCAGGGCATCGAGGCCGTGGCCTATCCGGCGGACTTCTCCGTGAGCCATCATCCGGAGTTCAACTATACGAAACTGCGGCCGACGGCGGATGCCATGCTCGATAATGTGACGGTGATGCAGGAGTACCTGCGCACCGTCGTGACGCGGTTTACCGGTAAGTGAGGAGGGAGAAAAAGGTGGCTGCAACGACAAAAGATATGACGACGGGCAGCCCGGCCCGTCTGATTCTCTGGTTTACCCTGCCCCTGATCGCGGGCAATATTTTCCAGCAATTATACGGCTTTGTCGATACGCTGATCGTCGGCCGCATCCTCGGCGTAGAGGCCCTGGCGGCTGTGGGCTGTACCGGTGCCTTGCTCTTCCTCATCATGGGCTTCGTTATGGGGGCGACCTCTGGCTTTGCCATCTACACGGGACAGCGCTTCGGTGCGCAGGACATGCAGGGGGTGCGGCAGAGCGCTGCGGCTTGCCTCGTGATCAGCGTCCTGACGGCGGCGGTGCTCACGGTGTTCAGCTCGGCCATCGTCTGGCAGCTGCTCGTCTGGATGCAGACGCCGCCGGAAATCATCGACGGCGCGTATTCCTTCATCCGCATCTGTTTTTGGGGATTGCCTGTGACCTTCGCGCTCATGATGACGACGAATATTGTGCGCACGCTGGGCAACAGCACGGCGCCGACCATCGTGCTGGCCTTCTCCCTGAGCACGAACATCGTGATGGAGCCGCTTTTCATCATGGTCTTCGGCTGGGGCATCCCCGGCGCGGCCTGGGCCATCGTCGTGGCGCAGGGCCTGGGCGTGCTGGCCTGCCTGTGGTATATCTGGCGCAAGATTCCTGCTCTGCACATCCGGCGCGAGGACTGGCACCTGAGCTGGCCCGTGCTCTGGGCGCACCTGCGCATCGGTCTGCCCATGGGCTTTCAGGCCTCGATTATTGCCATCGGCGCGGTCATTCTGCAGACGGCCCTCAACGACCTCGGCCCGATCGCCGTGGCCTCCTATGCCGCTTCGCAGAAGGTGGACGCCATCGCCAACATGCCGATGATGTCCTTCGGCATCGCGATGGCCGCCTACACGGCGCAGAACTACGGCGCGCGCAAATACGATCGCATCGCGCGCGGCGTGCGTCAGTGCATCTATATGTCCGTGGGCTTCGCCATCGTGGCGGGCCTCATCAACGCCTTCTTCGGCCCGCACCTCATCTGGCTCTTCGTCGGTGATGGGCAGGAACAGGTCGTGGAATACGGTCACCTCTACCTGCTCGTTCAGGGTGCGACCTACTGGATTCTCGCGCTGCTCTTCATCTACCGCTACACGCTGCAGGGTCTCGGCCACTCTGCGGTGCCGACCTTCGCGGGCGTCATGGAGCTCGTGATGCGCGCGGCCGCAGCCATCTTCCTCGTGGCCTGGTTCGGCTACCTCGGCGCCTGCTTCGCCAGCCCCATGGCCTGGCTGGGCTCCTGCGTGCCGCTCGCAATATCGTACTACCGCACGCGCCGCAAACTTTTAGCTAAATATCTCAGCGTAGCATGACCTGCCGCCCCTTGCGCGTTTGTCGCTCTCCATCTTTATCGCATATTTTGCAGAAATCCTTATGATTTATAAAGGATTTCTGCTTTTTTTGTGGAATACAATTAGATGGAAAATAGATTGATAATTTCAGTTCTTCTCTATAGAAAGGGTGTAGCGATATGTATCAAGACGAGTATAAGCGCTGGGCTGCGGCCGACCTGCAGGACTTTGACCTGAATAAGGAACTGCACGACATCGCGGGCGACGACGAGGCCATCAAGGACCGCTTCGCCGTGGCACTGCAGTTCGGCACGGCCGGCCTGCGCGGTACGCTGGGTGCGGGCACGAACCGCATGAACATCTGGGTCGTGCGCCAGGCGACGCAGGGCGTGGCCGACTGGGTCAAGACGCAGGGCGGCACGCAGACCGTAGCTATCAGCTACGACAGCCGCCTCAAGGGCTGGAACTTCGCACGTGCGGCGGCGGGCGTGCTCGCTGCGAACGGCATCCACGTGCGTATCTACGACGAGCTCATGCCGGTGCCGGCTCTGTCCTTTGCCACGCGCTACTACAAATGCAACGCGGGCATCATGGTTACGGCCTCGCACAACCCTGCGAAGTACAACGGCTACAAGGCCTACGGCCCCGACGGCTGCCAGATGACGGATGATGCGGCGGCGGTGGTCTACGATGTCATCCAGAAGACGGACGTGCTCACGGGCTCGAAATACGTGAGCTTTGCCGAGGGCGTGGAGAAGGGCCTCATCCAGTTCGTGGGCGACGACTGCAAGAAAGCCTTCTACGAGGCCATCGAGTCGCGCCAGGTGCGTCCGGGTCTCGCGAAGACGGCGGGCCTGAAGCTCGTCTATTCGCCGCTTAACGGCACGGGTCTCGTGCCGGTTACGCATGTGCTGAAAGACATCGGCATCACGGACATCACGATCGTGCCGGAGCAGGAGTATCCGAACGGTTACTTCACGACCTGCAGCTACCCGAACCCGGAGATTTTCGAGGCGCTGGAGAAAGGCCTCGAGCTCGCGAAGAAAGAGGGCGCTGACCTCATGCTCGCGACGGATCCGGATGCGGATCGCGTCGGCATTGCGATGAAGTGCCCGGATGGCACCTACGAGCTCGTGACGGGCAATGAGATGGGCGTGCTGCTCCTGGACTACATCTGCCAGGGCCGCATCGAGAAGGGCACCATGCCGAAGAACCCCGTGGCCGTGATGTCCATCGTCTCCACGCCGCTGGCTGACAAGGTTGCCGAGCACTACGGTGTTGAACTGCGCCATGTGCTCACGGGCTTTAAGTGGATTGGCGACCAGATCGCAGGTCTCGAGGCCAGGGGCGAAGTCGAGCGCTTCATCTTTGGTTTCGAGGAGAGCTACGGCTATCTGGCCGGCTCCTACGTGCGCGATAAGGACGCCGTGGTATCCTCCATGCTCATCTGCGAGATGGCCGCTTATTACCGCTCCATCGGCTCGTCCATCAAGCAGCGCCTCGAGGAAATCTACCAGCAATACGGCCGTTACTACAACAAGGTCGATGCTTTCGAGTTCCCGGGCCTTTCGGGCATGGACAAGATGCAGGGCATCATGAAGAAGCTGCGTGAAGTGCCGCCAACGGAGTTTGCAGGCAAGAAGGTCGTCAAGGTCACGGACTACAGCAAGCCGGAGGAGACGGGCCTGCCAAAGGCGAACGTGCTCATCTACAGCCTCGACGACGGTTCGACCATCGTCGTGCGCCCGTCCGGCACGGAGCCGAAGATCAAGACCTATTTCACGACGCTGGGCAAGGACCTCGCCGAAGCCAAGGGCGAGAAGGATACGCTGGCCGCTGCCGTGAAGCCGCTGCTGGCCTGAGCGGCGGACAGTCCAGTCAGTACAAATCGCGAAACATTGTACCGAAGAAAAGGGAAAACATTTACCTTTTTGACCGGCTGATGTATAATAAACACGGTTTGGATAAGATAAACGAGTGACAGAGGAGTGTTAGACAACATGAGTTTGAAACTGAAGTCTGGCTTTACGTTCGACTACGATAACCTGTACGGTGAGGGCAAGGTCACGGATGCAGACCTGAAGTGCTATGAGGAAGACCTGAAGAAGGCCCATGAGGCGCTGAAGGTTATGCGCGAGAAGGGCTATATCCGCGCTCATCTCTCCAAAGATGGCGAGCCGGAGAAAGTCCTGTTCTCCCAGCTGCCCTATGTCGAGGACGGCCATCTGAACAGCCCGGCTTCCATGAAGCACCTGCAGGAGCTCACGGATCACGTCAAGGACAACGTCGACGTCGTGGTTTCGCTGGGTATCGGCGGCTCTTATCTGGGCGACAAGGTTATCTTTGATACGTATTGCGGCGAGTTCTGGAATGAGCTGCCGAAAGAAGAGCGTCATGGTTTCCCGAAGGTCTATTTCAGCGGCAACAACATCGATGCGCGCCGTACGACGGACATCATCCACATGCTGAAGAACCAGGGCAAGCTCGCGAAGATTCACGGCCAGAAGAACCTCAAGGTTCTTCTGCTCGTCATCTCGAAGTCTGGCGGTACGCTCGATACGATGAGCAACTTCATGGTCGAGTACGACCGGCTCTCCAAGGACGAGAACATCGACCTCGAGGTCGTGGCCGTCACGGATCCGAACATGGAGAACCAGACGATCCTCAAGAAGCTCGCCATCGAGAAGGGCTGGCCGCAGTATGCGGTGCCGGACGGCGTCGGCGGCCGCTTCTCCATCTTCAGTGAGGTCGGCCTCACGCTGGCTGCCTGCGTCGGTTACGATATCAAATCGTTCCTGCAGGGTGCCCAGGACATGGATAAGATCTGCCAGAGCGATGACATGTGGCAGAACCCGGCCATGCTGAACGCCGCGCTGAAGTATGCCGCGAGCCAGAAACATGGCCGTGACATCGAGGTGCTCATGCCGTACGGCGACTACCTGCGCTCCACGTCCGAGTGGTACATCCAGCTGCTCGCGGAGTCCCTCGGCAAGCAGTTCAACAAAGAGGGCAAGGAAGTCTGCTATGGCCGTACGCCGGTCGTCGCCGTCGGCACGACAGATATGCACTCCATGACGCAGCAGCATCAGCAGGGCCGCCTGAACAAGGTCGTGCAGTTCATCAAGGTTGCGAACTGGCCGGAGGACGTTGAGATTCCGAACGTATTCCCGGAGGCTACGAAGCTCGCAAGCGTTGCTGGCGTTACGATGAGCGAGGCTCTCGAGGCTGCGCTGGAGTCCAACGCCGAGGCCATGGCGTCCAACAAGCGCTATAACGCCACCTATGTGCTGCCGGAGCTCACGCCGTATCATCTCGGCGAGCTCCTCTACATGCTCTGCCTCTCCATCGCTTATGAAGGCGAACTCGCGGATGTCGATGCCTTCGATCAGCCGGGCGTCGAGGGCTACAAGAAGATCATGTGGCCGCGTCTGCAGGCTCTGAAAAAAGAAAAGGATGCCGCGAAGAAATAATTCTTTGTGACGTGATATGGGGATGTACCCCAACGAAAAGCTCTGTCAGCTGGCAGGGCTTTTCTTGCGGAGATTTTACCTATGATTGAACATATGACTTTACAGAAAAGACAAATTCTCGCCGCTTTTGCCTGCCTTTTGTCCGTGGGGTTCGCCGTATGGTCCTGCAGCACGGCGCTTTGGCCGGAAAAGGCACACACAGACGCCGCTGTAGCGGACATGGAGGGAACGCAATCCAAAACTGAAGCTGCGGGAAAGGCGGGAACAAAAAAAGGAAAGAAGAAGGCGCAGGCCCATCATCAGGCGGTCCGGGGCGCCGGACAGGCGGAGCAGTTGCAGGCTTTGTGCGATCCATTCACGCCGCAGCATGAGACGGCGGCGGAGGTAAAGGAGGTGCTCGCCGCGGCGCAGGCGGCCGCACCGGAGACGGCCGCACAGCCGTCGCAAGCCACATTGCCACAAATGACACCGCCAACCGCAACGGCGGCGGAGGCAGCAGGCACTTCGGTACCTGCCACTTCGCCGACTACGGAGCCATCATCACAGCCTGTAATTACGCTGCAGGGCATGGTGACGGGGACAGAGGGCGGCATCGCCCTGCTCAGCGATGGCCGACAGGTGGCCGCAGTCGCGCCAGGGGAATGGTTCGACGGCTGGTGCCTCATCGCCGTGGGCAGCGAAGGCGCGGAGCTCGCCAATGACAGCGGGGCGCTGCATCTGGATATGCAGCATTTTTGATTTTGGACGCAGGGAGGTAAAAGGATATGCTTATGAAGGGTTTGCGCCGTCGGGCGCGTATGGCAGGCTGTGATTTCGTGGTGGCTGGAGGATTGCTTTTCAGCGGTGCGGTCATGCCGTCAGCGGTGCAGGCAGCGCCGGTGAACCTGCAGGTAACCGGGGGTGACGTACGGTCCGTGCTGCTGGCGGCAGCACGTCTCGGGGGCATCAACCTCGTCATGGACGGCAGCGTGCAGGGCACGGTGACGGTATCGCTGCAGGCCGAGCCCCTGGAGGTGCTAAGGAAAATTACGGAAGCGCATGGCCTGGCATTGGTGCCGGCGGGCGAACAAACATATCTGATTATTCCCGCTGCATCGGATACCTCTTTGCGTCAGGTCCATGTCTGGACGGTGCGCTATGCCGATCCGCATGAACTGGCTGCAGCATTAAATTTATCCCTGGGAGGGCAGGAAAAAAGGCTTACTGTGGCGAATAAAGAAACAATAAATAAGCAGGCGAAAGAAACGAGCGACGAGAGCGGTGAGGCAGTAGTCAAAACCGTGGAGGCCAAGGCGGAGCTGCCAGGTCCTGGACGAGTCCTCGTGAATGAGGCGACAAATGACCTGGTCTATTACGGTACGGCGGCGGAGGCCGCACGGGCCGAGGCGCTGGCGCGCCAGCTGGATGTACCGGCAAAGCAGGTAAAATTAGAGGCGCGCGTCGTAGCGTTGACACAGGATGCTTCACGAGCCCTGGGCACAGAACTCGGTGATACCGAAAACGGGACGATTACCTTTCGGCACGAACTGGAGGGAGGCCCGATGCGCGGCTCCTTTGCCGTGAAGCTGCATGAGCTGATCGGCCGCGGCCAGGCGAAGCTCCTATCCCGGCCTAATGTCACTACCGTGCAGGGGCACGAGGCGCTCATCAACATCGGCGATGAGGTGCCCGTGCCAGTGAGCCATTCCACCTACCGCGAGACGACAAATTCCTACAAGTACCGCAAGGTGGGCATTATCCTGCGCTGCCTGCCCCGGGTCAGTGCCGATGGCTGGATCACGACGGACGTGCACACAGAGGTCAGCTCGCCGGAGTACGTGCCGGATCTCAAGGTCTACCGTTTTCATAATCGCAGTGCGGATACGCGCGTGCGTCTGCGCGATGGCGAGACCATGGTGATTGGGGGACTTATTGGCCAGGAGGATAGTCACGCCTTGTCACGCATCCCATTTCTTAGTAAAATACCTATTCTAGGGGGTTTTTTCACCTATGCCCACAATAGCAGAAAGAAATCAGAAATCATGATTTTCCTGCAGGCACACGTCCTGACCGATAAGGAGGGCGGTGCAGCAGACGCAACACAAAGGAGCAGATAATAATGTCCATTAAGATTTTGATTGCCGACGACCATGCCTTGCTGCGGCAGGGCATTAAGAGAGTGCTCAATTTCGAGGACGATCTCGAGGTCATCGGCGAGGCCGAGGATGGCCAGGAGACGCTGGTGCGCACGACGATGCTGAAGCCGGACGTGCTGCTGCTGGATCTCAATATGCCGGGGATGAGCGGCTTGGAGGTGGCGCGCGAGCTCAAGGCACAGCACAGCCTCACGAAAATCATCGCGCTGACCATCCACGACAGCGATAACTATGTGCTGGAGATGCTCTGCAACGGCGCGCTGGGCTACCTGCTCAAGGACGTGGAGCCCGCGACGCTCGTGCGGGCCATCCATGTAGTCAATGAGGGCCAGCCGTTCATCTATCCGACGCTGGCGGAGCACCTTTTCGGCAGCATGCATCCGCAGGGTGACCTGGAATCGAAGGCACGGGAGATGCTGCATGATTCCCGTGGCGCACGCCTGACGTCCCGCGAGATGGATGTGGTCAGCTGCGTGGCCAAGGGCTACAACAACGCCGACATCGGCCAGGCGCTCGGCGTGAGCGAGAAGACGGTCAAGAACCACATGACGAGTATCTTCCATAAGTTCGGCGTCAACGACCGCACGCAGGCGCTTATCTACGTGCTCAAGCACAACATCATCACCCTCGACTGAGTGTGCAGGAATACGGAGCGACGTTTCGCATGGCGCGAAATATCGCTCTTTTGTTTTGCCGCGTTTCGCGGTATAATGGTAGCATCGTAATAAATGAATCAGATTCGTAAATGATAACAATTCACGCAAGGATGTGTCAGCGATGGGCTATCCGATAATCCTGCAGCTGCAGGGCGTGCCCTGCAGCGTCGTGGGCGGCGGTGCCGTGGCGGCGCGCAAGGTGAAGCGGCTGCTCACGAGCAGGGCTCAGGTGACGGTCATCGCGCCTGAGCTCACGCCGGTACTGCAGGAAATGGCGACAGCGGGGAAAATCTCCTGGCGTCAGCAGACTTACGTGCCAGGGTGCCTGCGGGGCGCGCGGCTCGTGTTCTGTACGACGGCGGAGCCTGCGGTCAACCGCGAGGCAGCGGCCGAGGCGCGGGCGCAGGGCGCGCTGGTCAACGATGCGACCTCGCCGCAGGGTTCGGATTTCCATGTACCCGCGAGCCTCCAGCGCGGTGAGCTGTTACTGACGGTTTCTACGGGCGGCGGCAGTCCCGAGCTCGCGCGACAGATTCGCCGCGAGCTGGAGACGGCCTATCCCGAGGCTTTCGGCGCGTGGCTGGAGCGCCTCGTGGCCCTGCGGCAGAAGCTGCAGCATGAGCTTTCGGGGCCGCAGCAGCGGCAGGCCTTCTGGCGGCAGGCATTATCCGGAGCAATTTTGGATTTCGTGAGACAAGGTCAGCTTGACCGGGCGGAGGATGAGTTACGTCATGCAATTACTGATTTTGGGACTGAATCATAAGACGGCCCCCGTGGAGGTACGTGAGCGCTTCTCGATACCGAAGCAGTCCGTCCGGCAGGGCCTCGCGAACCTCAACGACTACGAGGGCATCAACGAGGCGGTCGTGCTCTCGACTTGCAACCGCAGCGAGATGTACGCCGTCGTGGATGACGCGAAGGAAGACCTGCCCACGCTGAAGCAGTTCCTCTTTGACCTTACGGGCAACGATGAGGATATCGACGAATACCTGTATCACTTCGTGGATGAGGAGTGTATCCGCCATCTCTTCAACGTGGCCTCCAGCCTCGATTCGCTCGTGCTGGGCGAGGGACAGATTCTCTCGCAGGTAAAAGAGGCCTACGCCATGGCGCGCGAGGCGGGCACGACGAGCACCGTGCTCAACACGCTTTTCCACCGGGCTATTGCCACGGGCAAGCGCGTGCGCACGGAGACGCGCATCCAGTACAACTCCGTGTCGGTCAGCTACGCGGCCGTGGAGCTCGCCGAGCAGGAACTGCACGGTCTTAAGGGGCGCAACGTGCTGATCTTCGGTGCGGGCAAGATGGCCGAGCTCACGCTGCAGCACCTGCGCAGCCATGGCGTGGACAAGGTGCTGGTGGCCAATCGCCATCTCGAACGGGCGCAGGAGCTGGCGGCGCGCTTCGAGGGCGAGGCCATTCCCTTCGAGGGGGCGCTGAAGCGGGCTGTGGATGTCGATGTCATCGTGACCTCGACGGGCGCGCCGCACTACGTGGTGAAGCCGTGGGAGACGCAGCGCCTGATGACGAAGCGCGGCGGGCGGCCGCTTTTCTTCATCGACATCGCCGTACCGCGCGATGTTGACCCGGACGTGGGCGAAATCAAGGGCGTGACGCTCTACAATATCGATGCACTGGAAGAGGTCGTCGATGAGCATGTGCAGGAGCGCCAGCAGGAAGCGCAGAGTGCTGTGGCCATCGTGGAGGAAGAGGTCAGGAACATCGAGGACAAGTTCCAGTACCTCGCGTTCCGCCCTCTCATGGCCCTGCTTTCCGAGCGTTGCGAGCGCATCCGCCAGCGCGAGATCCGCCGGGCCAGCACGAAGCTGCCGGAGCTCACGAAGGCGGAATGGCGGCAGGTCGATCACATGACGCGCATGATCGTGCGCAAGATCCTGCGCATGCCGATGATGAAGCTCAACGCTTCGGCGGGCACGGCGCAGGAGCAGTTCTACGTCGAAGCCATGCGTGCGCTCTTTAAACTCGATACCATAGGGGAGACGGATACCAGTGAAGCAGGACAGAATTCTTATCGGTACGCGCAGCAGTAAGCTGGCACGCTGGCAGGCGGATTACGTGGCAGAGCGCCTGCGCGAGCAGTATCCGGGGCTGACCGTCGAGGAAAAGCTCATGCAGACCAAGGGCGACAAGATCCTCGATGCACCGCTGGCCAAAATCGGCGGCAAGGGGCTCTTTACGAAAGAGCTGGAGCAGGCCATGCTCGACGGCGAAATCGACCTCGCGGTGCACAGCCTCAAGGATATGCCGACAGAGGTGCCCGCAGGCCTGGAGCTCGCGGTGATTACCAAGCGTTACGAGCCGGGCGATGCCTTTGTGAGCAATACATATCGGAGCCTTGAGGAGCTGCCGCAGGGCGCGAAGGTCGGTACCTCCAGCCTGCGCCGCAAGGCCCAGCTGCTGCATGTGCGCCCCGACCTGCAGATCGAGAGCCTGCGCGGCAACGTGAATACGCGCCTGCAAAAGCTCGATGACGGCCAGTTCGACGCGGCCATTCTCGCCGTGGCGGGGCTGAAGCGCCTGGGGCTCGGCACGCGCATTACGGAAGTGTTGCCCGAAAGCATCATCCTGCCCGCCGTGGGACAGGGGGCGTTGGCCATTGAGACGCGCTGTGATGACGCTGAGGTCAAGGCGAAAATCGCCTTTCTCAACGATGCGGCGACAGCGAAATGTGCGGTGGCCGAACGGGCTTTCCTCGCTCGTGTCGAGGGCGGCTGCCAGGTGCCGGTTGGTGTCTACGCAACGCCTGCGGGAGAGAACCTGCACGTAGAGGCGGTTATCGCCTCGCTCGATGGCAAGCGCCTCTACCGCGACAGCGTCACGGGGCCGCAGGCGGAGGCGGAGCGCCTCGGCGTTGAGCTCGCGGACACGCTGCTGGATGCAGGTGGCCTCGCCATCCTCCACGAACTCGGCCTGCTGCTGGATAGAAAATGATAGAAGAAGGAGCAAAATCTATGACTGGAATGGTGTACCTTGTCGGGGCCGGCCCCGGAGACTACAGACTCGTGACCCTCAAGGCTGTGGAGTGCCTGCAAAAGGCCGATGTGGTCGTTTACGACCGCCTCGCCGACCCGCGCATCCTGCAATGGGCACCGGAGACGGCGGAGCGCATCTACGTCGGCAAGGCCTCCAGCCACCATACGATGCGTCAGGGAGACATCAACCAGCTGCTCGTCGACAAGGCGAAGGAGGGGAAGACGGTCGTGCGCCTCAAGGGCGGCGACCCCTACGTGTTTGGGCGCGGCGGCGAGGAAGCCATCCTGCTCGATGCGAATGACGTGCCCTTTGAGGAAGTGCCGGGTATCACCTCGGCCATTGCCGTGCCAGCCTATGCGGGCATCCCCGTGACGCACCGCGCGGTGGCGACTTCCTTCGCGGTCATCACGGGTCATGAAGACCCGACGAAGGGTGAGTCCAACATGCGCTGGGACAAGCTCGCCACGGGCGTAGACACGCTCATCTTCCTCATGGGCATCGCGAACCTGCCGCACATTACGGCGGAGCTCATGAAGAACGGCCGCGCGGCGGACACGCCCGCCGCGGTCATCCGCTGGGGAACGAAGCCCGAGCAGCGCGTGCTGGAGACGACTGTGGGCACAGCCGTAGCAGATGTGCAAAAGGCGGGGCTCAAGCCGCCGGCTATCTTCATCGTCGGCGACGTCTGCAAGCTGCGTCCGCAGCTGCGCTGGTTTGACCGTATGAGCCAGCGCCCACTCTTCGGCAGGCAGGTGCTCGTCACGCGCGCCCGCGCGCAGGCCTCCCGCCTGACGCAGAAGCTGGAGAATCTCGGCGCTGCCGTGCAGGAGGTGCCGGCCATCCGCTTTGCGGCTCCAGACGATAACTACGCCGCTGTGGATGCGGCCATCGCGAGGCTCAACGATTACCACTGGCTTATCTTCACGAGCGTCAACGGCGTGGAACAGTTCTTCCAGCGCCTCAGCAAGGTGGGAAAGGACACGCGCGCCCTCGGCTACGCCCGCGTTGCCGCCATCGGCAAGAGCACGGCTAATGCCCTGCTCACCCACGGCATCAAAGCCGACCTCGTACCCGCCGAATATCGTGCGGAGGGGATCCTTGAGGCATTCAAGGGTCAGCTGCCGCCCCACGCGAAAATTCTCCTGCCCCGTGCGCAGGAAGCTCGCGAGGTCCTGCCGGAAGGCCTGCGCGCCGCCGGTGCCACCGTCGACGTCGTGCCTGTCTACAAGACCGTCACTGCCGAAGCCGACGGCGAGGCCCTGGCCACGGCCCTGCGCAGCGGGGAACTCGACCTCGTGACTTTCACGAGCAGCAGTACGGTGAAGAACCTCATCCAGATTCTCGGCTCAGCCGAGCCTCTGCAACACACCAAAACCGCCTGCATCGGGCCCGTGACAGCCGAAACCGCCAAATCCCTCGGGGTGGAGGTGGATATCGTGGCCGAGGAGTACACGATAGACGGGCTTGTTGAGGCTATTCGCAAGACTTTGTAATTTAGTTCGTGGCTCGGCGCGAAGGCGGAGCATAGCAACGCTCCGCTGAGAAAATTTGCTACAGTAAAAATTTTTCCAGGAATTAATCCTGTAAATGGACTTAAACGCGCTTCGCTTAAACGAAAGTCAATTTACGAGGAAGCTAGTAGGAAAAATTTTTACTGTTTCACGCAAATTTCCAACCGTTCAAGCGTAGCGCGTTTTGAAAATTTACGAGGCTTAATTCCTGGCAAAAAAATCGTTTAGCCAATTTTCTCAGCGGAACGACACTATTCCTCTCGCCACCACCGAGGCTGAACCTTTGGATTTATAAGAATAAAAAATAGGAGATGTAGTGACATGTACACGCAGAAACTTCGTCCGCGCCGGATGCGTATTTCCCCGGCTGTCAGAGACATGGTACGCGAGACTACGCTCTCGCCGAAGGACTTTATCTACCCGCTCTTTATCGTGCCGGGCGAGAATGTGAAGGAAGAAATCCCCAGCATGCCGGGCGTCTATCACCTCTCCGTCGATCAGGCGCTGAAGGTGGCGCGTGAGGCCTGGGAGCTCGGCATCCCCGCGCTGGAAATCTTCGGGCTGCCGGAGTACAAGGACGCCGATGGTTCCTCGGCCTGGGATATGACGAGCCCGGTGCAGCGCGCCATGATGGCGATTAAAAAGGCTCTGCCGGAAATGGTCATCGTCGGCGATGTCTGCCTTTGCCAGTACACGAGCCACGGCCATTGCGGCCATCTGGAGGGTCATTACGTCGATAACGACAAGACGTTGAAACTGCTGCAGAAAGTCGCGGTTTCCCAGGCCGAGGCCGGTGCCGATATGGTCGCACCCTCCGATATGATGGACGGCCGCGTGGCTGCTATCCGAGAGGCGCTTGACGACCATGACTTCATCAACGTCTCCATCATGAGCTACGCCGTGAAATATGCTTCGGGTTACTATGGCCCATTCCGCGACGCAGCGGACAGCGCGCCACAGTTTGGCAACCGCAAGCAGTACCAGATGGACCCGGGCAACGCACGCGAGGCGCTGAAAGAGGTCGAGCTCGACCTTGCCGAGGGCGCAGATATCATCATGGTGAAGCCAGCGCTGGCCTATCTCGATATCGTGCATCAGGTGCGCGAGACCATCAACCGCCCCGTGGCGACCTACAACGTGAGCGGCGAGTACGCCATGGTCAAGGCGGCCGCACAGAATGGCTGGATTGATGAGAAGCGCATCGTCATGGAAACGCTGCTCTCGATGAAGCGTGCGGGCTCCGATATGATCATCACCTACCACGCCCTTGACGCGGCCCGCTGGCTGCAGGAAGGCAACTGCTTCTAATTTGTCATTTTCGGGCAACACTGTGCTGGTGTTGCCTGTTTTTCTAAGAGGAGGATATTATGCTGCATCTCGAAAAATCTGCCGCGGCTTTTGCCGAGGCCAAGCACCTCATGCCGGGCGGCGTGAACAGCCCCGTGCGTTCCTATGCCAATGTGGACTGCAATCCGCCGTTCATCGACCATGGCCTGGGCGATAAGATCTACGATATCGATGGCAATGAGTACATCGACTACGTGGGCTCCTGGGGACCACTCGTTGTCGGTCATGCCCATCCACAGGTCGTGAAGGCCCTGCAGGAGGCCGCGGCGCGTGGCACGAGCTACGGTGCGCCGACGCTCATTGAGAGTGAGCTCGCGAAGAAGGTCATGGAGGTCTATCCCTCCATCGAGATGCTGCGCATGGTCAACTCGGGCACGGAGGCGACGATGAGTGCGCTGCGCCTTGCGCGCGGCTATACACACCGCGAGAAAATCGTGAAGTTCATCGGCTGCTACCATGGCCATAGCGACAGCCTGCTCGTCAATGCGGGCTCGGGCATGGCGACGTTCGGCGTGCCGAGCTCGCCAGGCGTCACGAAGGGAACGGCGGCGGATACGATCTCTGTACCGTATAACGACATCGATGCCCTTCAGGCTGTCATGGATGAATGCGGCGACGAGATCGCAGCGGTCATCGTGGAGCCGGTTGCAGGCAACATGGGCTGCGTGCTGCCGAAGCAGGGCTACCTGCGCCAGATGCGCGCGCTCACGGAAAAGCACGGAACGTTGCTGATCTTTGATGAGGTTATGTGCGGCTTCCGCGCATCCTTAGGCGGTGCGCAGGCGGCCTATGGCATCACGCCAGACCTCACCTGCCTCGGCAAGATCATCGGCGGTGGCCTGCCCGTGGCGGCCTATGGCGGCCGCCGCGAGATCATGCAGCAGGTCAGTCCGACAGGTCCGGTCTATCAGGCGGGCACGCTCTCGGGCAATCCGCTGGCGATGACGGCGGGTCTCGAGACGCTGAAGCTCATCACGGCTGAGCCGGAGGATGGCAAAGGTGACTACGTGCGCGAGCTCACGCTGAAGACGAAGAAGCTGCTGCTGGGCTGGCAGGCCAAAGCCCAAGAGGCCGGCGTCACGATTCAGGCGCATCAGGCTGGCTCGATGTTCGGCATTTTCTTCAACGAGCACGAGGTCTGGAACTACGACGATTCCTGTGCCTCGGACCAGGAGGCGTTCAAGGTCTGGTTCAAGAGCATGCTGGAACAGGGCATCTACCTCGCGCCGTCCCAGTTCGAGACGCTCTTCATGAGCGGTGCGCATACGGACGAGGACATCGACCGCACGATCGAGGCCGCAGGCAAGGCCTTCGCCGCTGTCGCCGCAGCGAGAAAGTGAGTCCATGCCCGATAAACTACTTGCATAACGGCGTTAAAGACGGTAAAATATAAGATGTAATCATCTTTTACCGAAAAGGAGGGAAAATGATGAAACATATTCAGACGGTCAACAAACCTTCCCTGCAGGCTTCGCTGAAAAAGGGCGGCTGCGGTGAGTGCCAGGCCTCCTGCCAGTCCGCTTGCAAGACTTCCTGCACGGTAGGTAACCAGGTATGTGAAACGATGAAATGACAGAGTCGTCCGCCCATCTTACCGCATCTTTTCCGCCCTCTCTGCGTCGTCAAATCCTCGACGTAGCTCTGCTACGCCTTGCGGTTTGACTCCTTGATAGGACGAAAAATCTGTGGCAATCTGGACAAACTCGTTCTGTCATTTCATCGTTTATGTCGGAATCAAAACCTTCCTTCAAAAAATGGAGGAAGGTTTTTCTATGGTTTTTTTAGGAGTTTTTTAGCAAGTGAAAGAACGAATCCATAAATTTGAACAAAATGGAACTTATATTTTGCTCGATATCAACAGCGGGGCCGTGCATGTCGTTGACAAGATGATCTACGACATGATGGATACCTTTGACGGCACGAATGACGAGGATGTCGTCGCGGCACTGCGCGGCACGTATCCCGAGGCAGACCTGCGCGAGGCTTTGGGCGAGCTGCACGAGCTCATGGACCAGAAAGAGCTCTTTGCGCCGGATATCGATGTGCCGCCGACGTTCAGGCAGTCGGGCATCGTGAAGTCGCTCTGCCTCATGATTGCGCAGGATTGCAACCTGCGCTGCAAATACTGTTTCGGCGACGGCGGCAGCTATGGTCAGGAGCGTGCCGTGATGTCGCCAGAGACGGGCAGGAAGGCCGTGGATTTCCTCATCGGGAAAAGCGGCCCGCGCAAGCACCTGGAGATGGACTTCTTTGGCGGCGAGCCGCTCATGAACATGAAGACGGTCAAGGCGGTCACGGAGTACGTGCATCAGCGTGAGAAAGAGACGGGCAAGACCATCAAGCTGACTATGACCACGAACGGCATGCTGCTGAACGACGAGAATATCAAGTGGCTGAACGACAATAACTTCGCGGTGGTGCTCTCGCTCGATGGCCGCAAGGCCGTGCACGATGCCGTACGCCCGACCGCGGGCGGTCAGGGCAGCTACGACCGCGTGGTGAAGAATTTCCACAAGTTCGTCGACAGCCGTCAGGGCGGCAGCTCGGACTACCGTGGCTCTTACATCTTCCTGCGCGGCACCTACACGCATAAGAATCTCGACTTCACGAAGGACGTGCTGGCCATGCGCGACGAGGGGTTCGATACGCTCTCCATGGAGCCGGTGGTGCTGAAAGACAATCCGGAGCTCGCGATCACGGAGGAAGACCTGCCGCGCGTGCGCGAGGAGTACGACCGCCTGACCAAGGCCTATATGGACGCGCACAAGGCGGGCAAAGGCTTCTTCTTCTTTCACTTCAACATGGACCTCTCGAACGGCCCCTGTGTCGCCAAGCGCCTCTCGGGCTGCGGTGCCGGTCACGAGTACATGGCTGTGGCGGAGAACGGCGACCTCTATCCCTGCCATCAGTTTGTCGGCCGCGAGAAATACCGCCTCGGCAGCCTCGACGAGGGTGTGACGGATACGCACTGGCCGCAGTACTTCCGCGAGAGCCACGTGCTGAACAAGCCGAAGTGCCGCGACTGCTGGTGCCGCTTCTTCTGCTCGGGCGGCTGCCACGCGAACGCCGATCTTTTCCATGGTGAGATTCGTGACGTCTACGAGGTGGGCTGTGAAATCCAGCGCAAGCGCCTCGAATGCGCTCTCTATGTGCAGGCGATGCTGGCCCTGGAGAAGCAGGCAAAGGAAAACAATTAAATAGCATCATGTATAAATGCTTTTTATCAGACTGACAAGGATTTTTCCTTGTCAGTTCTTTTTCGCCATCGGGCAAATCCCTATTGTTTATGCGGCTTTACAGCTGTTTTACATAGAAAGTGGACATAATGCCTGTTCCTGCAGAATCTTCAGAAAAAAGCATCGCAGCCACTGCCTTTTATTGCTAATATTTATGCTGAAATTGTTGACATTCGCCACCGAAATGTTTATTATAAGAAACGTAAGACAAACTTCTAAAAGAATTTAGGGGGTATTTTTCAAATGGCAGTAAAAGTTGCTATCAATGGTTTCGGTCGTATCGGTCGCCTGGCTTTCCGCCAGATGTTCGATGCTGAGGGTTATGAGGTTGTTGCCATCAACGATCTGACGAGCCCGAAGATGCTCGCTTACCTGCTGAAGTATGATTCTTCCCAGGGCAAGTACGAGTATGCTGATACGGTTGAGGCCGGCGAGGACAGCATCACGGTCAAAGGCAAGACGATCAAGATCTATGCTGAGAAAGATGCTGCAAACATTCCTTGGGCGAAACATGATGTCGATGTTGTGCTCGAGTGCACTGGTTTCTACACCTCCAAAGAGAAGGCTTCCGCTCATCTGAAGGCTGGCGCAAAGAAAGTTGTTATCTCCGCTCCGGCTGGTAAAGATCTGCCGACGATCGTGTTCAACACGAACCACACGACGATCCCGGCTGGCACGAAGATCATCTCCGCAGCTTCCTGCACGACGAACTGCCTGGCTCCGATGGCTAAGGCCCTGAATGACCTCGCTCCGATCCAGAGCGGCATCATGCAGACGATCCACGCTTTCACGGGCGACCAGATGACCCTCGATGGCCCGCAGCGCAAGGGCAACCTGCGCCGCAGCCGTGCTGCTTCCGAGAACATCGTTCCGACTTCCTCCGGTGCTGCTAAAGCAATCGGCCTGGTTCTGCCGGAGCTCGATGGCAAACTGATCGGTGCTGCACAGCGCGTTCCGACCCCGACTGGCTCCACGACGCTCCTCTATGCTGTTGTCAAGGGCAAGGTCACGGTTGACGAAGTCAATGCTCAGATGAAGAAAGAGTCCACGGAGTCCTTCGGCTACAACACGGACGAGATCGTCTCCAAGGATGTTGTCGGCATGCGTTATGGCTCCCTGTTCGATGCTACCCAGACGATGGTTCAGAACATGGAAGATGGCAACTCCCTGGTACAGGTTGTTTCCTGGTACGACAACGAGAACTCCTACACGAGCCAGATGGTTCGCACGATCAAATACTTCTCCGAGAACGTGCAGTAATTCAAGTCTCAGACTGAACAACTGAACATAGGAAAAGATCTCTTGAGGTCCGGCCATTCTGTTTGGGCCGGGCCTCAAGTTTTATTATGGAGGTTTTTACAACATGGCTAAGAAAACCCTGAAAGACATCGATGTCAAAGGCAAGAAAGTTTTCGTCCGCGTGGACTACAACGTGCCGTTCGATGAGAACCTGAACATCACGAACGATACGCGCATGGTTCGCACGCTGCCGACCATCAACTACCTGCTGGACAACGGTGCCGCTGTTATCCTGGCTTGCCATATCGGCCGCCCGACCGAGGCTCGCGAGGATAAGTTCTCCACGAAGCATCTCGTGAAGCATCTGTCCGAGCTGCTGAAGAAGGACGTCAAATGGGCTGCCGACTGCGTTGGCCCCGAGGCCGAGAAGGCTGCAGCTGACCTGAAGCCGGGCGAGGTCCTGCTCCTGGAGAACCTGCGTTATCACAAGGAAGAGAAGAAGAACGATCCTGAGTTCGCAAAACAGCTCGCATCCCTCGCGGATGTCGCCGTTGACGACGCTTTTGGTGTTTCTCACCGTGCTCATGCCTCGAACGCTGGCGTGCCGAAGTACATCGAGACGGTTGCTGGCTTCCTGATGGAGAAAGAGATTAACTACATCGGCAATACGCTGGAGCATGCACAGCATCCGTTCGTCGCCATTATCGGCGGTGCGAAAGTCTCCGATAAGATCGGCGTCATCAACAACATGATCGACAAAGTCGACACGATCATCATCGGCGGTGGCATGGCACATACGTTTGATGCTGCCAAGGGCCTGCCCATCGGCGAAAGCCTCTGCGAGCCGGATAAGTACGATCTCGCACGTCAGTTGCTCAAGAAGGCAGAGGACAAGGGCGTCAAGGTTGTGCTGCCGGTTGACCTCGTCATCGCAGACAAGTTCGCTGCGGATGCCAACACGAAGACGGTTCCTGTCGATCAGGTTCCGGATGGCTGGCAGGCACTCGATTCCGGCGTGAAGACGTCTGAGGAGTACACGAAGGCTCTGGCCGGTGCGAAGACGGTTATCTGGAACGGTCCTATGGGCGTGTTCGAGTTCGATGCTTTCGCCAAAGGCACGCTGGCTGTGGCCAAGGCTGTAGCCAAGGCTACGGAAGAGGGCGCTGTCTCCATCGTCGGCGGTGGCGACTCTGTGGCTGCCCTGAAGAAGACGGGCCTGACGGACAAGATTTCCCACGTTTCCACGGGCGGCGGTGCTACGCTCGAGTACCTCGAGGGTAAAGAGATGCCGGGCATCGCAGCTCTGGCTGACAAATAAGATAGCGAATCACGTAAGGTTTTACCGCTAAGTTCAGATTCGTTTTCAGGATAAGAGGCCTCCTGCTGGGGGAGGCCGCTTTATCCTGTCTGTATATGGGAGGAAGAAAAATGGCAAGAACTCCGATTATCGCTGGTAACTGGAAAATGAACAACACCATTGCCCAGGGTGTCTCACTCGTCAAAGAGCTGGCTCCGCTGGTCAAGGATGCCAAGGTCGATGTCGTCGTTTGCCCGACGGCTACGGCTCTGTCCTCGGTCGCTGAGGCCGTAAAGGGCACGAACATCCATGTCGGTGCGCAGAACGTGCATTGGGAAGATCATGGTGCATTCACGGGTGAGGTTTCTACGGGCATGCTGACGGAGATCGGCGTAGACTACTGCGTCCTCGGTCACAGCGAGCGCCGCGGCTACTTCGGCGAGACGGATGAGGGCGTCAACAAGCGCGCTCATGCTGCTTTTGCTGCCGGCATCACGCCAATCATCTGCTGCGGTGAGCCGCTGGAGGTTCGTGAGCGTGGCTCCTATCTTGAGATGGTCGCTTTCCAGGTGCTCGAGGCTCTCGCTGGCTTCAAGCCGGAAGAGGTCGCTAAGATCGTCATCGCCTATGAGCCGATCTGGGCTATTGGCACGGGCAAGACGGCTTCCTTCGAGCAGGCTGAGGAAGTCTGCGCCCACATCCGCAAGACGGTTGCCGAGCATTTCGGCAAGGACGCTGCGGACAGCATCCGCATCCAGTACGGTGGCAGCGTGAAGCCGGCTACGATCAAAGACCTCATGAAGCAGCCGAACGTCGACGGTGCACTCGTCGGCGGCGCTTCCCTGAAGGCCAAAGACTTCAGCGAGATCGTCAACTACTAATTCTATCCGCTTCGTGTTTTTACGATAAGGAGAAAATACATAATGGCAAAACTCAAAAATGCCCCGGTTGCCCTCATCATCATGGATGGCTGCGGTATCGGCGACCAGAACGACAAGAACAACGCAGTCGTTCAGGCAAAGACGCCGGTGCTCGATGGTCTGATGAAACAGTATCAGACGAGCCAGCTCCAGGCTTCCGGCGAGGCTGTCGGCCTGCCGGATGGTCAGATGGGCAACTCCGAGGTTGGTCATACCAACATCGGTGCCGGCCGCATCATCTATCAGCAGCTCACGCGCATCAACCGCGACATCAAGAACGGTGCTTTCTTCAAGAATGAAGCGCTGCTCGGCATCGTGAACGGCGTGAAGGAGCACGATGGTGCCCTGCATCTGCTGGGCCTCGTCTCTCCGGGTGGCGTGCACAGCTATGAGAAGCATCTCTATGCCCTGCTCGATCTGGCAAAACGCGAGGGCGTCAAGGAAGTCTACGTTCATGCCTTCCTCGATGGCCGCGACGTACCGCCCCAGAGTGCGCAGCCGTTCCTCGAGAACCTGCAGAAAGAATGCGACAAGTATGGTGTCGGCATGATCGCCACGATCAGCGGCCGCTACTATGCGATGGATCGCGACCACAACTGGGATCGCGAGCAGAAGGCCTACGAGGCCATCGCTCATGCTGAGGGCATCAGCGCCAAGGATCCGGTGTCCGGCCTGAAAGCCAGCTATGCCAATGGTGTCAACGATGAGTTCGTCGTTCCGACGGTCATCGAGGGCTACAAGGGCATGAAGAATGGTGACGGCGCCATCTTCTTCAACTTCCGTCCGGATCGTGCGCGTCAGCTCACGCACGCTTTTGTCGATGAGAAGTTTGATGGCTTCGAGCGCGACGAGGAGCTGCACATCCCGTTCTGCACGTTCTCCCAGTATGAGGACGGCATGAACGCGACGATTGCGTTCCCGCCGGAGTCCATTCACAATACGCTGGGCGAGATCATCAAGAACCAGGGCCTCACGCAGCTGCGCATTGCCGAGACGGAGAAGTACGCGCATGTCACGTTCTTCTTCAACGGCGGTGTCGAGGAGCCGTACGAGGGCGAGGATCGCATCCTGGTTCCGTCCCCGAAAGTGGCTACCTATGACCTGCAGCCGGAGATGAGCGCCATCGAGGTTACGGATAAGGTCGTCGAGGCTATCAAGTCGCAGAAGTACGACTTCATCATCCTCAACTACGCGAACTGCGACATGGTCGGTCATACGGGCGTGTTCCCGGCTGTCGTCAAGGCGGTCGAGACCGTCGATACCTGTGTCGGCCGTTTCGTCGATGCCATCAAGGAAGTCGGCGGCGAGGTCTGCATCACGGCGGACCACGGCAATGCCGATAAGATGATGGACTACGACAACAACCAGCCCTTCACGAAGCATACGACGAATCCGGTGCCCTTTATTGTGGTTTCCGACCGCGTGAAGTCCGTCAGGAACGGCGCACTCTGCGATATCGCACCGACGCTCCTGACGCTGGCCGGCCTCGATATTCCGTCTGAGATGACGGGCAAGAACCTCGTCGAGCTCTGATTCACTGGTAAGAAAGGCTGCTATCCGCGCCATGCAGAGAGATACTTTGTCTCATGCTAGCCTGCAGGACTGGACAGATTTGCCTTGTGTTATATTTTAGCAAAGAGAGGAATACGAACAATGATTGCTTATTCACAGAAAGTGGAAGACATGGCATGTGTAACGCAGGAAGTGCATCATGGTGCTGCGCCGATTCCTGAAGAAGGCAAATGGGTAAAATCCAAGAACGTTCAGGACATCAGCGGTCTCACCCATGGTGTTGGCTGGTGCGCTCCGCAGCAGGGTGCCTGCAAGCTGACGCTGAATGTCAAGGACGGCATCATTCAGGAGTGCCTCGTCGAGACGATCGGCTGCTCGGGCATGACGCATTCCGCCGCTATGGCCGCAGAGATTCTGCCGGGCCTGACGGTTCTCGAAGCACTGAACACGGACCTCGTCTGCGATGCGATCAACACGGCTATGCGCGAGCTGTTCCTGCAGATCGCCTATGGCCGTTCCCAGACGGCGTTCTCCGATGACGGTCTGCCGGTCGGCGCTGGTCTCGATGACCTCGGCAAGGGCCTGCGCAGCCAGGTCGGCACGCTGTATGGCACGCTGAAGAAGGGCCCGCGTTACCTCGAACTCGCTGAGGGCTATGTGAAACGCCTGGCTTTGGACAAAGAAGGCCGTATCATCGGTTACGAAGTCGTGCAGCTCGGCAAAGTCATGGACGATGTACGTGCTGGCAAAGATGCCAACGAGTCCATCAAGAAGAACACGAGCACGAAGGGCCGTTTCGCCGATGGCGTGAAGTTCATCGACCCGCGTGAAGAGTAATTCTTCCCTTGTCCGAGTTAGAAGGAAACACAGACCCAATCGTCACCCCATCTTGCCGTATCTTTCCCGCCTATGCGTCGTCAGTTCCTCTGGGCATAGCAACCGCTATGCCTGCGAGTTACTTCCTCGCCTAGACGAAAAATCTACGACAATCTGGGCTAACTCAATGGGTCAGCGTTTCCTAAAGGTAATCGAAAGGAATGAAACAAATGTCATTATTCGAAGGCTATGAGCGCCGCATTGACAAGATCAACGAAGTTTGCAAGAAATACGGTATTGCGTCCATCGAGGATGCCCGCAAGGTCTGCAACGACAAGGGTATCGATCCGTACAAGACGGTTGAGGATCTGCAGCCGATCGCATTCGAGAACGCAAAATGGGCTTACACGCTGGGCGCTGCTATCGCCATCAAGAAGGGCTGCACGAAGGCTGTTGATGCCGCTAAGGCTATCGGCGAAGGTCTGCAGGCTTTCTGCGTACCGGGCTCCGTTGCCGATCACCGCAAAGTTGGTCTGGGCCACGGCAACCTGGGCGCAATGCTGCTCGATGAGAAGGCTGGCTGCTTCGCTTTCCTCGCTGGTCATGAGTCCTTTGCAGCTGCTGAGGGTGCTATCGGTATCGCGATGACGGCCAACAAGGTTCGCAAGAACCCGCTGCGTGTCATCCTGAACGGCCTTGGTAAAGATGCTGCTCAGATCATCAGCCGTATCAATGGTTTCACGTATGTCGTGACTGAGTATGACTACAAGGCTGGCAAGGTCAATGTCGTCGATCAGATCGCTTACAGCGATGGCGAGCGCGCTAAGGTTAAGTGCTACGGCGCTGACAGCGTTCCTGAGGGCGTGGCAATCATGCACCTCGAGGATGTCGATATCTCCATCACGGGTAACTCCACGAACCCGACGCGTTTCCAGCATCCGGTTGCCGGTACGTACAAGAAGGAGTGCATCGAGAAGGGCAAGAAGTACTTCTCCGTTGCTTCCGGCGGCGGCACGGGCCGTACGCTCCATCCGGATAACATGGCAGCCGGCCCGGCTTCCTATGGTATGACGGATACGATGGGTCGTATGCACAGCGATGCCCAGTTCGCAGGTTCTTCCTCCGTTCCGGCACACGTTGACATGATGGGCCTCATCGGCGCAGGCAACAACCCGATGGTCGGCATGACCGTCGCCGTGGCTGTTTCCGTGCAGGAAGCCATGAACAAATAATTTCCCTGTGGAAATAAAAAAGAATACCCTATGCTAGCAGAGAGCTGGCGGCCAGGACTGGTCGTCAGCTCTTTTTATTATATTTTTGGTTCAATCACAAAACCTG
>DEDT01000051.1 GCA_002350105.1 Selenomonadaceae bacterium UBA2897 | reverse complement strand
AGGGCAAGACGTACTCCACGTCCGTGAAGGCTACGAAATCCTTGGATGACCTGCTTAAAGCGGCCAACAAGGTTAAGGATGACAAGGGCAATGAGGTTAAAGCCTTCAAAGAGGAAATCCGCACGGGTTCCTACATCGGCAAGGACATCGCCGGCGATACGGTTGCCACGGCCGACGAGAAGAACGCCCTGACGATCCGCGCTGCTGGCTCTGGCGTCACGAGCCAGATCTCCGGTGTCACGATCTCCGTCACGAACACGAAGGGCCAGGTCCAGAAGAGCGCCAACGCTGTGCTCGATAACTTCTCCGAGTCCATCCGTGCGCAGAACAAGTCCGACGACAACGCGATTTCGCTGCAGGTCGGCACGAAGGCCAACCAGAGCATCCGCGTCGGCCTGACGGATATGCGTGCTGAGGCTCTCGGCCTCCAGGCTTCTACGGGCGCGACGATCCAGATCGGTACGCAGCAGCAGGCTAATGCCGCGATCAACGTACTCGACAACGCCGTACAGAAAGCGCTCGACCAGCAGACGACGATCGGTTCCGTCCAGAGCCGTCTGTCCTACACGAGCACGAACTTGACGACGGCATCCGAGAACGTCCAGGCTTCGGAGTCCACCATCCGCGATGCCGATATGGCAAAAGAGATGACGGAGTACACGAAGAACAACGTGCTCCTGCAGGCCGCTCAGTCGATGCTGGCACAGGCGAACCAGAGCAGCAGCTCGGTCCTCAGCCTGCTCCAGTAATTCACTGGCCGCTTAGGTTCAGGTTCGTTAGAACTACCACGACCCTCTCCCCTCGGGAGAGGGTTTTTTGTTTGCCTTGTCGAATAGATAAACAGTGCTATGACTGGAGAGGAGACCGCCATGAAGATAACCGCCTGTTACATCGTGAAGAATGAGGCCGCCAACCTGCGCCGCTCCGTGGCCTCTATCGCAGGGGCCTATGACGAGCTCGTGGTCGTCGATACGGGCTCGACGGATGATACCGTCGCCACGGCGCGGCAGCTCGGCGCGCGCGTGCTGCAGGTACCGTGGCAGGATGATTTCGCGGCGGTGCGCAACGCGGCACTGGATGATGCCACGGGGGATATCATCCTCTTCCTCGATGCGGACGAATACGTGAGTGCAGCCACGGCGCCGCACCTGCGCGCCCTGCTGGAGCGGGAGCTCGCCGGGGCCGATGCCCTGCTGCTGCACATGCTGCATATCGATGGTGAGGAGACCAATATCCTCGGCGATACTTATGTGCTGCGCGCTATGCGGCATGTGCCGCGCCTGCGCTACGTGGGCCGCATTCATGAGGAGTTGCGTGATGGCGGGCAGGATCTGCAGCGGCTGGCCGTCGTGCCGGACGCACAGCTGCGCCTCTACCATACGGGCTATGGTGCGTCTGTGAACCGCAGCAAGGCGGAGCGGAACCTGCGCCTGCTGCAGCGCGAGCTGGCGGCGGCAGAGCAGCGGGATGACAGGGCGGAGCAGGGGCGGCTCTACATGTATCTCGCCGAGGCCTGCCGTGGCGTGGGGGATATGGCGCGGGCCGAGGAATATGCGCGGCGCGACATCCGCCAGGGGCGGCGCCCTGTCGTGGACGCGAGCCGCAGCTATCACCTGCTGCTGCATCTGCTGGCACAGGACCCCGCACGGCAGGCGGAGCGGGAGCAGGTGGCCGAGGCCGCCGTGCGGGATTTCCCCGAGCTGCCGGAGCTCCACGCGGAGCTCGCCGTGCTGCGCGCCGCGCACCTCGACCTGCCGCATGCCCTGCGGGAGATGCAGGCCGCGCTGGCCTGCCGCCCGGAGCAGCTGGGGCTGGAGCCCGACCGCTTTCCCGCCGAGGCGCGGGCACAGGCGCAGCAGCTGCTGGCGCGCTGGCAGGATATCCAGCGCGCGGCGGCGGGGCTATCCGTGACCGCCTGCCTCATCACGCGCGGCAGCGCGGAGCTCACGGACTGGCTGCGCGGTGCGGCCATCTATGCGGACAAGATCATCGTCGTGGATACGGGCGCGCCGCAGGGCAGTATCCAGCGGGCCGCGCAGGCGGCGGGGGCAGACTCTGCCGCCCTGAGTATCGTGCCCTTTGCCTGGTGTGACGACTTCGCGGCGGCGCGCAATGCGGCGCTGGCGCAGGTCGCGGACGGCAGCTGGGTGGTCTTCCCCGACGACGACGAGACCTTCACCTGCCCTGCGGCCGTGCGCCCCGCCATCGTGCTGGCACAGCGGCAGCAGCCGCCCGCCGTGGGCGTGCAGGCCAGTATCATCAACGTGGACGCCGATGCGGCGGATTTGGAAATCAGCCGTTTCCCCGCGCTGCGCATCTGGCAGGCAAAGCCTGCGCGGCGCTATCAGGGGCGCATCCATGAGGCCCTGCTGGACGCGGGGCGGCCGCTGGCACCGCAGTACACGGAGCCGCGCCTCACCGTGCGCCATACGGGCTACTCCTCCGACCGCGTGCAGGCGAAGCTGGAGCGCAACCTGCAACTGCTCTACCGCCAGCTGCAGGAGGGCACGGCCACGCCGCTCACCGCGCGCTACCTCGCGGACTGCCTCTACGGCCTCGGCGAGTACGAGCTCGCGCTGCACTACGTGCGCGAGGCACTGGCGCATCCCGTGGCCACGGCCGACGGCGATCTGCCGCTCTACAGTCAGGGCCTGCGCTGCCTGCAGGAGCTGCGGCAGCCGCTGGCCGTGCAGCAGCAGTGGGCGGAGCGGGCGCAGGCCATGCTGCCAGACCAGCCGGAGCCGCTGGCCTGGCGGGGCCTGCTGGCGCTGCAGCAGGGACAGCGGGCACAGGCGCAGGAATGGCTGGCCGCCTTCCTCGCGCAGGCAGGCAGCTGCCGCGACCGGAATCTGCTGGGACGCGTGCAGGCGGCCATGGGCACGCTGCTGCAGGCCACGGACGCGGTGGCAGCCCGCCAGCATTTGCGGCAGGCCCTGCATCTGGACCCCTATGCGCCCGCCACGCTGCGGGCCTGCTGGCAGGTCACGCAGGGGGCGGAGGATTTTCTTGCGCTCGTGCTGCCTCATTACGGGCAGCGGCGGCAGCGCGGCCTCCATTCCCTCGCGGTCTGGGCTGAGCGGGAAGGGCTGGAAGAGCTCTACGCGGCCGTGCAGGATGCCCTGCGGGGACTGGGCGCCCCGGTGGATTCGCTGGCATCGCTGCACGAGCTGGCCGCACAGCCGGCAGCATGGCGCGATGCCCTGTTTGGCCGGGCCGGCCAGTACGTGCAGCTGCTCTTTACCGCCCTCGTGGAGCTTACGGCGGGGCAGGCGGAGCGCGCGGTGCCGGAGACGCGCCGGGCAGACTGGCAGGCTTTGCTGCCTGCGGGCATGCAGCGCCTGCTCATGCGCCTGGCGGGTGGTGGGCCTTTGCCACCCGAGGCCAGGGCCGATTACGAGACGGGCCGGAACATCATCAGGGGGCTGGTCTCCGAGGCGGCGCAGGCCCGCTACGAGGCCATGGCCGCCGATTTTGCTGAGCAGGGAGAGGAGGTACAGCATGGCTGAACCACAGGATAAGCGCGAGCCGGGCGGCATGCAGGCTGCCCCGAGCCAGCAGGGCATGGTCGAGATTTCCGCCTGCGTGATTACGAAGAACGAAGAAAAAAATCTCGGCCGCTGGCTGAAGAGCATGCGCGTGGCTGCCGATGAAATGATTGTAGTGGATACGGGCAGCACGGACAGGACCTGCGAGCTAGCCCGGGCAGCGGGGGCCAAACTCTATCATTTCACCTGGCGCGATGACTTTGCGGCGGCGAAGAACTACGCCATCGAGCAGGCCAAAGGCCGCTGGATTCTCTTCCTCGATGCCGACGAATATTTCACGCCGGCGACCGTGGAGGCCGTGCGGCCGCTGCTGCGCCGCCTCACGCCGCACCATGAGGTGGCGGGCGTGCTCTGCCGCCTCACGAATATCGACCTCGACGACGGCGGCCGCCTGAGCACGGCCAGCATGCAGCTGCGCATGTTCCGCAACCTGCGGAGCCTCCGCTACGTGGGGCGTATCCACGAGGCACTGGATGTCCCGCATAACCGCAGCATCGAGCTCACGCGGGAGGTGGAGATCTACCATACGGGCTACTCGCACTCCATCATCAAGGCTAAGCTGCAGCGGAACAAGGCCATGCTGGAAAAACGCATCGCCGAACGCGGCGGCACGATCAAGCCGACAGAGCGTTCCTATCTCATGGATATCGCCTATGGCCTGGATGACTACGACGCAGCTATCCATTACGCCCGGGAAACGCTGGCGCAGGATAAGGTGTCCGATGAAATCAAGGCGCGGGCCTATGAGACCTGGGCCAGCAGCTGCCTGGAGGGCCCCGCCCCCATGGAGTCAGCCGTCGCCTGCCTGCTGCAGGCGGAGGAGGCCTGCCCGCAGCAGGCGGAGTTCCCGCTGATGCTCGGTCTCTGCTACTATGAGCAGGGGAAAAAGGATCTGGCCGAGGAAACCCTGCGGCAAGGTCTCGATGTGCATGCGGCCTACGCTGAGCGCACCGACGTGACCAGCGTCATCGACAACGCGGCGCGGCTGCTGCCTACGGTCTACTGGCGGCTGGGCGATATCGCGATGGCGCGTGATGACCTCGCGGCGGCACAGGAGCATTACGTGCAGGGCCTGCAGCTGCAGAAGCGGCATGCGGGCCTGCTGCGGAGCTTCTGGCAGCTGCTGCGCCGCCTGCAGGCACCGCCCGCCGATGCCATCGCGCTGCTGAACCAGTTCTTCGACCCCGAGGCGGACGCGGCCTGGCTCGCGCGGTACCTGCTGCGCCAGCACGGCGGGGTGGTCTGGCTCTACTATGCGCGCCGGGCACGGCAGCGCGGGGAAATGGCGGAGTCGCCGCTGCTGGACTACCTGGCGGCGGGCCGTCCCGCCGCGGCGGCCGCGGCGGCGGCCGAGCTGCTGCAGCGCTGCTATGCTCTGGGCCTGCGGGCGCAGGACCAGGGGCAGCCCCAGCCGCAGCTGCAGGCACTGATGCCGCCGGACTATGCGTCCAGGTGGCGTAAGGAACAGGAACAGAAAACAGGAGCAGAAATTTTATGACATATCGGGAGAGGCGGCAGCTCTTTACCCAGCTGACCGCAGCCATGGAGCAGCGCCGCTGGCCGCAGGCCATCGCGCTGGCACGGCAGCTGCAGGCGGCGGGCAATCTGTCGCGGGAGCAGTATGAGGCCGTGCTCGCGGCCTACATCGACGGCGATGCGCCGGAAGATCTGCCGGCGGCGGCCGCCGCCTATGCGGCGCAGGTGCCGCAGGACGGTGTCTGCCATTTCTACCTCGGCCGCGCGGCATTGCTCACGGGCGACGGGCGTGCGGCCGAGGCGCATTTTCAGGCGGCGCTGGCGGATGCCTCGCTGCAGGGCTGGTACCGCGGCGCCGTGCACAGTATCTATGCGACGCTCTGCCGCGAGCTGGGTCGCACGGCGGAGGCGGCGGAGCACTACCGCCAGTCTGCTCAGTACAAGGACCTCGAGCACGGCAAGGCCACGGAGTACAGCAACTACCTCTTCAACCTGCACTATCTCGCCAAGGACCAGCCCTTCATGCTGGCCGCGGCGCAGGGCTATGGCCAGCTCTGGCAGGCTGTGCCGCAGTACAGCCATGACCGCGCGCGCCATCGGCGCCATGAGAAAATCCGCGTGGGCTATATCTCGCCGGACCTGCATTTCCACGTCGTGGCCTTTTTCAGCTATGCGTTCCTGCACAATTACGACCACAGCCGCTTTGAGGTATATTGCTATACGAACTGCATCGAAGATGATGCGAGCCGGGAGTTCGCGGCCCAGGTGACGGGCTGGCGCAACGTGCGCGGCCTCAGCATGGCCCAGGCGGCCGAGGTCGTCTACCGCGACGAGATCGATATCCTTTTCGACCTCTCGGGCCATACGGGCTGGGGACTGCTGCCCGTGCTGGCCTACAAGCCCGCGCCCATCCAGCTCTCGGGCATCGGCTATTTCGATACGACGGGCCTGCCCGCCGTCGATTACTTCCTCGCCGACCATTATACCGACCCGGAGCAGGTGGCGGAGGGGGAGTCCAACGACGCCTACTTCACGGAGAAGCTGCTGCGCCTGCCGCACTCGCATTTCTGCTTCATGTGGCACGACAATCCGCCCGCGCCCGCCCCGGCGCCCTGCACGAAAAAGGGCTATGTGACCTTTGGCAGCTTCAACAATTTCTCGAAGGTCACCGATGCGATGCTCGCGCTCTGGCGGGATATCCTCGCGCAGGTGCCGGGCAGCCGCCTCTACCTCAAGGCGAAAATCTTTAACACGGCATACGGCAGGGAGACGGCGCTGGCGCGGCTGCGGGCGGCGGGCATCGACCCCGCGCACGTGATCTGCGGCGAGCAGGAGGCGCGCTACCTGCCCTGCTATGCGGACGTGGACATCGCGCTCGACACCTATCCCTACCCGGGCGGCGGCACGACCTGCGACGCGCTCTATATGGGCGTGCCCGTCATCACGCTCGTGGGCCGGCGCCACAACGCGCGCTTCGGCTACAGCCTGCTCATGAATGCGGGCCTGCCCGAGCTTTGTGCTTTCACCCCGGAGGAATACGTGGCGAAGGCCGTGGCGCTGGCGGGGGACACGGCGCGCCTGCGCCGCTATCATCAGGTGCTGCGCCGCCAGCTCCTGATCTCGCCCGTCATGCAGGCGGAGGACTATATGGGCGACGTCGAGGCAGCGTATCAGCGCATCTATCGGCAGTGGCTGGGGGAGGCGGCACCGGCGCGGCAGCCCGTGGCCTGGACCGTGGCGTTCATGGAGCGCGTGAAAGCCGTAGAGGAGGGCAAGGCGCAGGGTCAGCATGTGCATTGGTACCTGCAGCAGGCCCTCGCCCACGACCCCGCGCATGCGGCGGAGCTCTGGCGGGCGGCAGCGGCCCTCGCCGGCGGGCAGTACCGCTATGAAGCGGGCTGGCGCGCGGCGCAGCAGGCCGAGGCGGCGCTGGGGTCGGCGCCTCAGCCGGACGCGGCGGGGCCGGATGAATTTCGTTGCACGCTCTATACGGCGGGGGCGAAATGCGCGCTCGAAAGCGGCCGCGCAGCTGAGGCCGTGCAGCGCTACCAGCGGGCCGCCGTCTGTGCCACGAGCCTGAAAGAGCGGCTGGAGCTCTACAGTGCCAGCCTGCTCTCGGCCCATGCCTGCAGCGACGACCCGCAGGCGGAGATTGCGGCGCATCGTGGCTATGCGGCCTGCTTCAGGGCGCCTGAGGGCGGCAAGGAGCCAGCCTGGCCAGAGGCCGTTCCCTATACATCATGGCCACGGCAAAAGCCGCACCGCCGCCTGCGCGTCGGCTACCTTTCGCCGGACTTCCGCGAGCACGTGATGTTCGCTTTCTACTATCAGCTGCTGGCCGCGCATACGGCAGGGGCGTTCGAGCTCTACGCCTATACGCTGAGCCCTACGCGGGACAGCTATACGCAGCTGGTCGAACGGGCCGTGGATCATTTCGTCCCTGTGCATGGCATGGATTTCCCCGCCGTGGCCGCGCGCATCCACGCGGACGAGATCGATATCCTCGTGGACCTCGCGGGCCATACCGTGAATTCGGGCCTGCCCGTGCTGGCCTGGCGGCCGGCGCCCGTGCAGGTGTCGGGACTCGGCTATACGGCGGCCACGGGCCTGCCCGCCGTCGACTACTTCCTCACGGATAGCGCCGCGGACCCTGAACCCGACGGCGCCTACTGGCAGGCTTTCCATGAGGAACCGGTCGTGCTCACGAGTCAGTTCTGCTACACGGGGCGCAACGATGTGCCGGCACCTGCGGGCGCACCCTGTTTGCAGCGCGGCTATGTGACGCTGGGCGTGTTCCACCGTTACTTGAAATACACGGACGCGATGCTGCGTCTCTGGCTCCAGTTGCAGCAGGCACTGCCCACGGCGCACCTGCTGCTGAAGAACGGCGCGCTGAACAACGTGCAGACGACGCAGGCCATCTACGAGCGCCTGGCGGGGTTGGGCTTTGACATGGACCGCGTCACGTTGGAGGGCGCGGACGCGCACTATATGCAGCGCATGCTCGACGTGGATATCATGCTCGATACCTTCCCCTACACGGGCGGCGGCATCACCTGCGATGCGCTCTACATGGGCGTGCCCGTGGTCTCGCGCTATGGGCGCACGCGTGGCAGCCGTTTCGGTCTTTCCGTGCTCACGGCCGCAGGCCTGCCGGAGCTGGCCGTGGGCAGCGACGCGGACTACGTGGCGCGTGTGCTGGGGCTCGCACAGGAGCCGCAGCTCCTCGATACGTTGCATCAGCAGCTGCGGCCGATGCTGCTGGCCTCGCCGCTCATGGATACGCCGCGCTACGTGGCGGAAGTGGAGCAGGCCTATCAGCAGATGTGGCAGCTTTATGAACAAAAGACAGGTGGAAAGCAATGACTTTGGCAGAGACAGAAGAGCTGCTGCAGCCCGTAAGGGATTTGCTGCGGCAGGAGGAGCCGCAGCTCGCGCTGGACAAGCTCAATTTCCTCGTGCATGCGCATACCTTTGCGCCCGAAGCGCAGTGGCTCATCTACGATCACTACGCGACCTGTTACCTGAAGCTGGTCGATCTGCTCCGCTGGCGGCAGTACGCCTGGGCGAGCATCACGGCCGCCACGGGGCAGCCGCGCGGGCAGCAGCAGACGAATTTCAGCGATTACCTCTTCATGCTGCACTATTTCCCCGATGTCAGCGACGCGGAGCTCAGCCAGCAGCATTTCCTCTACCAGCAGTTCGCCGACGCCACGCCGAAGTTCCGCCATCCGCTGGCGCGCCATCAGCATGAGAAATTGCGCATCGGCTATCTGGCCTCCATGTTCTCCGAGAATATCGTGAGCCTGTTCTCCATCCAGCTGCTCGCGGCTTACGACCGTACGCGCTTCGAGGTCTACACCTACAGCACGCGGGTGCGGGAGGATCGGCTCACGGAATTCCTGCAGCCCTACGTGAAGAAGATGACCGTATTCCAGCCCAGCCAGACCGCGGCGGAGCGGGCAAAGCTGATCTACGACGACGAGATTGACATCCTCTTCGACCTCGAGGTGCATGCGGGCGGCGGCCTTACGATGATGCTCATGTGCGCGAAGCCGGCCCCCGTGCAGGTGGCGGGCATCGGCTATATGAGCACCTCGGGCACCGATGTGGTGGACGCGTTCCTCGGCGACCCCTACTGTGACCCGCCGGGCCTGCACGATGGGGAGTTCCGCGAGAAAATCTGGCGCCTGCCGCACAGCCATTTCTGCTATACGCCCTCCGAGCGCGTGCTGCGCTGCGAGGAAAGGCCCTACGTGCCGCACACGCCCATCGTCTTCGGCAGCTTCAACAACGTGTTCAAGATCACGGATGAGATGCTGGGGGCCTGGCGAGAAATCCTCGCGCGGGTGCCTGAGAGCCGCATGCTGATCAAGAACTCCAGCCACCGCACGGGCGCGCTGCCGCATCTGCGCCGGCAGCTGCAGGACGCAGGCATGCCCATGGACCGCATCGAGACTGAGGATGCGACGGGCGAATACCTGCAGCGCTATGCCGATGTGGACATCATGCTCGACACCTATCCCTACACGGGCGGCGGCACGACCTGCGAATCGCTCTATATGGGCGTGCCCATCATCGCGCGCTACGGGCGGCGCCATGGCAACCGCTTCAGCTACAGTATCATGCAGAATGTGGGCGTGGGCGACCTGTGCTGCGCCACGCTGCAGGAGTACGTCGAGAAGGCCGTGGCGCTGGCGCAGGATCGGGAACTGCTCACGGCGCTCCACCAGCAGCTGCGCTCCATGATGCAGCACTCGCCCGTGATGGCGGCTGGCGCCTATGTGCGGGACGTCGAGGCAGGCTACGAGCGCCTTTGGCAGCAATGGCTCACGCGGGCGCAGGCAGGAAAACAGGCATGATTGTCGAAGTCTATAGAGATAACGAAAATATCTACGTGCAACCATATAGATGAAAGGGGTTTATCACCATGAGTAAAGCAAGCCGCCGTCTGGCCAAGAGACAGGGACAGCAGAAACAGGCGCAGGCGAAGCGCCAGCAGGAGCAGCTGCGCCAGACCGTAAAACAGCATTTTGAGGCGGAGGAATATCCGGACACCATCAACACGCTGGCCGAGCTCGTGCAGGCGGGCGGCCACGATGCCGAGTCGCTCTACATGGGTGCCTACAGCTATTTCATGACGGGCGATTACGTCCGCGCGGCGCAGATGGTCGATACCATCCTGCAGCTCGCCCCGCAGCATGTGGCGGCCCGCATCCTGCTGGCCCGCGTCTGCATCCTCGAGGACCGCACGGACGACGGCCTGGCCATCTTCGACTTTGTGCTGGAGCACTACGCGCGTACCCTCACGGAGCAGCAGCGCGAGGACGTGGAGGATATCCTCGAGTATTACGGGCGCAATGAGCGTGAGCACATCGTGGCCGATTTCCCGCACGTGGCGCAGTTCCTCGGCCTGCAGGCCGAGGCGCAGGAAACCGCCTCGGAGCCGGCAGAACAGGCTGCGGTGACGCCGCAGGCCGCCATGACGGTCAGCATCCCCGCCACCGGTCAGGGCACGCAGATTCCCGTTCAGGGGGCAGAGGCGGCACCTGCCGCTGTGGCAGAGCAGCTCGTCCCCGAGGAGGCCGCGTCGGCTGCGCCGTCCATCACGCCGCAGCCGCCCACGGAGACGGAAGCGGCCGCGGCACCGGCTGCGCCCGCGCCGGAGGAGGTGCCCACGGATGCAGAGGTGCAGGACAAACTCGCGGAAATCATGGGTCAGCCTATCTCCCTGCGCGAGAAAGTGCGCGTGCTCAACGCCTTCGCGGGCGGCCTTTTCGTCGACGGTTCCTATGCGGCGGCCGGGGCCTGCCTGCGCCAGGCCCTGCAGATCGACGGGCAGGATACCATGACGCTGCGCAACCTCGCGGTGCTGCTGCACGCGCAGGGCGAGCAGGACAAGGCGCTGGCCGTGGCCGCGCAGCTGCCGGGCACGGACTTCCTGCTGCTGGAACACCTGCGCCGTCCGGCCGGGGAATGAGCCATGGGTGCTGAGCAGGAGACCGTGCAGCTCTGCTATGCGCTGCACGACGACAGCGGCCATTTCGCGAAATTCCTCGGCACCTCCCTGCTCTCGGTGCTGGCCCATGCCCGAGCGCGAAGGGTGCCAGCTGTTGCGCCAGTTGTAGTCAGACAAGGGAGAGGAACATGATGCAGGAAAAGCCATCCGTCGCCGTGGTCGTGCCGCTCTACAAGCGGCAGTTGTCGCAGGAGGAACAGATCTCGCTGCGGCAGCTGCAGCGGGTGCTGGGAGATTACCCGAAGATATTCTTTGCGCCCGAAGGGCTGGACTTCGACTACGGCGAGCTGATGCAGGGCTTCCGCATCGAGCGGTTCCCCGCCGTGTACTTCAGCGGTTTTCTCGGCTACAGCCTGCTCATGCTCTCCGTGGGGTTCTATCAGCGTTTCCTCGCCTATGACTACATCCTGGTCTACCAGCTGGACGCCTTCGTGTTTCACGATGCGCTGCCGCAGTTCTGCGCCATGGGCTATGACTACATCGGCGCACCGGTCTACCGTTGCGCGCCCTGCTGGCATGCGGCCGGCGTGCAGGTGGGCAACGGCGGCTTCTCCCTGCGGCGCACGGCCGCCTGCCTGCGCCTCGTGCAGGAGCAGCACGACCTGCTGCTGCACCATCCGCTGCAGGCCTCCTTCCGCGAGTGCGAGGATTTGTTTTTCGCCTACTGCGGCGGGCAGCAGGATATCGACTTCCGCGTGCCGCCCGTGGTGACGGCATTGCAGTTCGCCGTGCAGGACGATGTGCAGCGCGTGTTCCGCCGTCTGACGCCGACACAGCTGCCCATGGGCTGCCACGGCTGGCTGAAAGGCCATTTCGCGGAATGGCAGCCGTATCTCGCGGCGGCGGGCTATGCACTGCCAGATGGCAGCTGCGCGCATTGGTGCACCTACCGCGCGCAGCATCTGGCGGCTTATCGGCACGGGCATGCGCACATCAGCCTCATGCGGCTCTACGGCCTGCTGCATCGCCATGACCTGCCCGGCTGCCTGCAGCTGCTGGCCCGCTGGCTGGCGGCGGGGGAGGCGGACGGCTGCTGGCAGGAACAGACGGAGGACCTGCTGCAGCTGCTCTGCCTGGCGCAGACGGTGGCGGATGAGACCTTTCAGCCCCTCGTGCTGCAGGCCCTGCTGACGGCGTTGCGTTACGCCCTGCAGGATGGGGGCAGCGAGCGCACGGTGGAGCGCGTGCGCTATCTCCTGCCGCAGGCCCCTGCGGGGACGGCAGGAACGGCGGCCTGGCAGGCCCTGCAGGTGGCGCTGCAGGCCCAGCGGGCGCGCTGCTGGGCGGCGCGCGCACCCGTGCCGCCGCAGATCGCGCCGCGCGGCCCGCAGCAGATCATCGCGATCACGATGGTGAAGAATGAGCAGGAAGTCATCGAGAGCTTTGTGCGCCATACGCTGAGCTTTGCCGACCGGCTGCTCGTCTGCGACCATCAGAGCACGGATCGGACGCGGGACATCCTCGCGCGGCTGCAGCAGGAGGGCCTGCCCGTCGAGGTGCGCACGGAGCAGCGGGCCGCCTACGTGCAGGCCGAGGCCATGACGGCGCTGCTGCAGGAGGCCGCGGCGTGGGGCGCGGACATCATCCTGCCGCTGGACGCCGACGAATTCCTGCTGCCCGAGGCAGCGGGCAGCTGCCGCACGCTGCTGGAGCAGCTGTCGCCGGATAAGGTCTACCGCCTGCCCTGGCGCCGCTATGCGCCGCAGGACGAACGGGATACGGGCTTTTTGCCCGCGCGCCCGCTGTGGCGGGAGGCGGGATGGGATGAGGGCGGCAAATGTATCGTGGGCGGTGCCATCGCGCGGCACCTGTCCCTGCGGCTCGTGCAGGGCAATCACTACGCCTATTATTATGATGTACAAGGCATGCGTCAGGACATCCCGAAGGTGGACTGTGCGCTGTCGCTGGCGCATTTCTTCTGGCGGAGCCGGGCACAGATGCGCACGAAGGCCGCCGTGGGCTGGCTGAATATCGCGGCGCGCTTTTCGCGGGACACGATGCGCGGCGGTGAGTATCGCCAGTACGCGCAGACGGTCCGGGCGGGCGGCGAGCTCGGCTGGCAGCCGTTCCTGCGGGGGCCGGAGCTCTGCGACCTGCGGGGGCGCGTTGCGCCGCAGACCCTGCGCTATAGCGAGGACATTCAGCCGGATGTCGTCGCCAACCTGCTTGCGGCAGGTGAGGCGCTGGCCCAGGAGGTGGCCGCCCAAAAGGCGGCGCAGGCACAGCGCAGCGTGACCTCGGTCGTACCCTATTTAGGTGAGGAGGAGCCCTTCCGCCGGAGCCTGCAGAGCGTGCGGCAACAGCTTTTTGCGCGGCGGCAGCTGCTCGTACCGGTCATCGCGCCCCTGCCGCCTGCGCTACAGCAAGAGCTCGCGGCCATGCCCGACGTGCAGCTCGTCGTGGCGCCGGACGGACGGGGGGATGTCTTTGACCGGCTGGCGCAGGCGGCGACGGGAGACTACGTCAGCTGGGTACTGCCCGGCGAGACCGTGCAGCCGCAGCAGCTGCGGGACATGGTCACGAGCCTGACGCTCAACGACCCCGACGGGCGCTATGCGGCCCTGCTGTCGGATGGGGCACCGCAGGAGGCGGCTGCCGTCTCGCCCTATGCGGCCGTCGGCGTGACGCTGGCGCAGAATGTGCGCGTCGTGACGCGCACGGCACTTTATACGTTGCTGCTGCAGCATGGCAAAGTGCCGGTGGGCGGCCTGAGTGCGCTGCTCCTGCGCCGTCCGCTGCTGGACGCATGCCACTGGCTGCGGGACGGGTTCACGGCGGAGGGGCAGCCGCTGCTGCTATTGCTCTACCGCCTGATGCTGGTGGGGAGCTCGGCGGAGCAGTTCCCCTTGCTCGGCGTACTGTACAGTGACCTCCATGGCCCGGCGGCGCGCCTGTCCCTGACGGCGCTGGCCTGGCAGCAGCTGTGCTGGTACAGCCTGCTGCAGCAGGATGGCGGCCAGCTGGACACGGCGGTACGGTCGCAGGCCGCGGACCAGCTGCGGCGCAACGGCATCACGCTGCTGACGCAGGCACTGGCGCAGGGCGAGGACACGGCGCAGCCCGTCTGGCAGGCCTACCAGCAGCTGCTGCAGCAGGTATGAGATTTTTGATGAGGGGAGCAGATGAGGCGGATGACGCAGCAAGCACAAGCACGGGCAGGCAGCCGCAAGGTGCTCTGCCTGACCCTTTCCATGGGCGGCGGCACGAAATTTTTTCTGGAGGATTACCTGCAAAGGGAATATGCCAATGCGGCGGAAATCTGGCTGCTGCGGCCGCTGCCCGCGCATGCCTATGTGACGAAATCGCTGATGCTCTATGATGCCCGCCAGCCCGAGCACTGCGTGGAACTGCCGCTGGATTTCGGGCGCCTGCGCCGGGGTCTGGATGAACTGGGTGTCACGGAGATTTTCGTCAATCACCTCTTTGGCTTTCCCCAGGAGGCGGTGGCGGACTTCCTGCTGCAGAGCGGGCGGCCCTACACGCTGTTCCTGCACGACTACTATCTGCTCTGCCCGCATTTCAATCTTTCCTGTCAGGCACGCGACTGTGCGCGGGCGGCGGCGACGCCGCACTGCCAGCAGGCTTTCGCGGAGGCGGGGCTGGCGGACTGGAGCCTCGCGCGCTACCGCCAGGTCATGCACCGCATCCTGCAGGGTGCCGCGCAGGTGCTCGCGCCGACCAGCTACGCGGCGGGCATCGTGCGGTCGGTCTATCCGGACATCGCCATCACGGTGCGGCCGCATCGCCTCACCATCCCGCTGGCGCACACCTTCCAGCCAGCATTTGCGCAGGCGGAGCCGCTGACCATCGCGATGCTCGGCGTCATGTGGGAGCCCAAGGGGGAGAGCTGGTTCCTCTATCTGCGCGATGTCGTGGCGGCGGAAAAGCTGCCCGTGCGCCTCGTGGCCATTGGCGAGAACCGCAAGCGCGAGCCGGGCATCGGCTATACGGGACGTTACCGGCGCGAGGAAGTCTCGCAGGTGCTTGCCCAGGCGCAGGTGGCGGTCGTGCTCTGCCCCAGCACCTTTCCTGAAACCTACTGCTATACGGCCAGCGAGGCCATGCTCTCGGGCTACCCGGTGCTCAGCATGAACCTGGGCGCCCAGGCCGTGCGCATCCTGCAGCACGACGCGGGCTGGGTGCTGCCGCAGGACACGCGGGCACAGGGTGAGGCCGCGCTGCGCGCGTGGGTGGAGCATCTGATAACGCACGAGGGCCGGCAGGAAATCCTCATCAAGGCCGCCCACACGCAGCGTTTCGTCAATGGCATGGAGTGAAGGAGCAGAAGTTATGCAGGAAACGAAGCTTTCGGTTATTGTGCCGATGTACAACCGGCGCGACTATATCGCGCGCTGTATCGACAGCATTCTCGGGCAGACGCTGCGGGAACTGGAAGTCATCTGCGTTGACGACGGCTCGACGGACGGCAGTGCAGAACTCTGTGAGCAGCGCTACGGGGCGGAGCCCCGTTTCCGGCTCGTGCGGCAGGCCAATGCGGGTGCTGGTGCAGCCCGCAACCGGGGCCTGGAACTGGCGCGTGGCCGCTACGTGACCTTTGTGGACAGCGACGACTACCTGCTCCCTGAGGGCTGCGCGCAGATGTATGCGCTGGCAGAGGCGGCCAAAGCCGACGTCCTGGATTCGCTGGGCCGCTATTCGGCAGGGGATGATGGGAAAGGACTCCAGGTTCAGGACGACGTGCCCTCACCCGCCAAAGAACCGTATCTGCTGGCGGCGGATATTCCGGCACGGCTGCAGTTTTACCGCGCACGCCCCATCACGGGCGCGCGGAATAAATTTTTCCGCCGCCAGTTCCTGGCAGAGCGGCAGATTCGTTTCCCCGCCACGGTCTATCAGGAGGACTGCCTGTTCGCCATCTCCTGCCTTTTTCTGGCGCCCCGTTATGTCTGTACGCTGGTGCTCCACTATGTCTACTGCGTTTCCCGGATATCGGTGCTGCGGCAGCCCAAAACGCTCGATGATGTCGTGGCGGTTATACGGCATCTGCCCTGGCTGGCGCGGGACATCCGCACGCGGCTGGCGGCCGTACCCTGGTTCGCGCAGCATGCGGAGGCCCTGCATGAGGTGCAGGCGGCGCAGCTGGAGGAGCTCCTGCGGATGCTGCGGCAGTGGGGCTTCTATCCAGTGCCGGATGCGGCGCGAGCGGATTTTCTCGCGGCCCTGCAGGAGGGCGTGGCGGACAGCCGGCTGACGGCGGCGGAGGCAGCCTGGCTCGTGGCCTGGCTGTGCCACCGCTATAACGAAAGTCAGTCCCAGCTGGAGCACGGTGCGCAGGATTCGCTGCAGACGGCCATGGAACAGGCGTATCGGCATATCGCCGAGAGCCGCAACCTCGACGTGACGGCACTGGTGCAGGAACTGGAGCCGGCCTTTGCGGCGGCGGGCTATCGCCAGCCAGGCAAAGGTGCGCCGCAGCGCATCCTGCTCCTGCACGATGCGGGCGTGGGGGATTTCGTGAACCTCTCGCCTGCCCTGCGCCATATCCGCATGACCTGGCCCGAGGCCTATATCACGCTCATCGTCTACGCGCGCAGCCAGCCGCTGGCTGTGACCTGCCCCTATGTAGACCAGCTCATCGTGAACGCGCGGCGATGCAACTGGGGCGACGCGCTGGCCCTGCTGCGCTGGGACATTGATTTTGCAAAGAAACTCCTGCCGCAGCACTACGATCTCTGTATCAACTTCGCCCACTACGGCAGTACACCGCTGCTGGGCTATTTCAGCGGCGCGTGGGAGCGCGTGGGCTACGGCGGGGACTATGACGATTTCCGCTGGGCGGGCGTGTTCCCCTATGCGGCCCTGCTGCCCCTGCTCACGCAGCGCGTGCCCTACCAGCTGCGGCAGACCCATGCGCTCTGGTACTATCTGGCCCTCGCGGAGGCCGCGACGGGCACGCAGGCCGAGGCGCCGCAGCCGGAGGTCTGGTACACGCCGCAGGAGCGGGCAGAGGCCGAGGCGGAGCTGGCACGGCGCGGCGCAGATGGCACCTGGGTCGCCGTTGTGCTGGGCGGCACTGACCAGCGCCGTCACTGGCCCGTGGAGAACTACATAGAACTTCTGCGCCGCCTGCAGGCCGAGCCGGGCGGCACGAGCCTGCGCTGGCTCGTGCTGGGCGGCCCCTCCGACCGGGTGGCGGGCGAGCAGCTGGCGGCAGCCCTGCCCGCAGGTACCGTGTGGAACGCGGCGGGCCTTGGTTCCTATCGCGTCTCGGCGGCCCTGCTCAGCGTCTGCCGCGCCTATATCGGCAACGACACGGGCCTCATGCACAGCGCGGCGGCCTGCGGCGTGCCCGCGCTGGTGCCCATCTGCACGCCGGCCAGCCGACCGCTCGACCGGCACAACAACGCGGCCGTCTTCTATCCCTACGGCGTGCCTGCCGTCATGGTGCAGCCCCGCGAGCCCCTGACGGCGTGCGCGGCCCAGCGCGAGGCCATCGGCTGCGACCAGCTGGGTGTCTGCCACTGCATCCGCCAGGTGACGCCGGACCTCATGCAGCGCGGCTGGCACGTGCTGCTCGACGGCATCCGGACGGGCAGGCATACGCCTGTATTCATCTGCGCGGAGCCGGAGAACGAGACAGATGGGTGAGTGACGTAAAGGAAGGAGCTGCTATGGCGAAAATCGCAATTGTGAGCATGGTGCGCAACGAGGCCGACGTGATCGAGAGCTTCGTGCGCCACAACCTGCAGGTGGCCGATGCGCTCTATCTCATCGACCATGCGAGTACGGACGGCACGCGGGAAATCCTGCAGCAGCTGGCGGCTGAGGGCCTGCCCCTCGTCGTGCAGCGCTACAATGGCATCGCCCAGCTGCAGGCCGAGCTGCTCACCGCTCGGATGACTCAGGCTTTTGCTGACGGTGCCTCCCTCGTCCTGCCGCTGGACGCCGACGAATTCATCTGGCCTGCGGCGGGCGGCAGCCTGCGGCCCGTGCGCGCGGCCCTGCAGGCGCTGGACACATCGCAGGTCTACAGCTGGTCCTGGGTGCGCTGCCGTCTCACCCGGCCGGAGCAGGGGCAGGACAGGCTGCTGCCCCTGCGTCCCGCGCGGCGCGCCACGGCGCCGGAGCCGTTGGGCAAAATCCTCGTCGGGCGCAAGGCCTGGGAGGAGACGCACTGTCAGCTGGCTCAGGGCAATCACCACGCGGTCATCATGGGCGCGTCCGGTCCCGCGCGGCTCGTGCCCGTTCCTATCGCGGGCGTCTTCCTCGCGCACTTCCCCTGGCGCAGCCAGCAGCAGGCCGCGGCCAAGGCGGCGCTGGGCTGGCTCGCCAACGTGGCCAAATACTCGCGCCAGACCACCAAGGCTAACCACTGGCAGGCGGATTTTGACCGCCTCTGCACGGGCGAGCCGCTTGCCGACCCGCTGGCCACGGCTCCCACCGGGCCCCTGCCCGCCGTGAAGTACGAGAGTTATGCGATAGGCAAGGCATCAGGGAGGGTCTCGCCTGCCACCGCACAGCAGGACGCCGCAGCGCCTGGCAAAGGGATGAGAACCAGCCTGCGCTATCCTGTGGGCGTCGCCGCCTCGCTGCTGAGCCGCGTGCTGCGGCAGGCCGAGGAGCTGGCCGAGGCGTACCGCGAGGAACAGGTGCTGCGGGAGCGGCACACCGTCTCCATCGTCCTGCCCTACGCGGGGGATCCCGAGGCCTTTGCCCGCTCCCTCGCGAGCATCCTGCAGGAGGGCTACCCCTACGCCGAGCTCCTCGTGCTGCCACTGGCGGACGACGCCTTCGCCGCGCAGCTGCCGGCCTACCTCGGCGCCCAGGGCACGGCCATGACCATCAGTATCTTGGAGGGAAAAACGCAGGCGGCGCGATTTGCCGACCTGCAGGCCACGGCACAGGGCGAGTACATCCAGTGGGTCTGGCCGGGCGACACCCTTGTGCCGGGCAAGCTCATCCGCATGCTCTGCGCTCTCGTGAGCGACGGCACGCTCACCTTTGCCTACAGCAACGCCCAGGACGGGGCAGCTGGTTTCAGCCTGCCCCTCACGGCAGGCTTCATGATCGGCAGCGGCAGCGACATCGCCGCCGCCCTGCAGCAGACAGGGCAAGGTCTCGCGGGCGGCCTCACCGCCGCCCTCTTCCGCCGCGCCGACATGATCCGCTTGCACTGGCTGGCACCCTATATCCGCGGCACGCAGCTGCAGGCCGCTGCCCTCTGGCAGGCCATCCTGCCCGGCACCTGCCTCGGCGTCCTGCGCGCGCCTCAGGTCACGGTACAGAGTTAAAACACCCTTGCGCTATGGGATTACGTTGAGATTACGTTATGGGAGGAAAACAATATGGAGCAGCAGTTACCTGATGTGCAAAGATTTTTACAGGCCGTTACGGAAGTGGAGCAGGACAACGCCAATCAGGTGCTGGATTTGCTGCGGGAAAAGCGAATTCCCTGCGGCTACTTCTACCCGTTTGCCGATATGCTGGAGCAGATTCAATACATGCCCATGCTGGAGGAGCAGGGGCTACAGATTGCAGTCATTTGCAACCTGAATCCGCAACTGGCCGCTGAGGCCAGGGAGAAGTACGGCCGCGACATGATCCTCTACGCCAGATAATAAGTTCATGTAGATGATAATAGGTGACGCATGGATTGAAATGACTATTTGAAAAATACAAATGTTCTATTGAAATCCTGACGCACCTGCTATATAATAAAGGCACGATTTATGGATAAGCAGGAAAAGAGGTGTGATCATGGATCAGGAGACAAAACAATTCCTGGAGAACTTTGCCAACCAGATCAACAAGCGCATGGATAAACTGGAAAGCCATATGGATAGCATGGAGCACCATATGGATAGCATGGAACGCCGCATGGACGGCATGGATAGTCGTATGGACGGCATGGATAGTCGTATGGATCGTATGGAGAATCAAATTAAGGGATTGGCTGCGGGGCAGCATGAGCTGTATCTGATTACGGTAGGCTTGCGTGAGAAGGTACAGATTATGGATGGCAAGCTGGATCAGCTGAATACGACGACGGCATCTGTCGACATGGTGAACGGGCTGCGTAAGGACATGGTCACGAATCTGCGCAGGATGAGTGACGACCTGGCACAGGCACAGTAATGCTCGGTAAAAACAATGAAATACGGCTAAAAATCCTCCCACCATATAAAAGGCGGGAGGATTTTTGCTTGTGGTGGCGAAAATATTTATAAATGGGTATACCAGCCACTGCCGGACGGACAGGGATATGGTTGCGGATAGACACGAGGAAGGGGCAGGACGAGATGAGGAAACAGACACAGCAGAAACTGCTGGGATTGCTGGACAGCTGCACGCGCAAGATTCAGCGCGCGCAAAAGGCGGGTACGCGGGCGGCCTTCATCGCCGTGGCGCAGCACGCGGCGCTCATCGCCAACGTCGTGCGCGCCGAGCTGGAACCGCGCGAGCAGCAGGAGCCCCTGCAGGTGCTCGGCGGCGTGGAACAGGCCCTGAACGCCCTGCCCGCCGCGCCGGACGCCGCGCTCTGCCGGGAGACGGCTGCGCTGCTGCTGGAGCTCACCGGGCACCTCCATCAGCAGGTGGCGCAGGCCCGCACGAGGAAGCTCATCGTCTTCCTGCCCTACAAAGCCTCGATGTGGGACAGCCTCGAAAGCATCTGGATGGCCGCCGACAAAGACCGCGAGCATTGCCAGGCCATGGTCGTCCCCATCCCCTACGCTGACCGCAACCCCGACGGCACTGCCGCCCAATGGCACTACGAGATCGGCCTCTACCCGAAATACGTCCCCGTCATCGACCACCGCAGCGTCGACCTGGAAAAATTGCACCCGGATGTTATCTTCATCCACAATCCTTACGATAATTATAATGCAGTAACCTCTGTGGATATGCAGTACTACTCCGCCAAACTGAAGCAGTACACCGACAACCTCGTCTACGTCCCCTACTTCGTCGTGGGCGACACCATCTCCCCCCACTTCTGCCAGACCCCAGGCGTCATCAACGCCGACCACGTCATCGTGCAGGACGAAAACATCAAGGAACAGTACGAGCGCTACTACCCAGGCGGCAACCCGCCCGCCGGCAAATTCCTCGCCCTCGGCTCGCCAAAATTCGACAGCGTACTGTATCACAAGAAATCCGACTATAGTTTGCCGCAGGAATGGCAGAACCTTATCGGGAATAAGAAGGTTGTGCTGTATAACACCAGTTTGTCCGCTCAGATGCGAGAAACAAAGCATGTAATCAGTAAATTGCAAAGTGTGCTGCAATTTTTCAAGAAACGAACCGATATCGTGCTTTGGTGGCGGCCGCATCCTTTAATGGAGGCAACGTTGCACGCTATGTTCCCCGAACTAGCTCAGGCATATTGTCAGCTGCGCGATACCTATCGTGAGGAAAAATGGGGAATTTATGATGATTCACCTGATATGAATCGGGCCATGATTTGGAGTGATGCCTATTACGGCGATATCAGTTCCATGGTATGGCTATATCGGGCCTTGGGCAAACCACTTATGCAGGAAAAGCTGGTGCAAAAACAACATGAGGATTTGAATTTGGAAGCCAGTCATATGTGGCGGGAAAAAACTAAGATATATTTCCTTGGCATAACGCTTATGCCGGGGATATACGGTTTGTTCCAGTTCGACCTGGTACAAGAGAGAACTGAATTTTTATGCAGCATACCAGCCCGTTGCCATAGCGAATATGCATACGTAGCCTTGGGAAAAGTCGGGGATAAGATTATTATTGCGCCGTGTCAGGGAGCAACATCGTTTTGGGAGTATGATGTCCAAACGAAAAAGCGGCTAGAGCATCCATGTGAAATGCCAGTGCATTCATCAATCCGGCATGACGTAGCTGCTTTTTCCAATGTGGTGCTATGGCAGGATAAGTTATATTTTATTGGTAATGCCACAGGTATTCTTGTCGTCTATGATTTACACCGTGAAGAATTTTCCTACCATACGGCATGGGGTAGAAATTTGGAGAAGCAGGGCATTCCTTTGGAAGATATTTGCTTTTCGGAACACAGTGTTGTACAAGAGGGAAGTCGCCTATACCTTGTTATGCAAGGTACCAATCGTGTGCTGATGCTGGACCTGAAGGATTTTACTGCGGCTGCCTGGCAAATGTCTTTTCCTTTTGAAGCGCTGAATATGACAGCCGAGGATAGAGAGAAAGGGATCCTGTTGATTACACCGCGCTCTGGCGAGCAGTTGGTTCGTTGGAATGTGCGCAATGGGACCTTTACGCCCATTCGGTATCGGGATTCTTTTCTGCAGGAGTATGCATTTGCTAACTTTATCCGCGTTGGGGATAATATGCTGGGCTTTCCCTGCCTGGGGAATAGAGTGGCGCTGCTGAAGGTTCAAGGGCAGGAGGTTAGCTATGCACAATCCTTGGACTGGCTGATTGGCGATTATCTTGGCAGTGGAATGGAGAAGTTTTCGTTTGCCCTGACCGAGAATGATGGCTGCCATGCATGGGCAATGCGCCGTTGCGATGACGTGCTGCTGGAGATTGATTGTCAGACCGGCCAGGCGAAAGAGCATAAATTGAGCTATCAGGGAGATGTGCCAGATGCGGAAATACAAAAGCTGGATATGCGGGAAGGAGCAATACTTACCCTTGATAGGATGCTAGCACTGGCAGCTGAAAGGCATGATAACCAAGCAGTCAGGCAGAATGCAGGCGAGTGTATATATGCCTGGATCCAGCAGGCAGAATGATATAGACAGGCACATGAGGAAAGGCAGTGAGTTTTGTGTTTGATGATAAGGATATTTTAATTACGGGCGGTACAGGGTCCTTCGGCAAGAAGTTCATCAAGATTTTACTGGAGCGATATAAGCCCCGCCGGGTAATTGTCTACTCGCGGGATGAACTGAAGCAGTTTGAAATGCAGCAGAAATTCAATCAGCCCTGCATGCGTTACTTTATTGGTGATGTGCGTGATCGTGAGCGTTTGGAGACGGCTATGTATCACGTGGATTATGTGGTGCATGCCGCTGCTATCAAGCAGGTGCCGGCAGCAGAGTACAACCCGATGGAGTGCATCAAGACGAACGTTATGGGCGCACAGAATGTCATTGATGCGGCCATCAAGCGCGGTGTCAAGAAAGTGATTGCCCTGTCCACGGATAAAGCAGCGAATCCGGTGAACCTGTATGGTGCGACGAAACTCTGTTCGGATAAACTGTTCTGTGCGGCAAACAACCTGGTGGGTGACCGCCCTACGCGTTTTTCGGTGGTGCGCTATGGCAATGTCGTTGGTTCCCGTGGCTCTGTCGTGCCGTTCTTCAAGAAACTCGTGGCTGATGGGGCGAAGGAATTGCCAATTACTGATCCACGCATGACGCGTTTCTGGCTGAGACTGGAGGATGGCGTGGATTTCGTCCTGAAGAATTTCCAGCGCATGCAGGGCGGCGAGACCTTTATCCCGAAAATTCCCTCCATGCGTATCATGGATTTGGCCAAAGCCATCGCGCCGGATTTGCCGACGAAGATTATCGGCATCCGTCCGGGCGAGAAATTGCACGAAATCATGTGCCCGGCGGATATCTATTATGATACCCTGGAGTTTGACGATCACTTCGTCATCATGCCGTCGACGCACTATCGCGAGGACATAGACTATCGTGTCGATGCTTTGGGCGGGAAAGGCAGACCGGTGCCGGATGGCTTCGAGTACAATTCAGGGACGAACAAGCATTTCCTAACGGTGGAAGAATTAAGGGAGATGAACCAGCATCTATGATATATTACGGCAAGCAAAATATTTCCGAAGAGGATATCCAGGCGGTGGAAGCCGTTATGCGCTCAGATTTCCTGACGCAGGGGCCGGCTATCCAGCGCTTTGAGCGGCGGGTGGCGGATTACTGCGGCGCAAAATATGCCGTGGCGGTCACCAATGCCACCTCGGCCCTGCATATTGCCTGCAAGGCGGCCAGCCTGGGGCAGGGCGATATGCTTTGGACCTCGCCTATCACCTTTACGGCATCGGCGAATTGCGGCCGTTACTGCGGCGCGGATGTAGATTTCGTCGACATCGATGATGCGACCTACAATATGGACCCGGAGGTGCTGGCGCAAAAACTGCAGGCGGCACGCGCAGCTGGCCATTCGGGGCATTTGCCGCAGGTGGTTGTGCCGGTGCATTTGGCAGGTCAGTCCTGTGACATGCAGCGCATCCACGCCTTGGCCGAGGAATATGGTTTTACAGTGATCGAGGATGCCTCGCATGCCACAGGCGCAGACTACTTGGACGGCAAGGTTGGTTCCTGCCAGTTCTCGGATATGACGGTGTTTTCCTTCCACCCGGTCAAGATTATCACGACAGGCGAGGGCGGCATGGTCCTGACGAATGACGAGGAACTTTACCAAAAACTATGTCTCTATCGCTGCCATGGCATAACGCGTGATCCGGCGTTGATGACGCATGAGAGCGATGGTCCCTGGTACTATCAGCAGGTAGACCTGGGCTTCAACTATCGTATGACGGATATGCAGGCGGCCCTGGGCTATAGCCAGATGGATCGCCTGGATGAGTTCGTGGCCCAGCGCCGTCATTTGGTGGCGCGTTACAATGAATTGCTCAAGGATCTGCCACTCCGTACGCCACAGGTCATGGAGGGTGCTAATCCTTCATGGCATATCTACATCGTGCGTCTTGACCTGACGCGGGTTAAAAAAAGCAAGCAGCAGATTTTTGCCGAAATGAAGGAGCGCGGCGTTACGCTGAATCTGCATTACATTCCGGTGCATACACAGCCGTATTATGCAAAGCTGGGTCATAAGCCGGAAGAATGTCCGGTTGCCCTGCAATATTACCGCGAGGCATTTACGTTGCCTCTGTATTACGCGTTGACGGAAGCCGAACAAGATAAAATCGTCGAGGCATTGCGGGAAGTCCTGGAGGGGTGAGTCAATGAGCCGGATTGCGATTATCACCGCCCGCGGGGGCAGCAAGCGTATCCCACATAAGAATATCAGGGAATTCTGTGGCAAACCGATTCTTGCTTATTCTATCGAGGCGGCGCTGCAGAGTGGCCTCTTTGATGAGGTGATGGTCTCTACAGATGACGAGAAAATCGCGGCGGTTGCGCGCAGGTATGGGGCGAGCGTGCCCTTTATGCGCAGCGCGGCGAATGCGGATGACTACGCGACGACAGCTGACGTCCTGCAGGAGGTGCTGCAGGCGTACGGGCGGCGTGGCCAGACCTTTGACTGGATGTGTTGCCTCTATCCCACGGCACCTTTCGTGACCGCCACGCGGCTGCAGGAGGCCTGGACTAGGCTCACCGCCGCTGCGGCGGATGGCCTCATGCCGGTCGTGCGGTTCTCCTATCCGCCACAGCGCTGCTTCACCATCACGGAGGAGGGACACCTCGCCTACAAATGGCCGCAATACCTGCGCGCACGCTCCCAGGATCTGGAGCCCTACTACCACGATGCGGGCCAGTTCTATTTTTGGCGCGTCAAAGGATTCGGCGAGGGCACCGTGCAGCGGCTCGTACCGCTCATCCTGGACGAGGCAGAGGTACAGGACATCGATAATCTGGAGGATTGGAAATTGGCAGAAATTAAGTACAAATTGCTCCATAGGCAAGGTGAGCAGGTGCTGTAGCTGCCATAAGGATGACAATGAATGGTACCGCGTGGCCTGGCAGGAAACAGATGTACGGAATCGAGGATAGCATGAAGATAGGGCAGGAACTATATGATTTGTGCGGGCGGATGTTCCCGTATTGCCGCAGTATCACCGGCGACGGCGTGCGACAGACACTGGCTGATTTGCAGGAGGTTGTACCGGAGATAACCACACATGAGGTGCCCACAGGGACGCCGGCCTTTGACTGGACAGTGCCGCGGGAGTGGCGCATCCGGGACGCATGGATCAAGAATAGCCGGGGGGAGAAAATCCTTGATTTCAAGGAGACGAATCTGCGCGTGATGGGGTACTCCCTGCCGCTGGATGCGGAGATGTCCCTCGCCGAGCTGAAAAAGATCATCTATACGCAGCCGGATCAACCGGACGTCATCCCCTACGTGACATCCTACTACAAGGAGCGCTCCGGCTTTTGCATGACGCAGCAGGAGAAGGACGCGTTGCCTGAGGATACGTATCATGCGTACATTGATAGTGAGCTCTTCGATGGCAGCCTGACGTATGGCGAACTGATCCTGCCTGGCGAGACGGATGATGAGATACTGCTCTCGACCTATGTCTGTCACCCCTCGATGGCGAACAACGAGCTCTCTGGTCCGGCGGTCTCCGTCTACCTGGCGAAATGGCTGAAAAGCTTGCCGCATCGCCGCTATACATACCGTTTTGTCTACATCCCAGAGACTATTGGCTCAATAACATACCTGAGTCAGGACGATCACCTTGCCTACATGAAAGCGCATGTCAAGGCAGGCTTCAACCTCTCTTGCGTGGGTGATGACCGTACCTATACCTATGTGGAGTCGCGTTACGGCGATACGCTCGCCGACCGCGTCGCGCGGAATGTGCTGCATTTCCACTATCCACAGTATGAGCATCGTACATTCCTCCAGCGCGGCTCGGACGAGCGGCAGTACAATGCACCAGGCGTAGACCTGCCGGTCTGTGCCATCTGCCGCAGCAAATACGGTGAGTATCCGGAGTACCACACGAGCAAGGACGACATGGGCCTCATCTCCCCCAGTGGTTTACAAGGTGCTTACGAGGTCTACCAGAAATGTATCGAGACACTGGAGGCCAACCAGACCTATCAGGTGCAGTGCTATTGCGAGCCTCAGCTGGGCAAGCGTGGCCTCTATCCGACCATCAGCCAGAAGGGCAGCTACGACGCCGTCAAGGCCATGACCGACTTCATCGCCTACGCCGACGGCCGCAACGACCTCATCGCCATCAGCGACCGCATCGGCGTGCCGGTCGGAAAACTTTCATTAATAGCAAAGAAATTAGTTGTAACTGGATTGATGCGCGTTAATGAGGAAGTGCAGTAAAATGAATGTAAAGGTAGTGAAGCAATCAGAGGATTTAATTCCACTTCTTGCGCACTTACGTGAGAAAATATTGATTCCTGTTTTTGGAGCTGGGTTTACATGTGGTAGCAAGGCACTAGAGGGTATGGTGCCTTCAGGAAAGGATCTATACAAATATTATAAAGAATGTATTATTAAATCAGGAAAAGTAGCAAAAGAAGAATTAGAAGGAGAATCTTTTCAGGATATAGCAGGCTTATATAAAGATATCATCAACGATAATACAGGCGAGAGTCTGGCTTATAGAAGGTACCTGAGAAATAATTTCACCAAAGTGCAATTGGCTCAAGAAAAAAAACAGATATTAACTTTGCCTTGGCCATATGTATATACTTTGAATATCGATGATGCAATAGAAGAAAATAGCGGATATCGTACTGTGCTTAGTGCTAATAATGAAATTGATGATCATATATTTGAAGAAGAAAAATGCGTAATAAAAATACATGGCGATATAGATGAATGTCTAAAATATCAGAAGAAAAACCCGGTTTTTAGTACAGAAGAATATATTAATAGCCTACATAAAAACAAAAGTCTTCTATCCAGGCTAGAACATGATTTATCCAATAATCGTATTATCTATGTAGGGTGTAGCCTTGATCAAGAATGGGACTTTATTATGCAAAGTCTCAATAAAACTGGTCATAATGATATATATTATTGTGGCATAGAAGATATGTCATATATAAGAGAAAGCAAATTGAAACGGTATTATGGGATATCGTATTATTTGAAATTTAATAATCACTCAGATATATATAGACATATTTTTAGCGCAGCACAAACTGTGTTAAATACTCATGATGATAATTTATGGAGAAATGCAACGTTTAATGGTATAAATATGCTTCAGCACGATGATATAAGAAACTATAAATTCTTATTTCAAGAGGAATATCCAATTATGTCTGGAACATCCTATGAAGTGCCATATTTTTTTATCCCTCGAGATGTGACGCACGATTTGGTAAAGAGTATAGTTGATAAACCGTTAATGTTAATTGTAGGTGGAGCTTGTAGTGGTAAAAGCTATTTAATTGCGGATCTTGCGCAAAATCTTCTTAACTATGTGGTATATATTTTTGATTCAAAAATAGGGTTAGCTGATGAATCGCTACACAAGCTGATATATGAAAAGGAACGGATTTGTTTATTTGATGATGATGCTTTGGATATAGACCAAATAGAGTTTATTCTAAAAAATAAAAACATAATCAGAAAAAACAAGAGTCACTTTGTTTTCATTACTAGAAAAAATAATCGAGAGGTGTCAGCTCTTGTTAGCCTATTAAATAAGAATGACGTATTACAGAAGAAAGATTTTTCTTTAGTTACTATCAATAACACATTTTCATCTCATGAGCTGGAAAAAATAAATCCAAGGTTATTAAAGGCGAGAATTCCTGTCTTTAGAGAAAATAATACCATATTGGATAATATAATGTCGGTGAAAAATGACATCCTGGACTTAGATCAATATCAGTATACTGAACAAAAAGTAGAAATTCGCGATGAAAAAGATATGGCCGTAGCCATTATGCTGGCGACATCCCATAAAATTTATGAAATTCAAGCTAGTAGAATAGGCTTGCAAAAAGAATTTGAAGATTTCAAGGATAAACAATATCCTAAAATCGATAAGGAGGTAACATGGCCTTTTGAACGATCAGCGATGGTGAATACGGCGTATAAATATGTTGTGAATGCGGAACATTGGTTATATAGGGAACTTAATGAGTATACTATGGACCAAAGACATTATGCGTGTATTGTAAAAGCCTATAGATTGATTGTTTCCGGTTTGATTGATGTTTATGGCGGGCCTAAACTTGAGGGGGGAACACTAAATCGACAAGCACCATACAAGAAGTATATGCGTGTTGATGATATGAATCGCATATTTAATAATGCGCCAATGGAACTGATAAGAGAGATTTTCGAGGCATTAAACCCGTTGTTAAGTTCAGATCCGCATTATTTACATCAAAGGGCTAAATGCTATATCCGTTCGGCGAAAATAGAAAAAAATGATTGTAAGAAAAAAATAGAGTATTTAAAGATAGGATATAACGATGCCAATCTCGCAGCGTCTGTCTTTAGCAAACGTTATGAGGAAAGTCAAAATGAAAAATTGATGATTTCTCTTGCTCATGTGACGTATACAAAGGCCCTGGCAACTTCTGATCTATGTGAATTGACGGATGAAAAAGGATATATGGAATATATTTGTAAAGCAATAGATGCTATTTATTCAATCCTTTTATCTCGAATTTACCTGGATTTCGGAAAGAAGGAGGTGCAATTATCTGCATTCTCCAAAACCATACAACGTGCGATTCAAGAAAAAGATAAATTGCCTCAAAAAACAGTTAGGAAGGTGGAAGAACTTTTCAATTATGTATCGAATTATTAGGTTGTCTTATAAATGATATGTTGATGTCTTTAATATAAAATGGTAGATATAAACTATATAGGAAGGGATTAGTTCATGAAAAAAATTTATCTTTTATGGCGCAGTACATAATGAAAGGACAATTGACCTTGTGAAGAAAATGGGGGGGGTAATGTCGTGGGTTGACACAAATCCGGAGAAGCAGGACACCTCTCGCCGTATTTTTGCGCCAGCATATATTGGTGAGCATCCTGATGCTGCTATTGTCATTCTCAGTGATAAAATCAAGGAAATAGCGACGTATATTCGTGACCATGGCTGGCAAAATGAGATTCTGGTCACGCCGCATTTTCGTTACCCCTACTATGATGATCAGCCAGAAGGTTACGGCAAGTGCTGGGTGGAACAGCATCGGGAAGAACTGCAGAAAATATATCGTGCGGATGATGCGTATACGCAGAAACTGCTCAAGGAAATGGAAGTACAACGTGCCATGGATGCGTATACCTTTATTCCCGTAGAACGCATGCTTGATTTCTCGCATATCAATTTGTATTTCTATGATCCAGCGCTTGCGCCGAAGGGCGATTTTACGCTGGTGAATGGTGGTGCCTATGATGGCGATAGTATCGAGGAGAGTTGGCGGGCCTATGGTGACCGCATGAAGCTCGCCTATGCTGTGGAGCCGGATCCTGACAACATCGCTGCGATGAAGCATCGTCTGGCGAAATTAGGAATCATGGACCGCGTGCGCATTATGCCTAATGGGATGTCCGATGAAGATAAAGTGCTTTATTTCTCGGAGTCGGGAACGATGAAGAGCCACTTTGAGTCGGAGGGTACGATAAAGATACCTGTGCGTAAAAATGATTCTATCGTCGACAAGGTAATCGGTGATCTTTGTATCAATATGGACGTTGAAGGCTCGGAAGTAGCGGCAATCCGAGGCTCGAAGCGCTTGATAGAAGAGTACCATCCCTATTTTGCGATAACGATATACCATAAGTGGGATGATTTTGTAGCGGTGCCACAGGCCATCCGTGGGATTCGTGACGATTATGATTTCTATATTCGTTCGGGCTCACATCCGGAGTGCTATGCCGTGCCGCGAGCATAAGGAGATATCTATGGGAAATGTCATCATGCCGGAGGATTTGGTAGCTGAGCTGCCGCTGGAACGTGGCGATCGCGTACTTGTGGCATCCGATGTTACAACACTATGCTGGGAAGCACTTCAGCAAGGGAAAAAGTTTGATCTCGATCGCCTGATTGACTTATTGCAGAAAAAAATCGGCCCAGAGGGAACGTTATTATTTCCTACCTATAATTGGGATTTTTGCCATGGGAAGGCGTTTGATTACCGCAAGACAAGGTCGCGAACCGGTGCGCTCGGGCAGAAAGCACTCGAGCGTTCGGATTTTCGGCGGACACAGCACCCAATTTATTCTTTTGCAGTTTGGGGTAAAGATGCGGATACTTTAGTAGCACTTACGAATGTTAATTCGTTTGTTGGTGATACACCGTTTGACTATCTTTGTTTGAACGCGGCGAAAATGCTATTTCTGAATGTATCCCCTGTGGATTCATATACATTCATGCACTATATGGAAGAAAGATGTCATGTAGATTACCGTTTCTTAAAAGAATTCACTGCAGACTATATTGATGTACACGGAATGCGAAGTACGCGAACATATACAATGCTTGTTCGTTATTTGGATGGGCCGAAATGTGTTGAGGATAATCCGGAACAATATAAATGGTTTCTCGAAAGAGGAATCGTTAGAGAAAAAATGCTTCATAATATTCGTATTGGCGTGTCGGAACTTGGAAAAGCAGTGAAACCTTTGAAAGAGGAAATTGAACAATATCATTCGGCACATTTAGTGAGTTTTGTTAACAAGGAGTAAACAATGGAAGAGAAAGAATTTTTAACTACGATGGCAGAAGTCTTAGACGAGGACGAAAATGAACTGCAAATGAACACGGAACTATCCAGCTTGGAAGGTTGGGACTCTATTGCTTATGTCGCTTATTTAGCGGCGATGAGTGATTATACAGATAAAAAGATTCTTCCAAAGCAAGTACGAGATGCGGGGACGGTGGCAGACTTGTATCATTTAGCATTTGACTAAAGGGTGGCGATAGTTGAATGGCAAATATATTGTTTAATTTCAAAGGAAAGCATTTCTTGGTAACAGGAGCTTCCTCTGGTATGGGAAAAACAATTGCATTGCAGTTGGCTGATGCCGGTGCACATGTGTTGGCAATAGCACGTAATGAGGAACGCCTGCATGAGTTATCAAAAGTTCATGAAAATATACAGGTATGTGCTTGTGATGTCTGTGATTACGTGGCCATGCAAGAGTCTATCGTAGAGGCTGTGACACGCAATGGCAAGTTTGATGGTGCTGTTCATGCGGCAGGTATTTCGTTTCCTACACCCTTGCGGCGCTATGATGAAGAAAAAGCACGGCGTATGATGGATGTCAGCTTTTGGGCTGGCGCCAAGCTCGTGCAAATGCTCAGCAAGAAAAAATATACAAACGCAGGCAGCTCATTCGTGATGTTCTCATCATGTGCTGCACATAGAGGCGCGGGCGGCATGTTTGCTTATGCAGCGGCGAAAGCAGCAAGTAAGAATGCTGTAGCAAGTCTTGCTAGAGAAATCTGTAAGAACGGTAGTCGTATCAACAGTGTCAGCCCAGGCTGTGTGCGTACGGAAATGGTACAGCAGGAGATGGAGGCAGGCCTCGATTATACGGCAATTGAGCAGCGACATCTGCTTGGACTTGGTAAGCCGCAGGACGTTTCATCTATGGTGTTGTTCCTGTTATCAGATGAGGCACATTGGATTACCGGTACTGATTTTATCATCGATGGTGGCTATATGTTAGGAGACGCTTGAGTTTATGGACAGACTATTTGATAACGTTCGTATCGATAGCATCGCGACCGCGTTGCCGGCGGGAAAGCTGGATTTCCTCTCACTGGCCTCGTCGTATGGTGAGGAGTATGTGCGTAAGGTGATGGCGGTCACGGGCATTCAAGGCGTGCATGTGACCACAGAGCATGAGACAACGGCGGATCTCTGCGCGGCGGCGGCAGGGCAGCTGCGGGCAGCAGGGCGGTATGCGCCGGAGGATATTGATGCGCTCGTTTTCGTCACGGAGACGCCGGATTACCGCATTCCGAATACATCCTCGGTGTTGCAGGAGCGTCTGGGCCTGCGCAACGATATCCTTGTTTTTGACCTGAATTTCGGCTGTGCGGGCTACGTTTATGGTCTGTTTCAGGCTTCCCTGCTCCTTGCGAGCGGCTATGCGCACCGTGCTCTGCTCTGTGTTGGCGATACGCTGACCAAGACGATTCATCCGCAGGACCGTGCACTGCGCCTCGTACTGGGTGATGCAGGGAGTGCAACGCTCCTGACGCGTGATATGTCGGCCGCGCCGTCGGGCTTTGCTTTTTATACGGATGGCAGTCGTGCGGACAAGCTCATAATTCCGGCGGGCGGCTGTCGTACGCCGCACGTGTCCGGCGTCACCGATGTACCGCATGAAGACGAGGACGGCAACGTGCGCACGGCCGAGAATATGTACATGGATGGCATGGAGGTCATGACATTTGCACTGCATGAGGTAAAGGGCGTTGTGCAGCGTGTCTATGACCTTTGCAATATTACGGGGGAGAATATCGACCTCTTTGCGTTGCATCAGGCCAATGCGATGATTGTAAACTATGTGGCACGGAAATTAAAGGCAAAAGGGCGTGCACCTATCGCTATTGAGCATACAGGCAATACAAGTTGCACATCGATTCCGCTCTTGCTCTCGCAGCGTTACGTGGGACAGAATGAGGCGCTGAAGCGCGTGCTGGCCTGCGGGTTTGGTACGGGACTTACCTGTGCGGCAGGCCTCATTGACCTTTCAAGTACGCAGATTTTTGCACCGGTTACTTTGGCGTGAGAAGGGGGCAGGTAGTATGGCATTGACAACGGTAACCGATTATCTCGAACTGACGGCGGCAAAATTCCCTGCAAAAGTGGCTTTTGCTGATGCAACGCGGGAGATGACGTTTAGCGAACTCCGTACAGAGGCGCGGCGCGTGGCGTCCGTATTGCTGGGGCTGGGCTTGCACCATCAGCCCGTGGCTGTTTTCCTTGACAAGAGTGCGGTCTGCATCGCCGCTTTTCTCGGTGCGCTGTACAGTGGAAATTTTTATACCCCTTTGGACACGGCGATGCCGGAATCCCGTATTCAAAAGATTCTCACAACCCTCCAGCCTGCCGTCGTCGTAACGGATGAGGCACACGAGGATGCGGCAAAGGCCTTTGCCGGTGAAGCAAAGGTGCTGACATACGAAGCAATGATGCGGCCGGCAGCAGATGAAGCAGCAGTGGATGCCGCTGCGCAGCAAGTCATTGATACGGATATCTGCTATGTGCTCTTTACATCAGGTTCGACGGGTACGCCTAAAGGCGTTATAATATCTCAGCGCTCTGTGTTAGACTACGTATGCTGGTTTGCCGATACTTTTTGTATTGATGCACAGAATGTTTTTGGTAATCAGGCTCCGCTGTATTTTGATCTTTCTATACAGGATGTGTATTTGCCAATAATTACTGGCTCAATGACTCAACTTTTGCCACAAGAATTGTTTTCATTCCCAGCGAAGTTAATGAAAATATTGCTGGAAAAACGAGTGAATGCCATTATGTGGTCACCTTCAGCATTGTGTGTTGTGGCAAATATGAAAGGGTTGCGTGTAAAAGAACGTCCAGATTTGTGCTTGGTGGCATTTTGTGGTGAAATAATGCCTGTAAAGCAGTTGAATTTGTGGCGCGATGCTTATCCGCAAGCGCGCTTTATTAACTTGTATGGTCCAACAGAAGCATGTGATGCTTGTACGTATTATGTCATTGATCGTAAATATTCAATAACGGAAACGCTGCCCATAGGTAAGCCATGCAAGAATACAGATATTCTACTGCTGTCTGATAGCGATAAGAAAATTACACCTGATGAAATTGGACGAATAGGAGAGCTTTGTATTCGAGGAACATCTTTAGCCTGTGGGTATTATGCAGATGCAAAAAAGACGCAAGCGGCATTTGTGCAAAATCCCTTAAACACAGCCTATCATGAAATCATCTATCGCACGGGCGACCTGGTCCATTATAATGAGCGTGGCGAGCTCATGTATGATGGGCGTAAGGATTTCCAGATTAAGCACATGGGCTATCGCATTGAGCTCGGTGAGATTGAGACAGCGGCGGGTTCTTTGGCGGGTGTTGATGCGAATGCCTGCGTCTATGATGCGGAGCGCGACCGCATCCATATCTTTTATGTGGGCAAGACAGACGAAGAAACGCTCAAGCATGGCCTCGCGCAGCTTGTCCCGCACTACATGATGCCAGGGGCCATCCATCATCTCGCGGCTATGCCGTTGAACCTTAATGGCAAGATTGACCGCACAGCTTTGAAGGAGCAGGTGAAAGAAGCATGAATACAGAAGCGCGTTTGCTCGCAGTATTGCGCAAGGTAAATAAAGATATTCCCGATGATCCGGATACTGATCTCCTCTCAGCACATCTTATCGACTCTTTCGACATGGTGCGCCTTGTCTCGGACATCGAAGAGGAGTTCGATATCGAGCTCGACCCAGAGGACATTGTACCAGAGCATTTCCGTAGCGTAAAAGCAATGGCAGATCTAATTGTTGCGTATAGTAAAGGAAGATGATCTGTATGTCAAGAACAGTACCAGTGCCGTATTCGGAATATTTTCTTATCAATAGATTGAAATGTCTATTTGCGACAGCTCCGAAAGACCGTGGGCCATTTCGAACCCCAAAAGAAGCATACCTTTATGTGGCAGATTCTGAGGAGGAAGCGCAGGCAGCCGGATGGGAAGTGCGTCCTAACAATGAGTTATGTGCGTATGTTCGACTTTTCAAAAGATACGAATTGTAATGATATCGACCTATGACAGCAAGAATGGAGCGATAGCAATGCATAGAGTACCAAGGCGACGTGTTTCGCTTAATGGATTTGTCTATACGTAATTTGGCAAAAGTTTAGCGTAATATCCTGTGTTAAAATGGAATTTGCACAAACTATAAAAAGGTGGTGTTAACGTATTATGGCATCAGTAAAAGTGGATGTAAATCCATCAATTTTATCGTGGGTAAAACATACGTTGCAGCGTCAACAACCGTTAACACCAAAACAACAAGAAGATTTACGGTTGTTGGATGAATGGATTGAAAAAAAAAGTCAGCCGACATTTGCTGGTATAGAAAAAATAAGTAAGCACACCAAAATACCCTTTGGGTATTTTTTTCTCGAAGAGCCTCCTAAAGATGAGGATGCGGCAGTATCATATAGAACCGTTGACAGTCTATCAAAGATGGATACAAGTCGAGAGCTTATCGACGTTGTTAATCACATGCAACTGGTACAGGGGTGGATGTCAGATCATCGTCGGGATAATGGTTTTGAAAGTTTGCCTTTTGTTGGCTGCATGAAGGAAGAAGATAATGCAGCTATCATTGCAGATTCTATTCGCGACGTATTGAATTTACCGCAGGAATGGTATCGCTCGATACCGGCGGGGCGTGAATGTAGCTTTCAATATTTACGCGCGCATGCTGAACAAGCGAATATTTTGGTCATGCAGAGCCGAAGTGTCGGCCCCGCTGGAAATCGACAACTGCAGATTCGAGAATTTCGCGCTTTTGTACTCGTTGATGATTTTGCTCCTTTAATCTTTATTAATGCTAATGATACTGTAAATGGTAAAGTGTTTTCCTTAGCACATGAGTTAGCGCATATCTGGATTGGAAAAAATAATTTATTGAATGCAGGATGTGAAACCTTTTTAGTGGATCCGTTGGAAACATTGTGTAATGCTGTTGCCGCAGAGTTATTGTTACCGAATGAAATGTTTTCCATGAGGTGGCAGGAAGAATCAAAATATGAGCAATCTGATACAGAGACGATAGTACATAACGTAGCCAAGTATTTTCGTTGTGGTGAGGTACCTGTTATCCGAAGAGCATTAGATTATGGCTACATTTCTCGCGTAAAGTATCGAACGCTGGTAAGGTTTATCATTGAGAAATATCGGGAGAATAGCAAAAAAAAGGAAAAAGCGAATTCTGGCGGAAACTATTATGCTACCCGGGCTAGCCATTGGGATGCTCGATTCTTGCAGGCTTTGGACGCAAGTACTAAAAGCGGTCAAACTTCCTATTTAGATGCTTACAGATTAACTAAAACAACCAATAAGACTTTCTCTAAATTGATGGAGTATGCAAGGAGGCGTATGGCGTGACTACAATCTATTTACTGGATTCAAATTGTTTCATTACGCCTGCACGTAATTTTTATGCGTACGATATAGCTCCTTCTTTTTGGAAACACTTACAAAAGTGCCTGTTACATCCTGATGTAGTCGTCATACAGCCTGTGGCTAATGAAATCAAGCAAGATGATGAAATCGGTCCTTGGCTGGAAAGTATAAGTCGATTCTCAGCGCTTTCTACCAGACAACAGGATATAACAGATGCATACAGAAAAGTTATACAATATGTGGCCACATGTGGTTTTTATAATAGGGCAGGAATCACGTCATGGATGCCACAAAAAATAGCAGATCCCTGGTTAATAGCAGCGGCTATTGTAATGAATAATGCGCAAATTGTCACCCAGGAACAACCCTCGGGTAACTTATCGACAAAGTCTCAATCGAAAAAGGTGAAGATACCCGATGTAGCAAGTCATTTCAAGGTATCGTGCATAGGCTTGTTTGACTTCATGCGTAAGATGAATTTCAAGCTTTAGCTTAGGAGGAAATGATCGTGCGTGTTGTTATACGTGTGGACGCATCTACAGTTATTGGCAGCGGGCATGTGATGCGGTGCCTGACCCTGGCCGAGCGCTTGCGGGACGAGCGTAGGGCGGAGGTGGTGTTCATATCGCGGGAACTGCCGGGTCATATGATGGCCCTGGTGCGGGAGCGGGGCTTCGCGGTGGCGGAACTGCCGCAGGTGGAGCCGGAATCTGGCCTGACGGGGTATGCGGCCTGGCTGACCGTGCGGCAGGCGGTAGATGCCAAGGACACACGGGCGGCGTTGCGAGGTATGACTGAGCCTATTGACTGGCTGGTGGTAGACAGCTATGCTATAGATGAGTGCTGGGAGCGAGCTTTGCGGCCGCATGTGCGACATATCTTCGTCATTGATGATTTGGCGAATAGAAAGCATGACTGCGACGTGCTCCTCGACCAGAATTTCCACTTGCAGGCGGAGCACCGCTATGCGGGGCTGGTGCCTGCGCATTGCCGCTTGCTCGAGGGCCCGCAGTACGCGCTCCTGCGGCGGGAGTTTTATACCGCGCGCCGCCAGCTGCGTCTGCGTGTACGCACCGGCGAGATTCGGCAGCTGCTGGTCTTTTACGGTGGTGCAGATCGGACGGACGAGACCAGCAAGGCCATCCGAGCCCTGCAACGACTGCGTCAGGAGCCGGGATGGGCTTTCCGTGCCGTCGTCGTCGTGGGCAGGAGCAACGCGCAGCGCGAGGCCGTACGCCAGCTTTGTGATGGCGTGGCCTGGTTGACGTACCACTGTCAGGTGGATAATATGGCTGCATTGATGGCTGCGTCCGACCTGATGCTGAGTGCGGGCGGGACCACCACCTGGGAGCGCTGCTATCTGGGACTCCCCGCGCTGGTCACGGCCGTGGCCGACAACCAGTTGCCAGGCTGTGCTGACTGCGCCGCGGTGGGCGTGCAGACCTATGTGGGCCGTGCCGCGGAGGTCACGGAGGAGACGCTGTTGGAGGCGATCGGCCAGTTAACCAGTGAGCAGCTGCAGGCGCAGAGTGCGGCGGGCTTCCGCCTCATGGCGGGGAACACGTACACGGTGGCGCCATATATGCCATTCATGGAAGATGGGAGTGAAGCAAAATGAGTTTTTCGTTTCAGCATTCGGAGCGGCCGTTCCTGATTGCCGAGATGAGTGGCAACCATAACCACTCTTTGGACCGGGCGCTGAAAATCGTCGAGGCTGCCGCGGAGGCAGGGGCAGATGCCATCAAGCTGCAGACCTATACGGCAGATACCCTGACGATAGACAAGTCGGACGGCGAGTTCTTTATCTCGGATCCGCATAGCCTCTGGCAGGGCAAGTCGCTGTATGAGCTCTACCAAAAGGCCTATACCCCCTGGGAGTGGCAGGCGGAAATCTTCGCTCATGCGCAAAAGTGCGGTATTCTGTGTTTCAGCACACCGTTCGATGCCACGGCGGTCGATTTTCTGGAGGGGCTGCACGTGCCATTCTACAAGCTGGCCTCCTTCGAAAACGTAGATCTGCCGCTGGTGCGGCGCATCGCGCAGACGGGTAAGCCCATCATCGCCTCGACTGGCATGGCATCCGTCGCTGAGCTGGACGACCTCGTACGCACGGCCAGGGAAAATGGTTGCCAGGACCTGACGCTGCTGAAATGCACCTCCAGTTACCCGGCAACACCGGCGGGCACGAACCTGCGCACGATACCACATATGCGTGACTTGTTCCACTGCAACGTGGGCCTGTCAGACCATACGCTGGGCATCGGCGCCGCCGTCGCCAGCATTGCACTGGGCGCGACCGTCATCGAAAAGCACTTCACCCTGAGCCGCGCCGAAGGCGGCGTAGACGCCGCCTTCTCCATGGAACCGCAGGAATTCGCCCAGCTGGTCCGCGAATGCCGTACAGCATATGAGGCACTCGGCGAAGTGGCCTATGGCCCGCAAGAACAGGAAAAAGGCTCCCTGGCCTATCGGCGGAGTCTGTATGTAGTGGCGGATGTGAAAAAGGGGGAGATGTTTACGGAAAAGAACATGCGTATCATCCGTCCGGGGCTAGGACTGCCGCCGAAGTATTATGACGTCTTATTAGGAAAAAAGGCTGCGCACGATATCGCCAGAGGCACCGCAATGACGTGGGATATGTTAAAATAAAGTACAAAAATAATGGTCCTCAAAATCGTTAGATTCTGAGGACCAAAACCATTAAGATATATTCTTCATGTGTGGTGGGAACTATGAGCTTATATGATTCCGATAATATTTAATTATTGTTATTGAATGTAGCTTTTTCGCACGGTGTCGAGTGTAGTTTGTCGCGGCGCAATGGAACCATCACCACGGATAACTTCGAGTTCTGCACCATTTAGGATGGGCTCGAGTCTAAGCGCGATCCACTCGTTAACGGTAATATTACCGGCAGAGCGGCGTTGGTAGGCATAAGGCTGAAAGCCACGCTGGCCCCTTTTGGCACGTATGACGATGCAAATACCCTCCAAATCACTGACGGTGCGCTCAATCTCGACTGCGGATACTGTGTCTTGTGGCATAAAAATTCCTCCTAAAGAATACGATTAAATTTAAACTTCAAAATCGATTTTGTGAAATGATTATACCACGAAGCAGAGGACCTGTAAAGTGGTTAATCTGGACTAATTTTGATGACGAAAAACACTGAAAATACAGCGGTTTGCCAATATAACAGGCGGAAATGTGTATTTATAAATATTATATTATATAAATAAAACGTGGTTAATGTACATGATATAGTAAAGTGGATACTGTGAATGTTGATGCAGGATGAAATATCTTGCTGTACATCTCTTAGAGTAGGTGTTTTTGTCACTACCTTCGTTTATATTGGGTGAAACATCGCTATTCTATAGGCGATGATGGTGAGATGTCTGGATGGAGTTGACTATGGGAGAGAAATATTTTTTGCGCCCGGTACGTGAGCAGGATTTGCGTATACTGCTGGCTTGGCGCAATAGCGAGCGTATACACAGCACCATGCTTACGGATCACATAATAACATGGGATGAACATGTGGGGTGGTTTGAAGTATCTAGGAATATCAAGCCTGCACGGCACTTAATCTTTGAGCATGCGGACCGCCCTATAGGGTATATAGGATACACTGAATACGATGAAATACGAAAAACGTGCTCGCCAGGTGCATATATTGGTGAGACGGAGCGAGTTCCTTTAGATGCGGGATTAAATTTGTTTTTTCTAGCTGTTGAATATGCTTTTATGGTCCTACAGATGAAGCAGATAGAGACGAGCGTTTTTTCAGACAATCGCAAGGCTATAAAATTAGATGAACTTCTAGGGTATAAGCGCTTGTCAGGACAGGACAAAATTTACGAGAAAAATTATGAAAAAAAGCGCGCGTATCGGTACGCTATGACAAAAGATGAATGGGTGGCAAGGCGTCCACTTTTTGTCGATGATGTATCGTGCGACGTAATGACCTATATTGCTGATTAAATGGTGTTAGTCACAGTTAGGATACGCCATATTGTTGGCAAACTATAGATGGCATACTGTCATGACATGTCGGAAGGAGAAATGGGAAATGAATGAACAGGAATTCTTAACGAAGTTGAAAGAAGATATCCTTGATACCGAGCAAACTATCAGCATGGATACGGTTTTACAGGATATCGAAGAATGGGACTCGTTGAGTTTTGTGAGCCTTATCGCCATGGTTAAAGTGGCTACAGGTAAGAAACTGGACCACAAGGCGATTCAGGCGGCTGAGACGGTGCAGGATTTGTACAATCTGGTTAAATGAGGCGCTGGGATGAAGATTCATGTTATTGAGGGCGTGCGTATAAAACGCATTGCCTGCACGGTGCCGCAGCAGCAGTATGCCTTGGCGGAGTATGCGCCGAATCTGTTTGACGAGAAATCGGCCAAGCGTATGGCGCGCGGGACGGGCTTTGCTCAGCTGCGTATTGCGCCGGAGCAGGTGACGACGGCGGATTTGTGTGCGCAGTCGGCCGAGCACGTGCTGGCAGGTGTGGATAAGGAGCAGGTAGGCGCGATGGTTTTTGTTAGCCAAACGCCGGACTATGTTCTACCGGCTACGAGCCATGTCCTGCAGAACCGCTTGGGTCTGTCAAACGATACGTTGTGCTTGGATATCAACGAAGGTTGCGCCGGTTGGGTCAGCGGGCTTTATGCCGCCGCGAACTGTTGCAAAAACATGAAAACAGATGTTTGTTTCGGGGGGGGCGATACCATTAGTAAGCTGACACATCCCGAGGATAGAGCTACGCGCAGTATCTTTGGCGATGCGGGTACGGCAACTCTATTGGAGCCTGGGCCGGGACGACTGGTCTTTGCCTTTCAGAGCTTTGGCGAGAGCAAGGATGCCATTATCGTCAGAAACCGTGCCGCGCGCCGCGAGCATCCGCAGGCGGAGCATGATGGCACCTTGTATCTCGACGGTGGTGCCATCATGGAGTTTGCGCTGGACAAGGTGCCTGTGGCAATTAACGAGATGCTGCAGGCCTGTGGCCAAACAGTGGAAAATGTGAGCCTGTTTGCCTGCCATCAGGCGAATCAGCTAATTCTGCGTTCTCTGGCCGATGAGCTGGGCGTGGCGCGGGAAAAGGTGCCTTTTACGGCGGGCAAAATCGGTAACGAATCGTCGGCCTCCATTCCGCTCGTACTGTCGGCGGTGCAGGAGCAGACAGAGCTGACGCAGGTGTGTTGCTGCGGGTTCGGCGTTGGGCTGGCTATCGGCATTGCCATGGCGGATTTTTCTGCTGTGGAGTTTTTAGGAGTAGATACGTTATGAGTTCCGTAACTTTTGATTTTACTGGCAGCCGCTATGTGGTTACTGGTGCCTCGTCGGGCATGGGGCGGCAGGTGACGCTGGAACTCGCGCAGGCTGGTGCGGAGGTGCTGGCCATTGGGCGCAACAGTGAGCGGTTGGCGGCAGTGCAGGCTGAGTGCCAGGAGCGTATTTTCACGGCGGCGCTGGATGTCTGCGATGCCGAGGCGTTGGAGGCGGCCGTGGCAGAGTTCGTGCAGGAGCATGGCAAGCTGAACGGTGGTGTGCATGCTGCAGGCATTTCGGAATTTACGCCGCTCAAGGCACACGACTTAGCTACGGCGCACAGAATCATGGACACGAGCTTTTGGGCTGGAATGGAAGTCCTGCGCCTTGTGACCAAGGCCAAGTATGGTGAAAAAGGCACGTCTACGGTGCTATTTTCCTCTGTAAGCGCGGAGGCGCCTGTGGGGGGGAAAATTCATTATTCGGCGGCCAAGGCGGCCCTTAACACGGCTCTTAGGGCCGCTGCAAAGGAGATTTGCAGCAGGGGGCACCGTGTCAATAGCGTGATGCCGGGCTGGGTGCACACCTCGATGACGCAGCAGGCGGAGGCAGATGGCACGAACATGGATTTGTTCACGCAGCGGGAGTTGCTGGGCTTTGGCCAGCCAGCCGATGTGAGCGGTATGGTGCTTTATCTGCTCAGTGACCGGGCACGCTGGATGACGGGTGCGGCCATCCCAGTAGACGGTGGTTATCTGGCCTGATATATAGGATTGAGGTTGTAATTTTGCAAGCATACATCACACATTTGGCATATGAGTTGCCAGCGCAGCGGGTGGAGAATCCGGCCGGACGTCTGCGTAAGAAAACGAAAATCAAGGCGCGTCATATTGCGGCGGCAGATGAGACTGCTTCGGATCTCGCTGTGCGGGCGGCGGAAAAATTGTTTGCGGCAGGCGTGGCGCGGGAAAAGGTGGATTTTGTTCTGTTCTGCACGCAGTCGCCGGACTATCCGTTGCCCACGACGGCCTGCATCCTGCAGCAGCGGCTGGGCCTGCCGAAGTCATGTGGTGCCTTGGACTACAATCTCGGCTGCTCGGGTTACATCTATGGCCTGGGGCTGGCTAGGGGCCTCATCGAAACGGGGCAGGCACGCTGCGTGCTGCTGCTGACGGCGGAGACGTACAGTAAATACATCAATCCAAAGGATGGTGCCACGCTGCCCCTCTTTGGTGACGGTGCGGCTGCTACGCTCATCGAAGCGGTGGAGGCGGACCACGCGGGCATCGACGGGCTGACCTACGGCACCGATGGCAGCGGTGCCGAGCAGCTCATCGTCCCTGTCGGCGGCGCGCGCCAGCCGTACGAGACAACGCCCGTACAGGAGACAACAGATAAATACGGCAACTACCGGACCAACCGCAATCTCTATATGAGCGGCTCCAGCATCATGAACTTTGCGCTGGAGGTCGTTCCACGCTCCGTCGAGGAGATTCTGCGCAAGACGCAGCTGAGCAAAGCGGATATCGACTACTATGTCTTCCATCAGGCTAACCATTTCATGCTCGCCTATCTGCAACAGGAATGTGACCTGCTCGATGCGCCATATTGGAATGATGTGGAGGAATATGGCAACACTGTCTCCTGCTCCGAGCCAATCGCAGTTTGCGACATGTTACATGCGCACGGCAGTGCCAGCATGCGCCATGTTATGCTGATGGGCTTCGGAGTGGGCTTGTCTTGGGCTGGTTGCATTGTAAATCTCACACGCGTGAACATATATTCCGGGGGGGACGGACAGCAACCGAGCTAATCAGGCTGAGGCGGTTGGTGTTCGTCTGGCGGCATGAGCGGGGCTTTGCGGCTGCGGCCAGCCACGCAGGCGGATGCGCAGTTGCTTTTTGACTGGGCAAATGAACCTGAGGTGCGGGCGCAGTCCTTTCAGGAGGCACCGATTGCCTGGGAGACACACTGCGCCTGGCTGGCCGGCGTGCTGGCGGATCCAGGGGCCAGACTCTATATCATGCTGGAGGACACAGAGCCTGTAGGGCAGGTGCGCCTGCAGCAGCAGCCGTCCGGCGCGTGGCGGATCAGCTACAGCATTGAGCGTTCGCACCGCGGGCAGGGCTATGGCAAGGCCATCCTGGCTCTGCTGGAGAATAAACTGTGCGAGGAGCGGTCAGACCTGATCCTGGAGGGAGAGGTCAAGCTGGGCAATATTGCCTCGCAGATGGTATTTGAGAGTCTGGGGTACGCAGGCCGAAAGCTGGAGACACATTATGTTTACCGTCGGGAACATTTTACGGTACGTGACGCATGCGCTTTTGTACATCGGGGGGGGGTACTGTTCCTAACCAATAATCGGAACGCTTTGGCACTATATGATTGGCTGTCGGAGCGTGAGGATGTATTCATTTATAGTGACAGACTGAATGTTGAGATGCTCGATTGTATGCGGCCGCAGGTGGTAGTGAGTTATAATTATAGTCACATTATTCCTGAGGAGATTATTGCGACATTACCATATGCCATTGTAAATTTGCATGTATCTTACCTGCCATACAATCGTGGATCCTCGCCAAATTTTTGGAGTTTCATTGAGGATACACCAAAGGGAGTGACTATCCACGAAATAACAGCAGGACTGGATAAGGGTAATATCATTGCGCAGCAGAAATTGACTTTTAATGAGGATGAGGAAACGTTCGCATCCACGTATCAAAAATTACATAACGTTATACAGAATCTGTTTATGAAAATATGGCCAGCTATAAAACACCACAGCTATAGCGCCTACCCCCAGGTAGGGGAAGGGAGCTATCATGATACTCAGGATTTGCAAGATTATTTGCAGGGAGAAAAATTGAACTGGTCAGAGAATATTTGTCATTTCAAGAAAAGACACGGATTACCCGATAATGTTTGAGGAGAGCATAAGGAGATAGGTTATGCAGTATGTTGATGTAAGTAAATGTGTTTGTACATTCCTACTAACAATCGGCACTGTGTATCTATTGGAACCTGTAAATAAAAATATCGATATTTTCTTAGTGCTTTTCCTCATTGCTGGGTTGGTACTTGTGCCTTTGGGGAAGAGGAACATTCCCTGGCATCTAAAACAATTGTTGATTCTAGCTTGTATAAAAATAGGAACAGTTGCAGAATCGTTTGTATATCATGATGATACTTTTTACGGTGCAATCACGATTGCTGTTTGGTTGGAAATTCTTTGGCTCATATACGAAATGAGTTCATGGTACGTTTATACATATTGCCCCACAAGAGAATTGTTCGCATCAAGACAGTGCGATTTAGAGCTGTGTAAGAATGTTCTTCTTAACGAGCGTAATATAAAAACGCCAGGCGGCATTGGGATAGTAGCTAGATGGGGGGATGGAAAAAGCTATTTTGTGGATGCTTTACTCTCTGATTATGAAATATGTAATGCATTCCATATAATTCGTTTCAATGTTATTGCAATTAATATAGACTATATTCCGCAAGCCTTGATCAATGAATTGTATGCCATATTGAGAGAAGAAGGGACTCCAGTTGGCGCGATTGTAGAGCTGCGACAAATTTTTAAGAGAAATTCGCGGTTAAAGAGTATCGGTGACTTAATTTTTCCAAAACAGAAGTTCTATTCATCTATATTTCAGTCTATAGCAGCAGACGTACAAAAACTCAGGAAGCCTATCCTGCTAGTTTATGATGATGTGGACCGTATTCAAAAAATCGAAACATTTATGAATCTGGCATCTATTTCTGATGAGTTGTCGCGTAATACTGGAGGGAAAATCCAAGTTCTCTATCAGTATGATAAAGATCGCCTGTTACGCATGGATGACAACAAAGACATGATGGAAGAACTCTTAACTAAGTACATCACAAGAGAAATATGGCTTTCTCCTGTACTGTTCTATGAGATGATGCATATATATCTTAAAGAATTGAGGGAACAATATAATGAGGAAATAGAAAATAAAAAAGCGAAAGATTGGACGCAAACGATATCACGTATCGTCAATGATATACATGAAAATTTAGTACTTTACGCGGATGATGATCGTGTAAAATCTGTCCAGCAGAAAAACTATAGTGCTCGTAAAGTACGTGAGTTTGCAAATGACCTTTGGAATACGTTAGGAGAAAACTTTGAGAAAATATGTCCCGAGGTTATTGGGTCTGTTGTATATGCTCGCCATTTTTTGAAAGAGGCATATCACAGTTTACGTATATCACCATCGCTATATGAGAGTGTATTTTTAGAGACTGAGACAGGAAAGCTGATCTCACCACAAAATGCCCAGAAACTATTTGGGATGCCAATATTCTGGACGGATAAAGGTAATGAGGAAAAGTATATTTTCTACCATATTATGCATCTTATAGAATTTTCTTCATTATTTGAAAGACAGAATGAAAAGGAGTCTGATAATAAGAGCGACGAAGAGAATGTATTATATAAATATGAATTACACAGGAAGTATGACCAATACTCGAATTGGGTGACACACCTTATTTATAGTGGCAAGACAGAAAAACCTGATATCGATCGACTGGCAGAGGAAATCCAAAATATCATTCATGAGGGAAAAGAATTTCAACTCAACGACATATTTCTGAAGGTTCAGGTACATGCGGAATTAAAGAAAGACCTATTGGAAAATGATGACCCTATCGCGATAATTTTCCATGTATATCGTATTCGGAATGAGAGAAAAGATATCTATAAGCTTCCTGTATACTAATAA
>DEDT01000049.1:155-36171 GCA_002350105.1 Selenomonadaceae bacterium UBA2897 | reverse complement strand
TGAACGCAGCATTTTAATTTGCCTTTTTCTCCGGCTTATAGACCTCGTTCAGGTGGATATAAGGGGCACGATAGCGAAAATCGACATAGGCGATATCATGCTTGCTGTTGGGCAAAGCATTCAGAAAATCCTGGGTCAGCTTTGCCTTTTCCTCCAGCCGTTCCAGAGTCCCCAGACGAATCTGCACCGAGCTATTCGTGTAGAGCGTGATGGCATCGCTCCTGGCCGCATTGACCTCCGACAGCTGGTTGAGGGCATTGTCATCCAGGAGCTGCAGGAACTGTATCAACGCCATAACCTGCTGGTCGCTGGCCTCATCGCCCACAAACTTATCCCGCAGCTTCAAGCCGCTGATCAATGGCAGCGGCACCTGACGCAGGCTCTTGTAGCTGGCGATGACCATGCCCTGACGGTCTAGATCGGCATAGCCATAGTTCGTGGCAATCGTCGCGATGGGCTTGCGCTCCACGATGCTGATGTCCAGCGTATCGGGCAGCTCACGCCGCACCACCGCCGATTCGATGCGCAGATCCTGCAACAAATGCTCGGTGACCTCATCCGTCTGCAGCTGAAAGAGCGGCTGGCCGCGGTAAACGTGGCCAATCTGCTCAATCTCCTCTGCCTGCAGGTAATTGTTGCCGTGTACCATGACGCGCTGCAACGTGAACAAGTGGGAGTAGACTACCACCGCCACAAGCAAGCCGCAAGCGAGCACAAAGCACATCCCCTTGAGCAGCCTGCCGGGACGACGGCGACGCTTCACCGGCTTTGGCCCGGCCGGCAGCTCCGTCTGGCCGGGCATCATTTCTTATAGCCCGCCATCTCAAGGATACGCGCACAAAGCTCCGGGAACTCAATCCCCATGGCGCGGCCGGCATCCGGTACCAGTGAAAGCTCCGTCATGCCCGGCACAGAATTGACCTCGATGACGTATGGCGTGCCGTCTTCGGCGAGCATCATATCAACGCGCGCCACGCCACGGCAGCCGCAGGCCGTGAAAGTCCTGACCGCGAGGTCCTGAATCTCCTTCGTTTTCGCTTCGGACACACGCGCCGGAATGATATGGTGCGAAGCGCCCTTCGTGTACTTGCTGTCGTAGTCATAGCGGCCGGACTCCGTCGTGATCTCGATGATGGGGAAAGCCTCTTTCTGCTCTTCGTTGCCCCAGACCGCCACGGTCATTTCCATGCCATTGATGAACTGCTCAACGAGCACTTCCTCGTCATACTTGAAGGCTTCTTGCAAAGCTTTGGTGAGATCTGCCAGCTGCTCGACGATGTAGACACCGATGCTCGAACCCTGCGACGATGCCTTGACGACGACCGGCAGGCCGAACTCCTCCATGATCTCCGCCGTCAGGTCGCGCTGCTGCATCTCAAAGCGATGATACGCGTGCGAGCGCGGCGTAGAAATGCCCTCCGCTACGCAGACGCGCTTGGTTGCGGCCTTGTCCATGGTCACGGCCGCTGCCAGCACGCCGGAACCCGTGTAGGGAATGCCCAGCATGTCGAGCGTTCCCTGCAGCACGCCGTCTTCGCCATACTTGCCGTGCAGGGCGTTGAAGACGATAGCGCAGTTGCTCTTCTTGATATCTTCGGCGAACGTCGGCGGATTGAGCTCCATACCTTCGGCGTTATAGCCTTTGGACTGCAGGGCCTTGAGAATGGCCGTACCCGTCTGGCGGGAAATCTCCGCCTCCGTGGAGGTACCGCCCATGACGACGACAATCTTATCCTGATTCATGATGTTGCTCCTTTATCTCTGCCCTGCTCAGGCCTTTTTTTCCTGCAAAAGCGCGACGAGCTCCTCGCTCGTCTTGTAGATATCACCCGCGCCCATGGTGATAACGAGATCCCCCGGCTGCGTATGCTGTGCCAGATATGGCGCAATCTTCTCGCGGTCCTTGATATAGACGACCTTCTGCCCGGACTGCTGCTCGACTTCCTTGAGCACCGTCTCGCCGCTGATGCCTGGAATCGGTGCCTCGCCGGCGGCGTAGACGTCGGTCAGCACGAGCAGATCAGCGGCTACAAAGGCCTTGCCGAACTCGCTGTGCAGCAGCTGCGTGCGGGAATAGCGATGCGGCTGGAACGCGCAAATGAGACGGCCCGGCTTCGTCTGGCGAGCTGCGCCCAACGTTGCCGCGATCTCCGTCGGATGATGCGCATAATCATCGACCACCCAGACATCCTGTACGCGACCCTTGGTCTGAAAACGGCGCTTGGCCCCGTGAAAAGCCGCCAGGCCGGCAACCAGCTTCGCGAAGGGCACGCCGATGGACAAGCCCGTCACGATGCAGGCCATAGCATCGAGCACGTTGTGCCGGCCCGGAATATTCAACTCGACGTGGCCGAGCTCTTCCTCACCGTGCCAGACGTCGAACGCGATACCCGTCCCGCTATGCGTGATGTTCTTCGCGTTGTAATCTGCCGGCTGCTCGATGGCGTAGGAAATGTATTTGCGGTCGATATGCCGGGCGATGTGGCGCAGGTTTTCGTTCTCGAAGCAGAGTACAGCATAGCCTGTCTCTTTATCCGTGTTCTCGATGAACTGCGTAAAGGCCTTGATGATGTTCTCCATGGTGCCATAATGGTCCATGTGGTCGTCCTCAACGTTCGTCACCACGGCGATATGCGGGCGCAGCTTGAGGAACGAGCCATCGCTCTCATCGGCCTCGGAAACGAGATAATCCCCCTTGCCAAGCTGCGCATTCGTGCCGAGATCCGGCACCTCGCCGCCCACGACGATGGTCGGCGATACGCCCGCTTTCTCCAGCGCGACGCCGATCATGGAGGTCGTCGTCGTCTTACCATGCGCACCGGCTACCGCAATGCCCTTGTACTCATTGACCAGCGCCGCGTTGATGTCGCTGCGGTGCAGCTTGCGGATGCCGAGGTCGCGTGCAGCCAGCACCTCGGGATTATCATAGGGGATGGCCGTCGAAACCACGATGGCATCGACGCCGCGCACATTCTCTGCACGCTGGCCGCCGAGGTAGATCGTCGCACCCATTTCGCGCAGATTGCGGATAACCGCCGAATCACTGCGGTCCGAACCGGAGACTTCATAGCCCAGCTCGACCATGATTTTCGCGAGCGGGCTCATGCCTGCGCCGCCGATACCTACAAAATGAATTTTCCTGATGCCTGCTAGCTCTTTGAGCTGTTTCATCGTCTTCTCACCTTTATTTCCCACACTGCATAGTTACGCTGCTTATCGCCATTCACTGATGGCTCTCTGCGAGGCCGATTACCATATCGGCAATTGTCCTGGCGGCCTGCGGCCGTCCCATCTGTCGGCTGGCTGCCGCCATCTGCTGCAATTTCTCAGGCTCGCTCAGGAGCTCCGTCAGCACGGAGCTCAGGCGCTCCGGCGTCAGCTCGCGGTTGAGGATCATGCGCGCGGCGCCCGCCTCTTCCAATGCCTTCGCATTGTGCTCCTGATGATTCTCCGCCGCATAGGGATAGGGAATGAGCACGGACGGAATCCCGCGGGCTGTGAGCTCCGCCAGTCCCGTCGCTCCCGCGCGGAACACAGCCAGATCTGCCATGGCCTGCGCCTGAGGCATATTATAGAGATAGGGCTCGACACGGATATGCGGTGCCTGCTGCAGGTCAACGCCCGCTGCGCGGAGCCGTGCCATGATATCGTCGTACTCCCCCTTGCCCGTCACGAGCAGATACTGGACCTCGGGATGCTTTGCCGCCTCCGCAAGCACCGGCACCATGGCCCGGTTGATGGCCCGCGCTCCGCGGCTGCCGCCCGAGACGAGCACCGTCCTCTTCGCCGGATCGAAGCCAAAAGCCTTCATGCCCTCTTCGCGCGTGGCCGAGAGCACCTCGCGGCGAATCGGGTTGCCCGTGTAGACGACCTTCTCAGCTGGAAAATGGCTGACCGCCTCGGGCGTGCCCACGGCCACCTTGGTGACGAACTTCGACAGAATCTTGTTCGTGATACCCGGCACGACGTTCTGCTCCTGAATGAGCGTCGGTACGTGCAACAGGCTGGCAGCCAGCAGGATGGGACCGCAGACATAGCCGCCCGTGCCCACCGCCGCATCGGGATGGAACTTTTTCACAATGCGCATAGCCTTCATCACGCCCGCCATGGCGCGACCGGCCCGGCGCACATTATCGAGCGTCAGATGGCGCTCGAACCCCTGCAGATCCACGGTGTCAAAGGGCAGGTGCTCCTTGGAAATGATATCGGCCTCCAGCCCCTTGGACGTGCCGACATAGAGGAACTCCGCCTCGGGGTGCTGTGCCTGAATAGTCCGCACAATCGTGAGGGCCGGATAGATATGGCCGCCCGTACCGCCACCAGAAACAATAATCTTCAAAATAAAACTCCCTTAATGCAGCGCATTGACCAGCCGCTTGAAATCGCGGCCGCGCTCTGCCATATTGTCGTACATATCGAAGCTGGCACAGGCCGGCGAAAGCAGCACGACCTGCGGCGCTTTTGCCATATCACGGGCCAGCTTTACGGCCTTTTCCATGGAATAGCCCGCCTCGTAGATCTGCGCCTCGGGATAGCCATCCTTCACGGCATCTTCATGGAAACGCTTTGCCGCATCGCCGATGAGGATAAGCGCATCGACGCGCTCCTTAACGAGCGTCAGGAAGCTCGTGAGGTCCGTCATCTTATCATCGCCGCCAGCGAGCAGGATGATATGGTTGGGGAACGTCAGCAAGGCCTTCTCCGCCGAATCCGTATTCGTCGCCTTGGAATCGTTGTAGTAGGGCACGCCGTCGAGCTCGCGTACGAACTCCAGCCGGTGCTCAACGCCCTTGAACGTCTCCAGCACCTTCACCATGGCGCGTGGCGCGCAGCCCGCGAGAAATGCACAGGCCGAGGCGGCCAGCGCATTGGCCACATTATGCTGGCCCTTGATGCCCAGCTCCTCCACTGTGCACAGCGGGTAGCTCTGCCCCTCCCAGCGGATGGTCAGGCGGCCTTCATGCACGAAAGCGCCCTCAGCGAGCTCCTGCGTGGCGCTGAAATAGCAGACGCGGCTCAGCGCGCGCTCCTTCATGCCGCGCGTGCGCGCATCGTCGTAGTTCAGCACGAGGAAATCCTCTGCCGTCTGCTCGGCAAAGAGCTTCTCCTTCATCGCCTGATAGACGTCCATGGTCTTGTGACGGATGATGTGGTCTGGTGTCACGTTGAGCACTGCCGCTACATGCGGGTGGAAATGATGCGTCGCCTCCATCTGGAAGCTGGAGATCTCCGCCACGATGCAGCCATCCGCCCCGATTTTCAATGCCGTCTCGGAAAGGGGTACGCCGATGTTACCCGCAAGGCCAACCTTCTCCTCCGGATAACGCGTCTGCATGAGCAGGCTTAAAAGCGTCACGGTCGTCGTCTTGCCGTTCGTGCCCGTCACCGCGAGGATGGGAGACTGCGCCAGAAGCTGTGCGAGCTCCACCTCGGTCAGCACGCGAATGCCGCGCTGATAGGCAGCCTGCACCAGGGGGATACGTTCCGGCACGGCGGGTGAGACGATGACGTCGTCCACGCCATCCAGCAGGCTCTCCTGCTGCGGGCCGCAGACGAGCTCCACACCGATATCGCGCATCGGCTGCAGGTCTGCCTTGATGTCAGCTTCAGCCTTGGCATCGCTGAGTACGACCGTTGCACCGAACTTACGGCACAGACGGGCCGCCGCAAAACCGCTGATGCCCGCACCGACGATCAGGATTTTCTTTCCGTTAAGATTCATGACTGACAACCTCCCTTTACGGCAGCATGGAAAGGCCGGCGACACCGGCCAGCAGGCCCACGGCCCAGAACACCGTGACGACCTTCCATTCAGACCAGCCGCCCAGCTCGAAATGATGGTGAATCGGGCTCATGCGGAATACGCGCTTGCCCGTCGTCTGGAAGGAAATAACCTGGATGATGACGGAAAGCGCCTCGCAAACGAAAATCAGGCCGATCACGGCAAGCAGAACCTCCGTATGCGTAAGGATACCCAAAGCCGCAAAAGCACCGCCGAGTGCCAGCGAGCCCGTATCGCCCATGAATACCTTTGCCGGATGCGCATTGAAGCGCAGGAAGCCGAGACAGGCACCCACAACGGCCACGCTGAAGATGGCGAGTCCCACGTGTGCGGGCTGCAGCAGCAGGCACACGACGGCATAGCAGCTGCAGGCGATGGCCACAGTGCCGCTGGCGAGGCCATCGAGGCCATCCGTGAGGTTCACGGCGTTCGAGCCCCCCACGAGTACGAAGAGCACGAGCAGGTAGTAACCCCAGCCGATGTTCACATCCATATTGAGCACAGGCACCCATACCGTCGTATCGATGCCCAGCATGCGCGTACCGACGATCATGGTCACGATGGCGATGATGATCTGGCCCAGCAGCTTCTGCCGCGCCTTGAGGCCGAGGTTGCGCTTCTTCACGACCTTGATGTAGTCATCGAGGAAGCCGAGCACGAAATGCCCTAGCATGATGAAAAGCGCCAGCAGCACCTCCGGCGTCAGCGGTGCAGCCACGAGTGTGGCCACCGTGATGCCGAGGATGATCATGACACCGCCCATCGTCGGCGTGCCGCTCTTGGCCTGATGGCTCTTCGGCCCCTCCTCGCGGATGCTCTGACCGAACTTCAGCTTATGCAGCAGCGGGATGAAAAACGGACCGGTCAGCAGCACACAGGCCGCTGCGACAACCGCTGACAATAGTAAAGGATATAACTCCACGAATAACGTCTCCTAGTCTCTCTATCTCTATTTTAGCTGCAGCCTGTCAGAGCAGGTCGATGATCTTCTCCATCTGCATGCCGCGCGAGCCCTTGAAGAGCAGCGTGTCTCCCGGCTTCAGGATCGCGTGCAGCTGCCCAGCGGCCGCCTCATGGCTGTCACAGCTGTAGACAGCCGCAACACCGTGTTCACGCGCGCCCTGGGCGATGAGCCTGCCCATCTCGCCGAGCGTCACGACCGCCGCGAACTTCTTCTCCGCCAGTTCTTCGCCGACATGGTAGTGTGCCTTTTCCGACACGCTGCCGAGCTCGAGCATATCGCCCATAACCGCGATCTTGCGTCCTTTGACGAGCTCTGAAAGCGTGCTGATGGCCGCCGTCATGGACATGGGGCTGGCATTGTAGGCGTCGTTGACGACCTGCCAGTCCTTGACCTTTTGCAGCTCGAAGCGCATCTTCGTCGCCTCGAGTTTCTGCAGGCCGCGCTGGATTTCCTCCGGCGTGAGCTTCAGCGCGAAGCCACAGGCAATGGCCGCCAGTGCATTGTAGACGTTATGCCGGCCCACCATCGCAATCGTGTAATCGTGCGTCTCGCCCGCATAGGTCACAGCAAAGGTCGTCTGCGTGCCTGCGGTACGGATATCGCCACCCTTGACATCGGCAGGCTGCTCCAGGCCGAACGTGATGACCCTGACGTCTTCACCGGCCTTGCCACGCATGCCCGCCACGTACTTGTTATCGGCGTTCAGAATGACCGTGCCGCCCGAGGGGATGGCCTCGACGAGCTCACTCTTGGCCTTGGCGATATTCTCCAGCGAGCCTAAGAGCTCCATGTGCGTCTCGCCAACGTTCGTCACGATGCCGATCTTCGGCGCCGCGATGGGGGCCATAGCCTCGATCTGATGGAAGCCGCGCATGCCGATCTCCACGACCGCCGCCTTGTGCTCCTTGTTGAGTCCCAGCAGCGTGAGCGGCAAGCCGATTTCGTTGTTGAAATTCGCCTGTGTCTTCAGCACGGGACCGCGTGCCGAGAGCACCGCCGCCGTGAGGTCTTTCGTTGTCGTCTTTCCGTTCGAGCCCGTGATGGCGATAACCGGCAGATGGAACTTCATGCGCCAATAGTGCGCAAGTTGCTGATACGCCTTGAGCGTATCGGGTACGCGGAAGACATCGGCGTTCTCTACCGATGCGTACTTCTCCTCAGGGCACGCCTCCGAGACGATAACCCCCTTCGCTCCCTTCGCCACGGCCTCGGCGGCAAAGTCCTCGCCGTTGAAGCGCTCGCCCTTTAGTGCAATGAAGAGTACCCCCGGCTGAATCTTGCGCGTATCCGTCACCACATCGGTAAAGGAGGTAATCGCAGGCGTCGCTTTCGCTGCCTGCGGCTTCGTGGCGACGAGCACGTCGCGTACGCTGAATGACGGCATTATTTCCCCTCCTTCGCGAGCTTGGCAGCCACGGCAGCGCGGGCCTCCTCGCGATCATCGAAATGAATCGTCTTGTCCTTGAGAATCTGGTAGTTCTCGTGGCCCTTGCCGAGGATAGCCACGATGTCGTCCTTCTCAGCGAGCTCGACGGCACGGCAGATGGCCTCACGGCGATCGATGATTTTCTCGTGGTGCTTATCACCGATGGTCTCCTCAACGCCGGCCTCGACCATATCGAGGATACGCTGCGGATCCTCCGTGCGCGGGTTGTCCGACGTGGCGATGACCACGTCGGCTAGCTGACCCGCGAGACGGCCCATAATCGGACGCTTGGTGTTGTCGCGGTCACCGCCGCAGCCAAATACGGCGATGATGCGCTTCTTCGCGATCTTGCGCGCCGTCTCCAGCACGTTCTGCACGCCGTCCGGCGTATGCGCGTAGTCGACGATAATCGTGAAGTTCTGTCCTGCCTTGACGAGCTCGAAGCGCCCCGGCACGGCCGTGAACTCCGCGAGTGCCTGCGCGATAACCCTGGCGTCGATATGTTCCGCCAGCGCCGCGCCCACGGCCGACATGACATTGTAGACATTGAAAATGCCCGTGATATGCAAATCCAGCGGCATCTTACCGAAGGACGCATGATTCAGCGTGAACCGCGCCCCACTGGCGAGCACGTTGACGTCCGTGGCGCGCAGGTCGGCAGCCGCGTTATCGATGGCATAGGCAATATGCTGGCATTTAGCATGCTCCAGCATCGTCTTGCCCGCCGCATCGTCAATGTTCACGACAGCCGTCTTGCCCTGCTTTTTACCCGGCTGGCTCACCTTATCGAAGAGCTTCGCCTTCGCGAGCATGTAGTTCTCCATCGTCTTGTGATAGTCGAGATGATCCTGCGTGAGGTTCGTGAACACGGCCGTATCGAACTCGATGCCCGCGACGCGCTCCTGGTCCAGCGCATGACTGGAGACTTCCATGACCACGTAGTCCATACCCTTTTCGCGCATCATAGCCAGCGTCTTCTGCAGCTCGACCACATCAGGCGTCGTGTTGTGGATGGGGTAGACCTCATCCTCGATCATGATCTGAATTGTGCCGATGAGACCCACTTTATAGCCCGCATGGCGCAGAATACTGCGCGTGATGTAGCTCGTCGTCGTCTTGCCGTTCGTGCCCGTGATGCCGATGACGCGCATGGCCTGACCTGGATAATCGTAGAAATACGGCACGATCGTATCGAGCGCCGCCTGTAGCTCCGGTACACGCAGCACCGCAATGCCCGCAGGCACTTCCACATCATCGCGCGTGGTCAGGATGGCCGTGGCACCAGCTTCCACAGCCTTTGGAATGAAGCTATGTCCATCGACATGCACGCCGGGAATGCACACAAAAAGGGTTCCCGCCTGTACTTTGCGGGAATCATGCTCAATGCCCTTTACCGGCAGTTCTTTATTGCCAACGATGACAGCGCCCTCTACCAGGGCCGCCAATTGTGCGAGAGTTTTCAAAATACAGCCTCCTCAATTCCGGCTTTTTCGTAAAGAAACACGGATTAAATCGCCAGCTCAATGAATCAGCGTTTCCTTAAGCCGTCCCCTATTATACTCTGTCTGGCACAAATTTTATAGGGGTAAAAACCAAAACAAGGAAAGAGAGCTCTGCTCCCTTTCCTGTATCAATTATCATGGGAAAAATAAATCTTGTTCGGCACGATCATGCCGAGCTTATCGGCCGCCACACTCTTGATGCGCTGGGGGGCCTTCAACTTGTCAATATCCACGTTGAGCCTTTTGTTGGCTTCCTCCAGCTGCTCTGCCTGCTCCTGCACGCTCACGAGCTGGTAGCCGCGACTCGCGATGATGCCGCTCTGGATCGTGACAATCATGGCCAGCACGGCCGCCACGGCGAAGAGCACTTGGAACTGATTGCGCAGGCCTGTATCCACGACCGTCTTATAGAGGGGCCCCTTGGCGGCCTTTCTGAGCGTCTGACGCTCTTCCTGGGCGACATCATAGTCTTCTTGTTCCTGTCTGGCCAGCATCAGGGTTCCCTCCTTTCCCTGTTTTCCTCATAGGGTGGCAGCTTCTCCGCCAGGCGCAGTTTCGCACTGCGCGAGCGGGAATTATGGTCGAGCTCTGCGGCTGTCGCCTGAATGGGCTTGCCTAGCAGGCGAATCTCCGGATGATGGTGGCAAACGCACACCGGCAGCTCCGGCGGGCAGATACAGCCGCGTGCCATCTCCTTCAGCGTCTGCTTTGCGATGCGATCCTCCAGCGAATGGAACGTGATGATCGCGATACGACCGCCCGGCTGCAGATGGTGCACCGCCGTCCTGAAGGCCCCGGCCAGGATACCGAGTTCATCGTTGACTTCTATGCGAATTGCCTGAAAAATTCGTTTAGCTGGATGACCATTCTCCGCGCGGCGCACTGCCTTGGGCACAGCCTGGCAGATGATGTTCACGAGCTCGCCCGTCGTCCCGATGGGCTTCTCCGACCGAGCCTTGACGATGAACTGCGCGATGCGCTTGCTCCAGCGCTCCTCACCGTAGTCGTGGAAGATGCGATTGAGGTCGGCCTCACTGTAGGTATTCACCACATCACAGGCCGAAAAATCCGCTTCCGGGTCCATGCGCATGTCGAGGGGTGCATCCTGTATATAGGAAAACCCCCGCTCCGGCGTATCGATCTGATGGGATGAAACGCCGAGATCAAAGACGACACCTGCAACTTGCGTTGCATTCTGTGCCTGCAGGATTTGCTCCAGATGGCGGAAATTATCGTGCACGATATCAACGCGGCAGGATACATCCTGCAGACGCTCGCGCGCCGCTGCAATCGCTTCCTCATCCTGATCGATACCGATGATGCGCCCCGCCGGCGTAAGCATTTCGGCGATGCGGTGCGAGTGGCCTGCGCCGCCCAGCGTACAGTCCACGTAGGTGCCGTCCGGGTCTGTCACCAGTCCCCTGACTGTCTCCTCCAGCATCACGCTGACATGATGAAAGTCTGCCATCTGTCCCTCGCCTCAAATTCCCAGCTCAGCCAGCGAAGCGGCGATTGCCGTGACATCCGGCTCCACCTCATCCGTGTACTGTGTCCACTGCTCTTTGCTCCATACCTCGATACGGTTATCCGCGCCCGTCAGCACCACATCCTGCCGCAGCTGGATATTCGCGTAGCTGCGCAGGTTGGCCGGCACGAGAAAACGCCCCTGCTTGTCGCACTCCAGCGTACGCGCTCCCGCAAAGAAGAAACGCACGAGCGCGCGTGCCTCCGGTTTGGCGAGCGGCAGCTGCCGCAGTTTCGCGGCCAGCGCCTCCCATTCCGGCTGCGCATAGAGGAACAAGCATCGGTCGAGCCCTTTGGTGATAATGAAGGAAACGCCCAGCTCCGCGCGGAAATCCGCCGGCAGGATGACGCGGCCCTTGACATCAATCGCGTGTACATACTCGCCCATGAACATCCGACCGCACCACCTTTCAGCCACCTGCTGACACTTTTCCCCACTATTCACCACTTTAGCTACTTACTTTTATAGCAAAATTTTCCTATTTTGGCAAGCCGTTTCGCTGGCTTTTTGCTAAGAAACATAAAATTTATGCAAATCCGACATGGAAATTATGCAAAACAAAAAGGCCGCCATCACAGGCAGCCTGTAGCAGCAAAAGCCAAACTCTCAGCTCTTGACCCAGCCGAAACGCTCGAAGAGCGGGATATAGCGGATGCGTTCGACGAAGTCCTTGTTCGTCTGCTCCGTCTGGAAAATGGGTACGCGCTCCAGCGCGTAGATGTTGCTGGCCTTGTCCACGTTGCCGTATTTGATCGTGAACGCGGCCTTGTAGCCCGCCTCCTTGACGAGCTGGGCAATGTGCAGGTTGTAGGTACCTGTCGGGTAGGCCATGTAATCTACTTCGTGCCCCAGTTCCTCCTCCGCCTTGCGCTTCGAGTCCACGAGCTCGCTGCGCAACTGCTCGTCCGTGAGGTCCGTCATGGATTTATGGTCGACGGTATGCGACTCGATGGAAATGCCGTTGGCATCCATCTCGCGCGCCATACCCCATGTGATATAGTTGGGATAGACACCGAGAAAGCTCGTAATCACGAAAATCGTACCCTTGAATCCGTACTTCTGCAGGATGGGGTAGGCATTCTCATAGTTGTCACGGTAGCCATCATCGAAGGTGATGAGTACCGGATTCTCTGGCAGTTCCGCATTGCCCTCCAGACTGTTGTAGAGATCGTCGGGGGAAATCGTATGATAGCCGTGATCGTAGAGATACTTCATCTGCTTGTCGAAATCCTCCGGCGGCACGGAAAGCGAGATATTCATATCGTCGATCTTGTGGTAGTTCAGTATCATAACCTTCGTACCATTCTCGCTGTCCGCCACCATGCGCGCCGTCATGTGGCGCGGACTGGCCGCCAGCAGAGGCAGCGCCAGCAGCAGCACGACGAGCAGGATTTTCTTCCACCAGGCTATTTTCGGCTCTGACTTTGCTCTCCGGAATCGCATCCTCAAACCTCCCTGTAATACGTCTGGCCGCTATGGCGCAGCCGCAGCAGCAACCAGCCCAACAGCACGATACCCAGTCCACCGGACAGGGCCCGTCCGAGCGGCAGCCAGCCCTGCGAACCATTGGATAAATAGAAGAAACCACAGCCGCAGCGGATGAACGCCACGAGGCACGTCCCCAGCAGGAACAGGCAGCCGCTGCAACGCGGACGCCGCCAGATAGCCTGCACAAGGGTCAGCACGATGAGCAGCAGGCATACGAGCAGCTGAAGCCCTGACTGGTAGAGCGCGATGGGCTGGAAGTACTGCGTATCCTGAAAGCCCACGGGGCGGTAGCTGAATTCCACGTACTCGACCAGCGCATGATCGTTGGGGATATCCTGCGGCAAAGGCAGGCCCATCGTCATCTGCAGGTCGAACATGCCGAACTCGTAGAGCGCCAGCATGAGCACCATGCCAGGTGCCAGCAGGTCGAGCCAGCGCCAGGTTGGCCTGCCCTGCACGCGGCACACGCCGAACACGGCCAGCAGGCCGCCGAACATAGCCCCATAAAAGGATATGCCTCCCTGCCAGATCCAGAGCACCCCCAGAAGATTGCCCGCATACTCATCGAAATGGTGCAGCACATATCCCGCATGGCCGCAGATCGCCGCCAGTGGGATGCCCCAGAGCAACATATCGACGAGCGGTGCCAGGGGCTGATGATGCAGCCGCAGATTCAGCCAGGACACTGCCAGACCGACGATGATGATGCCCGTCAGCAACAGGCCGTAGCTATACACAGGTACCCCCGCAATTTCGGTGGCGATGAAACCCATCGAAAATCCTCCTTCCATCACTTCTCTTTATTGTAACGCGTGCCCAATTAAAAAACCACCCTCCGTGTCACGAATTCTGTGAGAAAAAACCGTGTCAAAGGAAAAGTTTTATGCTATAATGCCATTGAAGCAACGGGGCGATGCCCCATCACCGTATTTTCACAGGAGGTAAGATTATGGCTACGGCTATTACCAAAGATATGAGCATCATGGAAGTTGTCCAGAAGTACCCGGACACGGTCGACGTCTTCATCAACGCCGGCATGGGCTGCCTGGGCTGCGCTGCTGCCCACTTCGAGAACATCGAGCAGGGTGCCATGGCACACGGCATCGACGTGGATGCGCTGATGAAGGGCCTGAACGAGGCCGTTGGTGCTGAAGCCTGAGTTAAAATTTCAGCAAAAGAAACCCGCTGCGGACAATGCCGCAGCGGGTTTTTGATTCACCAATTTATAGTACATATTATAGTACATAACCTGTGTCAGCAGGTCCTGCCCGGCAACAGATGCGGTGGCAGCACCCAGGGCAGCGTATCCTGCTCACCCGTGATCATGTGCACCATCTTCGCCGCCGCGAGCTCCGCCAGTTCCTCGATGGGCTGGCGCACGGCCGTCAGAGGCTGCGAACCTGTCTGCGTCATAAAGGTGCCATCGTAGGCCACAAGACGCAGCGCCTCCGGCACCCGGATACCGCGCTCCCCCGCCACCTGCAGGCAGGCCGCGATGGACATATCCGCGCCCAGGATACCGTCCACATCGGGATAGCGCGTGAAAATCTCCCGCGCCAGCTGCAGTGCCCCGGCGAAACTGAACTCATTCCACGGCAGGCTCACGAGATCCGTCTGCGCACCATGCGCCTGCATGACCTCATTGCACGCCTGATGATACCCGTGCGCCGGCGTCCGGACAATCTGCGCACCCGCAATCTGCACGATGTGATGGCAGTCGTGCTGCAGGAAGGCCTCCGCCGCCAACTGCCCGCCCAGCTGATGGTCACAGTGCACGATGGGGATGTTGTCGCTCAGATAGCGGTCAAAGGCCAGCACCGGCCGGTTGAGGTTTTCATAGAGCGACACATCCAGCGAGTGCGCGCCCATGATGATGCCGTCCATCGTTCGCCGCTTCAGCATGGTCACGAAGGTATGCTCGGCATTCTCCTTTTTCTGCGTGCAGCAGAGCATCGTCTTGTAACCCAGATGGAAAAGCGACTCCTCCAGCCCCTCGACGAGCTCCGCAAAGAAGGGATGTGCTACCGTCGGCACGATGATGCCCACCATCTGCGTGCGTTGCAGGGAGAGGTTGCGCCCGATTTCGCTGGGCACGTAGTGCATCTTTGCCACCGCCGCCTCCACCTTCGCCCGGATGGCCGCCGAGCCATAGTCCGCATGGTTCAGCACCATCGAGACCGTGCCCACCGAGACCCCGGCCTCCCGCGCCACTTCCTTGATCGTTGCCATCTGCTATCGCGCCTCACTTTCAACATAAATCATTATATCACGGCAGTGCCTCCCTCCGTAAGCACTGTTTCACATGCGGGACAAAAAAATGCTGCACAATAGGAGGGATGTGCAGCAATCTTGTAATCGCAACGGAACCAAAGGCGGCCATGTGCAGGGATGAACACACAGCCCAAAGAAGGGAAATGGTTGGGGGAATGGGGTAAGCCTGGCCCGCTCGACTAAGCCATATACATTTGAGGGAAAACAAGGGTGTTGAAACGGTTCATTGAACCGTTTCAACAAGCATTATAGCGAATCTCCTAACCGATGTCAAGTATAAATCATCTCACTTAATCAGCATTTCCCTAAGCATCTCGTCATCAGAAGAAGAACTGCCACTCCGTGCGGAAGAAACTATAATGTTTGCGATCCTGGCCGGCATTCCGGTTGTGGTAATCGAGATAGCGCGACATATCACCGAAGTTGTAGTACATCATGACCTTGGAGTAGTGCACGGGGCAGAAATCAAAGCCGATGCGCAGGCCGTTGAACTCGTAGGTACGGGCATTGCCATCCGCGAGTTCGCTGAACGTGCCATCCGGGTACTCAAGATCGTCGTAGAACAACTTGTTCAGGCCGCTATGGATGCGGTAGAGCTGCTTCTTGATGTAGAAATCATACGAGCCTGTCGCGTCATACCAGCAGTCCTTGTACTGCAGCTGGATAAAATGCGACTGATCCGCAATTTTCGCATTCGACTTCGCGTAGGCCGCCGTTAAGCGCAGGTCGCGGTTGAATTTCGTGCTGAAGCCGACCGAGCCAGTCTGTACTTTATAGCCACCCTGATCCTTCGCCCTGCCGTAATGGAACACAACATCCATATCATTGTTGAGCGGAACCGTGCCCATGAAGGACAGCAGCCGGTATTTGCGCTCCCAGTCATCGGCATTAATCTTCATATTTCCATCAGCATCATAATACTGTCCCCAATAACCGTCCCCTTGGGGGGCAAACGTGCGCTGGTGCCCTTCCATGTTCGCGGACGTCAAGGCGAGGCGGAGCGGGCGCCACCAGGGCGTCGGCTTCTCCCAGTACGCCTGCCAGCCATTGACCTTTTCATCAAGCGTCAGGGAATACGGCGATACAATGGAGAACTTGCCCAGCTTCAGCCCGAGCTGGCCGACGTGGCCATCGATATACGCCTGCAGGGCTCTGGCGCCGTCGTCATATTCATCGCGGCTCCGGCTGCTGTTCCAGACAGGGTTGCCGACACCATTTTCCGAGATAGTGTCGTGGAGCTCCAGCTCGGTCTTGACGGACCAGGGACCATCCACGTGGAAATCCGTATAGACGTTCGTGAAAAATTCCTTGCGGTTCGTGCCCTTCGCGGATTCAAACTTCGAGTCATCCCAGCGCAGGCGCGAATAACCGGAAAAATGCAGTTTCGGGTCTTTCTGGACCTTCTCGACCTTGCTCACGCGTTTGTGCATGCTGCCAAGCTTCTCCGTCATCTGCTGCTCCTGAGCCTCGAGCTCCTGCAGTTGCTGGAGCTCCGCCTGCAGCTCGGCCTTGAGCTGTGCTTTGCTCGCTGGCGTTGCGGCCTGAGACGCGGCCATGACCGGCGCGGCAGTGCCGAGTACGAGGGCCGGTGCCAGGCTCCATATCAGTAAATCTTTTTTCTTCATCTTTCTATCCCTCCTGGCCAGGGGCCGGTTACATCGTATGCATCTGCAGGTCTGTCAACGTCACCGCACCGTCCTCGGAGAATACGCCCCAAGGATGCTCAGGCAAACCGTACATGCGCGTCGTGAGCGCCGTCTGTCCATTGATGTAGAGCGTAGCGACCGTGCCGTCGACGAGCAGCGTGAAATCATAGCTCTCGCCCGGGTTCAACGTGACGGCTCTGGTAAGTTCCGGCTTCCCCTTGAGGACCTTTGCCGTGTCCGTATTGTAGAAGGCGACCTGCTGCTTGGCAGGGTCGAAGACGAGGTTCAAAGCGCCCTCCGTACCCTCGACACCGAACATGAAGCCGAACTTGCCCGGATGCTTTGCGAGCGTGAACCGGCCCGTAATCTTCTGCAGGCCCTTGAGCTCCGGCAGGACAACGCGGCCCGTGCCCGTGAAAGAGAATTTGCTCCCGGAGACCGCGACAGCACCGCTCTGTGCGATGGGCTGAACGGCTTCTGGCTTAGCGAGCTGGGAGACGGCCGACTCGACTGGCTCCGGATAAAGCGTACCATCAGTACGCTGCTTCAGCTGGTGCGTGACCATGTTGCCAGCCCACTGCGTACCGCTCTTGTCGTTCTCATCGAACTTCGTCGGTGCCCAGCCCGTGAGGTAGAGGTTGCCCTTCGCCGCGACGAGCTTGCCCGCGTAGAAGTCCTGCGCATCAAACGTGTCTGATCCTGCCGGCTGTTCGAACGGGCCCTTGGAGTCCTTCGCCATGCGGTAGTGCGTCAGGCGATCCGGCCACTGGTCGGAGAACGTCAGATACCACCAGTCACCGTATTTCACAAGGGTCGAGCACTCCAAGTTGCAGTCGCTCTTCTCATCGTATGCGTAGAGGACGCCCTGATTCGCCCAGGTCTTGAGATCCTGCGACGTATAGAGGGCGATGACACCGCGCGGCTTGTTGCCCTTCGACATGCGCGTCGTGATGGTCATCCAATACTCGCCGTAGTCCTTGTTGTAGAAGACGTTCGGATCGCGGAAGTCATCGTGCAGGTACATAGCGTCGCCCTTGAACGTGTCTTCCGGGATTTTCTGCCAGTGCACCATGTCGCTGCTCGTGGCGTGCATGATGTTCTCCTTCGGATGCGTGCGCCAATTAAAGCCCGTGTAGAACGCATGATAGAGTCCATTCTTGCCCTGCGTCACCGAGCCCGTGCCCAGCGCAAAGTCCTTGGCGTACTCTTTTTTCGGGAACGGGATAATGCGGCTGTTGTGCCTGTAGTCGAGAAAATCCGGCGTCGTGAAGAGGCTCCAGGGATGGAAACCATCGATAATCGGCTCGTTGCGGATATCCTCGAGGTAGAAGATGCGGAACTCCTTGCCATCATAGAACGGCATCGTATCGCCGACGTAGCTGTAGCCAGTGTTTGGGAACAGCATCGGATACGCATCCGCAGGCGCACCGGACGATGCCCACGTGAGGCTCGCCGCGGCCAGTACAGCTGCCAGGAGTTGTTTCTTTTTCATATAAAACCTTCCTTTCGCAAAGCTGTACTGGATTAGAAGAAGAGCTGCATCGCAGCGTGAAGCTTGGTGTACCGAAGCGGCTTGCTCCATTTCTGACCAGCACCATTAGAACCGCTCATATCACCAAACGTGTAGTTGAGGAGCAGTTTGGCATTGCGGAAGGGCACGAAGTCTGCACCGACGCGCAGGCCATTGAATTCCGCCGTACGGCAGGGGCCCCAATCGCTCCCCCAGAAATCAACGCCAGCAGCTGTATCGTCGCCCGTCCATACCTCGAACGGATACTCAATGTTATCGTAGAAGAGGTCATCCACCCCCGTGTGGATGCGCTGCAGGTATTTTTTGACATAGATGTCATACGTGCCCGTCTTCGCCGGATCCGCCTGCCTGTACTGCAAACCGAAAATATGCGTCTTGTTCGCATAGTCCGTATTTGATTTTGCCAGCATGCCCGTCACCTTGACATTTGGTGCCACCTCAGCATCGACACCGTAAGCGTAGACGTGAGACTTGAACGCAGAATGACGATCCCTCAGTCTGCTGTACTGTCCCAGAAGGTTCACGTCCCTGGCTACAGGGATTTTCGTGTTAAAAGACAAGAGGCGGAAGTCCTTGGTGCCGGCATCCCACTTGCCAGTAGCATCCACGCTATCCTTGCTGTTTAAGTAATTCTGCATCGTGGTCAGGTTGCCGGACTGAAGGGTGAAATCCACGGGGCGGTTCCATTTGGTCGGCACGCCCCAATTTACTTCATAGCCATTGACACCAAAAACAAAGATATTGTCATCACCATTATAGTGCCGGACCTGTTCGCAATCGAAATCAAACGGGGACGCCACCGCCAGCTTACCGAGCTTGATGTTTGTCTCGCCGATCTTGCCCTCAGCATACCCCTGCAGGACCCGCAGGTAGCCGTCGCCACCCGTCGAGTTCTTGGTCACGAAGTTCCCGGAGATATTATCATCAATCTGCAGTTCGCTCTTGATGGCCCATTTGTCATTCACGCGGTACTCCGGGCGAAGGTTGATGCGCAGCTCCTGCTGTTCTTTATCCTTCATGAGTCTCCACTGATGCTTATCCCAGTTCAGCCGCGCATCACCGGAGAACGAAATCTTCGGGTGCGCCGTCTCGGCTTCGACCTGGGTGACGCGCGCGTCCATGTTGTCCACCTGGGCGTCGAGGCGGGTCTGCAAGTCCTGCACGCGTTTCAGATGTTCCTGCACCTGGGCGCGGAGCTCCGCGAGGGACTGCTCCGTCACCTCCGTGTCAGCTGCAGCAGTCTGGGCGTCAGACTGCGTATCCTGGGGTGCGGCCATGGTTGTATTGGCACAGCCGAGCGTCAAAGCTGGTACGAGTCCCCAAACCAGCAAATCTTTCTTTCTCATATTGAATCCCCTCTCTAAAAAAAACAGTGGTGGCTCAGGCGTCGAGTGCCTGGCCATTGACATCCTTATCGTCCTTCTTCAGGATGAAGAACGCATACACCGTAGCCACCATAACGATACCCGAGATGGTCAGGAACGTGCTCTGATAGCCGATGCTGTCGCGCAGGCTGCCGAGCGGCGTCGAGAAGACGATCTGCCCGACCTGGGCGGCAATCTGGAAACCGACCATGTAGAGCGTGGCCGAGATACGCGTATCGAAATGCAGCGTGAAGTAACGGAAGATGGCCAGGATAAAGATGGCCGTCTCCGGTGCATGCAGGAGCTTGATGCAACCGATGCCGAGCGGCGTCGAGGCCAGGCCGCAGCCACCGATGCGGCAAATCATGATGAGGCAGCCCAGCAGGATGGATTTGCGGATACCGATTTTCTTCATGAGGATAGGCACAAGCGCCATCATGAGGAACTCAAGGAAGACCTCGATGGAGTTCAGTACGCCATAGGCCTGCTGGCCCTGCTCCGGCGTGGCGAAGAAGCGCGTGAAGAACTCCGGGAACATCTGCTGATCGAATACCGTGTAGAACGTCCAGCTCAAGATAATGAAGACGATCATCTTCCAGACGTCGAGGATACCGAACACGCTGAAGATTTCCTTCATCGTCGGCGTCTTGGCGCCCTGCTCGCTGGCCGTCTTGTTCTCGAACTGCTCCAGGTTCTGCGGGTTGTCCTCCGGCTTGACCGTCAGCAGCACGATGAGCAGCAGCAGGGAGACCGCCGAGCCCGTCCAGAACACGAGGTACGGATTCATGGTGAAAAGGAAGCCGGCGGCCAGAGCCGAGATGGCATAGCCGAAGGAGCCCCAGGCACGTGCCTGGCCATACTCGAAGTTGTAGCGGCGACTCATGCGCTCCGTCACGGCCTCAAAGACTGGGCAGGCGGCGAGGTAAGACACGGCGAGGTAAACCGCACCGACCATCGCGCCGACATAGAAGTTGCTCTGCAGCATCGGCACGTAAATCCAGGTGAAGAACGGCGCCAGGAGCACTTGACAGCCGACCATCGCAATCATCAGCGTCTTTTTCAGTCCCAGCTTATCCTGCAGGGAACCGTAGACAAACATGAGCACCAGCGCCACGGCCGAGCCGAACGAGTAAATCGTACCGACCTGCGCGCCCGTGAAGCCCTGCTTCGTGGTCAGCCAGATCTGAAAGAACGACCACCAGATACCCCAGCCGGCGAAGAACATGAGAATTTCCAGCGAGCCCACCCGGTAGAACGGGTTGTGGAACGCCTGTTTTAATACGTTTGGCATGATGTAAGTCCCCTTTTCGCAACTTTCATACACACGTTTTATAGGAAAAATCAGTACTGATTGGCCTCGGCCTCCAGCCGCCAGGCCTGCGCCTGATTGGCGGCGTCCGTAAGCACTTTGGCCTGGACATCACCCTGCCAGTAGACGCGCTCCGTGAAGGTCAGCTCGCCATCGTTGACGAAAATCTCGGCCGAACTCTTGTCGAGGAAAATCTGCAACTTCAGCTCGTCGCTCGCGCTGAGCTGTGCCGCGCGCTCGCCGTCCTCCGTGTTGCGGTTCACGACGAAGCGATGCGTATCGGGCTCCAGGCTCAGCTGCAGGGTCTTCTCGCCATCCGTGAGCAGAAGCAGCTGCCCCGCTGCCGGACGCTTGAAGGTGAGCTGCAGCTCCGCCTTGCGGCCGAGTGCGTAGGCCTTGTCCTGCGCGGGCGCGCCGTGGAACAGTTCCTGCTCGCGCAGCATGCTCACTTCGGCCACCGGCTGCTGATAGAGGCGGCCGCTTTTGACGTGCAGCTCGCGCGGCAACGTCAGCGCACCGGCCCAGCCATCTTCGACCTCGTACATCGGCGAATCCCAGGCATTCATCCAGGCGATCATCACGCGGCGGCCATCCGGCGCCAGCATTGTCTGCGTCGCGTAGAAGTCATGGCCGTGGTCAATCTCTACGAAACCGCCACGCTCCAGCTTTTTCGTCTCCGGATTCACATGCCCCATGAGGTAGCCCGTCTGGTTCAGGTTGCGGTAGAGGTCGCCCTGCGCCTCGAGGCCCTGCGGGGACATCAGCAGGATGTCCTGCCCGTCCAGATGGAAGAAGTCGGGGCACTCCCACATGTAGCCTTCCGATTCCTTATCCTTCGCCTTGCTGAGCTCCGTGACCAGCTGCCAGCTCAGCAGGTTGTCCGAGCTGTAGACGAGGGCGCGGCCGAGATGGTCGAGCCCCTGGCTGCCCAGCACCATGTAGAACTTGCCGTCCTGCTGCCAAACCTTTGGATCACGGAAATGCTTCGTGTTGTCCTGCGGCGTCTGCAGCACCGGGTTCGCACCGTACTTCGTGAAGTGGATGCCATCCTCGCTCCAGGCTACGCGCTGGTCCTGGTAGAAGTCCTCCGGGTCACGCGCGTTCGGCGTGTGGTGGCCGGTGTAGATGAGCCAGAGCTTGTCGTCGTAGACCACGGCGCTGCCCGAGAAGCAGCCATTCTCCTCCGAGTCCGGCGCCAGCGCCGTCGGCAGCGTCTCCCAGTGGATGAGGTCGCGGCTGCGGGCGTGACCCCAATGCATCGGGCCCCACTCCGCTTTGTACGGGTAGTACTGGTAGAAGATGTGGTACCAGCCCTTGAAGAAAGAGAATCCGTTCGGATCGTTCATCCAGCCGCCCGGTGTCATGAGATGGTACCCCAGACGATAGCGCTGGCTGGTGACCTTGATTGGCTCTGCCATAGTAGATGCACTCCTTTTATTTATCATGATTGCTCATGTTTCATTTCTTTGAACCGTTTCAATAAACCGGTTCAATAAGTATTGTATAGCGAATACGCCTTATTGTCAATAGTTTTCGGTAAAATATACTTTATTTAAAATATTCAGATATTTTAAATATTCAAAAATAAACTCGGTGCCTTGTGCAGAAGTTGCGCAAGGCACCGAGCCTTTATACATCATCACGCAAATTGGCTTACAGTCGTCTCATCCCGAACCACTGCGCATTCTGATCCCAAATCAGCTGACCTTCTCCTTATCCGCCCATTCAAACGTCGGCATTTCTATCGTCTCCTTAAAGTTATCATACCATACCTAAAGTATATCAGATTGCCTTTCATGATCCCAAGCAAATATACATCAATGAAAATCATCTTGCTATCACCTGCGGCATGAGCTATAATACACATAGGAAGAATCATTTGAGTTCATATTGGAACCGAAATAGACCCCCACGGCTGGTTACCGCGGGGGTCTATTGTTGTGTAGTTGGTGAGACCACACCCAGCTGGTGCCACAACGGCAGCTCCGCCTACCGCCCCAGCATCTGCAGTATCAACGCACTGAGGATGCCCCCAATAACGCTGATCAGCAGCTCGCGGAAGAAATCATAAAAGCTCATGCTTGGAACCTCCTCCCCTTGCCGGATTGGCTTGGTGAAGGCCGTGGCACCAAACATTATACCATTCATATCATACCGAAAAAATAACACCTTCATAGATTAGCTTTTGTAACGCCAATGATGTATAATCAAGTGTAGGATATGCACGTAATGATATATAATCTCGTGCATATATTGCACGTAATTATATATCATTACGTGAGGTGAGCTTATGCAACGCCTGATTTTGACTAAATTACAGGCATGGAAGAACTCACCTGTGCGCAAGCCCTTGATTTTGAAAGGCGTGCGGCAGGTGGGTAAAACATGGCTGCTAAAGGAATTTGGCCGCACGGAATACGAACATACCGCCTATTTCAACTTTGACGAAAATCCCAAATACGCAGAGTTCTTTGCCAACACCAAGGATGTGCGCCGTATCATCCCGAATCTGGTGATGGCCAGCGGACAGACCATCATGCCCGGTAACAACGCAACGCATAAGACAAAAAATACCGCCGTCTCACGCATAAATCGTGAGGCGGCGGTATTCATTTCTGCGCTTATTTGAATGCCATGCCGGATGCCCGGAGGTTATACCTTGAAGTGATTGATCTCGGCGAGGAGGTGTTCTGTGCCTTCTCTCGACTGCTCGATCTGATCAAGGATCTGCTGGCATTTGTCCGTGAGATTCTGTACTTTCTCCGCGATGGACGAGTTGCCTACCGCGCCTTCGTGCGTAGCATTGGCAATCTCCTCCATCGCCTTGGACATCGTCTCCACGGAGTCCTTCATGTTCGCCGCCTTGGCGCTGGACGCCGTCGCAGAATCACGGAAGTGCCTTGCCGCCTCCTGATATTGCTCTGCCGTCTGGCCCATAGCCTGATAGTCCGGATTGACCGTACCATCCATGAACTGCAGGAGCCCTTCAGCGCCGTCGGTGAGCTGCTTGACTGCCGCCATCACCTGACCGGTCAAGCCCTGAATCTGGCCCGCCGTCTGCGTCGATGCTTCGGCCAGCTTGCGTACCTCATCGGCGACCACGGAGAAGCCGCGCCCGGACTCTCCGGCGCGTGCCGCCTCAATCGCCGCATTGAGGGCGAGGAGGTTCGTCTGCTCCGCAATGCCCGAGATATCCTCCGTCAGTTTGCCGATATTATCGACAACCTTGACCTGCTCCATAGCCTGCGCCAGCGAATCGCGCGTCGTCGCATAGACGCTCTCAGCTGCCGTGATGGACTCGCTGGTCTTGCTGCGGAGGTCATCGGCCTGAGCGTGTACCTGCTCCGTGTAGGACCGGTCTTCGTCCGCCTTGGCCGCCGTCTCCTGAATGCTATCGTTAACCCGGTCAGCCAGCCCCTGAATATTCGCCGTAGAGGCAGCGGTCTCCTCCATGCCTGCGGCCATCTCCTCCGTAGCGGCAGACATATCCTGCGCATCAGCGTTCAGGCTGTCGAGAAGCTGCTGCACATTCTCGACCATTTCGGCACTGCGATGCGCCTCCTCTTGCACTTTCGTGACAACGTCGCGCAGAGACGCCTGCATCTTGGCCATGGCTTGCGTCATCTGGCCGATCTCATCCTGACGCTGCTGCAGATCATCGGAAACCTCCGAGGTGAGATCCCCATCGGCTACAGCATTCAGTTCCTGAATCGCGCCTTCCAGCGGCTTGGCGATATTGCGGGCAATAAAGAACGTCGCCGTCACGCTGACCAGCAGACCTGCCAGCACAATGATGACAAACCATTTAATCGATGCGCTATAGTCCGCCGCACTCGCCTGATAGAGATCCTTACCGGCAAGGACGTTACGCGGCGTCACCTTGCCCAGATCATCGGCGATATTCTGTACCTCCGAGACGGATCGATAGAGCCGCAGGCGCTCCTCCTGGCTCGAGCCAAGGGATGCACTTTGCTGAATAGAGGCGTCCGCCTTTTGCGCATCAGCCTGCAACTTGTCCAAATCCGCTGCCATCTGCTCATCGGTGTTAATTTCCTTCATCTTGTCGATGTCGGCAAGCACCACCTGAAAATCCGTATGGATTTCCTTGGCCAGCATCCTGTGATCCATATGCGCGCTATCGCCGAGCAGCAGATAGGCCGCATTGACATCAATAGAGCGGAACCGCGAATTGATATCGTTGACATACTGCGACGTCACGATATTCTTTTCGTAAATGTCCTGTACGGCCCGCGCCGTGCGGCTATGAAAGAAGATACTCACGCCCGAAATGAGTACCGTCACCAAAAGCATGATGACAGACAGGACGAGGATCTTCATGCGAACGGGAAGATTTGCCATGTTCCTTGAACCTCCTCAATGCAAATACTGGCTGACGTTGTCCTTCGTAATCACCGTGAACTGGGCCGTATAGCCCTCCGTCGGCATCTTGCCGGACATCGCCTGCTTCGCGAGGTCATAGGTAGCATCGGCCTCCTCGATCGGATCCTGCTTCATCGTGATTGCCTGATCCCCGGCTGCCACAGCCTTCAGCGCATCATCGACGGCATCGATGCCGCAGACGATGACGCCCTGTCTGCCGCTGGCCTTGAGCGCAGCGATAGCGCCGAGGGCCATGGAGTCGTTGGCCGCAGCGATACCATCGATCTGCGGGAAAATGGAGAGCCAGACCGACGTGATCTTCATGGCGTTCGTGCCACTCCATGCGCCAATCGTCTCATCGAGGATCTGCACGTCCGGGCGCTTCTGCTTGAGCGTGCTGATAAAGCCCTCCTCGCGGTTCGCCGCATCATTGGCGCCGTTCGGGCCACGCAGATAGCAGACCTTGCCCCCCTGCGGCAAATGCTCTGCCATGTATTCCGCCTGCTTCACGCCTGCCGTCTTATCATCCGAGTACACACCAACGAACTTTCCACCGTTAAGGCTGCGGTTGACCGTGATGACATTGACACCTTTGGCATTGGCCTTCTCCACCGTCGGCACGATGAGATCCGGGTCAACGGCCAGCAGAACGATGGTCCTGACACCCTTATCCATGGCCTCGTTCATCTGGTCAATCTGCTTGGCCACATCGTTGCTTGCGTCGTAGTACAGCACCTCCGTGCCATCTGCCTTGGCCTTGGCCTGGAACTCATCCGAGATAAGCTTGCAGAAGCCATCATCGCCGTTATAGTTCAAATAGGCCACAGTCTTGTCACCGCTTTGGCCGCCGCACCCGCCCAGGAGCAGCATAGCCACCACGAGCAGGCTAAGAAAAACGACAGCCCACCACGCTTTACTGTTTCTCATAAGATACTCACCCCTAATAACTTTTACTCTTTCCATTATACAATATACCTGTAAAAAATGGGAGAGAATGGAGCAAATTCCGTAAAAAAAATCCTCTTCGCCAACAAAATGACGAAAAGGATTTTCATCTAATGCATGATATCTGCCCGTATCCGGCGAATCAAAGCGTTGTGAGCAGGGACTGTACCGTCTGCAGGCATGCCTCGCGCGGAACGACCTGCACCTCGCCCGTGCGGCGCACCTTGATCTCCACGGTGCCCGCTTCCATGCCCTTCGGGCTGACGGTGATGCGCAGCGGATAGCCGATGAGGTCGCAGTCCTTGAACTTCACACCCGCGCGTTCCGGGCGATCGTCGAGCAGAGCGTCGACGCCGGCCTTTTTCAACTCGTTATAGACATCCTCAGCATAGGCGAGCTGGTCCTCTTTCTTCCCGTTGACTGGCACAACGACGACCTCGAAAGGCGCGATCGCACGCGGCCAGATAATGCCCTGCTCATCGTTGTTCTGCTCGATGGCAGCGGCCATCGTACGGCCGACGCCGATGCCATAGCAGCCCATAACCAACGGCTGCTCATGTCCCTGCTCATCGAGGAACACCGCATGCATGGCCTCGCTGTACTTCGTGCCAAGCATGAAGACCTGACCGGCCTCAATGCCGCGCGTCATGCGCACAGGAGCGCCGCAGTGCGGGCACGGGTCGCCCGCCTGGATCAGGCGCACATCCTTGACGATGAGCCCCTCATTCGTGAAATCGCGCTGCGGGTTCACGTTCTTGTAGTGCGCATCCTTTTCGTTGGCACCGGCCACGGCATTGTACATATGCATGACCGTCGGATCGACGATGATCTTTGTGCCCTTTTTGATGCCGATGGGGCTCATGAAGCCCGCGCAGCCGCCCGCCGCCGTGATAGCCGACTCATCGGCCATGCGCAGATCGAGCGCGCCCTCGATACAGTTGAGCACCTTCGTCTCGTTGACTTCGTGGTCGCCGCGCACGAAGACGAGCACGAGCTCATCCGTATCCGTTTGGTAGGCCACGGCCTTGATCGTCTTCTCAACCGGCACCTGCAGGAAATCACAGAGCCGCTCTATCGTATGCGTGCCCGGCGTCGCTACCTTCTCCAGCGGCAGCATATCCTCCACCTCGACCTCGATGGGCTTCAGCTCGGCCTTTTCATCACTCGCCGCGTAGTCGCACTTCGTGCATACAGCAATGTTCGACTCACCGGCGTCGGCGAGCACCGTGAACTCATGCGAATTCGCGCCACCAATCGCGCCCGTATCTGCCTCAACCGGGCGGAACTCCAACCCCATACGCGTGAAGATATTCGTATAGGCATCGTACATCTTTTGATACGATTCGCGCATGCCCGCCTCATCGCGGTCAAAGGAATAGAGATCTTTCATGATGAACTCACGGCTGCGCATGAGGCCGAAGCGCGGACGGCGCTCGTCGCGGAACTTATCCTGAATCTGGTAGAGCATGAGCGGCAGCTGCTTGTAGGAGCGCACCTCATCGCGCACGAGTGCCGTGATCATCTCCTCATGCGTCGGGCCGAGGCAGAACTCGCGGCCATGGCGATCCTTGATGCGCATCATTTCCTCGCCATAGGCGCCCCAGCGGCCGCTCTCCTGCCAGAACTCCGCAGGCTGCAGGATGGGCATGCAGATCTCCTGACCGCCTGCCGCATCCATCTCCTCGCGGATGATCTGCTCGATCTTGCGGATCGTGCGCCACGCAAGAGGCAGGAACGTGTACATGCCACCGGCGGATTTACGGATCATGCCTGCCCGGTACATGAGCTGATGGCTCACGACCTCAGCCTCAGCCGGGGTGTTGCGCAGGGTAGGTGCATACAGATTACTTGCTCTCATTACTTTTTACGCTCCTCTATGATTGCGTCTATTTCCTTGAAAAGTTCACTGACCAACTGGTCCTCGGGCACCTTACGGATGATTTCGCCCTTGCGAAAAATCAGTCCTTCGCCCTTGCCGCCTGCGATGCCGACATCGGCGCCGCGCGCCTCGCCCGGGCCGTTGACGACACAGCCCATGACCGCGACCTCGATGGGGTCCGTCATGCCCGCCAGCTTCTTTTCCACCTGGGCCGCAATGGCCGGCAGGTCGATGCTCGTGCGGCCACAGGTCGGGCAGGCCACGAGGGTCGGGCCGTACTCTTTGAGACCAAGGGATTTCAGGATCTCGTTGGCCACGCGTACCTCAACGACCGGGTCGCCCGTAAGGCTCACGCGCAGCGTATCGCCGATGCCCTCAGCCAGCAGTGCACCGATGCCCACGGCTGACTTGATGATGCCCGTATTCACCGTGCCCGCCTCAGTGATGCCGAGGTGCAACGGATAGTCGCAGGTCTCGCTCATAAGGCGGTAGGCCGCCAGCGTCAGGGGCACGTCGTGTGCCTTGAGCGAAATCTTCATGTCGTAGAAATCCTGCGCCTCGAGGATATGCACGTGCTCCATGGCGGAAGCCACCATAGCCTCCGGCGTGATGCCACCGTACTGCGCGAGGATTTTCTTGTCCAGCGAACCCGCATTGACGCCGATACGGATGGGGATCTGTGCGGCCTTGGCTTCCCTGACCACAGCCCTGACCTTCTCCTCGCCGCCGATGTTGCCCGGATTCAGGCGCAGTGCCGAAATGCCCTGATGAATGGCCTCGATGGCCAGCTTATAGTCAAAATGAATATCGGCAATCAATGGCACCCTGACCTGTTTGATGATGTTGCCAAGATTCTTCGCCGCATCCATATCCGGCACGGCCAGGCGCACGATATCGCAGCCCGCCGCCTGCAGCGCACGGATCTGCGCCACCGTCGCCTCGGTGTCCGTCGTCTTCGTATTCGTCATCGACTGCACGGAGATGGGAGCGCCGCCGCCGATGGCCACGGGCCCGATATGAATCTGCCGCGTCTTCTTCCGCTTGATCAATCTACTCAGCCTCCTGTAAAGACACGCACGAGGTCATTCTTCGTCGCCAGCAGCATCAGGAGCACCAGCAGCGTGATGCCCGCGACCTGCAGGTAATACATGGACTTCTCGCCGAGTGGCTTGCCACGCACAGCCTCGACGCAGAGGCCGGCGAAATGGCCGCCATCCAGCGCCGGAATCGGGAACAGGTTGACGATGCCGAGGTTCAGCGAGAGGAAAGCCGTGAAGTTCAGCAGCGGCACGATGCCCAGCTGGGCCACCTGCCCCGCCATCTGCGCCACACCGATTGGCCCTGCGAGCTCAGCACCCGACAGCTCCAGAATGAGCTTGTACAGGGCATCGAGCATCATGTAGATGATCTGTCCCGTGTGCTGCACGGCCATCCCCATAGAGGCAAAAAAACCCGGATGCATCGTCTTAACTTCGCTCATGACGCCGATGACCGTGCGCTTCGAACCCTTGTCATAGCTCGGCGTGACAGTCGTCTCCACCTGCTCGCCGCCGCGCTCGACGGTGATCACCGCCGGCGTATCGGCCTCCAGTTTACTCGTCGCCGTCACGAACTCCTGCCAGCTGGCGATGGACTCACCGTTCAGACTGACCACGCGGTCGCCCGTCTGCAGGCCTGCCTCCGCGGCCGGCTTCCCCGCCATGACCTGACCGAAGACCGGCTCAGGATTCGGCGTGCTGACGCCGGCAAAGTAGAAGATGCCGAAAAACAGGAAAATCGGCAGGATAAAGTTCATGATGGAGCCGGCCAGAATCACGATCATACGGTGAAGCACCGGCTTTTCGCAGTAGCCGCGCGAGCCCGCATCATTGTTCGCCGGATCCATGCCCGCAATATCGTTGAAGCCGCCCAGCGGTACGGCGCGGATGGAATAGACCGTCTCACCCTTTTTGACGCTGAAAAGTCTCGGGCCGAAGCCGATCGCGAACTCATCGACGCGCATGCCGGTCCATTTCGCCGTGGCGAAATGACCGAGCTCATGCACGAGTACCAGCAGGCCAAAGACAAAGATGGCCGCCGCTATCGTCAAAACCATAAATTACCTTATACCTTTCTTGACGAGGATGTTATCCCCTCTTGGCGAGGAAATCGCGGGCGTAGCTACGCGCCCACTGATCCTCGGCCAGCAGTTCCTCCAGCGTCGGCTCGAGGATGGTCTCACGCTTGAGCATGGCCGCCTCGATGACATCATAGATATCGAGGAAATGGATGTCGCCGCGCAGGAAAGCCGCCACGGCCACCTCATTCGCACCGTTGAACACACAGGGCATGGAACCGCCGATGCGGCCTGCCTCATAGGCGAATTTCAGTCCCTTGAACGTCTCCGTATCCGGCCTTTCAAACGTGAGGTCATGCAGCTGCCAGAAATCCAGCCGCTCGAACTGCGAGGGCTGACGCTCCGGATAGGTCAGTGCATACTGGATGGGCAGCTTCATGTCCGGACAGCCGAGCTGCGCAATGACCGAGCCATCGCAGAACTGCACCATGGAGTGCACAATGCTCTGCGGATGCACGACGACCTGAATCTGGTCGTAGCTCACGCCGTAAAGCCACTTCGCCTCGATGACCTCGAGCCCTTTGTTCACGAGACTCGCCGAGTCCACGGTGATCTTCTGGCCCATGGTCCAGGTCGGGTGCGCGAGCACCTGTGCCTTCGTGGCACCCACGAGCTCCTCACGCTTCCTGCCGCGGAACGGCCCGCCCGAACAGGTCAGAAGCAGCTTTTCGACCTTGTCACGCCGCTCGCCCTGCAGGCACTGGAAAAATGCGCCGTGCTCACTGTCCACAGGCAGCAGGGCCACGCCCTGCTCCTTGACGCGGCGCATGACGATTTCGCCAGCTACGACCAGCGTCTCCTTGTTCGCGAGCGCGATGTTCTTCTTCGCATCGAGTGCCTTCAGCGTCGGCTCCAGACCCGCGAAGCCCATCATGGCCGTCACGACCGTCTGTACCTCCGGCACCGCCGCCGCATCAATGAAGGCCTGACGCCCGCCCGCAAGCTTCGTCTTGCCGCTGTAACGAGCTTTGAGCCGCTGATATGCTGCCTCATCGGCCAGCACCGCGAGCTCCGGCTGGAACTCCTTGATCTGCTGCTCCAGCAACTCGTCGCTGCGGTTCGCCGCGAGCACACTGATATGGAAGAGCTCGGGATGGCTGCGCACCACATCGAGCGTCTGCCGGCCAATCGAGCCGGTCGAGCCGAGTACGGCAATATTTTTCATCCTGCTGTACCTCCCTTACTTCCCAACCAGGCTGATGAACTGCACGAAGAAGAACACGAGCGGTGCCGTAAAGAGCACGCTGTCAAAGCGATCCCAGACGCCGCCATGTCCCGGGATGATGTTGCCCGAATCCTTGATGCCCGTATAGCGTTTCGCCACGGACTCCACGAGATCGCCGAGCGTCGCCAGCAGGGAAATGGCAAAGCCGAGGCCCGCCATCTCCAGCTGCGGCAGGCCGAAGAAGAAGCTCAGGCCATAGACCGATGCCGTCGTGCCCACGACCGAGCCGAGGAACCCCTCGATGGTCTTATTCGGGCTGATGGAGGGGCAGAGCTTATGGCTGCCGATGGCCGAGCCCACGAAGTAAGCAAAGGTATCGCTGGCCCAGGTGCCGATGAACATGACCCAGATTATCGCGCAGCCGAACTCGAAATTGCCCAGCGGGCTTGCGAGCAGCACCTCCGGATCCAAAAAGCGCAGCTGCACCACGTAACCGAAGGAAAGGCCGAAGTAGAGGATACCCGCGATGGAGGTGCAGGCATCGACAAAGGAAATGCGGCCGTGCAGCAGCACGGAAGCCAGCAAAATGAGCAACACCGTGCCGCTGATGACGAGCAGCATCTCGCCATCGTTGCCCAGCCAGGCACAGCCCCAGAGCAACACGAGGCTGATGAGCCCCAGCACGAACGTCAGGTTGCCACCCCTGTGGCTGAAGGCCTGCACGTACTCGAACCAGGCCACGAGCGACAGCACCAGTACGGAGGCCGCAAAGAGCGTGCCGCCCGTCTGGATGATAAAGGCCATCAGCGCGATGCCGACAATGCCCGTAATGATACGCGTAAGCAAAAGGTTATCCTCCTATCCTGCTCACATGATTTACTGATTTTTCAGGCCGCCAAAACGGCGATTGCGCCCGGCGAAATCCACCATGGCCGCCACGAAATCCGCGGGCGTGAAGTCCGGCCAGTTCACCTTGGTGAAATAGAACTCGGCATAGGCCGACTGCCAGAGCAGAAAATTCGAGAGGCGCTCGTCGCCGCTCGTGCGGATCACGAGGTCAACAGGCAGGTTGCCGCGCGTATCCAGCGCGTCATCGATGGCTTGCTCCGTGATTTCTTCGGGGCGCAATTCTCCTGCCGCCACCTTCGCCGCGAGGCTCTGCACGGCGCGCAGGATCTCATCCTGACCGCCGTAATTCGCCGCGACGTTGAACTTTACGCCCGTGTTGTGCTGCATGAGGGTTTCTGCCTCACGCATCTGCTTTTGCAGGCTCGCAGGCAGGCCGTCGATGCGGCCGATAAAGTGAATCTGCACGTTATCTTCGTGCATCTCCTGCAATTCCTTTTTCAGATAATCCGAAAAGAGCTGCATGAGGAAATCCACTTCGGGACGCGGCCGCTTCCAGTTCTCCGTCGAAAAGGCATAGACGGTCAGCGCATCCAGCTTCAGGCCGATGGCCGTCTTGAGGATGTTCTTCAACGTCTTGACGCCCGCCGTATGCCCCGCCGTGCGCAACAGGCCCTTGCCCGTAGCCCAGCGGCCATTGCCGTCCATGATGACGGCCACGTGGCGCGGCAGCCGATCCCATTTTATATCTTTAAAAAGTAGCGAGTCATGTGCCGGGATCTCGAATTTCTCCGAAGAACCCAGTCCGCCTAAAATCTTCTTCAGCATGATCTGCCTCCTTCTCCCTCTGTCTTCCTGCAGGGGCAGAAAAGAACAAAGCCCCTCGCCTGTCACCAGTATGAGGGGCCGGTTCCAGAAGGAAACGCTGATAAAAACTTATCGTTGTCTCACATCAGGGAGCTTCAATCGTCGATACCGGGCACTGGGCAGCGCAAGCACCGCACTCAATGCACTTATCCGGGTCGATCTCGTAGCGCTCCGCCCCCTCGCTGATTGCTTCAACCGGGCAGGTAGCAGCGCAGGAACCGCAGGAAATGCAGTCCTCACCAATCTTATAAGCCATGACAAGACACCTCCTTCTCCATTCTGGCCGCCAGGGTCAGACGTACTTCATCCCCCGCCAGCAACCGCTGACGGACGACGTAAAGACAGGTAGAATCTGTCTTGAAAAAATCACGCGTTGGGCGTGTAATTTCCTCGGTAAAAGACAGTCCGGCCGCGCGCAGCAGCTGCTGCGCCTCAGCCTGAGACCTGCCGATGCAGTCTGGTATGGCGGCCATCAGACCTCCATGACCTCCTTATCCTTCTTGTCCTTCAGCTCATCGACCAGCTTGACGTATTTATCAATGAGCTTCTGCATCTTATCCTGCAGGCGCTTGGACTCATCCTCGGTGATTTCCTTGGCCTTCTCCTGCTTCTTGATGGCGTCGTTGCCATCGCGGCGCACGTTACGCAGCGCGACTTTGGCCTCCTCGGCCTTCTTGCTGACCGCCTTCACGAGCTCCTGACGGCGCTCCTGCGTGAGGGCAGGGATGGACAGGCGGATGGCCGTACCGTCGGAGTTCGGGTTCAGGCCCAGGTCCGATTTCATGATCGCCACCTCGATGTCGTGGAGGATGGAGCCCTCCCACGGCTGGATAAGGATCATACGCGGCTCCGGCACCGTCACCTTCGCGATCTGGTTCACCGGCGTCGGTGCACCATAGTAGTCCACCATCACGCGGTCCAGAAGCGACGGCGTAGCGCGGCCGGCGCGCAGGCTGCTCAGCTCATGCTTATACGCTTCAATCGATTTCTTCATGCTCTCCTCATGCGTGGAGAGAATTTCATTGCTCATGCGATTTCGCCTCCTACGGTCGTGCCGATATCCTCGCCGAGGGCTGCCTTGACGATGTTCTCATGATGGTCGATGTTGAAAACCACGAGAGGGATCTTGTTGTCCATGCACAGGCTCGTCGCCGTGGAATCCATGACCTGCAGGCCACGGCTCAGGATATCGCTATAGGTAATCTCGTCGAATCTCTTCGCGTTCGGGTTCTTGTTCGGATCGCTGTCATAGATGCCATCCGTGCCCTTCTTGGCCATGAGGATGACATCGGCCTCCGTCTCGGCAGCGCGCAGCGCAGCGGTCGTATCGGTGGAGAAGTACGGATTGCCCGTGCCCGCGCCGAATATGACGACGCGGCCTTTCTCCATGTGGCGGATCGCCTTGCCGCGGATGTAAGGCTCGGCAACCTGACGCATCTCGATGGCCGTCTGGACACGCGTGTCCACTTCCTGCTTCTCGAGCGCATCCTTGAGGGCCAGGGCATTCATGACCGTGGCCAGCATGCCCATGTAGTCAGCCGTGGCGCGATCCATGCCCTTGGCCGAACCGGCCAGGCCGCGCCAGATGTTGCCGCCGCCCACGACGACTGCCACATCTACGCCATGATCGCGCACGATCTTGATCTGCTTTGCAATGTCCTCTACGACTTCCGGATTGATACCAAAGCCCTGATCGCCGGCGAGGGACTCGCCGCTCAGCTTGAGCACTACCCGTTTATACTTAGCCGTTTCCAAAATCCTTACCTCCATCAGACAGCACGGGACACCTCCCGCTCACTGCTACACGACGTCTGCCGCTCAATCTTTTCTATTTGGCAAAAAAGAGAACACAAGTTATTATACCATGTGTCCTCTTTTCCTGGCAAAATAAAGTGGAAAAATTTACTTAATCTGTGCCGCAACCTCAGCTGCGAAGTTCTCTTCCTTCTTCTCGATGCCTTCGCCGAGCATGAAGCGCGTGAACTCCTTGACCTCTACGCCGCCGAGGATATCCTTGATGGTCTTATCGGAATCCTTGACGAAGATCTGGTCGATGAGGCAGACCTCTTTGAGGAACTTCTTGATGCGGCCCTCGACGATACGGTCGACGATTTTCTCCGGCTTGCCTTCCTCAAGTGCCGTCTTGCGGGCAACATCCTTCTCATGGTCGATGACATCAGCCGGTACGCCCGTCTCATCGATGGCAATCGGCGCAGCAGCAGCGATCTGCATAGCCACGTCCTTACCGAGCTGCTCGTCACCGCCCGTCAGGTTGACGAGTACGCCGATCTTGCCGCCCATGTGGATGTAGGAGGCCAGACGGCCAGCGGACTCGTAGCAGGCAAAGCGGCGCAGGGAAATCTTCTCGCCGATCGTAGCCGTAGCGTTCGTGATGATGTCGGAAACCTTCTGGCCGTCGAGCTCGCTGTTGTTCAGCGCATCGAGGTCAGCCGGTTTCGTCTCAGCAATGTGCTGGGCAACCTTGGCGAGGAGGCTCTTGAACTGCTCGTTGCCAGCCGCGAAGTCCGTCTCGCAGTTGATCTCGACGACAGCGCCCGTTTTGCCATCCGGCGTCACATAGGCGCCGACAGCGCCCTCAGCGGCGACACGACCGGACTTCTTGGCAGCCTTGGCGATGCCCTTCTCACGCAGCCAGTCAACAGCAGCTGCTGCATCGCCGTCCGTAGCCGTCAGGGCCTTCTTGCAGTCCATCATGCCTGCGCCCGTCTTCTCGCGCAGCTCTTTTACCATTGCGGCCGTAATCTTCGTTGCCATTTGGTTGTTTCCTCCTAATCACTCATAAAAAAAGCAGGATAAGGGATAAGGCCCTTACCCCGCTTTCTGTTTTTCTTCTAATCAATATCGCGCTGATAGCTTACTCAGCCTGCGTATCCTTCTCGGATGCCTCGTCGCCATCCTGGCCCTGACGGCCCTCGAGCACGGCGTCAGCCATCTTGCCCGTCAGCAGTTTGACGGCACGGATTGCATCATCGTTGCCCGGGATGACATA